>NZ_BTIG01000018.1:0-196544 GCF_036247965.1 Bradyrhizobium sp. TM233 | reverse complement strand
AGTCATTTCGATCCAAGGAATTTTTCGTCCATGCCGAACTGCGAAACAGGCGGAGCAATCGCGCCGCTCTAGCCGTTATCTAAAGAGGCGTGATCGATGCGCCGACCGATTGAGACTGCACCCAGGGACGGAGAAGACATCTGGGTGGAAGATGCGACCGGGGTCGTTGACGTCGCTCGCTGGTCGCCTCAAGCAGGCAAATGGGTCTCCAAAGACGGCGCTCCAATCGACGCTGAGCCGACCCATTGGTATCCCGAAACTGAGGACATTGACCCAGACGGCGGACCATTGGGCAATCCGCTCGCAGCGGCTCTCATTTTGCTTCCTGCGATCCTGATTGGAGCGGCTTTACTGGGTGTGTTCGACACTTTCGGCGCACGAGCGATTCCGGAAAGGACGCAAATCGGCGGCGAGAATGCCCTCAGCTCCGACCAACGGCCGGAAATAGGGGCGGGGTCGCAAGCGCTCCTGCAGCGCGAAGCGAGCGGAGCCCTGACGTACACGGTGCCGGCGGGCATGGTGCAGCCTGAGCCATGGCCCGATCGAGATGCTTTGCACAGTAATGCGCGCGCCAGTGAACTGGACGGGGCGCGCAAGGAACTTGAGGAGGCGGTCCAGCACGCCCACGCCGCAAAGATTACGGCGGACGAGTTGCGGCAGTCGCTGCAACAGCAGCAGGCGCGCAACGCTGCGCTCGCGAACGAAGTTGCTGAGTTCCGCCGCGAGATCGATGCCCGCGACGCAGGATCGCGGAAGGCGGAGGATGTGGCCGCGCAGCAGAGAGAGGCGGCGCAGCGGGAGATCGCGGAACTAGAGCAGTCTCTGCAGCGCGAGCGGGAAAATAGCGCCGTCCGCGCAAGGCAGGTGAACGCCGCACAGGCAGCAGCAGCGAGCGCTGAGCAGGAACGCCACGAGACGCAGTTGCGCGCCGCCGCGCTCGCGAGCGAACTCGCCGGAATGCCGCGCCGCTTGGTTATGACGGAAGCTGCGACCCCGGAGCAAAGCCAGGCGGCGGGGCCGGAGATTGCCGAACTGCGGCAGTCCCTGCAGCAAGAGCGGGAAAAGAATGCCGTTCTCGTCACGGAAGCCAAAGCAGCGCAGGCAGCAGCTGCCGATGCCGATCAACAACGCCGCGCTCTCGAAGCGGCTCAGGCGCACGCCGCTGCGCTGGAGAGCGAACTTGCCGAAGTGCGCCGGGAGATCGAAACCCGCAACGTGCAATTGCGCGAGGCCGAAAATGCGACCTTGCAGCAGAAACAGGCCGCGAAACGAGAGATCAGTGAACTGCGGCAGACGCTGAAACAGGAACTGAGCAAAACCGAGGCCAGGGAGACAGATCTTGCACCGGGGTGGCGCTCCACCCATGAGCGCGTCCTCGCCGAGCAAGCAAATGACGCCCCGGTCTTGCCGGCGACGCGGAGCGTGGAAGTGGCGGAGCCACCGACCGCCGCGGTCCAGAACGAGGCGGAGGCCCGTTTGATCCCGCGTGCCAGGGCGCTGCTCGATCAGGGAAATATTGGTGCAGCACGCATTGTACTCGAGCTCGCGGCTGAGAAAGACATTGCGCAAGCGAGTTTCATGCTCGCCGAGACCTACGATCCGGCGGTTCTATCCGCCTGGGGTACTTATGGAACTCGCGGCGAAGCGGCCAAGGCGCGCGAACTCTACGCGAAGGCACACAGGGGCGGGATTCGCGAAGCGAAGGAACGGCTGGATGCGTTGCGACCATGAGAATGGGCTTCTTGCAGTCCGAGAGAACGAAAGCCTGCGATGGCTGAGCCGGAAGGGAACGACATGAACAAGGCGCCAAAGTCACGCTCGTTGCTCCTGCTTACCTGGTTGGTGCCGGTCGCCATGATGCTTCAAACGGCCTGCTTGGAAGCGCAAACGGCGAGAAATGCCAAGGCCGATGCACAGCTCGTCCGACGGCCGCTTCCGAACGAGAACGAAAAGGACCGGATGAACGCCTGGACGGTCGGGCTCGCCGGAGGCCTGCTCGAGGGCGCGCCGATCCGCCTCGCCGCAGAAATGGCTCGCGTCGTCGACGACGGAGCAGACCTGCATCTCCTGCCGATCGTCACCCGGGGGGCCACCGACAATCTGAATGCGCTGCTCTATTTGCGCGGCGTCGACACAGCCATCATCAATTCCGACGCGCTCGAGGAGTATAAGATCCAGGCACCGCAGATCCGAAGCCGCATCACCTATCTGCTCAATCTCTTCCCATCCGAGCTGCACATTTTTGTGCGGCCTGAAATCACAAGCCTGCAGGATCTTGTCGGCAAGAAGGTGAACTTCAACACCCTGGGAACTGCGGCCGCCTATTCAGGACCACTGATCTTCAGCCGTCTCGGGATCGATGTCGAAAAGACATTCATCCCGCATCAGCTTGCCCTGGAACAGATGCGCAAAGGCGAAATGTCGGCCGTGGTGTTCATCACATCGAAACCCGTCGACGCCTTCGTAAAGGGCCGCTGGGAGGCTGGATTCAAGTTCCTCCCGATCCGTTACGACAAGATGTTCGAGGACTATTATCTGCCCGCGACCTTGGACGCCAATGAGTATCCTAATCTGATCAAGCAGGGTGAGCGGGTCTCGACCATCGCGGTCCCGACAGCGCTTGTCGCTTTCAACTGGCCGCCAGGCTCCAATCGCTACCAACGCGTGGCTCGCCTTGTCGAGTACCTGTTCTCGCGCATCGACCGCCTGCAGGCACCAGGCTTCGATCCGAAATGGCAGTCGATCAATCTTGCGGCATCCGTCCCGGGTCTCACCCGCTTCCAAGCCGCGCAGGAATGGCTGGATCGCAAAGCGCGCAGCGTACAGGCGAGGCCATGAAGACTGCCGCTCCTCCGCTCGCTGTCGCCTTCAACGTCGCCTGCGGTATCGCCTACGCGCAAAGCACGAGCGATCCCATGGAAACACTTAGGGCTTGTTCGGCGATGGAGGGACAAGCCCGGCTGGAATGCCTGCAAGACTTATCGCGCAAGATTCCACCGTCCAGTCGGGGCAGCCGGGATGCTGGCTGGATCGTCAGCGAGACGACTTCGCCAGTCGATTATCTGCCGGTCGTCACCGCCACCGCCACTTCTGTCGGCAGCTCGGATGGCGCCGCGATGCAGCTCGCAATCCACTGCCGCAGAGGCCGCACGGAAGTCATAGTCGCCGGACCGGCGCTGTCACGCAGCGCCAACGAATACGTCATCTCCTTTCGGCTGAATGCGGATACGCCAATGCAACTCGCAGCAGCGTCGCCGTCATTCGGCTCCGGCGTCGCCTTCGGGGGCGACGTCGTAAAGCTGTTAAGCTCACTGCCCGACGACGGTCACATCGTTGTGAGCCTTTTCACCCGCACTGGCCCGGCGCAGGACGGACAATTCCTGCTCAGCGGATTCGAAAACGTGCGCAAGAAAATGGCGGCTGCATGCAAATGGCCACATGCCGTCGCAAGACCGGGTAGGTGATGGTCAGGAATTGGGAGACACGAGATGATCAATCCAAGATTGGTGATGGCAGTCATCGGCGGCTTGACGATGCTGCTTCTGGTCGGACCAGGCGCGCAGGCGCAGCAGGACACCCAGTGGATCCCGCAGGCGCGCGAGAAGAGCCAGGCGAGCAACCCGAAGCATCCGGGTGGACAGAAGCAGGTGAGCAAGCCGCGGCAGAACCACGCGATCAGGCAGGATCCTCCGAACAACACGAAGATGGCTCAGGCTACGAAGACCGAGAGTGCGAAAAAGCCGCACCGGCTGGTGCTGCAGGTCAATTCCAACGAACCTGCGATGATGAACCTCACGCTCAACAATGCGAGCAACGTCGCGCAATACTATCGCGATCTCGGTGAACCAGTGTCGATCGAGGTCGTCACCTTTGGTCCAGGCCTTCACATGCTGCGCGATGACACCTCGCCGGTAAAGCCGCGCATCGAGGTGCTCGCGATGAGCCATCCCGAAATCTCCTTTAAAGCCTGTGGCAACACGCAGGAAAACATGCGCAAGGCGGAGAACAAGGACATAAACCTGATTCCACAGGCCACGATCGTCAAATCCGGCGTCGTCCGCGTCATGGAGCTGCAGGAGCAGGGCTGGAGCTACGTCAAACCGTGAGATCCGGCGGCAAACCGGAGAGGGCGTGCGTTCGCGGGCTGTGGATTTGGGAGGCCAACCCTAAAACTGATACCGCCTCAGTCCCCCGTCCACCGGGATCACCGTGCCCGTGATGTAGCGCGCCACCGGCGAGGCCAGAAACACCGCGAGTGCGGCCAGATCCTCCGGTTCGCCCCAATAGCCGACCGGGATTTCCTCTTCCGCAAAGCGCTCGCGATAATCAGGCGCGTAGTTGCGGCGGATCTGCTCGCTCATGATGCGGCCGGGCGGGATGCAGTTGATGGTGATGCCGTGCTCGCCGATCTCGCGGGACAGGCCCTTGGCCCAGGCGTGCACGGCGGCCTTGGCGGCGAACGCCGCGTTGAGCCCTTCCGGCTCGGACTTGCCGGTGATGTTGACGATGCGGCCCCATTTGCGTTCGATCATCTGCGGCAGCAGCGCATGCGCGATGCGGCGGTAGCTGGTGAAGTTCAGCGCGATCGCCTCGTCCCATTTGCTGTCGGGGGCATCGACCGGCAGGGGGCGGCTGCCGCCGGCATTGTTGATGAGGATGTCGACATGGCCGAGCTCCTTCAACGCAAAGGCTGCGATCCGCTCCGCCGCGTCCTTGGCCATGACGTCCTGCTCGAACGGCGTGATCAGCCCGGAGCCTTCCTCCTTCACCAGCTCGGCGAGAAGATCGGTGCGCCGCGCCACGCCGACGACACGCACGCCCTCGGCGGCGAGGCCCTTGGCGATGGCCCGGCCGATGCCGATGCTCGCGCCGGTGACGACAGCGGTTTTCGATTTGAGCCCGAGGTCCATGGTCACACGCTCTCTTGTCTGGTTCTTGCTTATTGCTGTTCGTTTCCTGCCCGTCCCGCGGGCCTTGCGAATTGCCTGAGCGGGACGAGCAGTGGTAACCAAGAGCGACGTTGAAGGAAACACGAAAAAGAAAAAGGCGTTGAGCGATGGTCTGGGATCCGCAGCAATATCTGAAATTCTCCGGCCACCGGCTCCGGCCCGCCGTAGACCTCTTGATGCGGATTCCGGATTTTGGCCCGCGCGAGATTGTCGATCTCGGCGCGGGCGCCGGCAACGTGACGAAACTGATCAGGGAGCGCTGGCCAGAGGCGAGCGTGACCGGCGTCGAGGGCTCGGCCGAGATGGTTGCCGCCGGCCGCAAGGCGGCGCCGGACGTGGAATGGTCGCATGAAGACCTTGGGCATTGGAGTCCGGCGAAGCAATATGATTTGGTCTATTCCAATGCCGCACTGCACTGGCTGCCCGATCATAAGGCGCTGTTTCCATCGGTCATGGCGAAGGTGAAGCCCGGCGGCATGCTTGCGGTGCAGATGCCGCGCAACTTTCTGGCGCCGTCGCATGTGCTGATCGGTGAGACCGCGCTCGATGGTCCGTGGCGATCCAAGGTCGAGCATCTCGTGACGCCGCCGCCGGTGGAGGGGCCGGCTTTCTATCACGATCTTCTTGCGCCGATGTCGGCCAGCATCGACATCTGGGAGACCGAATATCTGCAGGTCCTCGAAGGCGAGAACCCCGTCAAGGAATGGACCAAGGGGACCTGGCTGACGCGCTATCTCGACGTGCTCGCAGGCGAGGAGAAGATCGCATTTGAAGCTGCCTATGGCGCGCGGGTTGCGAAGGCCTATCCGAAGAATGCGGCGGGGCAGACCCTGTTTCCGTTCCGCCGCCTCTTCATGGTTGTGCAGCGGAAGAGCTGATGCACTGCCGCAATGCGACATAAGGGCTCGTTCCCAACCACGGAAGCAACTGCCGGGTTGCGTAGACAGCGCTCGTCAAGATAGCTTGGCTGCGGCAAATTGGGCTTAGGTCTAGTTGTTCGGCCTGCGGATTGCTGCCACTACTGACCTGCAAAACAAAAAGCACCCGGCTTGTCTGGGGTTGTTAGGGAGGCTTCATGCGTAAACTGCTTCTTGCGGTCGCGGCGGCTGCGCTGATTCTGGCCCCTGCCGCTGCGCAGGCCCAAACTCCAATCGTCATCAAGTTCAGCCACGTCGTCGCCAACGACACCCCGAAGGGGAAGGGCGCGCTGAAGTTCAAGGAGCTCGCCGAGAAATATACCGACGGCAAGGTCAAGGTCGAAATCTACCCGAACTCCACGCTCTACAAGGACAAGGAGGAGATCGAGGCGCTGCAGCTCGGCTCGGTGCAGATGCTCGCGCCCTCGACCGCGAAATTCGCGCCGCTCGGCATCAAGGAGTTCGAGGCGCTCGACTTGCCCTGGCTGTTCAAGGACGATGCGACCTATTCCAACGCGATGAAGGGCACGGTCGGCAAGTGGCTGTTCCAGAAGCTCGAGGCCAAGGGCATCACCGGGCTGGCTTATTGGGACAACGGCTTCCACATGCTCTCCGCCAACCGTCCTCTGGTGAAGCCGACCGATTTTCAGGGCTTGAAGGTCCGCATCTCCGGATCGAAGGTCGCGGACCAGTATTTCCGCCTGCTCGGGACGATCCCACAGATCATGGCGTTCTCCGAAGTCTACCAAGCGCTCCAGACCGGCGTGGTCGACGGCTGCGAGAACACCGCTTCCAACTATCTGACGCAGAAATTCTACGAGGTGCAGAAGGACATCACCGTGTCCTATCACGCCCATCTGCAATATGCCGTCATCGTCAATGCGAAGTTCTGGTCGGGCCTGCCGCCCGACATCCGCACCCAACTCGACAAGGCGATGGCGGACGCGACCGACTACACCAACTCGATCGCGCGGCAGGAAAACGAGGACGCGCTGGCCGAGATCAAGAAGACGGGCAAGACCACGCTGCATTATCTGACTGACGCGGATCGCAAGGCATGGCAGGAAGCGATGCAGCCGACGTATAAATGGGCAAAGGGCCGAGTCGGGCAGGAAGTGCTCGATCTCGTCGCCAAGGAACTCGACGTCAAGATGAACTGACGGCCGCGCCCTGACGAGAGCAACGGCAACGGTCGGGCGTGATCGCACTCCCGGCCGTTTCGCTCTTGAATGGACGAGCCAATGCTGGGGGGACGAAGTTGCTGCGTGTGCTGAATCGTGTGCTCGATCATCTCGAGGAATGGCTGATCGCGACGATGATCGCGGCTGCGACGTCGCTCATCTTCGTCGCCGTGCTGCACCGCTACGGCGCCGGCCTGTCGATCGACATCGCCAAATGGGCGGAAGCCCGTAATCTTTCCTTCCTCGCCGTCCCGGCGCGCGCGGCGTTCGTCTGGCTTGCCGCGCTCGATTTGTCCTGGGCGCAGGAACTCTGCATCTACATGTTCATCTGGATGGCGAAATTCGGCGCCGCCTACGGCGTGCGGACCGGAATCCATGTCGGCGTCGACGTGCTCGTCAACATCCTGCCCGGCGGATCGCGCCGGCGCGTCATCACCTTCGGGCTGTTGTGCGGTGCTCTCTTCACCGCCATCGTCGCCTATTTCGGCGCCGCGTTCGTCGGGCAGATGTGGCAGACCGGCCAGCAGTCCAACGATTTGGAAGCACCGATGTGGATGGTGTATCTCACCATCCCGATCGGCTCCGGCCTGATGTGCTTCCGCTTCCTGCAGGTCGCCTGGTCGTTCCATCGCACCGGAGAGCTGCCGCATCACGACATGGCCGGCGTCGAGGGCGTGGAGGTGGACCCGGTGCATCCGGCCCCGGTCACGCCCAGCCAGGTCGTCCGGGACGAGCGCAGCCCGCTCGGCTGGATTCTGATGCTGCTGCCGGTGCTGATCGTCGCCATCTGCTTCGCTCATTCGGCTCACCTCATCACGCTGCCGCAGGGCTTGCGCGTCTTCATCGTGTTCGCACTGCTGCTCTCGCTGATGTTGACGGGCATGCCGATCTCGATCGCGCTTGGTCTCACCGTGCTCAGCTTCATGTTCACGCTGACCGACGTGCGAACGGAATCGGTGGCTCTGAAGCTGTTCACCGGCATCGAGAACTTCGAGATCATGGCGATCCCGTTCTTCATCCTCGCCGGCAACTTCCTGACTCATGGCGGGGTGGCGCGGCGGATGATCACCTTCGCGACCTCGCTGGTCGGCCATTGGTACGGCGGTCTCGCGCTGTCGGGGGTGGTGGCCTGTGCGCTGTTCGCCGCGATTTCCGGCTCCTCGCCGGCGACCGTGGTGGCGATCGGCTCGGTGATCCTGCCGGCGATGGTCGCACAAGGCTTTCCGAAGAGGTTCGGCGCGGGCGTGATCACGACGTCGGGCTCGCTCGGCATTCTCATCCCGCCGTCGATCCCGATGGTGCTCTACGCCGTCTCCACCAACAGCTCGGTCGGCAAGCTCTTCATCGCCGGCATCATCCCGGGATTGGTCCTGGCCACGCTGCTCGGCGCCACGACATTTTATCGGGCCTGGCGCAACGACTATCCGCGGATGCGCAAGGCAACGTTGTTCGAGCGCTTCGATGCCTTCCGCAAGTCGATCTGGGGCATCCTGCTGATCGTGATCGTGATCGGCGGCATCTACAGCGGCCTGTTCACCCCGACCGAAGCTGCCGCCGTCAGTGCGGTCTACGCCTTCATCGTCGCGGTGTTCATCTACAAGGACCTGAAACTGAGCGACGTGCCGCGGGTGCTGCTGTCGTCGGCAAATCTGTCGGCGATGCTGCTCTACATCATCACCAACGCCGTCTTGTTCTCGTTCCTGATGACCTACGAGAACGTGCCGCAAGCGCTGGCGCAATGGATGATCGACCAGGGCTTGGGGTGGATCGGCTTCCTGCTCCTCGTCAACCTGCTGCTGCTGCTGGCCGGCAACGTGATGGAGCCATCCTCGATCATCCTGATCATGGCCCCGATCCTGTTTCCGGTCGCGATCAAGCTCGGCATCGATCCGATCCATTTCGGCATCCTGATGACGGTCAACATGGAGGTCGGCCTGTGCCATCCGCCTGTCGGCCTCAACCTCTACGTCGCCTCGGGCATCGCCAAGATGGGCATCACCGAGCTCACCGTCGCGGTGTGGCCATGGCTGCTGACGATGCTGGGATTCCTGGTGGTGGTGACGTATTGGCCCGGCCTGTCGCTGTGGCTGCCGCGCTTGCTGGGGATGTAGCGGCGCGAGCGATGGACGCGCCCCTTGTGGGAGAGGGTGGCTTCACGAAGCGAAGCCGGGTGAGGGGGCTCTCTCCTCACGACCAGTCTTGCCAATGGAAAGAACCCCTCATCCGGCGCCCCGCACCACCTTCTCCCACAAGGGGAGAAGGGAAGAGAACACCGTCCCGGGAGGAGCGAGCATGACTGAACCCAGCAGCGAGCCGAAGGACGCGAGCGCGTCCGTCATCACGCAGCAAGCGGCGATGCTCACCGCGCTGCCGTTTTCCGACACGCGGGATTTCGACGATGCCGCGCGCGGCTTCCTTGGCACGATCGAGGATGCGGCGATCACGAACCCGCAGGGGCGGACGGTCTGGAGCCTTGCGCCCTATGGCTTCCTGGCGGACGAACAGGCGCCGCCCACGGTCAATCCGAGCCTGTGGCGGCAGTCGCGTCTCAACATGCAGCACGGCCTGTTCGAGGTCGTGCCCGGTGTCTACCAGGTGCGCGGGCTCGACATCGCCAACATGACGCTGATCGAGGGCGACAGCGGCGTCATCGTCGTCGACACGCTGACCTCGATCGAGGGGGCACGGGCCGCGCTCGATCTCTACTTTAGGCATCGCGGCCTGAAGCCGGTCGCCGCCGTCATGTTCACCCACACCCACACCGACCACTGGGGCGGCGCGCGCGGCGTGCTGGAGGAGGACGCGCTCGCCACCGGCCGTGTGCCGATCATCGCGCCGAACCTGTTCATGGAGCACGCGGTGTCCGAGAACATCATCGCAGGCCCCGCGATGCTGCGGCGGGCGCAGTACCAGTTCGGGCCGCTGCTCGCCAAGGGGCCGCGGGGTCAGGTCGATTGCGGGCTCGGCAAGTCGATGGCGGCAGGCTCGGTCGCGCTGCTGCGCCCGACCGATTTGATCATGGCGACCGGCGACAGGCGCGTCATCGACGGCGTCGAATTCGAATTCCAGATGGCCCCGAACAGCGAAGCGCCGGCGGAGATGCACTTCTTCATCCCGCGCTACAGGGTGTTGAACCTCGCCGAGAACTGCACGCACAATTTCCATAATCTGCTGCCGTTCCGCGGTGCCGACGTGCGCGACGCGCTGGCCTGGTCGAAGTACCTCAACGAGGCTTTGCAGCTCTGGGACGGTAAGGCGGAAGCGATGTGCGGCCAGCATCACTGGCCGGTATGGGGAGCTGAGCGCATCGGCGCGATGATCCGGCAGCAGCGCGATCTCTACAAATTCGCGCATGACCAGACCATCCGCCTGATGAATCACGGCCTCACCGCGGCCGAGATCGCCGAGACGATCCAGTTGCCGGAGAGCCTGGAGGGCGCCTGGCACGGCCGCGGCTATTACGGCCACATCCGGCATAACGTGAAGGCGATCTACCAGAAATACCTCGGCTGGTACGACGCCAACCCGGTCAATCTCGATCCGCTGCCGCCGGTGGAGTCGGGCAAGAAATACGTCGAGTATATGGGCGGCGCGGATGCGATCCTCGCGCGGGCGCGTGCCGATTTCGACAAGGGCGAGTTTCGTTTCGTCGCGCAAGTGCTCGGCCATCTCGTCTTCGCCGAGCCGGACAATGCGGCGGCGCGCAGTCTGCTGGCCGACACGCTGGAGCAGCTCGGTTACGCCGCCGAAAGCGCGACCTGGCGCAACGCCTATCTGTTCGGCGCGCAGGAATTGCGCCAGGGCATGCCGAAGGTGCCGGCGCGCCCGCCGATGCCGCGCGAGACGCTGGCGGCGCTGCGCACCTCCCAGCTCTGGGACGTGCTCGGCATCCGCCTCAACGGTCCCAAGGCCGAGGGCAAGCACATCGTGCTGAACTGGAGCTTTTCGGATACCGGCGAGACCTTCGTGCTCAATCTGGAGAACTGCGCGTTGACCTATACCGAGGGCGTGCAGGCGGAGGGCGCCGATGCCAGCTTCACGCTGGCGCGCGCAACGCTCGACGAGGTGATCGCCAAGTTGACGAGCTTTCCGGAAGCGGTCGCCGCCGGCAAGGTGAAGCTGTCGGGCAACCCCATGAAGCTCGCCGAGCTTATGGGCCTGATGGACGAATTCCCAAGGATGTTCGAGATCGTCGAGCCGAAGCGGGCGGTGGTGAGGTAGGGGAGGTCGTGTTGACGCGCTGAGGGCGCGTCACACCCCGCTGTCATCCCCGCGAAGGCGGGGACCCATAACCCCAGGGAGAGGTTTAGGCGCGAGCTGGTCACTCCGAGTCTTCGCCAAACAACGTCCTGTGGTTATCGCGACGAGCGCAAGCGCTCGCGCGGGCGTCCCGGATCTGCGCTGACGCTGTCCGGGACGACAGCTGAGGGTTTGGCAATTACTCCGCGCTGCTCACCAGCTTGATCCGCGGCGCCTTTTCCTCGGCGAGGCTGCGGTAGGCCGCGAGATAGTCCAGTGCCATCCGCCGCGCGGTGAAACGCGTCTCGAACTGCCTGCGGATCGCGGTGCGGTCGAGTTGGGCGAGGCGGCCGACGACGCCGGCTGCGCTGAGCACGTCCTCGACGATGAAGCCGGTCAGCCCCTCGTCGATGATTTCAGGCACCGAGCCACGGTTGAAGGCAACGACCGGCGTTCCGCAGGCCATGGCTTCGATCATCACGAGACCAAACGGCTCCGGCCAGTCGATCGGCAGCAGAAGGCCGAGCGCGCCGCTCAGGAATTCCGACTTCTCGTGATCGCTGATCTCACCGATGAACTCAACCAGCGGATTGTTCTCGATCATCGGCCGGATCAGCTCGTCGTAGTAGTCCTGATCGGCGCGATCGACCTTGGCCGCGATCTTTAGCGGAATGCCGCAATGGGTCGCGATCTTGATGGCGCGGTCGACGCCCTTCTCGGGCGCGATGCGGCCGAGCACGGCGAGGTATTCCTGTTTCGCCGGCTTCGGCGTCAGCAAATTCTCCGGAAGACCGTGATGGATCGTCGTCACCCAGTTCGCCTGCGGCACCGGCCGTCGCTGCGCATTGGAGATCGAGATGACGGGCATCTTGGAGAAGGTGTTGAACACCGGCTGATGCTCCGGCAGGTCGAGCCGGCCGTGCAGCGTGGTCAGGAACGGCGTCGGCTGCCGGTGGAACAACGACCACGGATAATAGTCGAGATGGAAGTGCAGGAAGTCGAACTCCTCGTCGTCACATTTTTGCCGCACACGCTCCAGCAGCACCATGTGCAGTGCATTGGGGTCACGCACGGAACCGTCGAGACGGAGCGCCTTCGGCCACAACGCATCCAGCTTGGCCGAGGTCTGCGAGTCGCCACTGGCGAAAAGCGTCACGTCGTGCCCGAGGGCCACCAGTTCTTCCGTCAACCAATGCACCACCCGCTCGGTGCCGCCATACAGCTTGGGTGGAACAGCCTCCGTCAACGGAGCAACCTGCGCGATGCGCATCTCACCATCTCCTTTGTGCGATCATGATCGTAGAAAGCCCCCGCGTGCCGGCACCGGCAATGCCAGCCAAGGGAACGTTCCCGCACTTGCGAAGTTCCTTCCTCCGAACGTTACTTATTAGACACGTCCGGTTTCGTCGCGATGCTGCCATCACATCTTCGCAGATCGCCCGCATCCGCATGTCGTGATGACGTTGCCCGGGAACCGAGGCGAACTGGTCGATGTTCAGTCGATCAGTAACAAAATGAAGATCAGCAGAACGGGGCGATAGCCATATGGATCAACTTTCTGGATATGCGCGCAGGCCATTTGCCTTTGTCTTGCGCTATCTTCGGATGCGAATGGCATCGCATCTGGTGATCCTGACCGCGGTCGTTGGAGCGGTTGCCTGCTCCGTAGGCACCCAGTATGGGGTCAAATCCCTTGTCGACGCCTTGTCTGCGGGTCCTTCGCAAGGCGGTGGCGTATGGCTGGCATTCATTTTACTCATGTCGCTGATCACCGCCGACAACTTCCTCTGGCGTATCGCGAGCTGGACGGCGAGCTTCACCTTCGTTCGCGTCACGGGTGATTTACGGCGTGACATATTTCGTCATCTGACCGGCCACGCGCCGAGCTACTTCTCGGACCGGATGCCCGGGATGCTGACGAGCCGCATCACGGCGACGTCGAACGCGGTGTTCACGGTCGAGAACATGTTGGTCTGGAACGTGCTGCCGCCCTGCATTGCCACAATTGCGGCAATCGCCTTGATTGGAACCGTCAGTCCTTACATGGCGCTTGGCCTGATCGTGATTGCCGGCGGCATGGTGCTTGCCATGTTCCGTCTCGCCGCCGCCGGCAAGCCGCTGCATGACGACTTCGCCGACAAGGCCGCCGTGGTCGACGGCGAGATGATTGACGTCATCAGCAACATGCCCTTGGTGCGGGCCTTCTGCGGCATCGGCCACGAGCACGAGCGGTTCGACGCCACGGTGAACCGGGAGCTCACCGCTCGCGGCCGCAGCCTGCGTTACCTGGAGAAACTGCGGCTCACGCATGCCGGCGTGACCGTGCTGTTGACGGTGGCGCTGATGGCCTGGGCCATCACCCTCTGGCAGAAGGGCGAGGCGACCACCGGCGACGTGGTGCTGGTTTGCACGCTCGGCCTTTCGATTCTCAATGCGACGCGCGATCTCGCGGTGGCGCTGGTCGACGTCACCCAGCACGTCGCGCGGCTGACCGAGGCGATTGCCACGCTGCTGGTGCCGCACGATCTGCGCGATCACCCCGACGCCGAGCCGCTGGTGAAGAGCGGCGCGGCGATCGCGTTCAACAACGTCACCTTCGGCTATCCCGGGGCTGAGAAGATCTTCGAGCGGTTCAGCCTGCGGCTCCAGCCCGGCCAGCGCGTCGGCCTGGTCGGCCAGTCCGGCGGCGGCAAGTCCACGCTGTTCACGCTGCTGCAGCGATTCTACGATGCCGACGAGGGCAACATCACCATCGACGGCCAGGACATTTCGATGGTCACGCAGCTCAGCCTGCGCGAGGCGATCTCCGTCGTGCCGCAGGACATCTCGCTGTTTCATCGCTCCATCCGCGAGAACATCCGCTACGGCCGCCCGAACGCGACCGACGACGAGGTGCTGCGCGCGGCGATCGCGGCGCGCTGCGATTTCGTCGAGAGCCTGCCCGATGGTCTCGACACCATGGTCGGCGACCGCGGCGTCAAGATGTCCGGCGGCCAGCGCCAGCGCATCGCCATCGCGCGTGCCTTCCTCAAGGACGCGCCAATCCTGCTGCTGGACGAGGCCACTGCGGCACTCGACAGCGAGTCCGAGGAAGCGATCCGCGAGGCGCTGTCGCGCCTTATGCGCGGCCGGACCGTCATCGCGATCGCGCACCGGTTGGCGACGCTGCGCAATTTCGACCGCGTGGTGGTGCTGAAGCATGGTAAGATCATCGAGGACGGCTCGCCGGAGCGTCTGATGCAGGGCCACGGGCCATATCGTGAGCTGGTCACGCGGGAAATGAGCCGGCTCGCGCAAGCCGCCGCGTAAACCCACAGTCGCGTTCTCGAGTCGGTTGCGTTTCGAAACAAGCGCAGGGGAGCAGCTCATGTCGGCCGAAGCCGTAGCCCAATTCGTCTCCGTGACGCGCACCTCCGAACAGGTTGCGGAACAGCCTTTCTACATTCCCATGACCGGGCCGTCCGCCCGGCCGCGGCGGTCCCTGAAGCACGACGACACCTTCATCGTGCTCGACAGCCATGGCGACATCGGCGCCTCCGCCGGCGGGCCGGACGGTCTCTTTCACTACGACACGCGCTATCTGGCGCGGCTGGAGCTCGTGCTCGACGACCTCCAGCCGCTGCTGCTCGGCTCCAACCTGCGCGACGATAATTCGTCGCTCACCGTCGATCTCACCAATCCCGACATCTACCGTCAGGGCCGCCTCGTCTTCCAGAAGGACCTGCTGCACATCGTGCGCACGATCTTCCTGTGGCGCGGCACGGCCTATCAGCGCATCGGCGTGCAGAACCACGGCGACGGGCGGGCCAGTTTCGAGCTGACGCTGCTGTTCGACAACGACTTTGCCGATCTGTTCGAGGTCCGCGGCGAGCGCCGCCCGCGCCGCGGGGCCGGCACGAGCAAATTGCTCGGGCCGACCGACGTGCTGTTCGAATATCGCGGCCTCGACGACACCGAGCGCACCACGGGCCTGCATTTCGACCCGCGTCCGACGCGGCTGTCGGTGAATGCCGCGACCTGGCAGATCGAGCTGGACCCGCACGAGTCCAAATCGCTGTTCGTCGCCGTATCCTGCAACCGGCCGGTCGCGGAGAAGCCCGCACGCTTCTTCAGGGGCCTGCTCGCCCATCGCCGCGAGATGCGCCGGTCCACGATGGGCGCCGCCAGCATCGAGACCTCGAACAACATCTTCAACGAGGTGCTGTGCCAGGCTATGGCCGACCTCAACATGCTGATGACGGAGACGCCGCAGGGGCGTTATCCCTATGCCGGCATTCCCTGGTACTCGACGACGTTCGGCCGAGATGGCCTGATCACCGCCCTCCAGATGCTGTGGGTCGATCCGCGCGTCGCCAAGGGCGTCTTGCGCCGGCTTGCGCATTTCCAGGCCAAGGCGGTGGATCCGCTCGCCGATGCCGCGCCCGGCAAGATCCTGCATGAGATGCGCGGCGGCGAGATGGCGGCGCTGCGCGAGGTGCCGTTCGCGCAATATTATGGCAGCGTCGATTCGACCGCGCTGTTCGTGCTGCTCGCCGGGAGTTATTTCGAACGGACCGGCGACGAGAAGACCTTGATCGAGCTATGGCCGGCGATCGAGGCGGGGCTGGCCTGGATCGACGGTCCCGGAGATCCGGACCAGGACGGCTTCGTCGAATACCAGCGCGCGACCGAGAAGGGGCTCGCCAACCAGGGCTGGAAGGACTCGTACGACGCGATCTTCCATGCCGACGGCCAGCTTGCCGAAGGCAATATCGCGCTCGCCGAAGTCCAGGGCTATGTCTACGCCGCCAAGCAGCTCGCCGCGCGTTGCGCGCTGAGGCTCGGCAAGCCCGACCGTGCGCGCAAGCTCGAGGCCGAAGCCAGGACGCTGGCTGAGCGCTTCGAGGAGGCGTTCTGGTGCGAAGAGCTCAGCAGCTACGCTCTCGCCCTCGACGGCAAGAAGCGGCCCTGCAAGGTGCGGACATCGAACGCCGGCCAGGTGCTGTTCAGCGGCATGATCCGCGAGGACCGTGCCCGCCTCGTCGCCGCCGATTTGATGCGGCCGCATTTCTTCTCGGGTTGGGGCATCCGCACGGTCGCCGTCGGTGAGGTGCGCTACAACCCGATGTCCTATCATGACGGGTCGATCTGGCCGCACGACAACGCGCTGATCGCGCTCGGGCTCGCGCGCTATGGCCTCAAGCATTCGGTCGCGCATGTCTTCAAGGGGCTGTTCGACGCCGCCACCTATATGGACCTGCGCCGGTTGCCCGAATTGTTCTGCGGCTTCCGGCGCGAGAAGCGCCGCGGCCCGACGCTCTATCCGGTCGCCTGCGCGCCGCAGGCCTGGGCCAGCGCGACGCCGTTCACGCTGCTGGAGGCGGCGCTCGGCATCGAGTTCGACGTGGCGCGCAACGAGATTCGCCTGCGCAACCCGCATCTGCCGGCGTTCCTCCACGAGGTGATCCTGCGCGATCTCAGGCTCGGCGGATCCAGCGTCGACCTTCGTGTCAGCCGACACGGCGACGACGTGGCACTGGAAGTCTTGCGCACGCGCGGCCAGATCCAGGTCTCGATCGTGCTGGCGCGCTAGCGGCGCGCAGGGAGAGTGTCATGCGTGCGATCGGAGCGTTGATCCTTGGCATAGCCATCGTCGCGGGCCTGGCGGTGACCACATCGCGCGCCGCAGATGAGCCGCCTGCAGGGCCGAGCGAGGCGAAAGCGCCGACGGCACCGTCGCCGACCTCGGCCGTCCCGGTCACGCCGAAGGACGCCGCGCCGCCGCCGTCTGTGACCATCATCGGCGCGAGCGAAGCCCATGGCGTGCTCGGCCGCGACGTACGCAGCGCCGCGGATGAGGACATGGGCCGCATCGTCGACGTCATCGTCGATCGCGGCGGCCATGTCCGCGCCGCGGCCATCGATTTCGGCGGGTTTCTCGGTGTCGGCAGCCGCAAGATCGTGGTGGACTGGAACGCATTGCGCTTCGGCAAGATTGTCAACAAGAAGGACAGCATCACGCTGGAATTGACCAAGGCGCAGGTCGCAGCCGCGCCGGAATACAAGGAAGACACGCCGATCGTCGTGCTCGGCGCGTCCGGCAGCCTTCAACCGCTGCAAGCGATCCAGTGAGGTGCCGGGAGGGCTGACCGCCTGTGCTGTTGTCGAGGAAGCCGAACCATGCAGATCGTGACGGCCGCGCCGAGCAGGACTACGTCGCCGCGCCAACGGCCGCGGGCATTCCTGCGCCGTCGCGCCAGAGCCTGCGCGGTCTCGACTGGTTCATCTTCTTCCTCGCCGACGTGCAGACCGGATTCGGTCCCTTCATCGCGGTCTATCTGACGACCCAGAAATGGACCCAGGTCGAGATCGGCCTCGTGCTGTCGATCGGCGGCATCGTCGCGTTGATCGGGCAGATGCCCGGCGGGGCGATCATCGATGCCGCGAAATCGGAGCGACTGGTCGCCGCCCTCGCAATCGCGACCATCGGCGCTTGCGCGCTGGCCTATGCCGCGATGCCGATCTTTCCCGTGGTGGTGGCCGCGGCTACCTTGCACGCGGCGGCGAGCTGCGTGCTGGGGCCGGCGATTGCGGCGATCAGCCTTGGCCTCGTTGGCCCGCTCGCGATCGGCGAGCGGCTCGGCCGCAACGCGCGCTTTGCCTCGCTCGGGAGCGGCGTTGCCGCGGCGGTGATGGGCACCGTCGGTTATCTCCTGTCGAGCCGCGCGGTGTTCCTGGTCACCTTCCTGCTCGTGATTCCGACCCTGATCGCGCTCTCGCGCATCCGCGAGCACGAGGTCGACATTGCGCGCTGTCACGGTGAGATGCCGCGCGAGGCGGCCGAGCGTGGCGACACCAATATCTGGCACCTGATCCGGCAGCGGCCGCTCATCATCTTCGCCCTCAGCGTGCTGCTGTTGCAGCTCGCGAACGCCGCGATGATGCCACTGATGGCGAGCGCGGTGACGGCGCGGTCCGCCCAATGGGCGACGGTGCTCGTCGCCTTTTGCATCGTCGTCCCGCAGGCGATCGTGGCGCTGCTGTCGCCGACGGTCGGGCGCAAGGCGCAAGCGTGGGGCCGGCGGCCGCTGCTACTGATCGGATTCGGCGCGCTGACGATTCGCGGCCTGCTGTTTGCGACCGTGCGCGATCCGTATCTGCTGGTCGCGGTGCAGGTGTTCGACGGCCTCACGGCGGCGGTGTTCGCGGTGATGATTCCGCTGATCGTCGCCGATGTCGCCTTCGGCAGCGGCCATTTCAACCTGGCACAGGGCATCGTCGGCACCGCGACCGGCATCGGCGCATCCTTAAGCACCGCGCTCGGAGGCTATGTCAGCGACAAGTTCGGCAATGCGACCGCCTTCATCGGGCTGTCCGGCGTTGCCGCGACCGGGCTCCTGCTGGTTCTTTTCGTGATGCCGGAGACGCGGCGCACGGCATGATTCGCCAGCCAAAGAAAATGGCCGGCCGAAACGCGTTCGGCCGGCCAAGTGGGTAGGGAGGAGGAAGAATAGCGAAGATCAGGCGTCGAGATGTTGCAGGCGCTGGCGGTTGCGCAGCACGATCTGGCGGGCGCCGGAGAAGCCCAGAATGCCCTGGGCGTGAAGCTGCGACAGCGCGCGCGACACGGTTTCGAGGGTGAGGCCGAGATAGTCGCCGATGTCACGGCGGCACATCGGCAGTGCCATCATGCCGGCAACGGCGAGGCGGCGGTCCATTTCGAGCAGGAAGGTCGCAACGCGCTCCATCGCGGTCTTGCGGCCCAGCAGCAGCATGTGGTCCTCGGCATGACGCAGCTCGGAGGCGGTCATCGCCCAGAGCTTGCGGGCGACCTGGACGTCGGTGCCTGCGGCCTTCTCGAGGCTGGCGCGCTTCACGAGGCGCACGGTGGTGTCGATGATGGCTTCGGCAGCAAGGCGGTGAGCGGGGCCGGATTCGAGGCCGAACACGTCGCCGGGAAGATGGAAGGCGCCGATCTGGCGGCGGCCGTCGGACAGGAGCTTGTAGCTGCTCACTGCGCCGGTCACGACCTGGTAGACATATTCGGCCGGCTCGTCTTCGCCGTAGATTTCCTCGTCCTTGCGGTAGGAGAACTCGGTGGCGACGAGGCCGACATGGCCGGTGATGGCGCCGAACTGGTCGGTGACGGGATGGGCGGGGGCGATCTTGCCAACAATCTGGGTGTTGATCGCCTGGGTGTTGAGGGTCTGGGTGAGCATCTGCGCCATCTCCGTTGTGATGACGCTTTGGTACGCGGTATCGGGGGCTTCGAAAATTTCGAGCGATATCTTAAGGGGGTCTACCTACGTAGAATCCCGTAGGTCACGCGCGGGGGCTGTCCTGAATGGCGCGGCGGATGCGCTTGACCAGGTTTTCGTCGAGAAGCGGCTTCAAAACCACGTCTTTGACGCCCGCAGCTGCCGCCCGGGTCGAAATGTTCTCGTCCGGATAGCCGGTAATCAGGATCACGGGCGTGCTGTCGTCGGCCTCGCGCAGGCGGCCTGCCAGCTCGATGCCGTTGATGTCCGGCATCTTGTAGTCGATCACGTAGCAGTCCGCCCCGCGCGAACCGCCGGCGTTGAGCAACGCAGTGCCGCTCCTGAAGGTCCGCACGGCAAAGCCGTCGGTTTCCAGCAGGAAACGCAGAGAGCCCAGGACGGCGGCATCATCGTCGACCACGTAGACAATGGGGAGCGATGAGGACGACGGCCGCTCATAATGTGAACCGACCTCGATCATGCTCCTTGGCTAGCACGGCGCCGGGAAGTAGCCTTGACTTGCCTCAATCCGGCTCGTTCTCAGTCGTTGAGCATGCCGGCTCGCATTGCGAGGCGGACCAGTTCCGACAGGCTGTTGGCTTGCATCTTGGTCATGACGTTGGCGCGGTAGACCTCGATGGTGCGCGGGCTGATGTCGTATTCGCGGGCGATCAGCTTGTTGGACAGGCCCGCGATCAGCCCTTCCATGACCTGGCGTTCCCGGGGGCTCAAGGAGGTGACGCGGGCGGCGATGTCCTGCGTGACGGCCTCGCTCTTGGCGGCGGGCTCGGCCTGGCGGATCGCCGATTCGATCATGGTGGTGAGGCGGTCGTCCTCGAACGGCTTTTCCAGGAAATCGACGGCCCCCAGCTTCATCGCCTCGACCGCGAGGGGCACGTCGCCGTGACCGGTCATGATCAGGATCGGAAACGGGCTTTGCTGCGCCTTCATCCGCTTGAGCAGCTCGATCCCGTCGAGTCCCGGCATGCGCACGTCGGAGACGACGCAGCCGAAGGCGAGGCCGGGCAGGGCGTCGATGAAGCTCTGCGCATTGTCGAACAGCGTGACGCCGAAGCCGGCGGAATCCAGCAGGAAGTTCAGCGAATCCCGCATCGCCGCATCGTCGTCGATGACGTAGATATGTCCCTTGGTGGTCATGAATCGGTTCTCGTCAGTCAGTTCTCGGCGGTCGCCGGCAGGGTGAAGCGGAAGGTCGCGCCGCCCGATGCATTGCTCTCGGCCCACATGCGACCGCCGTGAGCCTCGATGATCGAGCGGCTGATGGACAATCCCACGCCCATGCCGGTTTCCTTGGTGGTGAAGAAGGTCTGAAACAGGTTTGGCATGACGTCGCCCTGGAAGCCGGAACCGGTGTCCGAGACCTCCACCTCGATCATGTCGTCGGCGACACAGGCGTTGGCGACGACGAGCTCGCGGCGCGGCGATTGCGCCATCGCCTCCAGTGCATTGCGGAACAGATTGACCAGCACCTGCTGGATCTGCACCCGGTCGGCGAGGACGAGATCGGCGTCGGGATCGAGGCTGAAGCGGAGCTGCACGCTCTGCTCGCGCGCGCCGGCGAGCCCGAGCGCGCCGGCCTCCTCGATCAGCTTGGACAGGCTCTCGACCCGCTTCTCCGACTCGCCGCGGGAGACGAAGTCGCGCAGGCGCCGGATGATCTGGCCGGCGCGCAAGGCCTGCTCCGCCGCGCGATCCAGCGCGCTTTCGATCTTCGGCGTGTTCACGTCGGTGCTGCCGGCGAGCAGCCGCCGCGATCCCTTCATGTAGTTGCTGATCGCGGCCAGCGGCTGGTTGAGCTCGTGGGCGAGCGCGGAGGCCATTTCGCCCATCGCGGTCAATCGCGAGACGTGGACCAGCTCGGATTGCAATTCCTGGAGCCGGGCCTGGGTCTGCTGGTGCTCGGTGAGGTCGCGGACGAATCCGGTGAAATAGGGCTCGCCGGCGGATTCCATCTCGCCGATCGACAGGTGCATCGGAAAGGTCGTGCCGTCGCGGCGCTTGCCGGTCACGATGCGGCCGATGCCGATGATGTGCGGATCGTTGGTGGAGCGGTAGCGGGCGATGTAGCCGTCGTGGCGGGTGCGATCGGGCTCCGGCATCAGGATGCTGACGTTTTTGCCGATCGCCTCGTGCTCGGACCAGCCGAACAGGCGCTCCGCGGCCGTACTGAAGAGCTGCATGATGCCGTGGCCGTCGATGACGATCATGGCGTCGGGAATGGTCTGGAGGATCGAGCGGAGGTGGGTCTCGCGCGTGCGCAGCGCCTCCTCGACCTGCTTTTCCTCGTCGATGTCGAGAAAGATGCCGCTGAGATGACGCGCGGCGCCGGCTTCGTCCCGAATGAGTCCGGCCCGGGCGCGGATCCATTGCCCGCTGCCCGAGGCATTCGCGACCTTGAACGACACGTCGAAGCTGCCGCCACGCTCGGAAACGCGCTTGATCGCGCTTTCGACCCGTTCTCTGTCCGTCGGTTGAAGCCGCGACAGAAAGAGGTCGTAGCTCGCCGGCTGGTCCAGTTCGACCCCGAGCAGAGCCCTGGCGGTCTCGGACCAGTCCAATTCCCGTGTGGCGAGGTCGAGATCCCAGGTGCCGACGCCAAACCCTTCGATCCGAACGAGAAAACGTTCGCCCCGGCCGTCGTCCTGCGAGTGCGTTACGCGGGTCGGCGACAAATGATGCTCCTCATCCTGATGCGGCGGCTCCGGACGCGGTTACCGCTCCCCTAATGTCGCCTAAGGCCGGGCTGGAGGCAAGTTCTGTCGGCTTGCCGATTGACGGCAAGTCGGGCGCCGGCGCCCTCCTTGATCTATCTCATCCCGATGTCCGGAAGCGGGCGTAACTTTCACCAAAGTTTTTGCACTGGAGAATTCCGATGACATACGCGACGGTGATGGTCAGCCTGGCGCTCGACCAGCCCAACGAAGCGCGTCTTCAGGTCGCGGGCGAGCTCGCCGAGCGATTCGAGGCAGCCATCGTCGGGGTCGCCGCGGCCCAGTTCGCGCCGCCGCTCTATTTCACCGACGGCGCCGAGGCGCAAGCACTGATCGACGAGGGCGAAGCTTCGGTCAAGCGGAGACTGGCTGGCCTCGAGGCGCAATTCCGCGCCGCCACCAAGAATCGCGGCGGTCATGCGGAGTGGCGCAGCGCCATGGACTTTCCGGCGCGATTCGTCCTGGCGCAGGCGCGCTGCGCCGACATCGTGGTCAGCGGCGGGCAGAGCCCGGCCTTCTCCGATGCGTTCGCGCTCGCGAGCCCCAAGGACCTGGTGATGCAGGCCGGCCGTCCGCTTCTCGTCGTCCCCGACCGGGCCAACTGGCTCGACCTGCGCAGCGTGCTGGTGGCGTGGAAGGACACGCCGGAGGCCCGGCGGGCGGTGTCCGACGCGCTGCCGATGCTGCGCAAGGCGAGGGACGTCACCATCACCACAATTCCGGAGCGCGACGACGACCGTTCGGTCGTGATGGCCGGCGTCACCGACGTTGCCGCCTGGCTCGCCCGCCACGGCGTCACCGCGACCGCGCGCATCTACGAAGGCACCCGGAACGAAACCGCCGCCGCACAATTGGAGAAAGTCGCCGGCGACGTCGATGCCGGCCTGATCGTTGCGGGCGCCTATGGCCATTCGAGGTTTCGTGAACTGATCCTGGGAGGCGTCACCCAATATCTGGTCACGCAGACCGCCCGCAGCGTGCTGCTGTCGCACTGACGGCCGGCCGGAATCGAATCGAGGAGGACGCGCCGTGTACAGATTTCTTGAACAGACGGTCGACGGCTACATGACGCGCAACGTCAAGGCGGTGCAGCGCGACCGTGACCTGCTCGAGCTCAGCGAGATGTTCGAGACCGATGATTTCAACTCCTATCCGGTCGAGGACGACGGGCAGGTGGTCGGCATCGTCACCAAATTCGACATCCTGAAGTGCTTCGCCTTCACGCCGAGCCAGATGCTGCCCCGCTATCACGACCTGATGAGCCGCAAGATCGGCGATGTCATGACGCCCGAGTTCATCTATGTCAGCCCCGACACGCGACTGACGCGCGTGCTCCAGATCATGGTGGAGCACCGTATCAGGAGCATCATCGTGCTCGACGGTGCGCAGAAGCTGGTCGGAATCATCGCCCGCGAGGACGTCATCGCGGCGCTCAAGGCGACGGCGCGCGACTGACGGAATACGCCTGATCGGAATCCGTTATCGCCTCCGTGATTTTACGGAGGCTGCTCCCCTTTTGTACGTCGCGCCGGAGCGAAGCTCCGGCGATGGCGCCGAATGAGGGGCTCCTTCCGCGGAAAAACGTCCGATGCGGAGCCGCCCCACCCAAATGAGCTTGCTGCACGGTCGTCGCTGCCCCTCGCAAGGGGAACCGTAACCGGCTGCGCAGAAGTCTGGAAGAAACCAACAGGATCGTCGCCGGCTACGAAGAACTTAAATGCCTGTCTTGATTTCAATCAATTCCCGGTGAGGGTGGATGTGGTTTCTGGCGCTGTGTTCTTTCAGAGAGAATCCGCATGAGCCAGCCCTCCATTTCCAAATCCATGACCATCGGTGAAAGCGGCCTGGCTGTCGTGTTCGCAGTCACCGCCTTCCTCTGCGTGATCGCCTCGGCCAAGGCGCTCGATGCGCCCTTCGCCTTCCATGCCGCGCTCAGCGCGGCGGCGAGCCTTGCTGCGGTCTTCGTCATCGTCAACCGCTACCTCGACCGTCCGGCGGCGCTGCCGCCGGCGGAGATCAACGGGCGCCCCAACTACAACATGGGCCCGATCAAATTCTCCTCCTTCATGGCGATGTTCTGGGGCATTGCCGGCTTCCTCGTCGGCCTCCTCATCGCCTCGCAACTGGCCTGGCCCGCACTGAACTTCGATCTGCCCTGGACCAGCTTCGGCCGCCTGCGGCCGCTGCACACCTCCGCGGTGATCTTCGCCTTCGGCGGCAACGTGCTGATCGCGACCTCCTTCTACGTGGTGCAGAAGTCCTGCCGCGCGCGCCTCGCCGGCGATCTCGCGCCGTGGTTCGTCGTGGTGGGCTACAATTTCTTCATTCTGATCGCCGGCACCGGCTATCTGCTCGGCGTCACCCAGTCGAAGGAATATGCCGAGCCGGAATGGTATGCCGATTTGTGGCTGACCATCGTCTGGGTCGTCTATCTGCTCGTCTTCCTTGCCACCGTCATCAAGCGCAAGGAGCCGCACATCTTCGTCGCGAACTGGTTCTATCTCGCCTTCATCGTGACGATCGCGGTCCTGCATCTCGGCAACAACCCGGCGCTTCCCGTCTCGGTGTTCGGCTCGAAGTCCTACGTCGCCTGGGGCGGCATCCAGGACGCCATGTTCCAGTGGTGGTACGGCCACAACGCGGTCGGCTTCTTCCTGACCGCCGGCTTCCTCGCCATCATGTACTACTTCATCCCGAAGCGCGCCGAGCGGCCGATCTATTCCTACCGGCTGTCGATCATCCACTTCTGGGCGCTGATCTTCCTCTACATCTGGGCCGGCCCGCACCATCTGCACTACACGGCGCTGCCGGACTGGACGCAGACGCTCGGCATGACCTTCTCGATCATGCTGTGGATGCCCTCCTGGGGCGGCATGATCAACGGCCTGATGACGCTGTCGGGTGCCTGGGACAAGCTGCGCACCGATCCCGTGCTGCGCATGCTCGTGGTCTCCGTCGCCTTCTACGGCATGTCGACCTTCGAGGGCCCGATGATGTCGATCAAGGTGGTCAACTCGCTCAGCCACTACACCGACTGGACCATCGGCCACGTGCACTCCGGCGCGCTCGGCTGGGTCGGCTTCGTCTCCTTCGGCGCGCTTTACTGCCTGGTGCCGTGGGCCTGGAATCGCAAGGGGCTCTACAGCCTGAAGCTCGTCAATTGGCACTTCTGGGTCGCGACCCTCGGCATCGTCCTCTACATCTCGGCGATGTGGGTGTCCGGCATCCTCCAGGGCCTGATGTGGCGCGCCTACACCTCGCTCGGCTTCCTCGAATATTCCTTCATCGAGACCGTCGAGGCGATGCATCCCTTCTACATCATCCGCGCCGCCGGCGGCGGGCTGTTCCTGATCGGCTCGTTGATCATGGCCTATAACCTCTGGATGACCGTTCGTGTCGGCGAACAGGAAGTCCAGATGCCCGTCGCTCTTCAGCCGGCGGAATGAGGAGTTCCACCATGTCGTTCTGGACACGCCACCAAATCTTCGAAAAGAACTCGATCATCCTGATCGTCGGCATCCTGCTGGTGATCGCGATCGGCGGTCTCGTCGAGATCACCCCGCTGTTCTACCTCAAGAGCACGATCGAGAAGGTCGACGGGGTCAGGCCCTACACGCCGCTGGAGCTGGCGGGCCGCAACGTCTACGTCCGCGAGGGCTGCTATCTCTGCCACTCGCAGATGGTCCGCCCCCTGCGCGACGAGGTCGAGCGCTACGGCCACTTCTCGCTCGCCGCCGAGAGCATGTTCGACCACCCGTTCCAGTGGGGCTCCAAGCGCACCGGTCCGGATCTCGCCCGCGTCGGCGCCAAATATTCCGACGACTGGCACGTCACCCATCTGACCAACCCGCGTGCGATCGTGCCGCAGTCGGTGATGCCGGGCTATTCGTTCCTCAGCCACAGCGAGGTCGATCCGGACACGATCGCCGACCACATGCGCACGCTCAGGACCGTCGGTGTGCCCTACACGGACGACCAGATCGCGAGCGCCAGCGCCGATCTGAAGGCCCAGGCCGATCCGGAGAATGCCGGCGCCGACGCCTTCAACAAGCGCTACGCCAAGGCCGCCGTGCGCAATTTCGACGGCAAGACCGGCACGCCGACCGAGATGGACGCGCTGATCGCGTACCTGCAGATGCTCGGCACGCTGGTCGACTTCAAGATCTACAACGAGAAAGCCAATCTTCGCTGAGAAGGCATGAACGATGAAAGCTATCCTGTCAGTCCATAATCTAGCGTCCGAGCTCGTGACGACGATCTGGACGCCGGTGTTCGTCGCGATCTTTCTCGCGATCATCGCCTACGCATTTTGGCCCCGTAACAAGGCTGTTTTCGATGAAGCAGCGCACCTGCCGTTGCGGGAGGAGTGAGAGACCATGACCGACCATCATAGCGACATCGATTCCGTCTCCGGCAAGTCCACGACCGGACATGAGTGGGACGGCATCAAGGAGCTCAACACGCCGCTGCCACGCTGGTGGGTGATCTGCTTCTACCTCACCATCGTCTGGGCGATCGGCTACTGGATCGTCTATCCGGCCTGGCCGCTGATCTCCAGCAACACCACGGGCATGTTCGGCTACTCCTCGCGCGCCGACGTCGCGGTCGAGCTTGCCAACCTCGAGAAGATCCGCGGTGACAAGATGGTGGCGCTGGGCGCGGCCTCGCTCGCCGACATCGAGAAGGACCCGGCCTTGCTGGCGCTCGCCCGCGCCAAGGGCAAAACCGTGTTCGGCGACAATTGCGCGCCCTGCCACGGCACTGGCGCCGCCGGCGCCAAGGGCTATCCGAACCTGAACGACGACGACTGGCTGTGGGGCGGCACGCTCGACCAGATCATGCAGACCATCCAGTTCGGCGCGCGCTCCGGTCATACCAAGACCCATGAGGGCCAGATGCTCGCCTTCGGCAAGGACGGCGTGCTGAAGCCCGACGAGATCGTCACGGTCGCCAATTACGTGCGGTCGCTGTCGGGCCTTCCGACCCGCAACGGCTTCGATGCCGCCAAGGGCGAGAAGATCTTCGCGGAGAATTGCGTCGCCTGCCACGGCGACGGCGGCAAGGGCAACCAGGAGATGGGCGCACCGAACCTGACCGACAAGATCTGGCTCTACGGCTCCGACGAAGCGGCTCTGATCGAGACCATCAGCCAGGGACGTGCCGGCGTCATGCCGGCCTGGGAAGGGCGGCTCGATCCCGCCACCATCAAGGCGATGGCGGTCTACGTCCACTCGCTAGGCGGTGGAAAATAGCGGATCCGTGGCAAAAGGGTTCAGACGGGGGTGAACAAAAGTGCCCCCGTTTGAGCTGGATCAACTGACGCGGCGATGTCGGGTCTAGGTTTAATCGCACCTCTTCGAGAAGTTCCAAGCGATGAACAAGACCGTCAACCCGAACGAACTCAAGCCTGTGGACGACAACGGGCCGCTCTACGCAGCCCACAAGAAGGTCTATCCCCAGAGCGTCTCCGGCACGTTCCGCCGGATCAAATGGAGCCTGATGGCGATCTGCCTCGGCGTCTATTATTTCCTGCCGTTCGTGCGCTGGAACCGCGGCCTCGGCGCCCCCAGCCAGGCGGTGCTGATCGATCTTCCCAATAGCCGCTTCTACTTCTTCTTCATCGAGCTGTGGCCGCAGGAGGTCTACTACTTCACCGGCCTGCTGATCGTGGCCGCGGTGGCGTTGTTCCTGATGAACTCGGTCGGCGGCCGCATCTGGTGCGGCTATCTCTGTCCGCAGACGGTGTGGACCGACCTGTTCTATGCCGTCGAGCGTCTGATCGAAGGTGACCGGCGCGAGCGGATGAAGAAGGACAAATCGTCCGACCCGCTGAAGCTCGAGCGGATCTCCGAGATCGTGCTCAAGCATTCGATCTGGCTCATGATCGCCTGGTGGACCGGTGGCGCCTGGGTGCTCTACTTCAACGACGCACCGACCCTGGTGAAAGAGCTCGTCACCTTCCAGGGGCCGATGATCGCCTATATCTGGATCGGCATTCTCACGGCCTCGACCTATCTGCTCGCCGGCTACATGCGCGAGCAGGTCTGCACCTATATGTGCCCGTGGCCGCGCATCCAGGCCGCGCTCACCGACGAATGGGCGCTGAACGTCACCTACCGTTACGACCGCGGCGAGAAGCGTACCTCGGTCAAGAAGGCCGCCGAACTGCGCGCGCTCGGCGAGCAGGTTGGCGATTGCGTCGATTGCTACCAGTGCGTCGCGGTTTGCCCGACCGGAATCGACATTCGCAACGGACCGCAGATGGAATGCATCCAGTGCGGCCTTTGCATCGACGCCTGCGACAACGTGATGACGAAGATCGGCCGGCCGAAGCGCTTAATCGGCTACGACAACGACATCAACATCCATCGACGCCAGGAAGGCAAGGCGCCGATCTACCGGATCGTCCGGGCACGCACCATCGTCTACAGCGCGATCATCGCGGCGATCGGCGGCTTCATGGTCTATACGCTCGCGACCCGCAGCCTGCTCGACGTCAACGTGCTGCACGACCGCAATCCGGTCGCGGTCAAGCTCAGCGACGGCTCGATCCGCAACGCCTACACGGTGCGGCTGCTGAACAAGAGCGGCTACGACCGCGCCATCGCCATCGACGTGGAGGGGCCAGCCAATCCCACGATGCACGTCGTCGGCGTCGATTCGGTGACGCCGGATCGGCCGATCATCGTGATCCCGCGCGACTCCACCAGCGAGCTGCGGCTGCTCGTCACCGCGCCGGCCGAAAACAATCCGGAGAAGTCGATTCCGGTCCGCTTCCACGTCATGGATATTGGACTGGGCGTCGCCGCGAGCGCCACCGACAATTTCGTCGCGCCGTAAATCCAGGAGACCGTCATGTCATCCAAGCCGCTGACCGGAACCAAGGTCTTCCTGATGCTGGTCGCTTTCTTCGGCCTCGTGATCGGCGTCAACGTCACGATGATGAAGCTGGCGATCGCGACGCTGCCCGGCACCGACGTCGACAGCCCCTATGCGGCCGGCTTGACCTACGACCGCGAGATCTCGGCGGCGCAGGACCAGGCCGCGCGCAAATGGAAGGTCAACGCCCATATCGAACGCCGCAACGACGGCGGCGCGGTGGTCCAGGTCGAGGCGCGCGATGCCGGCGGCCAGCCGATCTCCGGACTGAAATTCGGCGGGCGCCTGGAGCGGCCGACCGACAAGCGCGCCGATCTCGCCGTCGAGCTCACCGAGGCCGGCATCGGCCTCTATCGGGGCGATGCCGCGTCCGTCGCGCCGGGCCAGTGGGACCTGGTGATCGAGGGCGAGGCGCGGGGCACGCGCGTGTTCCTGTCGCGAAACCGCGTGATCCTGAACTGAAGGACTTCGACATGCACGTCACGCGGGATTTCTCGCACTACGTCCGGACCGCGGGCGAGGGCGTCCAGCACATCGATCTCGCGGTTGAAGGCGTTCACTGCGCCGGCTGCATGGCCAAGATCGAACGCGGCCTGTCCGCCATTCCCGACGTCACGTTGGCGCGCGTCAACCTCACCGACCGTCGCGTCGCGCTGGAATGGAAGGCGGGTACGCTCGACCCCGGCCGTTTCATCGATCGCCTCGAGGAGCTCGGCTACAAGGCCTATCCGTTCGAGACCGAGAGTGCGGAAGTGGCGGAGGTCGCCGAATCGCGCTTCCTGCTGCGCTGCCTCGGCGTCGCGGCCTTCGCCACCATGAACGTGATGATGCTGTCGATCCCGGTGTGGTCGGGCAACGTCTCGGACATGCTGCCGGAGCAGCGCGACTTCTTCCACTGGCTGTCGGCGCTGATCGCGTTGCCGGCGGCGGCCTATGCCGGCCAGCCGTTCTTCCGCTCGGCCTGGCGCGCGCTGTCGGCGAAGACGACCAACATGGACGTGCCGATCTCGATCGGCGTGGTCCTGGCGCTCGGCATGTCCGTGGTCGAGACCATCCACCACGCCGAGCACGCCTATTTCGACGCGGCGATCATGCTGCTGACCTTCCTGCTTGTCGGCCGCTTCCTCGACCAGAACATGCGACGGCGCACCCGCGCAGTCGCCGGCAATCTCGCCGCGCTGAAGGCGGAGACGGCGGCCAAGTTCGTCGGTCCCGACGAGATATCGCAGGTCCCGGTGGCCGCGATTAATCCCGGCGACATCGTGCTGCTCCGGCCCGGCGAGCGCTGCGCGGTCGACGGCACCGTGATCGAGGGCCGTTCGGAGATCGACCAGAGCCTGATCACCGGGGAGACGCTCTACGTCACGGCCGAGCAGGGCACGCCGGTCTATGCGGGCTCCATGAACATCTCCGGCACGCTGCGGGTGCGGGTTTCGGCCGCGTCCGAGGCGACGCTGCTCGCCGAGATCACGCGGCTGCTCGACAACGCGCTCCAGGCGCGCTCGCGCTATATGCGCCTCGCCGACCGCGCCTCGCGGCTGTATGCGCCGGTGGTGCATGCGACTGCGTTCATCACCATCCTCGGTTGGGTCATTGCCGGCGCGTCCTGGCATGATGCGATCGTGACGGGCGTCGCCGTGCTGATCATCACCTGTCCCTGCGCGCTGGGGCTTGCCATTCCGACCGTGCAGACCATCGCCTCCGGCGCAATGTTCAAGTCCGGCGTGCTGCTGAATTCCGGCGACGCGATCGAGCGGCTGGCCGAGGCCGACCATGTCATCTTCGACAAGACCGGCACGCTGACGCTGCCCGATCTCGAAGTGATGAATGCCGCCAACATCCCCGCCGACATCTTCGAGCTCGCCGGCCGGCTCGCGCTGTCGAGCCATCATCCGGTCGCCGCCGCCGTGGCGCAGGCCGCCGCCGCCAAATCGCCTGTTGTCGGTGCGGTCGAAGAGGCCGGGCAGGGCGTCCGTGCGACCGTGGACGGCGTCGAGCTTCGCCTTGGCCGACCCTCCTTCTGCGGCGCGGAGGCGCTGGTTGGCAGCACCGTCGTCGATCCCGAAGCCTCCATCGTCGCGTTCAGCAAGGGCAGCGAGAGGTTCGTGCTCTCGGTCCGCCAGGGCCTGCGTCCGGACGCGCAGGCTGTGATCGCGGCGCTGAAGGCGCGCAACATCGGCATCGAGATTCTCTCCGGCGACCGCGAGCCGGCGGTGAAGGCCGCGGCTCATGCGCTCGAAATCCCCGAATGGCGCGCCGGCGTCACGCCGGCCGACAAGATCGCGCGGATCGAGGAACTGAAGCAGCGCGGCGCCAGGGTGCTGATGGTCGGCGACGGCATGAACGACGCGCCGTCGCTCGCGGCAGCCCATGTCTCGATGTCGCCGATCTCGGCCGCGCATCTGAGCCAGGCCACCGCCGATCTCGTCTTTCTCGGCCGGCCGTTGGCTCCGGTGGTCGCCGCCATCGACGCCTCGCGCAAGGCGCTGCATTTGATGCGGCAGAACCTTTGGCTCGCCATCGGCTACAATGTCTTGGCCGTGCCGGTTGCGATCAGCGGCGTCGTGACGCCCCTGATTGCGGCGGCGGCCATGAGCGGATCGTCGATCCTGGTCATGCTGAACTCGCTGCGCGCCCGCAGCACCTCACGGGAGATCGTGTGATGGAGATCCTGGTCATCCTGGTCCCGCTGGCCTTGATGCTCGGCGGCGCCGGTCTCGTCGCCTTTCTCTGGTCGCTCCGGAGCGGCCAGTACGACGATCTCGATGGTGCCGCCTGGCGCGCCATCGCTGACGACGAGCCGCCGCAGGAAGCCCCAGTCAAGCGCTAGTGCTTCAAGTTCAGCGCGAACAGGCCAGCGGCCGCAAGGGCTATGCCCACGCCGGTCACGCAAGCGTGCCAGCCGAAGGAATCGAACAGTCGGCCGAGAACGGCTGTGCCGACGAGCCCTCCACAGAAATAGCACGCAAGATAGGTGCCACTGGCGACCCCACGGTTCTCGGTCGCCGTCTGCCCGACGAAGCCGGTGGCCGCCGCCTGTGCAAAGAAGGTTCCGACCGCGACGAGCACCATTCCGGTGAGCACTTCAGGCAGCCGCGCAGTCAGCATCAGCGGCAGGCCGATGCCGGCAACGGCGAGCGAGCCCCAGATCGTCGGGCGCGCTCCAATGCGTGAGGCGACCCGTCCCGCCAGCAAGGTCGTGACGACCGAGGGCAGGAACACCAGATAGACAAGGCCAAGATCCATCATGCCGAGCGACAGCGGCGGTCGGACCAGAACGAAATTAACGAAGGTGAAGGTGCCGATGAAGGCGAACAGAATGCAGAAGCCAATACCATAGGCCGCGCGCAATCGCGGATTGCGCCAATGCGCGACCGTGGCTTTGAGCGGCGAAGCAGCCGGCATCATCGCATGCATCGGCTGCACGCGTCGAATCGTGAAATAGACCAGCACCGCGCCGGCCAGATTGAGCGCTGCGAACAGATAGAAATTCCAGGCAAGGCCCAGGCCGTCTGCAACGGCGGCCGAGATCACCCGGCCGACGAGATTGCTCGCGACATTGCCGGTGATGTAGGCGGCAAAGGCGCCGCCGGCGTCCATCGCGCTGCATTGCTCGCCGAGATAGGCGAGGGTGAGCGCGAAGGCGGAGGCCATGCACAGGCCCTGTGCGACGCGCAGGACGGTGAACACGGCGAGATTTGGCGCGATCGCCAGCAGGCTGGTCGGGAGCGCGAGCAGCATCAAGCTGAGAAAAATGCCGGTCCGGCGGTCGACATGCGGGCTGAGAAAGCCAACCACGAGGCTGGCTGTGGCCATGCCGAACGTGCTGGCGTTGACGGCAAAGCCCATTGCTGCGGGCGTGACGCCGTAATGGCGCGTCAGCGAGGGCAGGATCGCCTGTGTTGCGAAGAGGTCGACGACGGTCAGGAACGCGGTGAGGCCGATCACGAGCGAGCGTAGCGCCAGACCCGGCGAGTGCGCCTCCATCGTCATCGCGGCCGGCTTGATCGGTGCGGAAAGATCGGTCATGGCCTGATTGTCCTGTGAGGATGTGGCGCCCGGCATGGGGATCGCGGGCGCCACATCCATAACGGGTGCGCTGGGGCTGGAATGCGCTCGTTACATGTGGTGATCGTTGGGATCCTTGCGGACGTCGCCGACATAGAGAATGACGGTCTCCTTGCCGAGGTTCTTCCACCAATGCGAGGTGCCGTAGACCTCGGGGCGGATGTCGCCGGCCTTGTGCACGATCGGGTCGACGCAGTTGGAGGCGTATTCGACGATTTCGCCCTGCTGCACGAAGATGAGAGCGGGGCGGTCGTCATGGCTGTGCCAGGGCACGATGCCACCGGGCTCGATGGTGAGCTTGCGGAAGCGCAGCTCGCGGCCCTCGATATGCGCCGGCTGCTTGCCGAGATCGATCGCCCCGAGCGTGACGTCGGTAACGCCGACGGGTTTGTAGTCGACCATCTGCTGGGCGTTCGGCTTGATCTTACCGGCCGGGCACTCGCCGGCAACGACCGGCTGCGCCGAGAGTGTGAGCGCGCTGACGATGGCAAGGCCCGGCCAGATCAGACGCGATAGAGCGTAGCCCTTGAACATGGGGAGGTCTCCTGTGTTGGCCGCAACCCCGCTGGTCGCCGGCGATGACGGGAGCTTCATCGAGATCGCGTCGATCCTGAAATGCCGGCTTGCTCTCGATGCGATAGCGGTGCGCTATGTTGATGCGCGGCGGCTATCGATCCGATTGGGCAACGGCATTTCCGCTTTCGCGGCATTCGGCGTCCGATGGCACGGCGCCCGATTGGCGGGCGTTCACGTCAATCCGCAGGAGCCCCAATGCCGAAATTGTCCAAGACCCTGATCGCCACCGCCGCGTTTGCGGTCATCGCCACCTCGGCCTTCTCGGAGGCCGCCTGGGACTTCAAGGCCGGCATGGCCTACGTCTATGGCGGCCCCGGCAAGATGTCGGCGATGGCCATGGCTCCGGCCGAGAAGAACCACGAGGCGATGATGAAGAACGCCAAGAAGGTGCCCGACAACACCGTCTTCTTCATGAGCAACGGATCGCTGTACTCCACCTCGGGACGGCTCGATCCGACCGGCAATTTCTACGTGAACTGAACAGGCCCCGGCATCGCGGCCGCCCCCTTGCGGGCGGCCGAACCGGGAAACTAAGATTGGCCGAATGCCGGAGCAGAAGATGACATCTCTCTCGCCAGCCGATGCCGAACAGCTCAGGCTTGCTTTCCAGCGCTGCCGCGACATGGACGGCACGCTGAACGAACAGCTCCGCGCCTATGCCGATGCCAGCCGTGCGGTCTTTCCGGCCTATGGCGAGGCCGTCGATCGCCTGGTGGCGAGATTGGGCGGGAACGGCGGTGGCGAGACCGCGCCTCACCCGGGCGATGCGATGCCGGCGTTCATGCTGCCGGACGAGGCCGGGCGTCTCGTCACGCTGCCTTCGCTGCTGCAGCGCGGTCCGCTCGCCGTGATGTTCTTCCGCGGCCATTGGTGTCCCTATTGCCGGCTCAATGTCCGTGCCGTGGTCCAGGCGCTCGATCGCATCGAGGCCATGGGTGCGCAGATTGTTGCGGTCATGCCGGAGACGCAGGAATTTACCCGCCAGCTCAAGGCTGAATCCGGCGCGCCGTTTCCGGTCCTGACCGATCTCGACAACGGCTATGCGCTGTCGCTCAATCTCGCGATCTGGCTCGGTGCCGAGATCCAGCGCCTGTTGTCCTATCAGGACATGGCGAAATTCCACGGCAATGACGGCTGGATGCTGCCGATCCCGGCCGTGTTCGTGGTCGGCCGCGACGGCATCGTGAAGGCCCGCTTCGTCGATCCCGATTTCCGCAAGCGCATGGAGATCGACGATCTGCTCGCCGCGCTGGAGAGCGCGGGCAGGGAGAACTAGGTTCTCACCTTCTCCCCTTATCAAAGACCGTTCTCGCTACCCCGCGATCTCGCGCCAGTCGGCACCGCGCAGCATGCGCATCACGGCGTTCGCGACCGCCGTGCGCTGCCGGCCGGCCACGCCGTAAAGGCTGACGGTGCGGCGGGCGTCCAGGCCGGCGACGGCGGCACGCGTCAGCTTCTCCGGCAAAGGCGAGGTGTGCGGCACCATGGCGACGCCGATGTCGGCCTCGACCAGCTCGATCAGGTCGCGCTCGCTCCAAACCTCGTGGCCTTGCTCGATGCCGTGCTCGCGCAGGCTCGCGGAGATGCGGCGCGCGTGCTCGCAGAACGTCCGGTCCAACAGTTGCTCCGAGCGCAAATCGTCCAGTTCGATGCTGCTGCGGCCGGCCAGCCGATGTCTGTCGCCAACCACGAGCTCGAAGCTCTCGGTGAACAGCGGCCAGGCGTCGAGCCGTTCCCAGGCCTCGTCGATCTCGGCGGCGATGCCGAGCTCGGCTTCACCTTTCTTCAGGAATTCACCGACCTCGCGGCTGGTCCCGCGCAGGAAGCGGAATTCGAGCTGGTTGAATTGCCGCCTGATCTCGTTGAGATGCGGAATGAGCAGCGCGAGGTCGATCGAATGCGTCAAGGCGACGCGCAACGCGCCGACCTCTCCGCTTTTGAACGAGGATGCGAGCGAGCGCGCGCCGGCGGCAGCGTCAAAACACTGCTTCAGGAGCGGATGCATGCGCTGGCCGAGCTCGGTCAGTTGCGCGGCCGGCCGTTCTCGGCGGAACAGGTCGCCGCCAAGCTCGGCCTCGAGCTGCTTGATCGCGCGCGTCAGCGAGGGCTGCGTCACGTTGCACTCCTCGGCGGCGCGCGTAAAATTGAGTAGCTGCGCCACCGCGAGGAAATAGCGGACCTGGTGCATTTCCATGGATCGGCTCCCAGCAAGATCGACCTCAAATCTAGCCGATCGGAACCAGAAATGACATCCCGCGCGCGATAGCGCGGGCGTATGGACTCGGAAGCCAACTGGCATTTCAAAAGGTCCCGCGATCTCTTAAAATGATCGCGCGTAACAGTACCGCCGCGTCCGACGAAAATTCGGCCGGTGCAGGCTCACCAGGAGCGAACCATGAACGGCATGAAGGGCAAAGGTGCGGATATCCCAGGTCAGGTCGTGCTGGTGCTTCAGGGCGGCGGTGCGCTCGGCTCCTATCAGGCGGGCGTCTACCAGGCGCTGCACGAGGCCGGCATAGAGCCGGACTGGGTCATCGGCACCTCGATCGGCGCCATCAATGCGAGCCTGATTGCCGGCAACGTGCCGGAGCAACGGCTGGCGCGCCTGAAGGAATTCTGGAAGCGGATGGAGCAGACCCTGGTCTGGACCCTGGGCGGCGCCTTTCCCGACTTCAACGAGCGGCTCGCTTATTGGTCGACTGTCACCGGCGGCATTCGCGGCTTCTTCCGGCCCAATCCACTGGCGCATGCGGGCGATTCCTATCCGCTCGGTGCCGACAACGCGGGCTATTATTCGACCGCGCCGCTGGAGAAGACTCTGAGCGAGCTGGTCGATTTCGATCTCGCCAATCGCTGCGCGCCGCGCCTGACGGTCGGTGCGGCTCACGTCGGCACCAGTGAAATGCGCTATTTCGACAGCCGCAACGGTGAACTGACGGTGAAGCATGTGATGGCGTCCGGCGCGCTGCCGCCGGCTTTCCCGGCGGTGCGCATCGACGGCGAGCTCTATTGGGACGGCGGCATCCTGTCGAACACGCCGACGGAAGCGGTGTTCGACGACAATCCGCGCAGGGATTCGCTGATCTTCTCCGTGCATCTCTGGAATCCCGTCGGGGCCGAGCCGAACACGATCGCGGAGGTGCTGAACCGGCACAAGGACGTGCAATATTCCAGCCGCATTTCGAGCCAGATTGCGCGCCAGCAGCAGGCCCATCGCCTGCGCCATGTCATCAACCAGCTCGCGGCACGGCTTCCGGAGAGCGAGCGCAGCGATCCTGCGGTGAGAGAGTTGATGAGCTATGGCTGTCCAACCCGCATGCATGTGGTACGGCTGCTGGCGCCGCAGCTCGAGCGCGAGACCCATACCAAGGATATCGACTTCAGCCCGTCGGGGATCACACGGCGCTGGCACGCCGGTTATGCTCACACGCGATCGGTCCTGGCGCGCAAGCCTTGGATCGGCGAATTCGATCCGCTCGCCGGCGTGGTGCTGCACGAGCATATGGAGGAGATGCCGATTGCGGCGGAGTGAGGGATTCGTTCGTGATTGTCTTTCGCAGTGACGATTTCCCGACGGCGCGGTCTGGGCTATTGTTGCCGCGTCTTCGTGGCGAGGCTCGCAATTGGTCGCTGAGAAAGATCTCGAGGTAACGCTCGATCAGGTCCGCGCCAACGCGGCGGGACCGGTGGCGGGCGTGTTCGGCCCTGATACGCTGACCTGGCAGATCGACCGCGAGGCTGTCATCTTTCTCGGTGCCGGCCGCGCGTTGTTGCTTCAGCTGGCCCATCCCTGGGTCGCCGCCGCCATCGCCGAGCATTCGAAAACTCTGGCCGATCCGATCGGCCGCTTCCATCGCACCTTCGACATCGTCTTTGCCATGGTGTTCGGCTCGCTCGACCGTGCCTTGCGCTCGTCCCGGCAGCTGCATCGGCGGCACAGCATGATCGTCGGAGAGATGCCCGAGACGGTCGGCCCTTTCGCGGCGGGTTCGCGCTATTGTGCCAACGACATTCCGTCGCTGCGTTGGGTTCACGCGACGCTGGTCGAGACGGCGTTGATGGCGCACGATCTGGTTCTTCCGCCATTCTCGGCGGAGGAGCGCGAGCGCTACTGGACCGAGAGTCGGACGTTCGGTGCATTGTTCGGATTGACGGCGGATGACCTGCCCGCGGACTGGTCGGGCTTTACGGCCTACACTGCGGCGATGGCGCAGTCGGACACGCTGACCGTTAGCCCGGCGGCGCGCGAGATCGCCGCGCAAATCTTCAGCGGCGCGCGTCCGTGGTTGCGGCCGCCGCGATGGTATCGCGCGCTGACGGCGAGCCTGCTGTCGGAACGCTTGCGCGCCGGCTTCGGGTTTGAGCTCGGCGAGCGAGAGGTCAGATCGGCCGACAACGCGCTGCGATGGATCCGGCGCATCTATCCGACATTGCCGGACCGGCTGCGTTATGTCGGCCCCTACCAGGAAGCGCAGGCGCGCTTGCGGGGCGAGCCGCACCCGGACTGGATGACGCGCTGCCTCAACAGGGCCTGGATCGGACGGCCGCAGATGGACGCGCGCGAGAAGGGGTGACGTGCTCCGCTCTTAATCCCGTCATCCTGAGGTGCGAGTGGCGCGATGCAAATGCATCGCGCCATGAGCCTCGAAGGATGCACAGCCCCGCAGCTGCAGCCGGGCCGTCGCCCTTCGAGGGCCGCTGAAGAAGCGGCCACTTCAGGGTGACGGTGATGGATGAGTGCGCTCGCAATGACGGAGAAGGAGGAAGCGGCTTGTCTCACACCGACGCCAGCTTCCGATACAGCGCGTTGTAGCTGCCGGCCGAAGTGCTCCAGGAGAAGGACCGTCCCATGGCGCTGCGGCGCATGGTGTCGAGCTGGTCTTGCGCCATGAAAGCCGAGAAGGCGCGGCGGACGCCGCCAAGGAAGGACTCGCGCGAGGGCCTTGAGAACAGGAAGCCGGTCTCACCGTCGGTGATGGTTTCGGCAAGGCCGCCGGTCTGGTGCCCGATCGGCAGCGAGCCGAAGCGCTGGGCGTACATCTGGCTGAGCCCGCACGGCTCGAAGCGCGACGGCATCAGGGTGAAATCGCTGCCGGCAAAGATGCGACGGGCCTGGGCATCGTTGAAGCCGATTACCACCCCGATGGCGTCGGGGCGGCGGCGATGCGCGTCGATCAAGGCCTGCTCCAGCGCCGGCTCGCCGGAGCCGGTGACCACGATCTGCCCGCCGGCATCGACGATCTCGTCGGCCGCCGACAGCACGAGGTCGATGCCCTTCTGATGCACGAGGCGCGCGACGATGCCGAACATCGGGCCGCGCGACACCGCAAGCCCGAACTGCTTGCGGACGTAATCCGCGTTGGCCCTCTTGCCGACCCAGTCGCCGGCGCCGAACTGCTGGGCGAGCTGGGCGCAGGAGCGCGGGTCCCAGCTCTCGTCGATGCCATTGAGGATGCCGGTGAGTTCGGACGCGTCCGAGCGAAGTCGGAGCAAGCCCTCCAGGCCGCAGCCGAATTCGGCCGTGGTGATCTCGCGTGCATAGGTGCCGCTGACGGTGGTGAGGTGCGAGGCGTAGACGAGGCCCGCCTTGAGGAAGGACAGCTGGTCGTAGAACTCGACACCATCGATGTGGAAAGAGCTCTCCGGTGCGCCGATCCGCCGCAGCGAGTCCTTCGGGAAGAGGCCCTGGTAGGCGAGGTTGTGAATGGTCAGGATCGACGGCAGCTTGGCGCCGCGCCAGGCGAGATAGGCCGGCACGAGCGAGGCCTGCCAGTCATTGGCATGGATCAGGTCAGCTGCCCAATTCTTGTCCAGCTTGCCCATGGCGAGCTCAGCGGCGGCAGAGGCAAAGCGCGCGAAGCGGATGTCGTTGTCCGGCCAGTCGCGCCCGGACTCGTCGCCATAGGGGTTGCCGGGCCGGTCGTAGAGTTGCGAGCACAGCAGCACGTAGACCGGCAGCCCGTCCTTGGTCGCGGCCCGTCCGAGCGAGCAGGCCGGCATCTCCGCGAAGGCCGGGCAGCGGCCAACGATATGAATATGCGTGAGTTGCTCGATGATGTCGCGATAGCCGGGCAGCATGATCCGGATATCGGCGAAGGAGCGAAGGGCGCGTGGCAGGGCAGCGGACACGGCTCCAAGGCCGCCGACGCGGATGAAGTCGTCCATCTCCGTGGTGACGAACAAGACCCTCAAGAACAGCTGCCCTCTGTCGATCCCGTTTGCTGCTATGCAAGAACGGGTCCAGTTGTCCCGAAATTCTCAAAGCCCGCCCACGCGGCGCGTCTGTTCGGTAAACACTTTCCTACTCAGCCGCCGCCCTCTAGGGTCGCCGCATCAACAACAGAGAACTTCGAGAGTTCCTAGGAGACCCAAGGACGTGAGCAGGCATGCAGCTAGCAGATAAGCATGATGGGACGACGACAAAGGCCTTCGCGGGCCTCAGGGTCCTGGATTTTTCGACCACCATTGCCGGTCCTCACTGCGCGCGGATGCTTGCCGACATGGGTGCCGAGGTCATCAAGATCGAGACCGACGGCGGGGAGACGATGCGGACCCGGCCGCCGCTGCGCAAGGGGTGCAGCACCGCGTTTGGGCAGCTCAATGTCGGCAAGAAGAGCGTGGTGCTCGACCTCAAGTCCGAGGACGGCAAGGAGGCGGTGCGCCGGCTGGCCGCGACATCGGACATCCTGGTGGAGAATTTCCGCCCCGGCGTGATGCACCGGCTGCGCCTCGACTACGACAGCATGCGTCAGGTCAACCCGAAGCTGATCTATTGCTCGATCTCGGGCTATGGCCAGACCGGCCCCTCGGCCGAGCTGCCGGCCTATGCTCCGGTGATCCATGCGGCCTCCGGCTACGACATGGCGCATCTGGCCTACCAGCCCGGTCGTCATCGCCCCGACTATTGCGGCATCTATCACGCCGACGTGGTCACCGGCACCTACGGCTTCGGCGCGATCGCGTCCGCGCTCTATCAGCGCACCGTGACCGGCCTTGGCCAGCACATCGACGTGTCCATGCTGGAATCGATGCTGTCGCTGACGCTGACCGAATTGCAGAGCGCGCAATTCGCCGTGAAGCCGCCGCCGCGCCCGATGTTCGGCCCGACCGAGACGGCAAGCGGCTATGTCATGATCACGGTGGCCAGCGAGAAGACGTTCCAAGCCCTGATGCAGGTGATCAGCCGCCCCAAATGGATCTCCGATCCGCGCTTTGCGACCTATGCCGCGCGCCGCGATAATTGGGCGGAGGTGATCGACGGCGTCGAAGCCTGGTCGCGGCAGCTCACGACCGAGGCTTGTCTCGCAGCGCTCGGCGCGGCCGGCGTGCCGGCGTCGGCCTATCGCACCGTGTCCGAGGCGCTGGCCGATCCGCAGCTCGCGCACCGGCGGGCGCTCTCCGAGGTGCGGGACGAGGGTGGCTCTTTCCAGGTGCTGAACCTGCCGTTCCGGATGTCGGGTGCCGATACTACGCCGGCCAAGACGATGGCCGTGCTCGGCGAGCATACGGATGCGCTGCGCGAGGAGATCAGGCTCGCCAGTGACGCGTCAATTCCGACAGGCAAAACTGCCGCGACAGGCTGAGCACCATTACGCCGTACGTGCCGCGTGTGATCTGTCGGGTGTTCCTCTTGCCGTGGCGAGCATTTGTCGCCAATCTCCTCCCAGTCATTCAACGATCCGAAATATCGGACGAGGGATCCCGGGAGGAACCATGACGAAGATTGCTGCGGCGGCGCGCAAGCACGCGCCGATTTTCCTTGCTGCGGCATTTGCCCTGGCGACTCCGGCTGCGGCGCAGAAGCCAGGCGGCAGCATCACCGTCGGTCAGGAACTCGACATTCCCGGCTTCGACCCGCTCAAGGTTGGCGTTTACGACACGTCGACCAACACCGCTGCCGCCGCGATCTTCGACACGCTGACAACGCTCGATGACAAGGGCGAGCCGGCACCGAAGCTCGCGGTGTCCTGGACCCATTCCGAGGATTACAAGACCTGGACCTTCAAGCTGCGCGAGGGCGTGAAATTCCATGACGGCACGCCGTTCAATGCGCAGGCCTTCAAGGAGAATTTTGACCGGCAGAAAGACCCCGCCAACAAGTGCCGCTGCGCCTTCTACATCACCAACATCAAGGAGGTGCTGGCGCCGGACGAACACACCGTTGTCTTCAATCTGACCGATCCCTCCGTGAACCTGCCGGCAACGATCACCATTCAGAGCCAAAACAATGTCGTGCATTCGCCGACGGCCTGGAAGACCAGGGGCGACGACTACAACCGCAACCCCGTCGGCACCGGTCCCTACATCCTGAAATCATGGACCGCCGGCGACCGCATGGTGCTGGAGAAGAATCCCAATTACTGGGACAAGGGCCGGCCCTATCTGGACCGCATTGTCCTGAAGCCGTTGCCCGATGCGCAGTCGCGCTTCGCCTCGCTGCAATCGGGCGAGGCCGACATCATCTGGGACGACGAGAACGACGCCGACAACATCATGAAGGCGCAGAAGGACTCCAAGCTCACCGTCCACACCTACAAGGGCTCGGGTGCGCAGGTCTACGCCTTCAACACCAAGGTGGCGCCATTCGACGACGTTCGTGTGCGACAGGCGCTGGTGATGGCGATCGATCGCCCGAAGATGTCACAGGCGATTACCAATGGCCTCAGCCGGCCCGCGAGCAATCCTTACGGTGACGGCTCCTGGGTCAAGTGCAAGGACGACGGCGCGCTGCCATTTGACGTCGAGAAGGCCAAGGCGCTGATCAAGGATTACGGCAAGCCGGTCGAGTTCAAGACGCTGGTGACCGCGACGCCCCGGGGCCGCATGGTCGGACAGGTGCTCCAGCAGTTCTGGAAGCGCGTCGGCGCCAACATGGAGATCGAGCAGGTCGACCAGGCCACCATTCCCTCGCGTGCTTTCACCCGCCAGTTCCAGATGACGCCGTGGCGCATCGTCGATCTCGCCGATCCAGATCCGCAAATGTACGCGAATTTCCGCACCGGCAGCCCGCTGGCGCTCGCCGGGTATTCGAACCCCGAGCTCGACAAGCTGCTGGACCACGCCCGCGTCACCGCCGATGTCGGCCAGCGCACCGAGGATTACTGCGCCATCGGCCGCCTGATCAACAAGGAGGCGATCTGGTTCTGGACCTTCCAGAACACCTATTACGCGCTGTCGAGCGCCAAGCTGAAGGGCTTCCCGAAGATCTACAACGGCGTGATCGACGTTTCGACGACCTGGCTGGAATGACGGCGCGATGCTGAACTTCGTCGTTCGGCGACTGCTTGCCATGCTGCCGGTGCTGCTCGCGGTCTCGCTGCTGACTTTTCTGATTGCCTCGCTGCTGCCGGGCGATCTCGCTCTCGTCATCCTCGGCGATCAGGCGACGCCGGAGAACGTGGCGGCGCTGCGCCGCGACATGGGGCTCGACCAGCCGCTGTGGTGGCGTTATCTGAGCTGGCTCGGTCACGTCCTGCAAGGCGATCTCGGCCGCTCGTTCCGCACCGGGCAGTCGGTGTTGCAGGCGGTCGCCGAGCGCATTCCGGTCTCGCTCGAGCTGATGCTGATGGCCGAGTTCATCGGCCTCTTGATCGGCGTTCCCGTCGCGATCGCCTGTGCCGCGCGGGCCGGCGGCGCGTTCGACCGCTTCATGACGGGCAGCGCGTTCGCGATGCTGTCGATGCCGTCTTTCCTGATGGCGATCCTGCTGATCTATCTGTTTGCGGTCGAGCTGCATTGGCTGCCGGCGACCGGCTATGTGCCGTTCACCGAGGAGCCGCTGAGCAATCTGCGCTTCTTCGTGCTGCCGGCGCTGACGCTGGCGCTGGCGGAATGGCCTGGCATCATGCGGGTGCTGCGCTCCGACATGATCGCGACCCTGCAGGAGGACTATATCGCGCTCGCCAAGGCAAAAGGCCTCAAGCCGGCGCGTATCCTGTTCGTGCATGCGCTGAAGCCGTCGTCGCTGACTCTGGTGACGGTCACCGGCATCAATATCGGCCGCCTGCTCGGCGGCACGCTGATCGTGGAATCGATCTTTGCGCTGCCCGGCATCGGCCGGCTGCTGGTCGGGGCGATCTACACCCGCGACCTCGTCATTCTCCAGGGGGTGGTGCTGCTGGTCGCCTGCGGCTTTGTCATCGTGAACTTTATCGTCGACATGCTCTACGCCGTGCTCGACCCCAGGATCCGCCATGGCCACGCTTGAGCTGTCGATGCAGGACGAGGCGGTGCCCGTGCCGGTTGGCCGCAAGCGCAAGCTCGGCCTCCTGTTCTGGATCGCGAGCACCTGGCTCGCGATCATCCTTGCCCTCGCGATCCTCGCGCCGGTGCTGCCGCTGCAAAATCCCGTCGACATGGACATGCTGGAGCGACGTGCGGCGTTCTCCAGCGAGCACTGGCTCGGCACCGACGGGCTCGGCCGCGACGAACTCGCCCGCCTGATTTTTGGCGCGCGGGCCTCGCTGACGGTCGGGTTGATCGCACCGATGATCGGCCTCACCATCGGCGGCGCGTTTGGCCTCCTTGCCGGCTATTTCCGCGGCCGGTTCGAGACAATCGTGGTCGGCAGCATGGACGTGCTGCTCGCCTTTCCGCCGCTTATCTTCGCGCTCGCGGTGACCGCCTATCTCGGCCAGTCGGTCCCCAACCTCACCCTGATCCTCGGCGTGCTCGGCATTCCCGCCTTCATGCGTGTGGCGCGGGCCGCGACGCTGACGCTGGCGCGGCGGGAATTCGTGATCGCGGCCGAGGCGTTAGGTGCCAGCCATGCGCGCATCCTGCTGCGCGAGCTGTTGCCGAACGTGATCCTGCCGCTGCTGGCCTTCTTCCTGCTCGGCGTTGCCGTCACCATCGTCGTCGAGGGTGCGCTGTCCTTCCTCGGTCTTGGGGTGCCGCCGCCGATGGCGAGCTGGGGCAGCATGATCGGCGAGGGGCGGGACAGCCTGGACGTCGCGCCGCGGCTGGCGTTCCTGCCGGCGGCCGGATTGTTCCTCACCGTGCTGGCCTTCAATCTGGTCGGCGACACCTTGCGGGCGTTGACCGACCCGCGTCAGGGGGCGCTGTGAGCGCCCCGCTGCTGACCATCGCGGACGTCGCAGTCGAGCTGCCGACGCCGCGCGGCAATTTGCGCGCCGTGGATCATGTCGACCTGTCGCTGCAGGCGGGCCGCACCCTGGGCATCGTCGGCGAGTCCGGCTGCGGCAAGACCATGCTGTCGCGTGCGGTGCTTCAGCTCTTGCCGAAGAAGGCCAAGCTCACGGGACGAGTGATGTTCGACGGCCAGGATCTGGTGCGGCTCGCGCCTGAAAGCCTGCGGCGCCTGCGCGGGCGCGACCTTGCAGTCGTGTTCCAGGATCCCATGACCTCGCTCAACCCAGTGCTGACCATCGGCACGCAGCTGATGGAGACGATCCAGGAGCATCTCGAGCTCGATGCCTCCGCGGCACGGAAGCGCAGCATCGAGCTGCTGGCGGCTGTTGGTATTCCGGCGCCGGAGCAGCGGCTCACGCAATATCCGCATCAATGTTCCGGCGGCATGCGCCAGCGTATCGCAATCGCGATCGCGCTGTCCTGCGAGCCGAAGTTGCTGATCGCGGACGAGCCGACGACCGCGCTCGACGTGACCATCCAGGCGCAGATCCTCGATCTGCTCGCACGCGAGCAGCGCCGTCGCCACATGGCCATGATCATCATCACCCACGATCTCGGCGTGGTCGCGGGCCGCGCCGACGAGGTCGCGGTGATGTATGCGGGCAGGGTGGTGGAGCGCGCGCCAACCCAGGCGCTCTTCAAGCGCATGCACATGCCCTACACCGAGGCGCTGCTGTCGGCGATCCCGAAGCTGGATGCCGCGCCGCATACGCCGCTGCGCGCGATCTCCGGCCGTCCGCCCGATCCGACACGGCCGCTCCGTGGCTGCTCCTTCGCGCCGCGCTGCCGCTATGCCGCTAGCCGCTGTCATGAGGCCAAGCCCGACCTGAAGAGCGCCGAGATGCCTGGTCATTTCTATGCCTGCTTCCACCCGATCCAGATGGTGGAGGGCGTTGGCGCATGATGCAGCTTGCCGTGCGCGCCGAGCCGCTGCTGAACGTCGACAGTCTCGTCGTCGAGTATGGTCTCGGCAACAGGACGGTTCACGCCGTCTCGGGTGTCAGCCTCCAGGTCGCGCGCGGGGAGACGCTGGGGCTGGTCGGCGAGTCCGGCTGCGGCAAGTCGACGCTGGGACGCGCCGTGCTGCAATTGCGTCGCGCCAGGTCCGGCCGGGTGCTGTTCGACGGCGAGGACCTCACCGCGATGGAGGGCGAGGCGCTGCGCAAGATGCGCCGCCGCGTGCAGCTTATTTTCCAGGATCCGATCGCCTCGCTCAATCCGCGCCGTCGCATCGGCGACATCGTGGCCGAGCCGCTGATCATCGCCGGCGTCAAGGACGGTGCAGAGCGCAAGCGTAGGGTTCATGAGGTGCTCAGCGCGGTCGGGCTCGATCCCGACATCGTGGCGGGCCGCCTGCCGCACGAATTCTCCGGTGGGCAGTGCCAGCGCATCTGTATCGCGCGGTCGCTCGTCCTCAATCCGGAATTCATTGTCTGCGACGAACCGGTCTCGGCGCTGGACGTCTCCATCCGCGCGCAGATCCTCAATTTGCTGGAGGAGATGAAGGCGCGCTTCGGCCTGACGCTGCTGTTCATCGCGCATGATCTCGCGGTGGTCAAAGCGGTCAGCGACCGCGTCGCGGTGATGTATCTCGGCCGGCTCTGCGAGGTCGGTCCGTCCGAGCAATTGTTCGCAAAGCCTGTGCATCCCTACACGAACTTGCTGTTGCAGGCGATCCCGGTGCCTGATCCGGATGTGCGTCCCGCCGAGAGTGTGGCGGCGGGTGAGCCACCATCGCCGATTGCGCCGCCGTCGGGCTGCCGCTTCCGCACCCGCTGCCCGCGGGCCGATCAGCGATGCAGCGCGGAGATACCGGAGTTGCGCGAAGTCGGGCCCGGCCAGTTCGCGGCTTGCCATCATCCGCTGACCTGAACTAAGACCGGTTTGTCTCGCCTCGCCGGCCATGGCATGGTGGCGCGACAACGACAAGCATGCCGGGAGAACGCCGATGAAGAGTTTCAAGGTCGCCGACTTCAAGGCGCCGCTGAAGGAGTTCGACGAGGCGACGCCGCAGCCCTCGGGCACGCAGGTGCTGATCAAGGTGAAGGCCGCTGGCGTCTGCCACAGCGACCTCCACATCTGGGAAGGCGGCTACGATCTCGGCCATGGCCGCAAGCCGCTGTCGCTGAAGGATCGCGGCATCAACCTTCCGCTGACCATGGGTCACGAGACGGTCGGCGAAATCCTGGCCTTTGGCCCTGACGTGAAACCGACCGACCAGGGCGATCTCAAGCTCGGCGATGTCGGGCTGGTCTATCCCTGGATCGGCTGCGGCAAGTGCGCGACGTGCCTTGCCGGCGACGAGAACATGTGCCTGACGCCGCGCTCGCTCGGCGTCTATTGCGACGGCGGCTATTCCGATCACATGCTGGTGCCGCATCCGCGCTATCTGCTCAATCTGAAAGGCCTCGATCCCGCGTCGGCCGCGCCCTACGCCTGCTCGGGCGTCACCACCTACAGTGCGCTCAAAAAGGTCGAGCAGCATTTCGACACGCCGATCGTGATGTTCGGCGCCGGCGGTCTCGGCTTGATGGCGCTGTCGCTGCTCAAGGCGATGGGCGGCAAGGGCGCGATCATGGTCGATATCGACGCCAGGAAGCGCGAGGCGGCGGAAAAGGCCGGCGCGCTCGCCACTGTCGACCCGAAGGCGCCGGATGCGCTGGAGCAACTCGCCAAGAAAGCGGGCGGGCCGATCCGCGCCGTGATCGACCTCGTCGGCAATGCCGCGACGACGCAGCTTGGCTTCGACTGCCTGACCAAGGGCGGCAAGCTCGTGATCGTCGGCCTGTTCGGCGGCGGCGCGACCTGGGCGCTGCCGCTGATTCCGATCAAGGCGGTGACGATCCAGGGCAGCTATGTCGGAAACTTGCGCGAGACGCAGGAATTGCTCGACCTTGTCCGCACCAAGAAGGTGCCGCCGATCCCGGTGACGACAGCGCCGCTCGCCAAGGCCAACGACGCGCTGCTGCAATTGCAGCGGGGCGCGGTGGTCGGGCGCACGGTGCTGACCCCGTAGTGTATTCGTCGTTCCGGGGCGATGCGGAGCATCGAACCCGGAACCTCGAGATTCCGGGTTCGGTCCTGCGGACCGCCCCGGAATGACGCCTGAAAATACAGGAACCCCAATGTCCGCAAACAACGCCTTCCACATTGCCGTGCTCGCCGGTGACGGCATCGGTCCCGAAGTCATGGCGCCGGCGCTCGAGGTGCTGCGCAAGGTCGGCGAAAAGTCCGGCCTCGGCTTCCGCTTCACCGAGGCACCGGCCGGGGCCAACAATTATCTCGCCACCGGCAAATCGATGCCGGACAGCACCATCAAGCTGTGCGAGGAGGCGGACGCGATCCTGCTCGGGGCCTGCGGACTGCCGTCGGTGCGCTACCCCGACAATACCGAGATCGCGCCGCAGATCGAGCTGCGCTTCATCTTCGATCTCTATGCGGGCGTGCGACCCGCGCGCCTGATCCCGGGCGTGCCGAGCCCGATCGTCGGCGCCGATGCGCGCGGCATCGATCTCGTCGTGATCCGGGAATCGACTGAAGGCCTGTTCGCCTCGATGGGCAAGGGCGTCGTCACCCATGAGGACGCGCGCGAGACCATGGTGATCACGCGCAGGACCTCGGAGCGCCTGTTCGAGTTCTCGTTTCGCCTGGCCGAGCGGCGTAAGGCGCGCGGCAAGCCGGGGATGCTCACCTGCGTCGACAAGGCCAACGTGTTCAAGGCGTTTGCCTTCTTCCGCGGCATTTTCGACGAGATCGAAAAGAAGCATCCCACCGTGAAGACCGACCGGCTCTATGTCGATGCCTGCTCGGCGATGCTGGTGAAGCGTCCCTGGGATTTCGACGTGATGGTGATGGAGAACATGTTCGGCGACATCGTCTCCGACATCACCGCGAGCCTGATCGGCGGCCTCGGCATGGCGCCGTCGGCCGACATCGGCGACAAATACGCCGTGTTCCAGCCCTGCCACGGCACCGCGCCTGACATCATGGGGCAGGGCAAGGCCAATCCCACCGGCATGATCCTGTCGGCGGCGATGATGCTGGACTGGCTCGCCGACAAGCACGGCGTCGAGAGCGCGGCGGAAGCCGGCGAGACGATCGAACGTGCGGTGGATCAGGTCTATGCCGGCGGCATCAAGCCGATGGAGTTCGGCGGCAGCAACGGCACCGCGGATATCACGAAAGCGGTGTTGGCGGCGCTCTGAGAAGCAGTCGAGCCGCGGCGCCGGTTCATCTCAAAAGAAGAGGGGCCTCGCGGCCCCTTTGTCGTTCACCAGCGGCGCCAATGGTGGTGGCGATGGCCCCAGCCCCACGGGCGCGGGCCGTAGAAGCGTCGTGGGCCGCCGTAATAGCCGTAGGCGCCGTAATAGTTCGGCCGCCAGAAGCAGCGGCCCCAGGGGTTACACACCCAGCGCACCTGATCGACGTCAGCGACCGGACCGCTTGCAATCTTGTCCGCCTGCGGGATGCCATTCGGCATTGCCGCGAGCGCCCCGCCCGACGCGAGCGCCACACCGCCGATGGCGGCCAGAGCAAGAACAGCAAATTTCAGTGTCATCGCGATCTCCCTCGTTGTGGCGGGAGAACTTTCGCCAGATCAACTGGTTGCTACCGCGCTGAGCTGCAAGAGGAATTTAATCTTCCTGAACGTCGGTTCAGCTTCAACGTCCCTGGAACTGCGGCTTGCGCTTCTCCATGAAGGCCTGCCGGCCCTCGCGGAAATCCCGGGAATCCATGCAGGCATTGCCGATCGCCTTGATCGCGTCCATGTCGCGCTGGCTCTCATCCTTCAGCACTTGTGCGATGGTGATCTTGGCGGCCTTGATCGCGAGCGGGGCGTTCTGCGAGATCGTCTCGGCAATCGTCATGGTCTCGCCCCAGAGCTCGTCGACCGGGAACACGCGTTCGACGAGGCCGATGCGCAGCGCTTCATCCGAATCGATACGCATGCCCGTGTACATCAGAAGCCGAGCCCAGGACGGGCCGACCAGCGACACCAGGTGCCGCAGGCCGTCAAAGCCATAGGCGATGCCGAGCTTGGCCGCGGGAATGCCGAACTGGCTGCCACGCGCGGCGATGCGGATGTCGGCGAGCATCGCGACCTGCATGCCGCCGCCGAGGCAAAAGCCCTCGATGCAGGCGATCGTCGGCTTGGGATAGTCGGCGAGCAGTGCGCGCTGGGCGGCGCTGCGCCTGGCGTATTCCTCGGAGGCCGCCGCGTTATGGCGGGTCTTCTCGAACTGGCTGATGTCGGCGCCGGAGACGAAGGCCTTGCCGCCGGCTCCGCGCAGGATCACGACGCGCACCGTCTCGTCGTCGCGCAGGCTGGTCAAGGCCTCGCCAAATCCCTCCCACATCTCCAGCGACATCGCGTTGCGCTTGTCGGGATTATTGAAGGTGATCACGCCGATGCCGCTGGTCGTATGCCGGAGGATCTTGCCGTCGGCGTAGGGCACTTCGGTCGTGCTGAAGATGTCGGGCATCGCTTGCTCGCTGGTCATGTGCGAGGGGCAATGTGCTGCGCTGGCGCTTCCGGGGTCAACCGCGGCAGGGTGGGCGAGTCTGCATCCGCCTGTACCGGGATTGCATGGCGCGTGGTCCCGAGTGTCGCGCGCGCAAAGAAAAGGGGCGGTCGTGCCGCCCCGCAAAGGCCGCGCGCAAGCGCGCGAGCCGGAATATGCTCGTTCAATCCGGCCGCGCCCCCGTGACGCGGCGGATTGAAGATCGGCCTTGAGCAGACCGTCGGTCGATCTCAGCTCTCGTTCGCCGCGATCGATTCCATCAGCGAGACCAGCTGACGCTGCACGGTCTGGTCCTTGATCTTGCTGTAGGCGCGCAGCAGGCGGAGGCTGAAGGCCGAATCGAGGAACAGCAGGCTCTCGACTTCGCGCGCCTTGTTGTCACCGTCGTAGAAGAAGGTCACGGGCACGTCGAGGGCGGAGGCGATCTGCTGCAGTCGAGCCGCGCCGACGCGATTGACGCCCTTCTCATATTTCTGGACCTGCTGGAAGCTGACGCCGAGCTTCTCGCCGAGCTCGGCCTGCGAGATCTTCATCTCGACGCGCCGCAGACGGATCCGCTTGCCAAGCTCGATGTCCGGCTTGCCGGCACTGCGCTGCTTCATTCTTTTCGCCGCTGCTTTCATCTTCGTTTTCACCTTTGTTCTTCGGTTGAAAATCCCCCGAAGAGCTGGGTCAGGGGTTCGCCCATATACGAGTCCTTGAATTCATGCGGATGCACGAACTCTTCCTTAAACCACGGGAAGCGAGCCGGACTGAAAGCTTCGATCAGCCAATCAATCATGTGCCGCACGCGCGGAATACGGCCGCTACCAGGATGGTAGGACAACCAGATATCCAGCGGTCGGTTCAACTCGACCTCCAGTGGAATCAACTTCCCGCCAAGCGCAATGGCGTAGCTCGGGAAGACGCCGATGCCGGCGCCATTCGCGACCGCCCAGTAGTTGGCGCTCGAGACGTTGGTCTTCATGACCAGAAGGTCACGTTCCGACACGCCCGGGAAGAAGCTCTCGAAGGATTCCTTGGCGGCAAGCTGGTCGGCGAATTGCAGCACCAGGCGATGCTTGATCAATTCCGTCGCCGAGCGCGGCGCGCCATGCTTCTCGATGTACTTCTCGGAGGCCCAGAACATCAGATGCATGCGGCCGAGCCGCACCAGCTTGATGTCGAGCGCCGAAGGACGCGACAGATGGATGGCGACGTCGGCCTCGTGGCGAGAGACGTCGGCCGAGCGCATCGCGCAATGCAGGTCGACGAGGATCTTCGGATAAGCCTGCTGGAATTCAACCAGGCGCGGGGCGAGCCAGAACGTGCCGAGCCCCTCGGTGACAGCGACCCGGACCTCGCCGGACAGGGCGTTGGCCATCGAATCGCTGGCGCGCAGCACGTCGAAGGTGGCGGCCTCCATGCGCTCGACGGCGGAGACCACCAGCGCGCCTTCATCGGTCAGATGAGTGCCATGGACGTCGCGGGTGAAGAGTGTGGTGCCGGTCTGGCGTTCGAAATCGTCGATTCGCCGGCGCACGGCGTTGATCGACAAGGACAGACGTTCAGCCGCCGAGCGGAAACTGCCGCATCGGACGACTTCGAGAAATATGCGAGCCGTATCCCAATCGGAGAGGCCGCTGATGTTTGTCTTTGGGCGTTCCGCCAGAGGAACGCCCCTTTCCGCCAAGGAGTGCATACAAGTCCCTTCGGGTGACTAAACTGGCAGAATCTGGCGCAAACCACAACCACTGCGGGTTGGGGGATGATGAGTTTTAAACGTCATCCTTACTACCTCGTGGGTGGTATCTGAGTGCTGCCAAGAATTGGGAATCGGGCAGGTCGTCGCCCGGATGAGGGGTGTGGCGTGAGTTCCGTTGCGAGCCGTGAAATGGCTGCGGGATTGCAGGCGCTGTCCGCGATGAACGTGCTTGCGCGAAAGCCGCCGCCGGCTCCTTCAATGGATCAATCACAGCACGCCAGGCGTTTGCTCTCGAACTGCTTCGACCATGGCCAACGGCGCAGTGCGGCGAGGTTAGCCGGAACCGCAGTTCCGAGGCAGAAACCTACTGAAATCAGGTTCAGAGGCGCAGCGGCCTCATGCTATCCTCGGTATTCCATGGGGGCCGAAGGGGTCGTCACAACCACGTCTCGCAGGCCGAATTAACGGAAAGAACGCCGGTGTCGCATTCAGACGAACAGTTGCAGTTGGTGCTGGAAACGCTCGAGGGGTGCCGCAGGGCTCTCAACGCGTGCGACAGCCGTGAGTCGGCCGAGCTGCTGTCCATTGTCATCCTCGACGTCAGGATGAAACTCAAAGGAATTGACAGTGCCGATCTCAAGGCACTGTGCGACGAAATGCTGCGGAGCGCTGCGAGCGAGCCGCCGTCCCCTTCCAAGCAGACGCAGGACCAGCCCCGGCGTCCGCTGCTCCGCGTGGTGAAGTAGCCGCGCCGCCGAATCTCGCTTTTTGGCGAGGTTTGTGCGCGTCCCGATGCCGCACCTGTGATCGCAGGCGGCATCGGGAGGAGCCCTGGTTTCGTGCGCCTCTGTTGCGCATTCTCCGGCATCGGTTACACCAAGGCCGGTTCGGCTTCGGGCCGCGCGCATTCCCGGCGCGCCGCACCGGTGCCTGAGATGGCTCAGACGGCATCATGCAAAATGTTTCGATCCCGGCGGCGCTGATTGCCGGCCTCGTCAGTTTCCTCTCGCCCTGCGTCCTGCCCTTGGTCCCGCCCTATTTGATCTATCTGACGGGCGCCACGATCGAGCATGTCGAGAGCGACGAGCCGGCCTCGGCCTCCAAGCGCGCGATCATGATGTCGGCGCTGCTGTTCGTGCTCGGCTTCTCCACGGTGTTCGTCGCGCTCGGCGCCAGCGCCTCGCTGATCGGCGGGCTGATTCGTGCCTGGTCGGCGGAGCTGTCGATCCTCGCCGGCATCGTCATCATCATCATGGGCCTGCACTTCCTGGGACTGACGCGCATCGGCCTGTTGATGCGCGAGGGACGGCTGCCGATCCCCAAGCCTGTCGGCCTCTGGGGTGCCTATATCATGGGGCTCGCCTTCGCCTTCGGCTGGACGCCCTGCATCGGCCCGATCCTCGCCGCGATCCTTTCGGTCGCCGCCGCTGAGGCCACAGTGACAAAGGGCGCAGGGCTGCTCGCGGTCTATTCCGCCGGTCTCGGCATTCCCTTCCTGATCGCCGCTTTGATGATCGAGCAGTTCTCCGCGCTGTTCGCGCGGATGAAAGGCCATCTCGTCAATGTCGAGCGCGCCATGGGCGTCCTGATGGTGATCACCGGCATCGGCTTTCTCACCGGCGCGGTCTCGAATGTGAGCATCTGGCTGCTTGAGACGTTCCCGGCGCTGCAGACCATCGGGTAGGGCGTGATCCGGAAATGCCGGCGCGCTGATCGCGCCGGCGTCCCCGTGTGCGGTTGACTCAGGGTTTGAACACGTAGCCCGGCGAAATCGCCGCCGTCTCCGGGATCGGCGGCAGATCGGCGAACAGTTCGGGACGATCCTTCATGACCTTGAGAATGTGCTTCGGCTCGATATGCGCATTGACGTCAAAGGTCGATTTGAGGATGCCGAGCCGCGACAGCCGGTCCTCGGCGCTCCACAGCGCACGGTAGTTGTTGGCCGACAGCCGGCGGTCCGCCTGCTGGATGTTGAACTGCATCGCTGCCTCGGCGACCTCCTGCTTGAGCCCCGGAATCCAGCGTGTGGCGACTTGCGCCGCCTGCTTCGGGTTCTTGCGCATCCATTGGTCGGCCTCGGAGACGGCGGCGAGGAATTTCTCGATGGTCTCGCCGTTGGCCTGCACCCAGGGACGGAGCGCGACGTTGAAGCCGATATAGGAGATCACGTCGCCGCCTCGGATGATCTCGACCGCGCCGGGCACATCCTTGCCGGCAACGATCGGCCAGGGATCCCAGCCCGAGAACGCGTCGATACCCTTGGCGAGCAGGGCGACGGTCATGTCCGGCGGCGGCGTGTTGACCAGCGTCACGTCGTCGGGCTTCAGCCCGGCCTTCTCCAGCGTCGCCAGGATGTAGAGGTGATTGATCGTGCCGAAGGAGGCCGCGATCTTCTTGCCCTTCAGCGTCGACAGGTCGCCCTTGACGATGCCTGAACCTTCGCGCGCGATGATCGCCATGGTGGCATCGGAGCCGGCCTTGGTGGCGTTGCCGCTGTAATTGCCGAGTGCGACAAGATCCATGCCGCGCAGCACGGCGCCGATCATGGGCACGCCGACCTGCACGATCTCGCTCTCGCCGGCTTGCAGTGCGTTCAGCGCGTCGACGCCGGTCGCGTAGGGGCGTGCGATCGTGACATCGAGCCCGTACTTCTCGAAGAAGCCGCGCTCGAGTGCGATCGGCAGGCCGATCTGGTCGATGCCGGTGACCATGCCGGCCTTCAGTTTCGTCGGGGTCTGGGCGCTCGCCGGCACCATGCCGGCCAAGAGCGCGATTCCGAGCAGCAAGAGTCGTTTCATAGCCTCAGCCTCCCTCTTTTATCGGCCCCACCGCCGTCACCCAATAGGGGCGGGCGACGGCGTTGAGGTCCGTTCGTTTGACGCCGCGTAGTTCGATCGAATGCTCATCCGTTCCCGAGACGCGTCCATATTGCTGGAATGCGAGCACGTGGAAGCGCTCCGGCGTGAACGGCAGCTCGATCTGCACGTTCACTTTTTCCGATGTGCCCTTCAGGTCCGGCGAGATCTTTCCCGGCGCGGCAACCGTCAACCAGAGTTGAAACAGCGCCCATGCGGCAATGGCGCCGAGCACGATGCGGCCCTTGGGCGAGCGCAGGACGTCGGAGGCGATGCTCATGCCGCGCGCACCATCTGGAGCACGCGCGCCGAGAGCTGCTTGAAGTCGTCGTCCTTGACGAGGTCGTCCCAGACGCGGGGACGCGGCAGGTCGACCGCGATCTCGTCCAGCACGCGTCCCTTCGACAGCACCACAACGCGGTTGGCGAGAAACACCGCTTCCGGCACGTCATGGGTGATGAAGATCACCGTCGGCTTGCGCTCCTGCCAGATCCTGGTCAGCTCCTCCTGGAGCGTCATGCGCGTCTGCGCGTCGACGCTGGCGAACGGCTCGTCCATCAGCAGGACGTCGGGATTGTTGGCGAGTGCGCGCACCACGCCGACGCGCTGCTGCATGCCGCCGGAGAGCTCGTTTGGATAGCGGTGCGCCGCGTGCGACAGCCCCGCGAGCGCGAGATATTCGCGCGCGATGCGGTCGCGCTCGGCCTTCGGCACGCCGCGCATCTTCGGGCCGAAGCCGACATTGTCGAGCACCGTCTTCCAGGGAAACAGCGCGAACGACTGGAACACGACGCCACGCTCGGGGCCGGGCCCGTGCACCGGTTTGCCGTCGAGCAGGATGTCCCCCTTCGAATAGGGGATGAAGCCGGCGATCATGTTGAGGATCGTCGTCTTGCCGCAGCCGGACGGGCCGACCACGGAGATGAACTCGCCGGGCTCGACGTCCAGCGAGACGTCGTGAACGGCGGTGACATGCGCGCCTGCGTAAGGATCGAAATAGGTCTTGCCGAGATTGCGCAGCGAAAGCGTCTTCATGATGTCACCAATCCCCAGCGTTGGCCGGTCACGCGCTCGAGCGGCGCGAGGACCCAGGCGTCCACGATGTACCAGAGCAATCCGAGAATGATCATGCCGAGCAGGATCTCGACGGTGGAGCCGGCGCGGCGGGCATCGAACATCATGAAGCCGATGCCCGATGTGCCGACGATCATCTCGACCGCGATCAGCGCGCGCCAGCCATAACCGAGGCCGTTGCGCAGGCCCGTGATGATGTTGGGCAGCGCGCCCGGCAGCGTCACCTCCCAGAGCACCCGCGCGCGCGAGGCACCGAGGCTGAGGGCGGCGCGCGCGAGGTCGCGCGGCACGGATTCAACCCCGAGCACGGTGTTGAGCACGACCGGGAACAGCACGGTGTAGACGATGACGAAGGTCATCGTCGTCAGTCCGAAGCCGAACCAGATCAAGAGGATCGGCAGCCAGGCAATGTCGCCGATCGCCTGGAAGAACAGCAGCACCGGCCAGCAGATCCGGTGTGCCCAGCGGCTCGTGCCGATCAGGATGCCCAAGGGAATGCCGAGCGCCATGCCGACGGCGGCGCCGGTTGCGAGCCGGATCAGGCTGTCCTGAAGATAGTCGGGCAGGATCCCCTTGTAGGTGAGCGTGAAGAACGCGCGCAGCACATCGGCGGGGCCGGGGAAGAACGCTCGCGGAAACACCCCGGCCTCGCTGACGGCGGTCCACAGCGCGAGCACCGGGATGAAGGGAATGATGGCCGCGATCCCCGGCCAGCGCCGGGTCAGGCGGGTATAGCCGCCCCAGATTTGCAGCAGCAGGTTCATGCGCGCCTCACCAGCCCCCAGCGTTCGATGGTCGCGCGTTCCAGCGGGACCAGCAGCAGACGGTCGATCAATAGCCAGAGCACGCCGATCACGATCATGCCGAACACGATCACCTCGGTGCGATAGAAATCGCGTGCCACGAACAGCATGTAGCCGAGCCCGACATTGGTCGCGATCATCTCGGCGGCGATCAGCCCGCGCCAGGCAAAGCCGAGGCCGGTGCGGATGCCGGTGACGATGTTGGGCAGCGCCCCCGGCAGCAGCACCTCGGTCAGCAGCGCCCAGCGGCCGGCGCCAAGCGAAGCGGCAGCATTGCGCAGCGTGTGTGGAATGGTCCTGACGCCGAGCAGGGTATTGTAGGCGACGACGAAGAACACGGCGTTGAAGATCACGAAGACGATCGCACCGAATCCGTAGCCGAACCACAAGGTCGCGATCGGGATCCAGGCGATGCCGGCGAGCACCGAGAAGAAGCGGAACAATGGCGTGAGAAAGGCCGCCACCGTCGGGCTCACGCCCATGGCGATACCGAGCGGCACGGCGGTGGCGATGCCGATCAGCGTGCCGAGGCCGACGCGCAAAAGGCTGGCGCCGACATGGGCGAACAGCGTGCCGTCGCGGATCGACTCCATGGCGGCCGCGCCGACCGCACCGACCGATGGAAACACGCGCGGATTGACGTTGAACAGCGGGACGACGATCGCCCAGATCGCCACCAGCGCAAGCAGCGGCGCGACGAACATCGCAGCGCCCGCCAGCGAATTGACGCTGCGGATCAATCGCGACGATCGACCTTTCAGACTGCCCGTCACCTGCATTTGACCTCCCTGACGCTCAGCTATGCCTGTGCCGGCATTTCACGCTGATCATTCCTGACATCGTCACCGTGTCTCGCGCGATCGCGGCTGCCCGTCGGTTGCCACGACCGCGATCCCGGGCGGAGCGTGGATGTGGGGCGAGCCCTTCCTGTCACGGTCCACGACGTTTCCTCCTGCTCGTGACGCTCGACGTCCTGGCCGCGCGCACGGCCGACCCGTTGCGAGTTGCCGCGGCGATGACCGTCTTCCGGTTCGAGAGCTTCAGGCGGGTATAGCCGAGCAGGCGTTCCATCGCGGCGCGCGCCTTCTCGGGGTTGGCGCTCTCGATAGCCCGCGCCGCCGCCACGTGGTTCGGCAAATTATCCTTGAACCAGCCCCCGGGGCTTCCGACGGCGACGGTGAAGACGGTGCTCAGGATGGTGTCGATCGCGCTGCGAAAGCCCTGCAACACCGGGTTATGGGTCGCATCCAGGATGGCAAGATGAAAGGCCTTGTCGGCGGCGAGGGCGCTGGCCTGGTCCTTTGCGGTCTGCATCGCGGCCAAGGCCGTATCGATCCGCCAGCGATCGTTCCTGGTCGCGCGTTCGGCCGCAAGCGCTGCGGCTGCAGGCTCGATGATCGAGCGCACCTCCTGGATTGCCAGCAGCAGGTCGCGATCCGGTTCGTCCTGGCCGACGAGCCAGCTCAGCACGTCGCGATCGAGCAGGCTCCATTCGTTGCGCGGCAGCACTTGCGTGCCGTGGCGCGGCCGCACGCTGACGAGGCCCTTTGCGGCAAGCGTCTTGATCGCTTCGCGCACCACACCGCGCCCGACGCCGAAACGGGCTTCGAGTTCCGGCTCCGGCGGCAGGGTGGTGCCGACGGGGATGAGATCCTGGGCGATCTCGCGGCCGAGCGTCGTCAGCACGGCGCGGATGCGGCCGGGCTTGATCAGTCTGTCGGCTGGGCTCGGCCGCGCTCTTGCCACCGGTTTGGTTCTCCCCGCCGGCCTGTCGCGGCCGGTTCATTTGTATTGGCCGCCCGCCGGCCGCTTCACAATCATCCGATGTTTAACATCGGATGATTGCGTGGGGCGAGCGCAATTGTCGCAGGAAGACTGTATTGCGCTGCGATATGGCGTCAGGCCCGGAGCGGCTACCGCGCCTCGTCCAGCGTACAGACCACCGTGCAGACCACGCCGCGCGGCAGGAAGTCGACGGTGGCCTCGCCGCCGAGCTGGTCGCGTGCGCTGCGCTCGATCAGGCGCGAGCCGAAGCCGCGCTGTACCGGCGCGGTCACCGGTGGTCCGCCGATCTCGGTCCAGATCAGGCGCAGCCGCGGTTTCGGGGCATCGGCGATGATCTCCCAGTCCAGCGTCACCCGGCCGGACTCGTTGGATAGCGCGCCATATTTCGCGGCGTTGGTGGCGATCTCGTGCACGATCATCGAGAGCACCACGGCGAGCCGCGGCGATAGCGGCACGGCGGGTCCGGCCATGCGGATGCGGTCGGGACTATTCATCAGGAACGGCTGAAGCGCGCGGGCGATCACCTCCCGCAGCTCGGAGCCCGCCCATTTCTCCTGGCTCAGCAAATTATGCGCTTCGGCCAGTGCGCCGAGCCGTCCCTCGAACTTCATCCGCTCGTCCCGGCTGGCGCTGCGGAAGGTCTGCACCGCGATCGCCTGCATCAAGGCCAGCGTGTTCTTGACGCGATGGTTGAGCTCGTCGATCAGGAGATTGTGCAGCATCTCGCCGCGCGCGATCGTGGTCGCCATCCTGACCGCGAAGGTCAGGCCGGTCAGCAGCAGGATGCCGCCGATCAGGCTGGTGATCGCGATGTTGCGCCAGAGCGGCGCAATCAGCGAGCTTTCGTCGACGCCGGCGGCGATCGTCCAGCCCGTCAGCCGCGATCGTGTGTAGGCCGCGGCCAGAGCGATGCCGTCGAGCGACACCGTCGGGAGCGATGCCTCGCTGCGGCGGAACATCTCGGCATAGAGCGAGGGCGAGGCGCGTTTGCCGAAGGTCTCGCTGGGGTTCGGCGCGCGTGCAAACACGATGCCCTTGGTGTCGAGCAGAGTCACCGTCCAGAGCCGGTCGGGCCGCTGCTTCTCCACCAGCTCCTGAAAGATGCTGATAGGCGGGCTGAAGCAGAGGTCGTAGATCACCTCGCCGTCGCGGAACACCGGAACCTCGACGGTGAGCACCTGTCGCCCGTTGATCGCGCCGGTGAATAGGTCGGAATATTGCGGCGACCTGGTCGCAAATACCCTTTCGATGATCTCGAGATGGCCGCGTGGCGGCAGGCTTGCGATGTCTTCCGTTGCGGAGGAAAACAGCAGCCGGCCCTTGCGATCGGAGATCAGCACCAGCCCGCCCTTGCCATATTGGTCGAGGAAGCCGAGCGCGATGCGGCGGAAGTTCTGGAAGTCGTCGTTACGAAGCGAATTCGTCAGTGCAAGCACTTGCAAGCCGCCGGTCATCCGCTGCACCTCGGAGTCGAGCACGAGGCGCATGCTGCGCACGTTCTCCAGCACTCGGCGGGTCGCGTCGCTTCGATCCTGCTTGTAATTGTAGAACACAATGCCAACCGCAAAGACGATCAGCGGCAACATCGTTCCCGTCACCAGAAGAGCGAGCCGGACCGGCAGGGTGAGCTTTGACAAACGCGGGCGTCCCGGTTCCGGCGCAGCGGCGCCGGATTATGATTTTGGGCAGACCATACGTGCGGGACTTGCGCGGCGCCATGTTTTTCGCAGATGGCGAGCGGTTCGGAAACGAGATGTTGCAGCGCAGTCCGGGATGTCCGCGCTTCAGCTCAAGCGGAGTGCGGTCAGAAGTGCCGATCCCGGCGTCTCGATGCGAGGTCATGCGGTCAAGCCCGGGCAGGCGACCGCCTTCAAGACGGCCGCCTCACGACTTGATCAATCGATTTCCTGAACCACTGTGCGCGAGCCTGGGTCCACGAGCATCACGCGATCGCCGGAATACACGTAGCGATACTTGGTGAGCGAGGGACCCCAATCGGACGGCACGGCCTCCAGCTCGACGTCGCCCGGCACGGTCGCGCCGACGATGATCCTTTCCTTTGTCGTGATCGGGCGAAGGTGATGCCAGTGACGTAGGATTTGATCCTGGTCTGGTCTTGCGGCTCGATCTGAACCGCTGCCGTGTGACCGGTTTCGGTGATGGTCACCACAGTGGATTGCGCGAAGGCGCCGGTCGAGATCAGAACAGCCGCGGCGGATAGCAAGAGCAGCTTCTTCATCTTTGTCCTCCTCACGAGGATAAGCGCCGGTTTTGAATGAGCCGGTCGGGAAAGCGCGGCGATTGGGGGAGAAGCAAATGAAGCTGAGAATAGTAACCGCAGCGTTGATGCTTACTGCATTGTCCCTGCCCTCGTTCGCAGCCGACGAGTTCTACGTCGTGCAGGACGTCAAGACGAAGAAGTGCACCGTCGTCGACAAGAAGCCGACGGACACGACGATGACCGTCGTCAGCCCGTCGGGCACGATCTACAAATCGCGGACCGAAGCTGAAAGCGGCATGAAGACCGTGAAGGCTGCACGTCAAACTGAGGAGGATTCAAATGCCGGTATTGATCTTGTGGGCCGTGCCGGCCGTGCTGGTGATCGGCGGCGGCATCTATCTGATCGGGCATATGCACTAGGCCAGCAGTAACGGGCGAGCGGGTCCGTGCGTGCAGCGCACAGGTCCGCTCGTGGTCCGCCTCCTACGAGAGTGCGACTGCGCCCATACGGACTGGCCGCGCCGGCAGGAGCGCGAGTTGCAGTGCAGCAGGCGTGCCGGGCGTAACCCTGCGACGAAGAGTACCTCCAGCGCACGCGAAATGACTTCCGTCCGGCCGACGTTTTTCATACGCTTCCATTTCGCAAGCCGCATACCGGCTGCGCTCACGGCCCGGCTACAGGGCCGGAGCATCAAAGGGAGGGGAGACGATGAAGCGAAGGTCATTTCTCGCTGGTATCGGTGCGACCACTGCGGCGGCCACGATTGGGATGCCGTCGATCCTCAGGGCGCAAGCGCCGATCACGCTGAACGGCGCGGTCCAGTTCAACGACGATCACGCCTTCAACCGTGCACTGCTCCGGTTCGAGGAGTTGGTGAAGAAGTACTACGGCAAGCCCGTCAACTTCACCCTGCACAGGAACTCCTCGCTCGGCCTCGAGAAGCAGTATTTCGAGTACATGTCGCAGGGCAAGGCGGTCGATTACGGCATCGTCTCGCCGGCTCACATGTCGACCTTCGCCAAGGCCGCTCCCTTCATCGATGCGCCCTTCGTGTTCAAGGGCATCGAGCACATGAACAAGGTCGTCGAAGCCAATATCCTGGCGCCGATCGCCGACGAGGTCGCGGCCAAGGCCGAGGTCGTCCTGATCGGCTATTCCGGCGGCGGCATCCGCAACATCTTCGCCAACAAGCCGCTCAAGAATCTCGCCGATCTCAAGGGACTCAAGGTTCGCGTGCAGGGCGCGCCGATCTGGTCGAAGACCTTTGCGGCGGTCGGCATGAGCCCGACGGTAATCGCCTATAACGAGATCTACAACGCGATTCAGAACGGCGTGATATCGGCCGGCGAAAACGAGGCGGCCGGCGTCGAGGCGATGAAGTTCTACGAAATCGCTCCGCATCTCAACCTGACCCAGCACGCCGTGTCGATCCGGCCGATCTGCTTCTCGGTGAAGACGCTGAAGACCCTGCCGAAGGAGCTGCAGGACGCGATCATGAAGGCCGGCAAGGAGGCCGGCGACTACGGCCGTCAGCTCGAGTCGAGCGAAGAGGTCGTCAAGCTCGACACGCTCGAGAAGGCCGGCAAGCTCAAGCGCGTTCCCTTCGAGGAGCGGGACGCCATGAAGAAGCTTGCCGACCCCGTGATGGCCACCTACGCCAAGGAAATCGGTGCGGAGGGCATTTTCGAGAAGATCAACGTCGTCTGAGGTCTTTGCGTCCGCCGACAGCACGTCCGGGCAAGCCCCGCTTCTTGCCCGGAGCTGGCGGATGAGCTGCTGCACGGAGCCCCAATGTCTGAAATGCCCGTCCCGTCCACACCGTCGCTGTGGCGCCGCGTATCGGCGGCCTATGCGAAGCTGCTGGAATTCCTGCTGGCCACCTGCGTCGGCGTCCTGGTTGTTCCGGTCACGCTGCAAATCATCTCACGCTACACGCCCTTCATTCCGTCCTACATCTGGACGGAGGAGATGGCGCGCTTCCTGTTCGTCTGGACGATCATGATCGGCGCCATGGTCGGCGTGCGCGAAGCGCAGCATTTCGAGGTCGATGTGTGGCCTGACCTGTCGCGGCGGTCGGAGGCCGCGGTGCGGATCCTCGCGCGGCTCGGCATACTGGCGCTGGCGCTGGTGTTCGTATCGGCCGGCCTCGAGTTCACCCGCTTTGCCTGGAACAGGACGTCGGAACTGGCCGATCTGCCGCTTTGGCTGATTCACGTCGCCTGGCCTGTGACCGGCGTGACGTGGATCGTCTTTGCGGGTGAACAGATCATCGATGAATTGCGCATTCTGGTTGGGGCAGGGCGATGAGCGGCAATGTACTCTCTGCCGGACAGGCCGCGATGGTGCTGTTCGGGGTCTTCATCGGCTTGCTCATCGTGCGGGTGCCGGTCGCTTTCGCACTCGGCCTTGCCTGCGTGCCGATTCTGCTGATCGAGCCTCATCTCTCGATGATGATGCTCGCGCAGGAAACCTTCAACGCCTACAATTCATTCATCCTGCTCGCGGTGCCGTTCTTCCTGCTGACGGCGAACCTGATGAGCATCGGCGGCATCACCGATCGCCTGGTGGCGCTGTCGCGTTCGATGGTCGGGCACTGGCCCGGATCGCTGGCGCAGATCAATGTCGTGCTGTCGGTGTTCTTTGCCGGCATCTCGGGCTCCTCCACCGCTGATGCAGCGAGCCAGTCAAAGATCTTCATCGATGCACAGACCAAGGAGGGCTACGATCTCTCGTTCTCGATCGCCATCACCGCGGTGTCGGCGGTCCTGGCGGTCATCATCCCGCCGTCGATCCTCATGATCGTATGGGGCGGCCTGATCTCGACCTCGATTGCGGCGATGTATCTGGCCGGCATCGTGCCGGGTTTGCTGATCGCGGGCGCGCAGATGGCGACGGTGCACGTCTATGCAGTGCGCCGCGGCTACCCGACTTATCCGAAGACAAGCTGGGTCGAGATGCGATGCGCCATTTGGAAGTCAATTCCGGCGCTGATGACACCCTTCATCATCGTTGGGGGCATTCTGCTCGGCTGGTTCACCGCAACCGAGTCCGCCTGCGTCGCGGTGCTATATTCCGTCGCGCTGTCGGCGTTCTTCTATCGAGAGACAGGCATACGGGAATTGTACAAGGCCTTGCTCGACACCGGGCGCCTTGCCGGCGTGGCGCTGTTTTGCGTCGGCACCGCAAGTGCGTTTGGCTGGCTGCTCGCCTATTACAAGATCCCTCAGGAGCTGCTGGCCAACGTCTCGACATGGGGCATGGGCACCGTCTCAGCCGGCTTCTTCATCGCCTTCTGCTTTCTGGTGGTGGGCTGCTTCCTCGACGCCATCCCGGCGATCGTCATCGTCGGCACCGTGCTGGAGCCACTGGCCAGGTCCGTCGATCTCCATCCGGTCCAGTTCGCGATCATTTCCATCGTGTCGCTGGCGTTCGGACTGGTGACGCCGCCCTATGGCCTATGTCTGATGATCGCCTGTTCGATCGCAGGCGTGCGGCTGCGCTATGCTCTGAAGGACACGGTGATCATGCTGATCCCGATGCTGCTGGTGCTGGCGGCCGTCATCGTCTGGCCAAGCGTGTCGCTGTTCCTGCCGCGCCTGATCGTGCCGGAGATGCTCAAATGAGCGTCTGATGGCGCGATCCCGCGGCGGTGGGCCGCGGGATCGGCTGGATTGGTTACAGATTGCTCTCGGTGATCGCGGCGTAGACCATGCTGCGCAGCTCGCGCCGGATCGGGTAGGCGCTCGACGGCAGCACCTGCGTCATGAAGATCGCGATCAGCTCTTCGGCCGGATCGATCCAGAACGAGGTCGTGGCCGCGCCGCCCCAATTGTATTCGCCGGGGCTGCCGGCGATCAGCGTCTCGGACGGGCGCATGGTCACCGCGAAGCCGAGGCCGAAGCCGATGCCGTTATAGGCGGCCTCGGAGAACAGCGAGCGCGACACTTCGGGCAGCGCGCGGCCGCCCGGAATGTGGTTGCTGGTCATCAGGGCCAGCGTCTTCGGTCCGATCAGCCTGACACCGCCGAGCTCACCGCCGTTGAGCAGCGCGCGGCAGAAGGTGAGATAGTCTGCGACCGTCGAGCAGAGGCCGCCGCCGCCGGAGATGAAGGAGGGCGGAGTGAGGAACGAGCTCGTTGTCGGGTCGTCCTGAAGCGTCAGGCCTTCGCGGCGCTGTCCGGCATGGAAGGTCATGCCGCCACCGGGATCTGCGGAATAGCAGGCCGCGAACCGATGCGCCTTGGAGGCCGGCACGTAGAAGTCGGTGTCGGTCATGCCGAGCGGGTCGAGGATGCGTTGCTTCAGGAATTGCTCGAAGGGGATTCCCGAGATCTTGCCGACGAGATAGCCGAGCACGTCGGTCGCGACCGAGTAGTTCCAGGCCTCGCCCGGCGAGAATTCCAGCGGGATCTTGGCCAGAGCCTCGATCATGGTCTGGAGCGTGCCCGACTTCTCGACCTCGCCGATCTTTTCAGTGCGGTAGGCGGTATCGACATTGGAGCGTTGCTGGAAGCCGTAAGTGAGGCCGGACGTGTGGCGCAGGAGGTCGACGATCAGCATCGGCCTGGACGGCGGCCGGGTCAGGAAGGCCGGCGAGTTGCCGGCAACGAACACGCCGAGATCCTTCCATTCCGGAATGTATTTGGCGACGGGCTCGTCGATGGCGACGAGGCCTTCCTCGACCAGCATCATGAAGGCGACGCTGGTGAGCGGCTTGGTCATGGAATAGATGCGGTAGATGGTGTCGTCCTTGACCGACAGCTTGCGCTCGACGTCGGCAAAGCCCTGAACCGAGCTGTGCGCGACCTTGCCGCGGCGGTAGACTAGAAGATGCGTGCCCGGGAAGCGGCCGGCATCGATGTACCGGTTCTTCAGATGCGCATCGATGCGGTCGAGCGCGGCCTTGGACATGCCGACGGATTCGGGCGAGGCGGGGGTGGGGGCGAGCATCAGTTCCTCCGGGCAGTTTTGTCGATCCGTTGATAGCCAAATGGCGGCCCCATTCCAAGCCGCTCGCGCTTAACGCGGGCGGGCCGGCTGGTGTAGGCTGCCCCCTGGAACGCCTCCAGGGAGCCCCAAGGGCCCCCAAAAGGGCCAACGAGAAAACGCAGGGCAAACCATCATGACCCAGTTCAACGAGACTGATCTTACCGAGGCCGTCGTCAAGAGCTTCGACGGCACGCCCAATCCGCGCGCGAAATTCCTGCTGCAGGAATTGGTGAAGTCGCTGCACGATTACGTGAGCAAGACGGGTCTCACCTTCGAGGAATGGGACTACGCCATCGATTTCCTGACCCGCACCGGGCAGAAATGCACCGATACCCGCCAGGAGTTCATCCTGCTGTCCGACGTGCTCGGTGTCTCCATGTTGGTCGACGCGGTCAACCATCGCGACCGTGAGGGCGCCACCCAGACCACGGTGCTCGGCCCGTTCTATGTCGGAGAGCACAAAGTGACCGCGCACGGCACCGACATCTCGCCGAACAATCAAACCGGCGAGCGGATGTTCGTGCAGAGCCGCGTCACCGACCTCCAGGGCAAGCCGCTGACCAATGTCCCCGTCGACGTCTGGCATGCCGATGACGACGGCTTCTACGATTCCCAGAAGCCGAACTATGACGAGGTCGGCGCTTCGGCGCGGGCGCGCTTCATCACCGACGCGGACGGCCGCTTCTTCTTCCGTACCATCTTGCCATGCAGCTATCCGATCCCGACCGACGGCCCGGTCGGCGAGATGATCGTGCAGACCAAGCGTCATCCGATGCGCCCGGCGCATGTGCACTTCCTGGTCAACGCCAAGGGATACGAGCCGCTGATCACGCACGTCTTCATGGACGGCGACAAATATCTCGATTCCGACGTCGTGTTCGGCGTCAAGGATGATCTCGTCGCCAAGGTCGAGCCGCGCAACGATCCGGCGATGCCCGACGGAACGAAGGCGAACGGTCAGTGGCATTTGATGACTTACGAATTCCACCTCAAGCCCGGCGGCGGCATGGCGCCGACGCCGCTCGGGGTGAAGGCTGTGGAGCGGGCCTGATGGCCCGCCGGGATGCCGCGGCAGTCCGGGCGCGTACGACGTCCGCCGTACTTCTGATAGCGGCACAATGACGGACCTCAGCGGATTTCCGAGTTGGGCCATCCACGCAAGTCGTCAACCTACCAGCGATTAAACCGACACTTGGTCGACTGATCCCGATTCACTAATCCAAGTCTACCTAAGTATGGTCACTTCATACCTGCGCGCGATGGCGCCGACCGAATGCTTGGTGTTACCGATGCATCCAGAGTGAAAAGCAACGGAACCGGCCCTGTGAGCCGGCAGTTGCGGGACAAGGCCGGCGGCGTAGCGCCCGCCGGCCCTTCTCCCGAACTAGCGGGCGCCTTGCCGTTCAACCGATGCTTATTGCCATGGTTGGTGCAGAGAGTACGCCATGAGAAACATCGCCGATCTCCTGATGCGGTTCTGGCAGGGAAGCCAACCCGCGTCCAAGACTCAGATTGCGGCTATGGCTGAAAACCAGGATCGATCCAGCATGGCTGATTTTGTCAGGATCCTTCAGGCCTATGATCAAGCCCAGTAGGGCCGACCGCGTCAGTCCGTGATACGGATGTCAGAGCAAAACAAAGCCAAGACGCGGCCTCACCGCTCGACGGGCCCGTCAGCGACAGGGATCTTGAAGTCTCCGAATTCGGCCGGTGCGCGCACAATGCGTTGCACGATCACCGATCAGGGTTTGGGACCCATTCCTCCGCGGTTGAGTCCCAATGATGGGTGTCGTCGAACTGTTTCCAGAGTGGCCGCGTTGACCTACTTTCACCGTTCTGTCGGTCTGCATTCGGTGCGCGGAGTTGGACGACGAGCGCCCCAGCCTTCATCACCCATTCGCGAGCGTTATATCGGGAGTTCCATTTGATTGCCGCGAGCATTGGATGCCTCCTTCAAAGTAAGAAGCCTTCGTCATTTTAGCCCGAGCCAAGACCCAAGGATGTAAACCACTTCACAGTTGGTCAACATCTTCGACATAGCCGCCGGCGATCTCCCCACGCGGCGACCACAACTACGTTCGCTCGATATTCCGGCCTCCGGCATGGGTCACGTTGCCGCGCGATCAAAAGGCACGCGACGAAACGCAGCATTGTGCTTGCGCGCGAAGGCGCGTCCTTTTGAGAAAGCGTATTCTATCGCTGAGGGGCGGCGCGCGCGATAGAGGCCAGCGCATGCTTGAGCTTTGGAACAGCTGGTACGACACCCTGGCCTCGGTGGAGGCGCTTGCCACGGTCATCGTCATTGTCCTAGTGGCTGCAGGCGCTATCACGCTGGCGGATAGTCGGCGCCGATAAACGTGTCCGACAAAAAGATTGATTTAGGGGAGACCTCGGCAGCAATTCTCTGACAAACGGTAAAATTTCGCATGACCGTCAGAAGCTTACGCCCTAGCGGGCGTGCAGCAATGCCAGCAGCACGACGACGGCGCAGGCGAGCGCGGCCGACGTCAGCTTCCAGAACATTAGCGGGCTGCGCTCCAGGAGCGGCGTGATCCGCGTGTCCAGATAGGCCGGATTGGGCGTGCGAAGCTCGAAGACGAATTCGGACAGGTCCTCGTGCCGCTTGTAGGGATCGGGATGGAGCGCGCGGCGGAGCGCGCCGTCGATCCAGGCCGGCACATTGCGGTCGTCGTCTGCAGGGCGATATTTGAGCCTTCGCACGTCCGCCTTGCGCCGGATCCTGGCAATTTGGGCGCCGTAGGGGAGCTTTCCCGTCAGCATCTGGTAGCAGATCACCGCCAGCGAAAACATGTCGGAGCGCGGCGAGCCGCCTTGCCCGAGAAAATACTCCGGCGCCGTGTACTGGACCGTTCCCAGGATTTCGTCGGCCTCGTCCCGTGGCGCAGCCTCCGCGACGCCCGCAACCCTGACCGATCCGAAGTCGATGATCTTCGCGGTGCCGGTCTTGTCGATCAGGATATTGTCGGGCCTGAGATCCTGATGCAGCATCTCCATGCGGTGGAAGGCGCGCAGGCCCGCGGCGATCTGCTCAATGATGCCACGCACGGTTTCGAGATCGGGGCGCGGATTGTCGGTCATCCACTGCTTCAGAGTCTGCCCTTCGACGAACTCGGTCGCGACATAGAGGTAGCTGCGTCGCCTCGACTGCGACAGCGGTTTGAGCACGTGCGGGCTGTCGATCCGGCGCGCGATCCACTCCTCCATCAGGAAGCGCTTGAGATAAGCGGCATTGTCGCGCAAATCGATCGACGGCAGCTTGAGCGCGACCGGCTCCTCGGTCTCGGCATCGACGGCGAGATAGATATGGCTGCGGCTGCTGCCGTGGATTTCCCTGATAATCCGGTAGCCGTCGAACATCGCGCGCGGCTCCGGCAGCGGAGGCAGCGGCAATTGTGACGTCTGATTGAAGATGCCGGCCGGCTCGCGCTGCGGTACCGCGTCGATGCGGATAATCTGGACCGTGATGTTGTCGTCGCTGCCGCGCCGGTAGGCTTCCTCGACGATCGCCCTTGCCGCTCCGTCGAGCTCGCCTGCGTGCTCGTTCAGCGCGCTCGTGATGAAGCGCGCGTCGACGAATTCGTAGGCGCCGTCGGTCGCCAGCAGGAACGTGTCGCCGGCCTCGACCTCGAACGCGAGGTAATCGATCTCGAGCTGCGGATTGATGCCGAGCGCGCGGCCGAGATAGGTCTGCTCCGATGACACGATGATCCGGTGATCGTCGGTCAGCTGCTCGAGCGCCTTGCCGGCGACGCGGTAGATGCGGCAGTCGCCGACATGGAAGATGTGCGCGGTAGTCGCCTTGATGACCATGGCGCTGAGGGTGCAGACATAGCCCTTGTCGCGGTCATAGGCGTATTGGCTCTTGCGCGTCTGCGCGTGCAGCCAGGAATTGGTGGCGTCCAGCACGCGGCGGGCGGAGGTCTTCACCGTCCAGGATTCCGACGTGCAGTAATAGTCCATCAGGAAGCTCTTGACCGCCGACTCGCTGGCGATCTGGCTCACGCTGCTAGAGGAGATGCCGTCGGCGAGGACCGCCGAGATGCCCTTCAGGCCGAGCAGCGGCTCCTCTGGAATGAGGACGCCGTGAAAGTCCTGGTTGACGGGCTTGCGGCCCTTGTCGGAGTGCTGGCCGACCGAAATCAGGAGTCCGCGGGTCATCGTCATCACCAGGCGAGGGGAGCCTCACCCTGCTCGGGCAAGGCTCCCCTGTCGAGACGTATTCGATCAGGCCGCAACGCGGGGCTTCGCAGCCTTGTCGACCTGGCGCTTCGGCAAGGTCATGACATGCGTGGCGTAGAGGGTCATGCCGGTGAAGGCGAGGCCGCCGACGAGGTTGCCGAGCACGGTCGGGATCTCGTTCCAGATCAGATAGTCGAGGATCGAGAACTTTGCGCCGAGCAGCAGGCCGGACGGGAACAGGAACATGTTCACGACGGAATGCTCGAACACCATGTAGAAGAACACCAGGATCGGCATCCACATCGCGATCACCTTGCCGGGGACCGAGGTCGAGATCATGGCGCCGACGACGCCGGTCGAGACCATCCAGTTGCAGAGCATGCCGCGCATGAACAGCGTCGCCATGCCGGCCGCACCGTGCGCGGCGTAGCCGAGCGTCCGGCTTTCGCCGATGATTCCGATGGCGGTACCGACCTTGTCCGGCGGCTGCGTGAAGCCGAAGGTGGTGACGAAGGCCATCATGAAGGCGACCGTGAACGCGCCGGCGAAATTACCGATGAAGACGAGACCCCAGTTGCGCAGCACGCCGCCGATCGTGACGCCAGGACGCTTGTCGATCAGGGCAAGCGGCGAGAGCACGAACACGCCCGTCAGGAGGTCGAAGCCGAGGAGGTACAGCATGACGAAGCCGACCGGAAACAAGAGCGCGCCGACCAGCGGCTGACCCGTGTTGACGTTGATCGTGACGGCGAACCAGGCGGCGAGCGTGAGGATGGCGCCGGCCATGTAGGCGCGAATGATGGTATCCCGGGTGGACATGAAGATCTTGGACTCGCCCGCATCCACCATCTTGGTGACGAATTCCGAAGGCGCGAGATACGACATCAATGGTTCCTTTTGCTTCGTAAGAGAGATCGACGCACCCCTGGCGAGAGCGCGGCTGAACATCTTTGGCCGTGCGGGCTGGCTTGCCACGCATGAGCGGTATGGAGAATTGGAAGCCGTGAGAATCGCGTCACGAGGACTGAGCCGGTGAGGGCCGCGAAGCAGTGAGCTTCCGGGATGCAGCCGCCAGAGGCTGCAACAATGCGGCGAGCCGCAGTCTTCGTTGACGGCCCAGGAAATGCAAGTCGCGTGCCGTTCGGGCCAACGAGAAAGATCAAGCAATCTCAATACGATGGGTCGCTGCTTGGTTGGCTGCCGACGTGCCCTCAAGCCTTTTGCCTGGGCTACTGCACAAGTTTTGTGCGCCGCACAAGGATTGAGCAGGCCGCAAATTTCGCGTGCGGAGCGGAGGTGCGGCAGTCTGGCGCGGTCACCGTAACCTCTTCATTGTCCTCCATTTTTGGCGATGAAGGGCTTGGCATGAAGCTTGAATGGTTCCGTGCCGACGCCATTGAAGCCGTCCCGCGAGACTTCTCATCCGACTTGCCGACGCCACCAGACGGGGGTCTCCCCCGTCGTGCGTTCGCATGCGCCAAAGACGGCGCCGCCGGACGGACGGGCTGCTCGTGTGCACTGACGCCATCAATTCTGCAACGACGCAAAGGACGACATATGACCAAGCGCACCCGCAGGCCCTCCGACAACGGGCTCAGCCGCCGCCAATTGTTGAAGGCCGCAGGCTCTACCGCCGCACTTCTCGCCGCCGCCAAACTGAATTTTCCCGCCGGCGCCTTCGCGCAGGACGCTGGCCCCGAGGTCAAGGGCGCCAAGCTCGGCTTCATCGCGCTCTCCGATGCCGGCCCGCTCTTCGTCGCCAAGGACAAGGGTCTGTTCGCCAAATATGGCATGCCCGACGTCGACGTGCAGAAGCAGGCCTCTTGGGGCACCACGCGCGACAATCTCGTGCTCGGCTCCGAGGGCAACGGCATCGACGGCGCGCATATCCTCACCCCGATGCCGTATCTGATCTCGGCCGGCAAGGTGACGCAGAACAATCAGCCGACGCCGATGTACATCCTGGCCCGGCTCAATCTCGATGCGCAGTGCATCTCGGTCGCCAAGGAATATGCCGACCTCAAGGTCGGCGTCGATGCCTCGCTGCTGAAGGCGGCGTTCGAGAAGAAGAAGGCCGAGGGCAAGTCGGCCAAGGTGGCGATGACCTTTCCCGGCGGCACGCATGACCTCTGGGTTCGCTACTGGCTCGCCGCCGGCGGCATCGATCCGGACAAGGATGTCGAGACCATCACCGTGCCGCCTCCGCAGATGGTGGCCAACATGAAGGTCGGCACCATGGATGCGTTCTGTGTCGGCGAGCCCTGGCCCGGGCAGCTGGTGCACCAGGGCATCGGCTATACCGCCGTCAACACCGGCGAGATCTGGAGCAAGCATCCCGAAAAGTCACTCGGCATGCGCGCGGCCTGGGTCGACAAGAACCCGAAGGCTGCGAAAGCGATCCTGATGGCGGTGATGGAAGCCCAGCAATGGGCCGACAAGATGGAGAACAAGGAGGAGCTCGCCACCATCATGGCCAAGCGCCAGTGGATCAACTGCCCGGTCGAGGACATCGCCGATCGCGCCAAGGGCAAGTTCGATTACGGCCTTCCCGGCAAGGTGGTCGAGAACTCGCCGCACATCATGAAGTACTGGCGCGACCATGCCTCCTATCCCTTCCAGAGCCATGATCTCTGGTTCATGACGGAGGACATCCGCTGGGGCAAATACGAGGCCGGCTTCGACAGCAAGGCGCTCATCGCCAAGGTCAATCGCGAGGACATGTGGAAGGACGCGGCCAAGACGCTCGGCGTTGCGGCTTCCGACATTCCGACCTCCACCTCGCGCGGCAAGGAGACCTTCTTCGACGGCAAGGTGTTCGATCCCGAAAATCCGGCAGCCTATCTGAAATCGCTCGCGATCAAGCGCGTCGAAGTCTGATAGAGCCCGCGGCCGCCGTCAGGCGGCCGCTTCGTCCTTTCAAGCCGGAAGAGGATTTTCGATGAACATGCCTGCCACCAAGATTGAGCTTGAGACCGCGACGCCTGCTGCGAGCGCCGCACCGGTCGTTGCGATGACGCCGAAGCGTGCGCCACGCAGTGAAGCCTACGCGCGCATGGCGCGGGAGCTGGCCGTGCGCGTCATCCCGCCACTCGTCGTAGTCGTGCTGCTGACGCTGGTGTGGGAGCTGGTCTGCCGCCGCGCCGGCTCGGCGCTGCCGCCGCCGTCAAAAGTGTTCAAGGACACGAAGGAGCTGATCCTCGATCCGTTCTTCGACCATGGCGGCATCGACAAGGGCCTGTTCTGGCATCTGTCCGCCAGTCTCCAGCGCGTCGCCTTCGGCTATTCGCTCTCGGCGATCGCCGGCATCGCGCTCGGCGTGCTGGTCGGACAGTCGGTCTGGGCGATGCGCGGGCTCGATCCGCTGTTTCAGGTGCTCCGCACCATTCCGCCGCTGGCCTGGCTGCCGCTCTCGCTCGCGGCGTTCCGCGACGGCCAGCCCTCGGCGATCTTCGTCATCTTCATCACCTCGATCTGGCCGATCATCATCAACACCGCGGTCGGCATCCGCAACATCCCGCAGGATTATCGCAACGTCGCGGCGGTGGTGCAGCTCAACCCGCTCGAGTTCTTCGCCAAGATCATGATCCCGGCGGCGGCGCCTTACATCTTCACGGGCCTTCGTATCGGCATCGGGCTGTCCTGGCTCGCCATCATCGCCGCGGAAATGCTGATCGGCGGCGTCGGCATCGGCTTCTTCATCTGGGACGCCTGGAACTCCTCGCATATCAGCGAGATCATCCTGGCGCTGTTCTATGTCGGCATCGTCGGCTTCGTGCTGGACCGCATGATCGCCGGCCTCGGCAAGGTCGTCACCCGCGGCACCGCGCTGAACTGAGGGAGAAGAGCACATGACCGCTTATCTGAAGCTCGACCACATCGACAAGGTCTTTACCCGCGGTGCCGCCACCACGGAGGTGCTGAAGGAGATCAATCTCACGATCGAGAAGGGTCAATACGTCTCGATCATCGGCCATTCCGGCTGCGGCAAGTCGACCTTGCTCAACATCATCGCGGGGTTGACCAACGCCACCACCGGCGGCGTGCTGCTGGAAAACCGCGAGGTCAACTCGCCGGGGCCGGACCGCGCCGTCGTGTTCCAGAACCACAGCCTGTTGCCGTGGCTCACCGTCTACGAGAACGTGAGGCTCGGCGTCGACAAGGTCTTTGCCAGGACCAAGTCCCGCGCCGAGCGCGACGCCTGGGTCATGCACAATCTCAACCTGGTGCAGATGGCCCACGCCAGGGACAAGCGCCCGTCCGAAATCTCCGGCGGCATGAAACAGCGCGTCGGCATCGCGCGGGCGCTGGCGATGGAGCCGAAGGTGCTGCTGCTGGATGAGCCGTTCGGCGCGCTCGACGCGCTGACCCGTGCTCACTTGCAGGACTCGGTGATGGCGCTGCATCAGAAGCTCGGCAACACCATTTTGATGATCACTCACGACGTCGACGAGGCCGTGCTGCTGTCCGACCGTATCGTGATGATGACTAATGGGCCGAGCGCGCGCATCGGCGAGGTGCTGGAGGTGCCGCTGGTGCGCCCGCGCAAGCGGCTCGAGCTCGCCACCAACACCACCTATCTGAAGTGCCGCCAGCGCGTGCTCGAATTCCTTTACGAGCGTCATCGCTTCGTCGAGGCCGCGTAAACCAAAGGTTACTGGCAGAAGGTCTGCGCCTAAATAATCGACATCAAGCTCAATCCTTGTGCGCCGCACAAGGATTGAGCGAATCGCAAATTTAGCGTGCGGAAAGGCCCTGCCAGAATTTCTGGCAATACGAATAACGTCCTGAAATCCCTGTGTTTCCAGCGTGCGCGCAACTGGCACGGAAATTGAAATGTCTTTGCGCGACGCCAACGACGACGTCCCTCAACATCATCAATCAGCATCGTGAACTCGCCACCGGGGTGAAGCCTCGGAGCGCGCCTCCATGTGAGGCGGAGCCTGCAACGACGCAGCGGTGAGCCTGGAAGGGATACTCAATGACGAAGAATCCTACTTGGATTTCAGATTGGCGCCCCGAAGATGAGGCGTTCTGGAATGCGACCGGCAAGACGATCGCGCGACGCAACCTGATCTGGTCGATCGTGGCCGAACATATCGGCTTCTCGGTCTGGCTGATCTGGAGCATCGTCACCACCAAGCTGCCGCAGGCGGGCTTTCACTACACCACCGACCAGCTGTTTCAGCTCATCGCTGTGCCGGGGCTCATCGGCGCCCTGATACGCTTTCCCTATACGTTCGCGGTCACGACCTTCGGCGGCCGCAACTGGACCATCTTCAGCGCGGCGATCCTGTTCATCCCGACGCTGTCGCTTGCCTATTTCGTGAGCCAGCCCGACACGCCGTTCTGGCTGATGCTGCTGATCGCCTCGACCGCGGGTCTCGGCGGCGGCAATTTCGCCTCCAGCATGACCAACATCTCCTTCTTCTTCCCCGACAGGATGAAGGGCTGGGCACTCGGCCTGAACGCGGCCGGCGGCAATATCGGCGTCTCCAGCGTGCAGCTCCTGACCCCGATCCTGATGACGCTCGCCGTCTTCAATCTGTTCCAGGCAACCCCGGTCGACGGCATCTTCCTGCAGAATGCCGGCCTGATGTGGGTGCTGCCGATCGCGATCGCGGTGTTCGGTGCCGTGTTCTTCATGAACAACCTGACCACGGCGAAGTCGTCGGTGAAGAACCAGCTTGCGATCGTCAAGCGCAAGCACACCTGGATCATGGCGTATCTCTACATCGGTACGTTCGGCTCCTTCATCGGCTATTCGGCTGCGTTTCCGCTGCTGATCAAGACCCAGTTCCCGCAAATCACGATTGCGATCGCGTTCCTGGGGCCGCTGGTCGGCTCGCTGTCGCGTCCGCTCGGCGGCTGGCTCGCCGACAAGATCGGTGGCTCCATCATCACCTTCTGGAACTTCATCGCGATGGCAGGCGCAACGGTGGGCGTGCTCTACTTCGTCGGGCAAAAGGATTTCATCGGCTTCCTGTCGATGTTCCTGATCCTGTTCGTGACGACGGGCATCGGCAACGGCTCGACCTATCGCATGATCCCCTCGATCTTCCGCGAAGAGAACCTGTTCAGGGTGCGCGGCAAGGGCGAGGCGGCGCGCGCGCTCGCGCTGAAGACGGCGAGCATCGAGAGCGGTGCAGCGGTGGGCTTCATCGGCGCGATCGGTGCCGTCGGCGGCTACCTGATCCCGACCGGTTTCGGCAAGTCGATCGCCCTGACCGGTGGCCCGCAGTTCGCGCTCGCGATCTATCTCGCCTTCTACGCCAGCTGCCTCGGCTTGACCTGGTGGTTCTACCTGCGTCGCGGCCCGCAGGGTGAGGGCGCCTCAAGCCTTGCCCAAGCAAGGGTCTAATACTTGGCACGAATGTCGCTTCTCCCCGTACGCGGGGAGAAGACTCTCTGATGACGTTTGACCCATGAACCTTGTTCGCAACGAAGCGCACCAAGGCAAACCGAAACAGACAGGAGAACCACATGACGCCCGAACAGATCACCCTCATCCAGCAGAGCTTCGCCAAGGTCGCGCCGATTTCGGAAGCTGCCTCCGCGTTGTTCTACGACCGCCTGTTCGAGGTGGCGCCGTCCGTGCGCGCGATGTTCCCTGAAGACATGACCGAGCAGCGCAAGAAGCTGATGGGCATGCTCGCCGCCGTCGTCAGCGGCCTGTCGAACCTGGAGACGATTCTTCCCGCGGCCTCCGCGCTCGCCAAGCGTCACGTCGCCTACGGCGCAATGGCCGAACACTATCCCGTGGTCGGTGCGACGCTGTTGTGGACCCTGGAGAAGGGTCTTGGCGAAGCCTGGACGCCCGAACTGGCAAAGGCCTGGACCGACGCTTACGGCGTGCTGTCCGGCTACATGATGTCCGAGGCCTACGGCGCACAGCCGCAGGCCGCTGAATAGGAGATGCCTCGTGAGTGAACCGCTGGTCATCGTCGGTAACGGTATGGCGGCCGCGCGTCTGGTCGACGAGCTCGCCAAGACCTCGCTCGGCCGCTATGCGGTCGCGGTGATCGGCGAAGAGCCGCGGCTCGCTTACAATCGCGTGCTGCTCTCCTCCGTGCTGGCCGGCGAGACCGGCTCGCACGAGATCGAGCTGCGGCCGGCCGACTGGTGGCGCCATCGCGGCGTCACGGTCCGCTATGGCTATCGCGTCACCGAGATCGACACCGGCCGCCGCGAGCTCAAGATCGAGGGCGAGGAGAGCATGGAGTATTCCAAGCTCGTGCTCGCCACCGGATCGACGCCGCTGCGGCTCAATTTGCCGGGCGCCGATCTCGCCGGCGTGCACACTTTTCGCGATACGCGCGACGTCGACCTTTTGCTGACACTGGCCGCTGCGAAGAAGCGTGTCGTCGTGGTTGGCGGTGGCCTGCTCGGGCTTGAGGCAGCCTACGGCCTTGCCAAGGCCGGCGCGCCGGTGACGCTGCTGCATCTGATGGACCGGCTGATGGAGCGTCAGCTCGATGGGCCGGCCGCCGACCTGCTCAAGACGCTGGTCGAGCGCAAGGGCATCCGCATCCTGCTTAATGCCTCGACCGCCCGCATCCAGGGCGATGGTCATGTCGAGGCCGTCGAGCTTGCCGATGGCAGCCGCATCGAGGCCGACGCCGTGATCTTCGCCGCCGGCATCAAGCCAAACGTCGCGCTCGCGAAAGACGCCGGCATCGCGGTCAACCGCGGCATCGTCGTCAACGACGAGATGCAGACGGCCTCGCCCGACATCTTCGCGCTCGGCGAATGCGCCGAGCATCGCGGCACCTGCTATGGCCTGGTCGAGCCCGCCTATGAGCAGGCGCGGGTGCTGGCACGCCATCTCGCCGGCAAGCCCGCCGCCTATCAGGGCAGCGTGGTCTCGACCAATCTGAAGGTCTCCGGCGTCAGCGTGTTTTCTGCCGGCGACTTCATGGGCGGCGAGGGCAGCGAGAGCCTGGTGCTGACCGACCGCAGGCGCGGCACCTACAAGAAGCTCGTGATCGCCGACGGCCGGCTCACCGGCGCGGTGTTGATCGGCGATACCGTCGATGCGCTCTGGTATCTCGAGCTGATCCGCAATCGCGACAAGGTGGCGGCGATCCGGCCCGACATGATGTTCGGCCGCACGCTCGCGCTTCCTTCGAAAGCAGCTTGATATGACGGTGATCGATCCCACGCTCCGCGCCACCAAGACGACCTGTCCCTATTGCGGCGTCGGCTGCGGCGTGCTTGCAACGCCGGACGGCAAGGGCGGTGCGGCGATCGCGGGCGATCCCGACCATCCCGCCAATTTCGGCCGGCTGTGCTCGAAAGGTTCTGCGCTCGGCGAGACCGTCGGGCTGGAAAGCCGTCTGCTCTATCCGATGATCCGCTGCAAGGGCGTGCTCGAACGCGTCGCCTGGAGCGATGCGCTCGATCATGTCGCGCACCGCATGCAGCACATCGTGGCGCGCGATGGCGCGGACGCGGTCGCGTTCTATCTCTCCGGCCAGCTCCTTACCGAGGACTATTACGTCGCCAACAAGCTGATGAAGGGCTTTGTCGGCACGGCCAATGTCGATACCAATTCGCGGCTCTGCATGTCGTCGTCGGTCGCCGGCCATCGCCGCGCCTTCGGTGCCGACACCGTGCCCGGCTGCTACGAGGATCTCGATCAGGCCGATCTGCTGGTCTTCGTCGGCTCGAACGCGGCCTGGTGCCATCCCGTGCTGTTCCAGCGTATGCTGAAGAACCGTGGGGAGCGCGGTGCGCGCATGATCGTGATCGATCCGCGCCGTACCGACACGGCTGAAGACGTCGATTTGTTCCTCGGCCTCAAGCCTGGCACCGACACCGCGCTGTTCTCCGGACTGTTCGCCCATCTCGCCGACAATGGTGCGCTTGATCAGAACTACATCGCGAACAACACGTCGGGCTTTGACGACGCGCTGGCGCGAGCGCGCAGCATCGCCGGCAGCGTAGCTGCGACGGCGCTCGCGACGGGCCTCTCCGAGCAGGACGTCGCCACCTTCTTCAAGATGTTCCGCGCCACCGAGAAGGTTGTCACGCTGTACTCGCAAGGCGTGAACCAGTCGGCGCAGGGCACCGACAAGGTCAACGCGATCCTGAACTGCCATCTCGCCACGGGGCGCATCGGCAAGCCGGGCGCCTCGCCGTTCTCGCTCACCGGCCAACCCAACGCGATGGGCGGCCGCGAGGTCGGCGGCCTCGCCAACATGCTTGCGGCGCATATGGGCTTCACGCCGCCGGACATCGATCGTGTCAGGCGGTTCTGGAAGGCGCCGCGCATCGCAACCCACGAGGGGTTGAAGGCGGTGCAGCTGTTCGAAGCCATCAATCGCGGCGAGGTCAAGGCGCTCTGGGTGATGGGCACCAACCCCGCGGTGTCGCTGCCCGATGCGGACTTCGTGCGCGAGGCGTTGAAGAAGCTCGAGCTGTTCGTGGTCTCCGAGAACGTGCTGTCCAACGACACCGTCGATGCCGGCCCGCATGTGCTGCTGCCGGCGCTCGCCTGGGGCGAGAAGTCGGGCACCGTGACCAATTCCGAGCGCCGCATCTCGCGCCAGCGCTCGTTCCTGCCGGCGCCGGGCGAGGCGCGTCCCGATTGGTGGATCCTGAGCGAGACCGCCAAGCGCCTCGGCTTCGGCGACAGTTTCAATTACAAATCCACCGCCGAGATCTTCCGCGAGCACGCCGAGCTCTCGGCGTTCGAGAACGACGGTAGCCGCGATTTCGACATCGGCGCGCTGACCTCGCTGTCCGACGACGCCTTCGATGCCTTGAAGCCGGTGCAGTGGCCGGTGCGCGAAGGCGAGGCGTCGAGCGAGCGTTTCTTTGCGAAGGGCGGCTTCTTCACCAATGACGGCAAGGGCCGGTTCGTTGCGCCGGAGGTACCATCGCTGCGCGGCGAGACCGGTGCCTCGCGTCCCCTCAGGCTCAACACCGGACGCATCCGCGACCAATGGCACACCATGACGCGCACGGGACTCAGCCAGCGGCTGGGCGCGCATCTGCCGGAGCCCTTCGTCGAGATCCATCCTGATGATGCCGGCAAATACGGCATCGTTCACGACGGCTTTGCCCGCGTGACCACCGATTACGGTCAGTGCATCCTGAAGGTCGTCGTCAGTGACGGCACTCAGCGTGGCACATTGTTCGCGCCGATCCATTGGAGCGCGATGAATACCTCGCACGGCCGCGTCGGCGCGCTGGTGCAATCCTTCACCGATCCGTTCTCGGGGCAGCCGGAATCCAAGGCGACGCCGGCCGCGATCGCGCCTTATGAATTCGTCTTCCGCGGCTTTGCGCTGTCGCGAAGGCAGCTCGATCTGCCGCCGAACCTGTTGTGGACCCGCGTCACGGTCACCGGCGGCTTTGGCTATCTCTTTGCCGACAACGCGGACCTCTCGCGTTGGCCGGCCTGGGTCGAGAGCGTCGCCGGCGAGGACGTCGCCGACTATCGCGACTTCGGCGGCGGGATCTATCGTGCGGCGTCGTTCGCGGGCGATCGCATCGACACCTGCCTGTTCGTCGGCCCTGGGCATGATGCCGGCGACTGGGAGGTGGTGAAGAGCCTGTTCGTGGCCGACCTGGTCACCGACGATCAGCGCCGCATGCTGCTGTCAGGCAAGTCCAGCGAAGGCGCCGCCTCGACCGGCCCGATTGTCTGCGCCTGCTTCGGTGTCGGCCGCGGCACCATCTGCGACACCATCGCGGCCGGTGCGCGTACGGCTGCTGAGATCGGCGCGAAGCTCAAGGCCGGCACCAATTGCGGCTCCTGCATCCCGGAGCTGAAGCGCCTGATCGCAACGACGGAAGTGGCGCCGGTGAAGCAGGCGAAGGTCGCGGGCGCGGTGGGGTAGGCCTCGTGCCCCGGACGCAGCGCAGCGCGTAGCGGTGCGCTGCAGAGCCGGGGCCCATCTAGCAGCGAGTGTTTGGCCTTTCTGGGTCCCGGCTCTGCGCAGCAGCGTTTCACGCTGCAGCGCGCCCGGGACGCGAGGGTGGCGTGGACGCAGCCATTCCCCCGGCCCAATCGACGGGCCCTCGATTGTGCCCTATGGTGCTGCGGCTTCCCCCCTCAGCAATCCATAACAACCATGATGTACCTGGAAACGCCGCCGCGCCTGATCGAGACGAGGCTTTTCTCCGCGATGCCCGAAAAGTTCCGCCGCAGGGGCGTGCGGACCGATTGGGCTGATGCCAACCGGCCGAATGTGCCGACCGACAGCTTCATCGAAGGACCGTCTTTCGACAGCGACGGCAATCTCTACATCGTCGACATTCCCTTCGGCCGCATCTTTCGTATCGCGCCTGATGGCGAATGGTCGCTCGTGATCGAATATGAGGGATGGCCGAACGGGCTGAAGATCGCATCTGATGGGCGCATCCTGGTGGCCGACTACAGGCACGGCATCATGGAGCTCGACCCCAAGGCCGGTCGCATCAAGCCCGTCCTGACCGCGCGCAATTCAGAATCCTTCCGCGGCTGCAACGACCTGCATCTTGCTTCCAACGGCGACATCTATTTCACCGATCAGGGCCAGACCGGCCTGCACGACCCCAGCGGTCGCGTGTATCGTCTCGCGTCGAATGGTCGGCTCGATTGCCTGATCGATACCGGCATCAGCCCGAATGGCCTGGTGCTCGATCTCACCGAAACCGTACTGTTCGTCGCGATGACGCGCGACAACGCGGTGTGGCGGTTGCCGTTCATGAAGGACGGCAGTGTGTCCAAGGTTGGCCGCTTCTGCTCGCTGTTCGGCACCAGCGGTCCCGATGGCTTGACCATGGACGCCAAGGGCCGCCTTTTCGTCGGCCACGCTTCGCTCGGCCACGTCTTCGTGTTCGCCCCGAACGGGGAATTGCTCGCGCGGATCAAGTCGTGCGCGGGGCCGAATTGCACCAATGTCGCAATCGGTGGCGAAAGCGGGAATCGGCTCTATATCACGGAGTCGTCGACTGGCAGCGTGCTGGTTGCGGATATCGGCGGACTGTGAGCTCTAACATGAACACAAAATTCTTCGGCAAAGCCGGCGCCAAAGTCTCCGTCATCGGGCAGGGCACCTGGTATCTCGACCACGGCGACCGCAAGCGCGCGATTACGGCGCTTCAGCGCGGGCTCGATCTCGGCATGACACACATCGACACCGCCGAGATGTATGGCGATGCCGAGCTCGTCATTGCGGACGCGATCGCGGGCCGTCGTGATGAAGTGTTCCTCGTCTCCAAAGTGCTGCCAAGCAACGCGTCGCGCCGCGGCACCATCGCGGCCTGTGAGCGCTCGCTGAAGCGGCTGAAGACGGATCATCTCGATTGCTATCTCCTGCACTGGCGCGGTTCCTATCCGCTCGAAGACACCGTCGCCGCGTTCGAGGAGCTGGTGAAATCAGGCAAGATCAAATCCTGGGGCGTCTCCAATTTCGATGCTGATGATCTCGACGAAATTCTCGACGTCTCCGGCGAGGACCGCATTGCCTGCAATCAGGTGCTTTATCATCTGAAGGAACGCGCGATCGAGCATGCGGTGATCCCCTGGTGCGAGCGGCATGGTGTCGCCGTGGTCGCCTATTCCCCGTTCGGTCATGACGATTTCCCGGACGCGCGCAGCAAGGGCGGTGCCGTGCTGGCGCGCATTGCGGAGGCGCGTCGCGTGACGCCGCGTCAAGTCGCACTCAGCTTCCTCACCCGTGCGACTACGGTGTTCACGATCCCGAAGGCCTCGTCTGCCGAACATGCCGGCGAGAATGCGGCCGCCGGTGATCTCGTGCTGACGAAAGACGAGATTACGGCGTTAGATGCGGCGTTTCCGCGCGGTCCGAAGCCGCGCAGCCTGCCCATGCTGTAATGCACAAACGCCCATTATTAACCGAGCATTGACGCGCGCGGCGGCTCGCGCATATCGGCATCCTGTTTTCGGAAGTTGTGAACGCGGCGCATTTGTCGTTTTTTACAACCGTTCTCGATTCGCATTTTCCCGGGTTCCAGCCGTGACACCGCCGCCCGCCGCAGCCGCAAGGCTCGACAGTATCCCCATGCCCGTGCCGGAGAAGAAGCAGACGGCTCGCCGCGCGCCCGCGCGTGTCGACCATCCCTTCAAGGGCATTGCACTGGTGCTGTTGTCGACGGTGTTTCTCGGCACCTCCGATGTCACTGCGAAATATCTGTCGACCAGCCTGCCGTCGATCGAGATCACCTGGATCCGCTTCGTCATGTTCGCGCTGATGTTCACGCCGGTGATGCTGCCGGGCTCTCCGCTCCATGCGATGCGCACCGAGCGGCTCGGACTGCAGCTGATGCGCGGTGCCGCGCTGCTCGGCTCCTCGCTGTTCTTCATCACCGGCCTGCGGTTCCTTCCCATCGCGGAGGCCTCGGCGACCGGCTTCGTCTCGCCGCTGTTCGTCACCGCGCTCTCGATCGTCTTCCTCAGCGAGACGGTGGGCATGCGACGCTGGATCGCGACCGCGATCGGCCTGACGGGCGTGCTGATCATCCTGCGGCCCGGCTCGAGCGCGTTTCACGCCGCCGCGTTCTTCCCGATCGTCTCTGCGTTCTGCTGGGCCGCCGCGCTGATCCTGACGCGGATGATGAGCGGGCGTGAAGCCGTGCTCACCACGATGGCCTATTCCGCGCTCACGGGCGTTGCGATCCTTTCCGTGATGGTGCCGTTCGTCTGGGTTACGCCGACCTGGACCGCGATCGGGCTCGGCATCGTGATCGGCGTCGCCTCGACCGTCGGCCAGTGGATCATCGTGCTGGCCTATCGCTACGGCGATGCCTCGGTGCTGGCGCCGTTCTCCTACACCCAGCTGCTGTGGGTCAGCATTCTCGGCTTCTTCATCTTCGGCGAGGTCCCCGATCTCTGGACGGTCGTCGGCGCAGCCTTCATCGTCGCCAGCGGTCTCTACATCGCCCATCGCGAGCGTATCCGCCGCGCCCAGCTGCTGGTGCTGGAAGAGCGTTCCCCGAACCCCTGACGCAAGTTTGCGCATGCTGTCATGTGCTATCAACGGCTTCAACAATACGGGAGGAGCCGGATGCGCGCTGCGATTTTCAGGAACGGTGAGATCGTCGTCGACAGGATGGCCGAGCCGAAGCCGGGCGCGGGCCAGGTGCTGGTCAAGACGCTCGCCTGCGGCATCTGCGGCTCCGACCTGCATGCGCGCCAGCATGCACCACGGATGGTGGAGATGGCCAGGAAGACCGGTCGCACGCCGATGGATCTGTCGCGTGACGTCGTGTTCGGTCACGAATTCTGCTGCGAGATCGTCGACTACGGCCCCGGCACGGAACGCAAGTTCAAACCGGGGACGCATGTCTGCTCGCTGCCCGCGCTGGTGACGCCGGAAGGCATCAAGGGGATCGGCTACTCCAACGACTTCGTCGGCGGCTATGCGGAGCAGATGGTTCTGAGCGAGCCGCTCCTGCTCGAAGTGCCCAACGGTCTTGCGCCGGAACATGCGGCGTTGACCGAGCCGCTCGCCGTCGGCGTTCACGCCGTGGCAAAGGCCGACATCCGGGGTGGCGAGGTGCCGCTCGTCATCGGTTGCGGCCCCGTCGGGCTCGCGGTGATCGCGGCGCTGAAGATCAAGGGGCTGCACCCCATCGTCGCCGCCGACTATTCGCCGGCGCGGCGCGCGCTCGCGGCAAAGCTCGGCGCCGATATCGTCGTCGATCCCAGGGTGTCGCAGCCCTATGCGACCTGGGCCGAGCACGCGCAGATGTCGGACGCCGAGAAGGCGGCGAGGCCACCGTTCCAGGCCATGCTGCCGGCGCTGAAGCCTGCGATCATCTTCGAATGCGTCGGCGTGCCCGGGCTGCTGCAGCAGGTTTTCGAAGGCGCACCGCGCGATGCCAGGATCGTCGTGGTCGGCGTCTGCATGGAGACCGACAAGAGCGAGCCCATGCTCGGCATCATGAAGGAGCTCAACGTCCAATACGTGCTCGGCTACACGCCGGAGGAGTTCGCTGCGTCACTTCGGCTGATCGCGGAAGGGCAGGTGGATGCGGCGGCGATGGTCACGGCCGAGGTCGGCATCGACGGCGTCGCCAGGGCCTTCGCCGATCTCGCCAACCCGGAAGTGCACACCAAGATCATCGTGCAGCCGTGGCGGTGACGGTCTCGTAGTGTGGGCAAAGGCGCAAAGCGCCGTGCCCACCATGCATCCGCGTTCCTGGTGAGATTGGTGGGCACGCTTCCGCCGTCGCTCTTCGAGCTATGGCGGACAAGCCGCTTGGACCACCCTACGAAACCTTCTCAATATTTCGCCGGCACGTACATCTCCGCCGGAATGGGCCCGCGGTGATAGTCGGGGTTGCGGACACGCGGCGGCAGCACCACCGGCACGCGGCTGACCTCCTGGTATGGCATCTGGCTCAGCAGATGCGCGATGCAGTTGAGGCGCGCGCGCTTCTTGTCCACCGCGTCGACGATCCACCACGGTGAATCCGGAAGGTGCGTATGCTCGAGCATGGTCTCCTTGGCCTTGGTGTAGAGCTCCCAGCGGCTGCGGGCCTCGACGTCCATCGGGCTCAGCTTCCACTGCTTCAAGGGATCCTTGATGCGCATGGTGAAGCGGAACTGCTGCTCGTCGTCGGTGATCGAGAACCAGTATTTGACCAAAATGATGCCGGAGCGGATCAGCATCCGCTCGAACTCCGGCACCGTCTGGAAGAATTCCTGGTATTGCTCGTCGGTGCAGAAGCCCATCACGCGCTCGACGCCGGCGCGGTTGTACCAGCTGCGGTCGAACAGCACGATCTCGCCGCCCGCGGGCAGATGCGACACATAGCGCTGGAAATACCATTGCGTGCGCTCGCGCTCGCTCGGCGCGGGGAGAGCCGCGACGCGGCAGATGCGCGGATTGAGGCGCTGGGTGATGCGCTTGATCACGCCGCCCTTGCCGGCGGAGTCGCGGCCCTCGAACAGCACCACGACCTTCTTCTTCTCGCTCTGCACCCAGTCCTGGAGCTTGACCAGTTCACCCTGGAGCCGGAGCAGTTCCCGGAAATAGAGCCTGCGATCCACCGTCGGGCGGAGCGCGTCGGTCTCCTCGATGAGCTCGTCGAGCCTGGAGTCGTCGAGCTCCATCTCCAGCTCCTCGTCGAGATCGTCGGTCATTTCCCGGATGATGCGCTCGCGTTTGGCCATTTCAGGGGTGCGGTCGGATGCGGTCATGGGTCCTTCTCTCGGCTCGGGTGCCAGTCGCCGAGGACCATCGGTGGCGTTTATTGCACCCTTGTGACAGCCCGAAGCAGGACTGCGGGCATCACACCGGCAGCGCGATCGAATACTTCACCTGGCTCAGCGCAAAGCTCGACTCGATCGAGGCGATGCCGTCGAGCCGGGTCAGCTTGGTTTTGAGGAAGGTCTCGTAGGAGGCGAGGTCGGCCGCCACCACGCGCAGGAGATAGTCGCGGTTGCCGGTCATCAGATAGCATTCCAGCACCTCGTCCCATTTCGAGATCGCGCGGGCAAAGCGGTTGAGATCCTCCTCCTTCTGCCGCGCCAGCTTGATCGAGATGAAGACGCTGACATGCAGGCCGAGCGCCTTCTGGTCCACGGTCGCGACGTAGCGGCTGATGACGCCGCGCTCCTCCAACAGCTTGACCCGGCGATGGCAGGGCGAGACCGAGAGCCCGACCTTGTCGGCGAGTTCCTGCATGGTCATCCGGCTGTCGGCCTGAAGCAGCGCGAGGATCTTTCGGTCGATGGCGTCTAGCTCTGGCATTGGGATAAAACCTGCCTATTCCGGGTAATTATTAGTATGGTATCCCAATATCATCAGGTATTGCGCGAAAAATTGAGAAGTTTGGCGCTCCTCGCAGGCGTATCATCGCCCCACCTGTTTTCCGGGAGCCTTTGCCATGCCCGTCGATACCGCCCGCCTCGACACCTTGACCGCGCTGAGCCGCAAGGCGCTGTGGCTGTCGTCCTGGACCATCCACCACGCCAACCACATCCGCCCCAATGCCGACGGGTTGAAGGTCGGGGGACATCAGGCCTCGTCCGCCTCGCTCGCCACCATCATGTCGGCGCTGTATTTCCATGTGCTGCGCCCTGAGGACCGCGTTGCGGTGAAGCCGCATGCGAGCCCGGTGTTCCACGCCATTCAGTATCTGTTCGGCCGGCAGAGCCGCGAGAAGCTGGAGAACTTTCGCGGCTTCAAGGGCGCGCAATCCTATCCCTCGCGCACCAAGGACGTCGACGACGTCGATTTCTCCACCGGCTCGGTCGGCCTCGGCGTCGCGCAGACGCTGTTCGCCTCGCTGGTGCAGGATTACGTCAAGGCGCATGGCTGGATGAAGGATCGCCGCGAGGGGCGGATGATTGCGCTGGTCGGCGACGCCGAGATGGACGAGGGCAATATCTGGGAGGCGCTCGCCGAGGGCTGGAAGCACGGCCTGCGCAACACCTGGTGGGTGGTCGACTACAACAGGCAGTCGCTCGATGCCGTCGTGCGGGAAGGGCTCTGGGAAAAGTTCGAGACCATGTTCCGCAATTTCGGCTGGGACGTCGTCATCGTGAAATACGGTCGCCTGATGCGCGAGGCCTTCGCCGAGCCCGGCGGCGAGGCTCTTAAGGCTTGGATCGACAATTGCCCGAACGCGCTTTACGCCGCGCTGTGCTTCCAGGGCGGCGCAGCGTTCCGAAAGCATCTGCACGACGAGATCGGCGACCAGGGGCCGATCACGAAACTGATCGACAGCCGCAGTGACGAGGAATTGCTGGCGCTGATGTCGAACCTCGGCGGCCACGACATGGCGAGCATGCTGGACGCCTTCGAATCCATCGATCACGATCGCCCGGTCTGCTTCATCGCCTACACCATCAAGGGCGTCGGCCTGCCGTTCCAGGGCCACAAGGATAATCACGCCGGCCTGATGACGGTCGCGCAGATGGAGAAATATCGCGACAGCCAGAACATCCGGCCCGGGCATGAATGGGAGAAGTATGAAGGCCTCGCGCAATCCGCCGCCGAGCTCGATGCCTTCCTCGCGCGCGTGCCGTTCAACCAGGACGGCCGCCGCCTGAGCGCACCGGTCGTCGAGGTGCCCCAGCAGCTCGCCTTCAAGCCGTCGCCGCAGATGTCGACCCAGCAGGGCTTTGGTCTCGTCTTGAACGAGATCGCGCGCAGCGACGGCGAATTGGCGAGGCGCATCGTCACGACCTCGCCCGACGTCACGGTCTCGACCAATCTCGGTCCGTGGGTGAATCGCCGCGGCCTGTTCGCGCGCGCCGAAAAGGCGGATTTATTCCGCAGCGAGAAAATTCCGTCCACGTTCAACTGGGACTTTTCACCCAAGGGCCAGCATCTCGAGCTTGGGATTGCCGAGATGAACCTGTTCATCATGCTCTCGGCGCTCGGGCTGTCGCACCAGATCAACGGCGAGCGGCTGCTGCCGGTCGGCACGCTCTACGATCCCTTCATCGAGCGCGGGCTCGATGCGCTGAACTACGCCTGCTACCAGGATGCGCGCTTCATGGTGGCGGCGACGCCGTCAGGCATCACGCTCGCGCCCGAGGGCGGCGCGCACCAGTCGATCGCAACGCCCCTGATCGGCATGGCACAGGACGGGCTCACCTCGTTCGAGCCGGCTTTCGTCGACGAACTCGCCGTGATCATGGCTTTCGGTTTTGAGCACATGCAGCGCGAAGCGGGCGAGGGCGGCTCGGTGTACTTGCGGCTGTCGACGCGCAGCATCGAGCAGGCCCAGCGCATCATGACGCCGGAGCTTACGCAGGGCATCACCGACGGCGCCTATTGGCTGCGCAAGCCGGGCCCCAATGCCGAAGTCGTGATCGCCTATACCGGCGCGGTGGCGCCGGAAGCGATCGAGGCGACGGGCTTCGTCGGCGAGAGCCGGCGCGATATCGGCCTGCTCGCGATCACCTCGGCGGACCGCCTGCATGCGGGTTGGACCGCCGCGCGGAAATTGCGGCGCGACCGCCGCGGCGTGCAGCATCTCAGCCACATCGAGAAATTGCTGGCGCCGCTGCCGCGCGACTGCGGCATCGTGACCGTGATCGACGGCCATCCGTCAGCGCTCGGCTGGCTCGGTAGCGTCCGCGGCCACCGCGTCGAGGCGCTCGGCGTCGAGCAGTTCGGCCAGACCGGCACGATCGCTGACCTGTATCGACACTACGGCATCGATGCCAACGCAATCATCGATGCGGCCGAAAGCCTCACCACCGGCGCGCCGGTGCTGCATCGAAAGATGGCGGTGTAGTCGAGGTAACCGGCTGCATGGGCCCCGGCTCTGCAGCGCACCGCTGAAGTAGCGCTGCGCTGCGTCCGGGGCACGAGCCTGGTTAGACGCGCTCCAATCGCGTGTCCCGGACGAGGCGCGACATGAAATGTCGCGACGCTGAGCCGGGACCCAGGCCGCTTGCTTCGCTTCAAATCGCGTCCCATATTCCGCGCGTCCGCCGCAACGCTGGCCCCGCATATGGCGGGTTCAATTGCCGGCGCTTTCGTGCAAGGATGCCTGCCGAAACGCCCCCACCATGCCCCCAAGAAGAGGTTAACGATGGTCAATCGCATGCAATTCTACATCGACGGCGCCTGGGTCGATCCCGCCGTCAAGAAGTCCACCGCCGTGGTCAATCCCGCGACGGAAGAGGCGATGTACGAGGTTGCGCTGGGCTCCAAGGCCGACGTGGACAAGGCGGTTGCCGCCGCCAAGCGCGCCTTTGTAACCTTCTCCCAGACCAGCCGTGAAGAGCGTGTCGCGCTGCTCACCAAGGTCATCGAGATCTACAAGGGCCGCATCAAGGAGATCGGCGCCGCCGTGTCCGACGAGATGGGCGCGCCGCTGCCGATGGCCGAGAAGCTCCAGGCCGGCGCCGGCCTCGGCCATCTCATGACCACGCTCGACGTGCTCAAGAACTACCATTTCGAGGAGCCGGTCGGCACCGCCATGGTGCTGCGCGAGCCGATCGGCGTGGTCGGCATGATCACGCCCTGGAACTGGCCGCTCAACCAGATCGCCTGCAAGGTCGCGCCCGCGCTCGCGGCCGGCTGCACCATGATCCTGAAGCCATCGGAGTTTACCCCGACCTCGGCGCTGATCTTCGCGGAGATCCTCCATGAAGCCGGCGTGCCGAAGGGCGTGTTCAACCTCGTCAACGGCCTCGGCCCCGAGGTCGGCGCCGCCATGAGCGAGCACCCCGACATCGACATGATCTCCTTCACCGGCTCGACTCGCGCCGGCATCGATGTTGCCAAGCGCGCGGCCCCGACGGTGAAGCGCGTCAGCCAGGAGCTCGGCGGCAAGTCGCCGAACGTCATCCTCGAAGGCGCCGACCTCACGAAGGCGGTGACCGGCGGCGTGATGCACATGTTCAACAACTCCGGCCAGTCCTGCAACGCGCCCTCGCGCATGATCGTGCCGCTGTCCAAGATGAAGGACGTCGCCGCGATCGCGAAGGCCGTCGCCGACAAGACCAAGGCCGGTGATCCCCGCGCCGAAGGCACCACCATCGGCCCGGTCGTCAACCGCGGCCAGTGGGACAAGATCCAGGGCTTGATCAAGAAGGGCATCGACGAGGGCGCAACGCTCGTCGCCGGCGGTCCGGGCCTGCCCGAGGGCGTCAACAAGGGCTTCTATGTCCGTCCGACCATCTTCGCCGACGTCACCCCCGACATGACGATCGCCCGCGAAGAGATCTTCGGACCGGTGCTGACCATCATCGGCGCCAAGGACGAAGCGGAAGCCGTGCACATCGCCAACGACACGCCGTATGGCCTCGCCGGATACGTCACGGGTGCCTCGGTCGAAGACGCCAAGCGCGTCGGCCGCCAGATCCGCGCCGGCAACGTCAACCTCCAGGGCGTGCCCAACGACCGCACCGCGCCGTTCGGCGGCTACAAGCAGTCCGGCAACGGTCGCGAGTGGGGCAAGTACGGCCTCGAGGACTTCCTCGAAGTGAAGGCCGTTGCGGGCTTCAACGCGGCGTAAGCTTTTTCGCCTGAACGAATGACGCCGGAGCGGGAAACCGCTCCGGCGTTTTCTATTCGTAGCCCGCATGGAGCGAAGCGTAATGCGGGAACGGTCCCCGGATTACGCTTCGCTCCATCCGGGCTACAGGGCGGTGCGAAGCACCTATCCCCCAACCGCGCCTTGCGTATTCACATACAGCGCGTAGATCGACTGGCTCGCCGCCATGAACAGGCGGTTGCGCTTGACGCCGCCGAAGCAGAGATTGGCGCAGCGCTCGGGCAGCGCGATGCGCCCAATCATCACGCCGTCGGGCGCGAACACCACGACGCCGTCGAGTTCGGGATCGCCCATGCCCCAGCCGCACCAGAGATTGCCGTCGATGTCGACGCGGAAACCGTCGGGCGTGCCGGGGCCGGCATCGACGAAGACGCGCTTGTTCGAAAGCTTATCGCCGGAAGGCGAGACGTCATAGGCGAGAATTTTGCGGGTCGGCACGCCGCGGGATTCGATGAGGTAGAGGATTTTCTCGTCCGGCGAGAAGGCGAGCCCATTCGGCCCGAGCACACCCTCGGCCACGATGGTGGCTTTGCGGGTCTCCGGGTCGAGCCGGTAGACGTTCATGTCGATCTCGGGCTCGGCTTTGTAACCCTCGTAATTGCCGAGCAGGCCGAAGGTCGGGTCGGTGAACCAGATCGAGCCGTCCGATTTAACAACGACATCGTTGGGCGAGTTCAACCGCTTGCCGTTGAATTGATCCATCAGCACGGTGATGCTGCCGTCATACTCGGTGCGCGTCACGCGCCGGCCGCCATGCTCGCAGGTAACGAGCCGGCCCTGCCGGTCGCGCGTGTTGCCATTGGCGAAATTGGAGGGCTTCCGGAACACCGAAACCGCGCCGGTCTCTTCCTCCCATTTGATGATGCGCTGGTTCGGGATGTCGCTGCAGAGCAGATAGCGCCCGTCGCCGAACCACACCGGACCCTCGGCCCAGCGCAGGCCGGTCGCGAGCCGCTCCACCGCCGACAGTTTCAGCCAGTATTTTTCGAAGCGGGGATCGAGCGCCTTGATCGCGGAGTCGGGGTAAGAGGTCGCCGGCCGCCAGCCCGGCCGTTCCTGGGTGTGGGACGATGCCTCATTCATGTCGGTTCTCTCGTTTCGTTCCCTCTGGACAATCCTGCTATCATTAGGGACACGTGACGGCAAATCGGTCACCAACGGTGAGGGAAGACATGCCGCGTATTTTGATGACGGGAGCTTCGGGCGGAATCGGCACGAGCCTGCGAAAACTGCTGCCGCCGATCTATCCGGATCTTCTGCTCTCCGACATCAAGCCGCCTGTCGATCTCGGTGCGAACGAAAAATTCAAGGCGGCGGACCTCGCCGATCTCGCGCAATGCGAGGCGATCTGCGAAGGCGTCGACGGCATCATCCATTTCGGCGGCTATTCGGTCGAAGGCACCTGGGATCAGATCCTCCAGGCCAACATCATCGGCGGCTACAATCTGTTCGAGGCCGCCTACCGCAAGGGCGTCAAGCGCGTCGTGTTCGCCTCCTCGAACCACGCCGTCGGCTTCTATCCGCGCCACCACAAGATCGGCACCGACGTCACCCCGCGCCCCGACGGCCGCTATGGCGTCAGCAAGGTGTTCGGCGAAGCCGTCGGCGCGCTCTATGCCGACAAGCACGGGTTGAAGGTGACGTGCCTGCGCATCGGCAATTTCGGCGACATGCCGCTCGACCAGCGCCGGCTCGCGATCTGGCTGAAGCCCGACGACCTCGTGCAGCTCTGCCGCATCGGGCTCGAGCATCCCGACATCCATTTCGAAATCTTCTACGGCGCCTCCCTCAACGAGCGAGCCTGGTGGGACAACAGCCGCGCCTACGAATTCGGCTATCGCCCCACGGGCCGCGCCGAAGATTTCCGCGAGCACGCGATGGCCGAGCAGGCCAAGCTGAAGCCGGATCCGGTCGGCGACTATTTCCAGGGCGGCACGTTCTGCAGCATGGAGTTCGATGCCGACGCGAGCCGGATTATCGATTGGAATAAGCGCTGACGCCTGACGCGCGCAGGTGCGCTCCCTCGCCCCGTTCTTACGGGGAGAGGGTTGGGGTGAGGGGCGTTTCCGCGAGGACGGTGAAGTCGGGGCGCAGTACTCGACACCGTCATTGCGAGCGCAGCGACGCACTCCAGCGTCTTTCCGCGGCGGGATACTGGATTGCTTCGCTACGCTCGCAATGACGTGTTGAAGGAATGATGCCCGTCAGCAAGCATGTGACTCGCGGCGACCGCCATTGATCCAGATCAACCTCACCGCGGACATCATCCGGCTTTCGTTTCGTGCGATCGGAATTGAGAGCCACGACAATGAGAATCAAATTGTCAGCCGTCGCGATGATCGCGACGATCGTATCAGGCCCCGCGCAAGCTGCAGCGCTCACCGATGCCGAGGCGACGTTCCTAGACCAGCTGGTCATCGCCTCCGTGGTGCTCGAGCAGCGGTGCGACGGTTACGAGGTTGATGGCAGCAGCAGCGTTCAGCTCGGCGCCCGATTGCTCGGCAGTCCGGATGCGGCGATGGCCATGATCGACGCCTATGCTGCGGCCATCAAGGCCCGCGATGGCGAGAGCTACGATCCCCGCAAATTCCGTCCCGAGGTGTCCGATGCGGCCCGCAAAACCTTCAGGCGCGTCCGCACAGATCTGATCAGAAACCCGAAAAGGGCTTGCGCCGATTATGGCGAGGCGAGCATAGATCGCGGGCTACTGAGGCGGTACTGAATATCCGTGTGGCGTCACACGCTAGCGTCGCGTCTCCCCTCCAATCCTCGCCAGATAATCCTTCTTGCTGAACTGCATGTGATCCACGCACAGCTGCGCCAGCGCCCAGCTGTCGCGCCCCATCAGCAGCTCGATCATCATCTCGTGCTGGCGCCGCGATTGCGCGAGCCCTTCGCGGTCGGCGAGGTTCTTCGCGCGCATTGGCAGGGTCAGGTTCATGTAGTCCTGGAGCGAGCCCACCAGATAGGGATTGCCGCAGGCGGAGAACAGCGCGAGGTGGAAGGCGTCGTTGGCCTCGTGGATGCCGCGCAGATCCCGCAAATCGGCCTTCGCGCAATATTGCCGTTGCAGGGCGGAGAGCTCGTCGATCAGGGCTTGCGGCGCGGGCAGGGGGATCATCAGCGCGGCCTGCCGGGTCAGCATCTCCCTGACCTCGTAGATCTGACGGACCTCCTCGGCCGAATAGAACCGCACGGTCGCGCCGACATTCTTCTCGCGGCGGACGATGCCGCGGCGTTCGGCATCCACCAAGGCTTGGCGCACGAAGTGCCTGGAGGTGCCGTAGCGCGACATCAGCGCGTCCTCGGTGAGGCGCGCGGCGGGCGCGAGGCGGCCGAAGATGATGTCCTCCTCCAGCCGCGCGACGACGTCGTCCGGATCGTCGTGCCGGACCGGCATGCTGTCTGCGGTGCGAATGTCGGACATGCCCTCGGTCTCCCGGCGTCTGGCCGGCTCGTCCTGTGGAGCAGGGAAGTGGCAGATTGTCAATAATTCGAGACGAAGACGCGGCCATTAGGCGGAAAATGCGACCATATAGACCAAGCTTATTGACAATCGAGGCGCGGGCTGTACCACAATGGCAGGGTAAGGAGTGCCATGATGACGAGTGGTTTGCGCAAGGGTCTAACGAGCTATGGCGATGCCGGCTTCTCGCTGTTCCTGCGCAAGGCGTTCATCAAGGCCATGGGCTATTCCGACGACGCGCTGGAGCGCCCGATCGTCGGCATCACCAACACCTACAGCGACTACAATCCCTGCCACGGCAACGTTCCGCAGATCATCGAAGCCGCCAAGCGCGGCGTGATGCTGTCGGGCGCAATGCCGTTCGTATTCCCGACCATCTCGATCGCCGAGAGCTTTGCGCATCCGACCTCGATGTATCTGCGCAACCTGATGGCAATGGACACCGAGGAGATGATCCGGGCCCAGCCGATGGATTCGGTGATCGTGATCGGCGGCTGCGACAAGACGCTTCCGGCGCAGGTGATGGCGGCGATCAGCGCCGACCTGCCGACCGTGGTCATTCCGGTCGGGCCCATGGTGGTCGGCCATCACAAGGGCGAGGTGCTGGGCGCCTGCACCGATTGCCGCCGCCTCTGGGGCAAGTATCGCGCCGGCGAAATCGACGATGTCGAAATCGAAGCAGTGAACGGCCGCCTCGCGCCGTCGGTCGGCACCTGCATGGTGATGGGCACGGCGTCCACCATGGCCTGCATGATCGAAGCCATGGGCCTGTCGCTTCCGATGAGCGCGACGATCCCGGCACCGCATGCCGAACGTTTCCGACTTGCGGAAGCGAGCGGCAGGGTTGCCGCCGAGATGGCCAAGACCAAGGGACCGAAGCCGAGCGAGCTCTTGACGCCGGCATCTTTCAAGAATGCGCAGGTCGTGCTCCAGGCGATCGGCGGCTCCACCAACGGCCTGATCCATCTGACCGCGATGGCGCATCGCTCGCCACATCGGCTCGATCTCGAAGTGTTCGACCAGATCGGCCGCGAGGTGCCGGTGCTGGTCGACCTCAAGCCGTCGGGCGAGCACTATATGGAGCACTTCCATCACGCCGGCGGCGTGCCGAAGCTGCTGGCGCAGCTTGGCGACCTCGTCGATCTCGACGCCAAGACGATCTCAGGCCAGACGCTGCGCGATGTCGTCGCCGATGCGGAGGACGTGCCTGGTCAGGACGCGATCCGCTCGCGCGACAATCCGATCAAGACGGAAGGCGGCCTCGCCGTCCTGCACGGCAATCTCGCGCCGCGCGGGGCCGTCATCAAGCAATCGGCCGCGAGCCCCAAGCTGTTGAAACACACCGGCCGTGCCGTCGTGTTCGAATCCGTCGAGGACATGACCTTGCGCGTCGACGATCCCGATCTCGACGTCACCGCCGACGATGTGCTGGTGCTGCGCAATGCCGGCCCCAAGGGCGCGCCCGGCATGCCTGAGGCTGGCTATCTGCCGATCCCGAAGAAGCTCGCGCGCGGCGGCACCAAGGACATGGTGCGCATTTCGGATGCGCGCATGAGCGGCACCGCGTTCGGCACTATCGTTCTCCACATCACGCCGGAATCCGCCGTGGGCGGGCCGCTGGCGCTGGTGAAGAACGGCGACATGATCAGCCTGGATGTGGCCAAGCGCAGCATCGAGCTGCTGGTCGATGCAGCCGAGCTGGAGCGCCGGCGCGCTGCGTTGAAGCCGGCGGCTGCGCCCGATGAAGCGCGGCGCGGCTATGCCTGGCTGTTCAATGAGACCATCATGCAGGCCGACGAGGGCTGCGACTTCGATTTCATGCAGAGGACTGGGAAGACGACTGAGAAGGGTTGATCGACCACTCGATCGAGCGCTCAGACCGCACAAGCGGCGGGCGATACAACAGGGGGAAACGATGATTGCACGATCCATGCCAGGATTCTTACATGGGTTGGCGGCTGTGGCTGCCGTGCTGTTCGTGACCGTGGCGGGGGCACAGGAGGTGAAGCATTATCGCTTCGCCTACGACCAGCCGCGCAACACCGGCTATTCCATCGCGGGTGACCTCTTTGCCGACAAGCTCAAGGAATTGAGCAAGGGCACCATGATCATCGACCAGTATCCCGGCGCGCAGCTCGGGCAGGAGCCGCAGGTGCTCCAGCTCGTCAAAGCCGGCGACGTCGAATTCGCGATCATCTCCTCCGCCAACACCGCGACGATCTCGCCGCAGGCCGGCGTGATGTCCCTGCACTTCCTGTTCCGCGACGAGAACCACGTGATCAAGGGGCTGGCCGATCCGAAAGTGTTCGAAGCGCTCAAGACCCTGATCGACGAGACCACGCAGGGCCTGCACGTGATCGCGACGGGATCGCAGGGCGTGCGCCACATGTACTCGAAGCGGGAAATCCACAACGTCGGCGACGTCAAGGGCCTGAAGGTCCGCGTGCAGGCGACCGCGACCGAGGACACCATGTTCCCGGCCTATGGCGCCCAGACCGTGCACATGCCGTTCGGCAGCGTCTACACCAGCCTGCAGACCGGCGTCGTCGACGTCGCCGAGAACAGCATCAACGTCTACCTCGTCAACAAGCACTACGAGGTCGCGCCGGTCCTCAACATCACCGAGCACGAGGCCAACAACGCGCTGGTGTTCATCTCGGACAAGCTCTGGCAGAGCCTGTCGGCGGAGCAGAAGGGCTGGGTGCAGTCCGCCGCCAACGAGATCAGCACCAAGGAGCCGGCAAAGGCGTTCGAGCTCGAACGTACCGCGGCCGAGAAGTTGAAGAAGATGGGCGTGAAGATCGTCGACAACGTCGACAAGAAGACCTTCACGACGATCGCCGATCCCTATCTCGACAAGCTCGCCAAGGAGCTCGGCCCGCATGCCGAGAAGATCAAGGATTTGATCCGGTCGATCAACTAACGTGATGCCGGAAGACGGTGCGCTCCCTCTCCCGCTTGCGGGAGAGGGTAGGGGAGAGGGTGTCTCCGCGGAGTACCCCAATGAGGAGGCAGCCCTCACCCGGCGCTCCGCCATAGCCGAGGCTTCGCCTCGGCGTGTCCTAGAAGAAGGGCCGCCGTAGGCGGCCTATGCCTCTCCCGCAGGCGGGAGAGGTTCACTCAGCCAGCAGCCGCCGATTCGCACTAGGCCCGGGACGACGAGGACATTGATGGCCATCGCCGACAAACTGCTCGTGCAACGCCAGCGCCACCTGAAATGGCGCTGGCTCGACTGGCTCGAGCTCGCGCTGATGATCCTCTGCGGCGTGCTGTGCTTCGGGTTCTCGCTATCGGTGACCGCCGACATCGTGACGCGCACCATCGGTCATCCCTGGCTGTGGCTCCAGGAGGTGACCTCGACGCTGTTCATCTACGCGATCTTCGTCGGCACGGCGGCTGCGACCCGGCGCAACGACCACCTCTATCTCACCGCCATCTCAGAGGCCTTGCACGGCACCTCGCGCATGATCGTCGAAGTCATCATCCGCATCGTCGTGCTCGGGGTTGCGTTCTGCCTGATCTGGTACGGCTACCAGAACTATCTCCGCGGCTTCGGCAGCTTTCGCCTGCCGTCGGGAACACCGATCGCCTCGCTCTATGCAATCATCCCGCTGTCGGGCGTGCTGATCGGCCTGTTCACCATCGAGCAGCTGGTCAACGGCCTGCGCAACGGCTTTGATCATCCCGAGCCGCCTGAGGAAGATGGAACGCCCATCGTCACCGATGCGCAGCCGAGGGCGCAGCTATGAGCGCTCCTGTTGTCCTGGCGTTGATGACGGTCTGCTTCCTGTCGTTCGGCTATCTCGGCGTGCCGGTGCCGTTCTCGCTGATGGCCGGCGTCTTCATCGGCGCGATCCTGTCCGACGTCTCGCTCGCCGCCATCATCCAGAAGATCTTCGACGGCGTGGATTCCGAGGCGTTGCTGGCGATCCCGTTCTTCCTGCTGGTCGGCGAGCTCATGAGCTCGGCGAACGTGGTGGTGCGAATAGCCAACCTGTCGGTGTCGCTGGTCGGGCATATCAGGGGCGGACTGTCGCAGGTCGTGGTGGTCTTCAGCATGTTCTTCTCGGAAATGTCAGGCTCGACCACCGCCGACGTCGCCGTGATGAGCCGCGCGCTCGGTGGGCCGATGAAGCGCGAGGGCTACGAGCCCGCCTTCATCGCCGCCATCATCGCCTCGGCCTCGACCATTGCCGCACTGGTGCCGCCGAGCATCACCGCCGTGGTCTACGGCGCGGTCGGTAACGTCTCGATCGCCGGCCTGTTCATGGCGGGCGTCGTACCGGGCCTCATGATCGGCTTCGGCCTGATGATCTACTGCTACTTCTTCGGTCCCTCGGGCCTGCGCAAGCCGCGCGCCCCGCTTCGGCAGGTGGTGTTCGCGGCTGGCGATGCGGCCCTGCCGCTGATGATCCCGGTGATCCTGTTAGGGGGCATTTTGACCGGCTGGTTCACGCCGACGGAGGCGGGCGTCGTTGCCGTGGTCTGGATCGTGCTCGTCGTGATCCCCGCGCTCAATCGCGGGCACATCAAGAATATCCCTTACGATTTCTGCATTGCCGGACTGATCTTCTCGCTGCCGCTGGTCACCATCGGCGCGGCCAATGCCTTCGGCTGGATGCTCGCTTATCTGCGGGGCGCGAGCTACATCGCCGACGTTATCACCTCGATGGCAGGTAACGATCCGCATCTGATCATGCTGCTGATGGTGCTGCTCTTCACCATCGTAGGCGACTTCATCGAGCCGGTGCCGACCATCATCATCTTCATGCCGCTGGTCAACACGCTGACGGAGGCGGGTGACATCAATAGCGTCCATATGGGCGTGGTGCTGATCGCCACGCTCGCCTTCGGCCTGATCACGCCGCCTTACGGGCTGGTGCTGCTAATGGCGTCGAAATTCGTCGGCATAAGTTTCGCGAAAGCGCTACGCGCTGCGTTGCCGATCTATCTGGTGTTCCTGGGGACGATCGCATTCGCGATCTACTTCCCGAGCGTGGTGCTGTGGCTGCCGCAGAAGGTGCTGCCGGAATCGGTCGGCTGCTTCAAGTCCCCGGCGGGGACGGGCTATATCTGTCCTAAGTAACGACTTGCTCGATCCGCCATTGCGCCTGCTCGCGCACGTAACGGAACGGCGTGCCATGGCTATTCTTGAAGTAGCTGCCGCATAGCGCGTTCGCCATGCCCTGCATCACAGCGTCGTGGCAGACGAACAGCAAATTATCGTCGGGGTGACCGTCGAGCCAGGCCGAGACGCAAGCCAGCGACCGTTCCGTCATGGCGTCCCAGCTCTCGCCGTCGGCCGGCAGGATCGAGACGAGGCCCGTCGCCGACTTGACCCCGTGCTTGATCATGAGGTCGCGAACGGGTAGGCCCTCGAAGCTTCCGAAGTCGAACTCGATGATGCCGTCGTCGATCGCCAGCGGCACCGAGATCGCGGCCGCGATGATCTCGGCCGTTCGTGCCGCGCGGGCCAAGGGACTTGCAACGATTCGGCTGATGCCGGCGCCGCGCAGCATGTCCACGGCCTCGTGCGCCTGCCGGAGGCCGTCCTCATTCAGCGGATTGTCGGTCCGCCCCTGGAATCGTCCCTCGCGATTCCAGTCGGTCGCACCATGACGAAGGCCGTAGAACGTACGCGCTGGAGTCGTCACTTCGACTTGCTCGTGAACTTCTTCACGGCGGTGCGGAATTCTTCCGTGTTCATGGCCATGATGATCTTGTGCTCCTCGGCATCGAGCTGCTGCTTCACCGGCGTGGTGGCAGCCTGGTAGACCAGCTGTTTGGTGCCGGCGATCGCAGCCGGCGGGTTCTGCGCCAGCCGCTCGGCGAGTTGTCGCGTGGCCGCCTTCAGTTCGGCGGCCGGAACCGTCTTGGCGACGAGGCCCCATTCATAGGCCTGGCGCGCAGTAAAATTGTCCTCGGACAGGAAGATCTGCAGCGCCCGGCGGGAGCCGACTGTGCCGACGATGCCGACCGTCGAACCGCCGTCCGGCGACACTCCGATCTTGGCATAGGCGGGCGTGAACTTGGCGTCATCAGCGGCGATGCAGAGATCGGTGACGAAGGCGAGGCCCATGCCAGCGCCGGCGGCCGAGCCGTGGACGCTCGACAGCGAGATCTTTGGCATGCGCCTGACGATCTCGATGAAGGCGTGATAGTGCTTCAAGAGCTCGCCGACCACAGGTGTCACCGTGCCCGCTTCAGCGGCGGCACCAATCGTCTGCAGATCGCCGCCGGCCGAGAACGCACGGCCTTCGCCTTCGAGCACGACGACCCTGATGGGGTCAGCGGCTTCGATATAGGCCGCGAGCTGCTCGAGCTTCTGCGCGATCGCGAGGTTGATGGAGTTGAACGCGGCGGGACGGTTGAGCGTGATGGTCGCGATCGGGCCGTCGATTCGCAGCAGGGCGGGATCATCAGGCAGGGAGATGGGAGCTGGCATCTGAGAAAATCTCCGGCAGGGGTGGTTGCTGCAACTAAATCGCAGAAGGGCAGGGGTGACAATCCCCGGCCGCCGCCCTTGCGCGGGGCGAAACGATAGGCTCAAATGGGGCCGCCTTCGCCAAGAGACGGACACGAGCGCCGGCTCCTCGTAAGGCCAGCAACCAAAATCAGCGAGAGAGGAGACGACATGGGTTACGCTCGTGTCTTCCGGAAATGGGCCGTCCAATGAGCGACGGTCCGGTGATCATCGTCGGTGCCGGCCATGGCGGCTATCAGGTCGCGGCATCGCTGCGCCAGGCGGGCTTTTCCGAGCGCATCTGCCTGATCAATGACGAGGCGCATCTGCCCTATCAGCGGCCGCCTTTGTCCAAGGCCTATATCAAGGGCTCGGCCGGGCCGGAGAGCCTGATGTTCCGCCCCGAAAAATTCTACCAGGACCAGAAGATCGAGTTGATCGCGGGCCGCGCGGTGTCGATTGACCGCGCCAGCCACAAGGTGCTGCTCGCCTCGGGCGAGACGCTGGCCTACGGTCACCTCGTGCTGGCCACCGGCGCGCGCAACCGGCTGCTCGACCTGCCCAACGCCAATCTGCCCGACGTGAAATATCTGCGCATCCTCGACGAGAGCGATGCGCTGCGTGCGATCATGCCCTCGAAGACACGGGTCGTGGTGATCGGCGCCGGCTTCATTGGTCTCGAATTCGCCGCCACCGCGCGGATCAAGGGCCTCGAGGTCGACGTGCTCGAGCTTGCCCCGCGCGTGATGGCGCGGGCGGTGACGGCGGAGGTCTCGGAGTATTTTCAGGCGCGGCATCGCGAGGCTGGCATCCGCATTCACCTCGGCGTGCAGGCCACCTCGATCGAGGCAGAAGGCGGCAAGGTCACCGGGGTCTCCCTGAGCGACGGACGGCATCTGCCCGCCGACCTCGTCGTGGTCGGCGTCGGTGTGCTGCCGAACATCGAGCTTGCAGCTGAGGCCGGGCTGCCGGTCGCCGCCGGCATCATCGTCGACGAATATCTTTCGACGGCTGACCCTGATATCTCCGCGATCGGCGACTGCGCGCTGTTCGCAAGCCCGCGCTTCGGCGGATCGCTGCGGTTGGAATCGGTGCAGAACGCCACCGACCACGCCCGCTGCCTCGCGGCGCGGTTGACCGGCGACAAAAAGCCCTATGACAGCCATCCCTGGTTCTGGAGCGACCAGGGCGATGACAAGCTCCAGATCGCCGGCCTCACCACCGGCTATGACCGCGTCGTGCTGCGTGGCAGCGCCGCGAACAAGGCGTTCTCCGCGTTCTGCTACAAGGGTGAGACGCTGCTCGGTATCGAATCCATCAACCGCGCCGGCGATCACATGTTCGGCCGACGGTTGCAGGGCATGAATCGCTCGATCACGCCGGCGCAGGCCGCGGATGACAGCTTCGATTTGAAGAGCGCGCTGGCGTGATCAGCCAGCGCGGAGCACCGCCGCCACTTCCGTGGCCGTCGGCATCGACGGCCCCGCGCCCATGCGCTGCACGCTGATGGAGGCGGCGGCGTTGGCAAAGGCGAGGACGGCACGCAAGGGCACACCGTCAGCCAGTTGCGCGGCGAGCGCGCCGACAAAACAATCGCCGGCGCCGGTGGTATCGACCGCCTTCACGGCACGCCCGGGCACCGCGACCTCTTCGCGACCGGCAAGCGCGAGCACGCCGCGCTTGCCGAGCGTCACGCAGATGCTCTGGTCCGCGCGCGCCTGAAGCTTTCGCGCGACATCGAGGATTTTCGCGGGCTCGTCGCTGTCGGAGAGTTCAGCGCCGACGAGGAAGCCTAGCTCGGTCTCGTTCAGCACGAGGATGTCGACCAGCGCGAGCAGCTCACCGGACATCTTTTGCGCCGGCGCCGGGTTGAGCAAGGTTACGACGCCGGCCTCGCGCGCGCGGCGGAAGAACGCGGCAATCGTTGGCAGCGGAATCTCGAACTGGCTGACGGCGATATCGCCCTTCATCAGCGGCACGTCCGCGACATCATCCGCGCCGACCTGCGCATTGCTGCCGGGAATGACGACGATGGTGTTGTCGGAGGCCGCGACCGTGATGATCGCAGTGCCGGTGTGGGTGTCGGCGTCGCGCACCGAACCGAGATCGATGCCTTGCGCGCCGAGGAACGCCCTCAGCTCAGCGCCAAAGGAATCCTTCCCCAGCCGCCCGATCAGCGTGGTCCGGGCGCCGAGCCGTGACGCCGCCACCGCCTGGTTCGCACCCTTGCCGCCAGGAAAATACAGTACCTGCTGACCAGCAACGGTCTCGCCAACGCGCGGGTGGCGATCGGCGGTCGCCACCACATCCATGTTGATGCTGCCGGCGACGAAGACACGCCCCATAATTGCCCCTGTGGAATTTAAACCCTGACCTCGAACTCATGCCGGACCTTGGCGATGTCGACAAGCGTCGGTAGGCCGGCCTCGTTGCCGAGGCGCTGGATCTTGAAGGTCGAGGCCGCCCGGGCAAAATCAAAATGCTCGCGCCAGCTTTTGCCGGGGTGGGCGAGGTAGGAATAGACATAGGCGCCGTGGAAGACGTCGCCGGCGCCGTTGGTGTCGATCACGCGCTCGCGCGGGATCGGCATCGCCGGCATCACCTGCACCGTCCCGGTTTCGTCGTACCAGAGCAGGCCCTTCTCGCCCATGGTAATGCCGCCGATCCTGCAGCCGCGGCTCTTGAGATAGTCGAGCATCTTCTCCGGCGTCAAATCCATCTGCTCGCACAGGCGCTCGGCGACGATGGCGACGTCGATAAATTCCAGCAGCTCATGGGTGTTGGTGCGCAGGCCGCCGCCGTCGAGCGAGGTCAGAATGCCGGCCTCGCGGCAGACCTTGGCGTAGTGGAGCGCGGCATCGGGCTGGTGGCCATCCACGTGCAACGCGCGGCAGCCGCCGAGATTGAGCATCGGAAAGGGATGGATGTGCTCGTCGTCGCGGCAGCGGACGATGGCGCGCTTGCCGTCCTTGGGCATGATGAAGGAGAGCGAGGACTGGTTCACCTTCCGTCCGTGCAGCGAGATCGCGTATTTTGCGCACATGTCCTGGAACATGCGTCCCAGCCAGTCATTGGCCGCGGTGGCGATCAGGTCAGGCACGATGCCGAGCTTGGCGCAGCAGAACGCCGCCGTCACCGCGTTGCCGCCGAAGGAGACTGCGTAGTCCGAGGCCACGTGCTTTTCGTCGCCGGTCGGCATGTGGTCGGTGATGAAGACGACGTCGATATAGGTCTGTCCGATGAAGAGAGCCTGCATTGCTTGTCCGTCATGCGCTTTGTGGTCCAGGCCGGCCGCTTACTGTAGCACCGGTTCCGCTCAGGGATCGCTGAAATTATTCGCAAATTTGCCGCCCCAAGCGCTTGAGGTCAGCATGGGGCCGGAATACGACCATCACCGGGCAATGCCAAGCCCGGACAAACGCCGTGTTTCGGCGCATTGGTTCCAGGTCAATAAAAGGGTCGATCAAAAGGGGGACATATGATCACCGGCCTCGATCACGTCGTCGCTCTGGTCAGGGATATCGGTGCAGCCAAGGCGGCCTACCAGACGCTGCTCGCCCGCGCGCCGGCCTGGCAGAACTCCGGCGAGGGCGCCGACCGCGTGCTGTTCACCCTCGAGAACATGACGATCGAATTGATGGCGCCGAGCGGTTTCAGCGTGACCGCGGACCGGATGCGCGCGCTGCTCGACGACCAGGAGGGCATGCTCGCCAGCCTGTGCTTTCGTGTCGCAGACATGAGCAGGATGCACCGGCGACTGGAGCGGGTGGCCTTGAAGCCTGATCCCGTCACCGAGGTGGAGAGCAGCGACGCCGAATCGGGAGCCGTCCTGCATTGGAAGCGCACGCGCGCTGCCACGGAACTCACGCGCGGCGTGCGCATGTTCTTCCTCGAGCTTGCCGACGAGCGCCCGCTCTCGGTCGCGACCGACGTCGCGCCGATCGACGCGCTCGACCACGTCGTGGTCACCACCGAGGATTCCGAACGCGCCGCGGCGCTCTACGGCGCGCGGCTCGGCCTCGATTTGGCGCTCGACCGCTCGCACCAGGATTGGGGCCAGCTGATGTTCTTCCGATGCGGCGATCTCATCGTCGAGGTGGTCCGTCGGCCGGTTGCTGGCGGCGACCTCGCGCACGACCGGCTGTGGGGCCTGAGCTGGCGGGTCGCCGACATCGACGCCACGCGCGCCCGCCTGATCGCCGCCGGCCTCGACGTCACCGAGGTCCGCAACGGCCGCAAGCCCGGCACGCGGATCATGACGGTGCGGAACGGCACCTGCGGCATTCAGACGGTTCTGCTGGAGCGCTCGCCCAAGCCGGTGGATTAGGCGGCTCTTTCCGCTCGAAGACTCCCGTAGGGGTGGGCAAAGCGCAGCGTGCCCACGTCCTGCCTTTTTTGGCGAGACGACGTGGGCACGGCGCAGGCGCGCCTTTGCCCACCCTACGAAACCGGCTTGCTTGGCTTTCGCTGTCGCGAAACTATGCGGCGGCCCCCCCCTCGTGTTACACGCGTAGCCTGACCACCGCAGCGAGCACCCCGGTTTGGCGAAGGCGAAGCGAACTCTGAAATGGCAGCGCGATCCCGAGGGGATGCGGCTGCGCATTCTCGAAGCCGCCAAGCAGGAGTTTTCCGCTCACGGGCTCGCCGGCGCGCGCGTCGACCGCATTGCGGCCAAGGCCGGCGCCAACAAGCGCATGCTCTATTACCACGTCGGCAACAAGGACGAGCTGTACCTGGCGGTGCTCGAAGGCGCCTATGACAAGATCCGCAGCGAGGAGCGGGGGCTCGATCTCGAGCACCTCGAGCCGCCCGAGGCGATCCGGCGGCTGATCGAGTTCACCTGGAATTACTTCCTTCGCAATCCCGAATTCCTGTCGCTGCTCCAGACCGAGAACCTCGCGCGCGCAAAGCACCTGAAGAAATCGACCAAGGTCAAGTCGATGCACTCGCCCTTCGTCGAGATGATCCGCACCGTGGTGCGGCGCGGCGTCGACAGCGGCGACTTCCAGGTCGCGGTCGATCCGGTGCAGCTCTACATTTCCATCGCAGGGCTCTGCTTCTTCTACCTCTCGAACTCGGCGACCCTCAGCGTGATCTTCGGCCGCGACCTCTTGGACAAGAAGGCCAAGGACGAGCGGTTGGCGCATATGGTCGGCCTGGTCCTGGCCGCGCTGACCGGGCAGTCCTTCGCGTTGTTCGAGATCCCGAAAGCGCCGAAGTCGCGCGCCACGGTGGCGCAGACGGTTTAGGGCGGTCCGCTCGTTGGTGGATGTAGCATCCACCCGTTTTCTCAATCTCCGCCGTTATTGCCCGCTTTCACTGATATGACGTCGCAAGTGGAGCGGTCTCGTGCCCCGGACGCAGCGCAGCGCGTCTTCGCGGTGCGCTGCAGAGCCGGGGCCCATGGATCGACGGGACGCGTGGCTCCTGGGTCCCGGCTCTGCGCAGCAACGCAAGAGCGCTGCAGCGCGTCCGGGACACGGAGGCGACCGTTCCATTTTCAAAGCACCTCGGAACCGCCGCAAAACGCCACAGTAAATCCTCTGGACAGTATTTATCCAACGGGTTAATTTCTCTCCAGAACGAAGAAGAATGCCGGGAGTGAAAATTGGCTGAGCTGAAGCCGCAAGGTGCGGTGTCCAAGGTGCTGAATGCGGCCTGGGTTCGGCCGTTCCTGTTCCTGGTCTTCATCGTCGTGGCCTGGGATGTTGCGATCCGGCTGTTCAGGATTCCTGCCTACCAGATACCGGCGCCTCTCGATGTCGTCGCCGTCCTGCGGACCGAGTGGCCGGAACTGCTGCGCCAGTCCTGGCCGACGACCTATGCGACCGTCTGCGGTTTCGCGCTGTCCGCTCTGTTCGGCATTCCCGTCGCGATGCTGATCGCGGGCTCGAAGACGGTGGAGAGCTACGTCTATCCGCTGCTGGTGTTCTCGCAATCCGTGCCCAAGATCGCGATCGCGCCGCTGTTCGTGGTCTGGTTCGGATTCGGTATCATTCCAAAGGTCATCTCGGCGTTCCTGCTCGGCTTCTTCCCGGTCGTGGTCTCGGCCGTGCAGGGCTTCAAGTCCGTCGATCCTGACATGGTCGATCTCGCCCGCGCCATGCAGGGCAGCCGCTTCCAGGTGTTTTGTGCGGTGAATCTGCCGCACGCACTGCCTGCGATCTTCTCCGGCCTCAAAGTGTCGGTGACCCTCGCCGTCGTCGGTGCGGTCGTCGGCGAGTTCGTGGGGTCCAATTCCGGCATCGGCTACGTGATGCAGCGCTCGATCGGCACCTTCGACCTGCCGACGATGTTCGCGGCCCTCGTCATTCTCGCGCTGCTCGGCGTGATCCTGTTCTGGATCGTCGACCGGATCGAGAAGCTGGTCATTCCCTGGCATGTCAGCCAGCGCGAGGACGTGATTTTCGCTTCTTAACTCAAGCACAAACGGCCACCAACGGCCGAAGCAACAACGGCAAGGGAGAGTGACGATGAAGCGGTTGATTGGGGCTGCATCAGTGGCGCTGATGGTGTTTGCGGCCATGCCGGCGCAAGCGGCCGACAAGGTCGTGCTGATGCTCAACTGGTACGTCTATGGCGAGCACGCGCCGTTCTATTACGGCAAGGCCAAGGGCATTTACGCGGCCGAAGGCATCGACCTCGAGATCCAGGAAGGCCGCGGCTCGGCTGCGACCACGCAGGCCGTCGCCGCCAAGACCGCCGATTTCGGCTATGTCGACGTTCCCACCATGATGCGTGCCGCAATCAAGGGCGCGCCCGTGGTTGCAACCGGCGTGCTGCTGCAGACCTCACCGATGTCCGCCATGGGTTTTGCCGACAAGAACATCAAAAAGCCCGAGGACATCAAAGGCAAGACGGTGGCGATCACGCCGGCCGATTCCATGACCCAGATCTGGCCGCTATTCCTGAAGAAGACCGGCCTGAAGGAAAGCGACTTCCAGACCGTCGCAGGCGACGGCCAGACCAAGCTCAATGCGGTCATCAACGGCCAGGCCGATCTGTTGCTCGGCTACGTCATGGACCAGTCGATGAAGATCAAGGACGCGACCGGCAAGGACGTCTACCCGATCAAGTTTGCCGACTACGGCATCAACATGGTCTCCTCGGGCATCATCGCCAACGCCGACTATGTGAAAGCCAATGCCGATCTCGTCCGCCGCTTCATGTCGGCGACGACCAAGGCGGTCGAGGCCGCCGAGAAGGAGCCGAAGGCGGCGGCGCAGTCGATCCTCGATGCCAACCCCAAGGGCGGCAAGATCGACACGCTGACGCAGGGCTTTGAGCTGACGATTCCGCTGTACCGGACCGCGGAGACCAAGAGCAAGCGGCCGTTCCAGGTCACCGACCAGAACATGACGGAAACCGTCAATCTGATGGTCGAATATGGCGGGCTCGATGCCAAGGCCAAGGACAACCCGAAGGCCTTTTACACCAACGACTATCTGCCGAAGAGTGGCTCGTGAGCGATCATTCTCCGCTGTCGTCCCTGCGAACGCAGGGACCCATAACCACCGGGCTTGATTGTTGCCGAAGGTCTCTCCCTGCGTACCCGGACGCGCCGGCACGGCGTATGGATCCCTGCGTTCGCAGGGACGACGGGGGGAGAGAGCTGCGATGAACCCCGCGACCAAGCCCATCGACGTGCAGCCCGCAGCGCATCTGAGGCTGGTGAGCGACCGGGCTGCCGGTGATGCCTCGGGCATCAATCTCTCCGGCGTGTCCAAGACCTACCGGACGCGCGACGGCGACGTGCCGTCGCTGCGGCCGCTCGATTTTGACATCAATGACGGCGAGTTCTTCGTCGTGGTCGGGCCATCCGGCTGTGGCAAGTCCACGCTGCTCAAGCTGATCTCGGGCTTGCTGCCGCCGACGTCAGGCGAGATCCTGGTCGAGGGCGAGAAGGTAACGACCCCGCACGGCAATGTCGGCATCGTCTTCCAGAACGCGTTGCTGCTGCCCTGGCGCAACATCCTGTCCAACGTCATGCTGCCGATCGACATGAAGCGGCTGCCGCGGGACGAATATCTTGCCCGTGCCAAGGCGCTGTTGAAGCTGGTTGGGCTCGAAGGCTTCGAGAAGAAGCTGCCCTGGCAGCTCTCCGGCGGCATGCAGCAGCGCGCTTCGATCTGCCGCGCGCTGGTGCACGATCCCAAGATCATGCTGATGGACGAGCCGTTCGGTGCGCTGGACGCGCTGACCCGCGAGCGGATGAATGTCGAGTTGATGCGGATTCAGCGCGAAACCAGGAAGACGGTGCTCCTGATCACGCATTCGATTCCGGAAGCCGTATTCCTCGCCGACCGCGTCCTCGTCATGACCGAGCGTCCCGGCGCGGTCGCTGCGATCTACGACGTGCCGCTGCCGCGCCCGCGCTCGCTCGATGTGATGGCCGACCCGGTGTTTACGGAGCTCGTGCAGCGCATCCGCAAGCACTTCTTCTCGCAAGGGGCTTTGGATTAGGTGGGTATGGAGTTCTCTGAACGGACCATATGCACGGTGCGCTCCCTCCCCCGCCTGCGGGGGAGGGTCGGGGGAGAGGGTGTCTCCACTCGCGAGAACCCCCCAGAGGAGAAAACCCTCACCCGGCACTTCGTGCCGACCTCTCCCGCAGGCGGGAGAGGTGCACCGCACCCGTGGCCAAACCTCGCTTACCAACTTCGCCAGGCCGTAGCACCATGTCACCCCGCCTGAAGCTGCGAGACATCGCCTTCTTCGAACGTCCCGTGCAGTTCGCGCGGCCGTTCCGCTTCGGTGCGATCACCATCAATGCGACGCCGCAGCTGTTCGTGCGGGTCGAAATCGAGGTCGAGGGCAAGGGAAGCGCCGTCGGCGCAAGCGCCGAGCTGCTGGTGCCAAAATGGTTCGACAAGCGGCCGGAGCTGTCGCCGGCGCAGACGGTGGACGAGTTGCGCCGTTCGTTGGAGATCGCGCGCGAGCTTTATTTGGCGGAGACGAGTTTTCGGCCGGCGTTCGGTCTGCATGCGTCGTGCATCAGCGTCCAGGTCAAGACGTGTGCGGACGAGAATATTCCGCCACTTGCAGCGGGCTATGGTCCGGCGGAAATCGACAAGGCGATCCTCGACGCGCTGCTGCGCTCGGTTGGCGCCAGTTTTTTCGATGGAATGGCCGACAACATCGCAGGGATCGACGGGCGGATGTCGCTCGATCTGACCGGCGCCGAGATCGCCAGGTTTCTGATGGGGCGGACGCCTCTGCCGCGGGTTGCCATCCGGCACACGGTCGGCCTCGATGACAAGATTGAGGGCGAGGGCGGTGTAGCGGACGTGCGCGAAAACGCTGGGGCGCGCTATTTCAAGCTCAAGCTCTCGGGCGATCCGGAAGCAGATGCGGCTCGACTGGTCCGCATCGGCAACGAGCTCGGCAAATTGGAGCGTGACTACAAGGTCTCGCTGGACGCCAACGAGCAGTACGCCGACCTCGCCGCCTTGCGTGCATTGATCGGTCGCCTAGATGGCGACGCAGCGCTGCACGGAATCTCGACCCGGCTTCTCTACATCGAGCAGCCAATGCCGCGCGATATTACATTCCAGACAGCTCTCGGGTCGCTCGCCACGCGTGACTTCATCATCGACGAAGCCGATGATTCCTACGGAACGTTTTTGGCGATGAGGCCGCTCGGCTATCGCGGCATCTCCTCGAAATCCTGCAAGGGTCTCTACAAATCGATCCTTAACGCGGTCCGCGCCGCGCAATGGACTACCGGCGCTGAAACGTTCTTCGTGACCGGCGAGGACCTCACTTGCCAGGCCGGCCTTGCCGTGCAGCAGGATCTCGCGCTCGGCGCCTTCCTGGGCGTCACCCATGCCGAACGCAACGGCCATCACTATGTCGACGGCTTCGGCGAGACGCCCGCCACTGAAGCGCGGGCCTTCGCGGCCGCGCATCCCGATCTCTATGCCGATGCCGGGCAGGGCATCCGCCTCTCCATTCACGACGGCGATCTCCTGACGGGATCGCTTCACGCAACGGGCTTTGCGACGTCGGTCCATCCGGACTGGTCGGCGCTCCGCCCGCTCGAACAGCCAAGATCACTTCAGGAGCATTTGACATGACCACCCAACGCCTCGGCCTCATCATGAACGGCGTCACCGGCCGCATGGGGCTCAACCAGCATCTGATCCGCTCGATCGTCGCGATCCGCGAGCAGGGCGGCGTGCGCCTGAAGAACGGCGACCGCGTGATGCCCGATCCGATCCTGGTCGGCCGCAGCGCCGAGAAGGTCGAGGCGCTCGCCAAGCGCTACAACATCACGCGCTGGACCACGGACCTCGACGCGGCGCTCGCCGACAAGAACGATACCATGTTCTTCGACGCCGCGACCACGCAGGCGCGGCCCGGCCTGCTGACCCAGGCCATCAATGCCGGCAAGCACGTTTATTGCGAAAAGCCGATCGCGACGAATTTCGAAGAAGCGCTCGAGGTCGTGAAGCTTGCGAACGCCAAGGGCGTCAAGCACGGCACGGTGCAGGACAAGCTGTTCCTTCCCGGCCTGAAGAAGATCGCGTTCCTGCGCGATAGCGGCTTCTTCGGCCGCATTCTCTCGGTGCGCGGCGAGTTCGGCTATTGGGTGTTCGAAGGTGGTTGGCAGGAGGCGCAGCGGCCGTCCTGGAACTACCGCGACGAGGACGGCGGCGGCATCATCCTCGACATGGTCTGTCACTGGCGTTACGTGCTCGACAACCTCTTCGGCAACGTCCAGAGCGTGGTCTGCATCGGCAATACCGACATCCCCGAACGCTTTGACGAGCAGGGCAAGACGTACAAGGCGACCGCGGATGATTCCGCCTACGCGACCTTCCAGCTCGAAGGCGGCGTCATCGCGCACATCAACATGTCCTGGGTGACGCGCGTCTATCGCGACGATCTCGTCACCTTCCAGGTCGACGGCACGTTGGGCTCGGCGGTCGCGGGGCTCACCGACTGCATGATCCAGGCGCGGCAGGCTACCCCGAGGCCGGTCTGGAATCCCGACGAGAAGCGGCTGCACGATTTCTACGGCGACTGGCAGAAGGTGCCCGACAACGTCGCTTACGACAACGGCTTCAAGGAGCAGTGGGAGATGTTCATCCGCCACGTCTACGAGGATGCGCCCTACAAGTTCACGCTGCTCGAAGGCGCCAAGGGCGTGCAGCTCGCCGAGTGCGCGCTGAAGAGCTGGAAGGAGCGGCGCTGGATCGACGTCGCGCCGATCAAGGTCTGAGGTCCGCAGGAAGTAAGTGTTGATGCCGTCATTGCGAGCGAAGCGAAGCAATCCAGAATGCCTCCGCGGCGAGAGTCTGGATTGCCTCGTCGCTTCGCTCCTCGCAATGACGGGGAGAGGTCCGAAATCATGAACAAGCCCGTCCAACCGATGTCGTCATTGTCGCTGAAATTGCCGAAGGCCGATCGCTCGATCGAGACCTACCGGTTAGCGGCTTCGCGCACGTTCCCTGCAAAGCTCGAAGGGCCGCTGAACCGCATCGCCTTCTCGGCCGTGCACACGGTCGCCGATCCCTTCGCCGACAACGATCCCTGGCTGGCGGCTGCCGTCGACTGGGACAAGACCATCGCCTTCCGCGAGCACGTCTGGGACCTCGGTCTCGGCGTTGCCGAAGCCATGGACACCGCTCAGCGCGGCATGGGTCTGGACTGGCCGACCTCGCTGGAGCTGATCACGCGTTCGGTCGGCGCCGCCAAGCGCCGCAACGCGCTGGTGTTCTCGGGCGCCGGCACGGACCATCTCGCGGTTGAGGATGCCGGGAACCTCGACGACGTGATCCGCGCCTATGAGGAGCAGATCTCGGCGGTCGAGAAGGTCGGTGGCCGCATCATTCTGATGGCGTCGCGTGCGCTGGCAAAACTCGGCCGCAATGCCGACGATTACGCCAAGGTCTATGACCGCGTGCTGTCGCAGGTCCGCGAGCCCGTGATCATCCATTGGCTCGGCGACATGTTCGATCCGGCGCTGTCGGGCTATTGGGGCACCGGGGATCTCGACAAGGCGATGGATACGGCGGTCGCCATCATCAACGGCAACGCCGCCAAGGTCGACGGCGTGAAAGTCTCGCTGCTCGACAAGCAACGCGAGATCGACATGCGCCGTCGCCTCGACAAGCGCATCAAGATGTACACCGGCGACGACTTCAACTACGCCGAGCTGATCGCCGGCGACAGCGAAGGCTTTTCGCATGCGCTGCTCGGTATCTTCGATGCCATCGCGCCGGCGGCATCCTACGCGCTGTCGCGGCTGGCGGCCGGGGACGAGGCCGGCTTCCACGACGTGCTGGGGCCGACAGTGCCGCTGTCGCGCCACATCTTCAAGGCGCCGACGCGCTTCTACAAGACCGGCGTGGTGTTCATGGCGTATCTCAACGGCCACCAGGACCATTTCACCATGGTCGGGGGACAGGAGAGTACGCGCTCAACGTTGCATCTGGCCGAGCTGTTCCGTCTGGCCGACAAGGCCGGCCTGCTCGCCAACCCTGAACTCGCGACGCAGCGGATGAAGACCGTGCTCGCCACCCACGGTATCGAATCCTGATGCGCGATTTCTCGTCCGACCATCGCTGGCTGTCTCTCAATACGGCGACCGTTCGCAAGCAGGGTGATCTTGTCGAGATCATCAACGCCTGTGCGAAACATGGCATCCGCGCCATTGATCCCTGGCGCGACCAGGTCGCGACCGTCGGTCTCGATCGCGCCGTGCGCGCCGTGCGCGACGCCGGCCTCGAATTGTCGGGCTATTGCCGCGGCGGCATGTTCACCTCTGATGCCTCGCGCCGCGGGGAGGTACGTGACGACAATCGCCGCTGCGTCGATGAAGCCAAGGCGCTGGGTGCGCTCTGCATCGTTCTGGTCGTCGGCGGCCTGCCGCAATATTCGCGGCCGGGCAGCGAGACCTCAAAGGATCTCGTGGCGGCGCGTGGGCAGGTCGAAGAAGCGCTCGCCGACATGCTCGACTACGCCAAGCAGGCTAAGCTGCCGCTGGCGATCGAGCCGCTGCATCCCGCTTACGCTGCCGACCGCGCCTGCGTAAACACGACAAAGCAGGCGCTCGACATCTGCGATCGGCTCGACCCTGATCGTACCGGCATGCTCGGCGTCGCCCTCGACGTCTATCACATCTGGTGGGACCCGGAGCTGATGGGCCAGATCGCGCGCGCCGGCCAAGATCGCCTGCTCGCGTTCCATGTTTGCGACTGGCTGGTGCCGACGAAAGACATCCTCAACGACCGCGGCATGATGGGCGACGGCGTCATCGACATCAAGTCGGTGCGTGACGCGGTCGAAGCGCAGGGTTTCGCCGGCTATTCGGAGATCGAGATCTTCTCCCACGATTGGTGGGGCAAGCCGATGGACGAGGTGCTGCAGACCTGCATCGAACGGCACCGGACGGTGGTGTAGGTCCCACGCGCGCCGTCCTCATGGGGCTTGCGACCTGTTGCAGCGTGTTGAAGCGCGCCTTCTCCTCGCTGCTTGCGCCAGAGCCAGGTTCAGTCTCCCTCAACCCAAATTCCTGCTTCACTTAGAGCGTTGAGAATGCGTTCGATGTCTTTGGGGCCTAGTACTCGACTATCACACAGTTGATTCAATTCATCGAAGGTAATCTTGCCGTTCCGTTCACCGATCTCGATGGCTTGTCGAATGATTTCCGGCACGCTCATGTCATCTCCGTTTCAGGAGCCTCTACGATACGGGGAGGGAGTCGGTTTCCCGGCGGACAGGAGGCCACGCCGTATACGGCGCCGCGGCGGGCAGCCCGTGCTTGGCGAGTGAGCCGGTTGGAGTACCACCAACGAGAGGTGGACAGCCATCGGCTTTGAGGCAGAATGTCATCACCCGGGTGCCACAGTCTGCGCCAGATCGGATGCGGTAATCAGTGGCATCAACGATCATCAGGGACGGCGGATGGACCCGTGCCTGATGATCTGGAATGACCCCGACGTGCAATCGTCGGGACAATTGTTGTGACCGGCGTGGCAAGGCGAGCGACTTTTGCTGTCGTCAATGCGCGTGTCATTCGGCCCACTAGCTGAAAAGTCAGACGATTGCGCTATCATCGATTCACCGTCAAACACCGGACTATCACTCGTCAATTCAATCTGCGAAGTTGTGACAACACAAATGCGCTGCAAAAAAGCGAGCGCGAAGGGAGGTTCGCAGTGGAGGCAGTTGAGAAGGTGCGACGCTTGCGTGCGATGGGTTCGCTGTGCCGTCAACAGGCCGCGTACAACAGCATGAAGAAATGGAAGCTGCTCGCAGAAGCAGAGTACTGGGATCACCTGGCCGAACTCGTGCTGTCTTCTCACTTCCAAGAGTGCAACGCCGCTGGCTCGAACGAGATGGAGCGGCCTCAAACGATCACAAGCACGAATGACGCTCGACGGGAGACGATTTCCGCCACGTGAGGCCGCTGCGCAATTGCAACGGGAGAATGCGAGCGCTTCCCTTACGGGCTTGCGACCTGCTGCAGCGTGTTGAAGCGTGCCTTCTGCTCGCTGCTCAACGTGGCATAAAACCCGTCCAGGGCGGGTTCGACCAGCCTGGCGGCCGTCAGCATGGCCTCGAGCCGGTGCTGCATCGCCTCCAGCCGCCCGACTGGCGTCAGGGGCACTTCGTTGGGGCAGGCTGCCTGGAGGTCCTGAACGCCCTTCGCCGTCGCTTCGCCGAGGCGGTCGAGCGCCTCCTTCTGCTTGCCGGCGGGGTGCAGCACAGCCTCGATCCTTTGGATTGGCAGCTGGGTCAGGCCGGATTTCGGATCACCGCAGCCCTCGACGTTGGCTTGCTGCTGCGGCGAGCGCTCGCCGACATTGGGACCGAGCGCGTTGAAGCTGGCCCGCTGCTCGTCACTGAGCGAGTTGTAGAAATTCTCCAGTGCCGGTCGCACGATCTTGACGGCTTCCAGCGTCGCGCTGATGCGGTTCATCATCGCGCGCAAGCGACCAGGTGGCGTCAATGCATAAGTCTCCGCGCAGGAGTCCTTGAATACGCCGGCAGCGTTGGCCGCCGCGGTCTTCAATTCGTCGAGCAACGCGCGTTGCTCCGGCGTCGGCCGCACCGCTTTCGCGATATCGGCAAGCGGCCAGGCGGTGACGCCCTTGTCCGGTGTGCCGCACAATTGCTGTAGTGTTTGCGGGCTCACGCTCGCGCGCGGACGGGCGCGGCTGCTGCCACCGGCTTGCGGATAGTCATACGGGTTGGTGCTGGCATAGGCGGAATAGGGGCTGTCACCACCCCAGAACACGGTGTCGACGAAGTCGTCATATGCGTACGCCCAATAGCCGGGCTCGTAAGCATAGGACCAGAACGTGTAGTCAAAAATGTCGGAATAGGCGTAAGGCCAGAACACCGGCCCAAGCCACGCCACGAACACCGCGGGATGGCGGTGTCGCCAGGCCTGCCGGGGAGCCCAGCCGCTCTGGCGGGTGGTGAGCGCTGCCTGGGCTTGCGCAGGGGCTTGCTCGCGGAAGCGCTCGGCAAATCGCCCGCGCTCGGCCGCCTGCACGGCGGCGGCAGTGGCGGCTCGCCCAACTGTGGTGGACTCAGGGCCCAACCGCTGCAGGCGCGCCTGATCGCGCTGCTGCATGCTCTGTTCGCGCTGGAGCAGGCGGTTCTGCGTCTGCAGCGTCCGCTCCTGTGCACGTTGCGCCCGCACGCTTTCAGGCTTCTGCGACTGCAATTGCTGCACGCGCTGTTGCATCCGATCGATACGGCTTTGCCGTTCCGAGCTCTGACGTGTGAGCGTCTCGCGCTGCCGCTGCTGCACGATTTGCTGTCGCTGCTGGATCTGCTGCTGGTGTTGCTGCGCGCGCTGTTCCATCTGCTCCTGTCGCGACGGCCGCGCGCTCACAGCCGGTGGCGCGCTTGGGCGCGAGGGGGCGGCGATATGCGGCGTCGGCCGCGGGGCCATGGCCGGACGTTGTGGCGCTGCCGGCGCCCGGTGGAATTCAGGTCGCGGCGCCGCCACGTGCGGGGCCGCTCGCGGCGGTGGTGCTGCAAAATGGGGAGCCGGACGCGGCGGCGGTGCGGCGATGTGGGGCGCCGGGTGCGGCGCCATGGCCGGTCGCTGCGGCATGGCCGGTGGATGGAACGCCGGAGCGGCGGGACGTGCCATGGCTGGCGGCCCCGCCGGACGGGCCATGGCCGGTGGTGCTGCTGGCCGTGCTGCCGGCGCTGCGGCCGGACCGCCCCTTCCATGTCCCTGGCCGGGTCCTTGGGCGAGCGCGCCGACGCTCGTCGCCAGCATCGAGACACCGACTAAAGCAGCCGTAAGGCAAGCGCCCTGCGGAAGCATGATTGTCGCTCCCAGCTCGTAATCGCCCACGACGTTCAACGCACAGCTGGCGGAATCGTTCGTTGTTGGCCGCGGCCGGCATTGCGATCTTCCGACGCAGGCAGCCTCAGGAGAAATCCTGCGTCAGGGTGCTGGCGAGCCGCTCCAGCGCCCAGTCGACCTGGTCGCTTGTGATCACCAGCGGCGGAGCGATACGGATCGTTTGCGCATGGGTATCCTTGGCGAGGATGCCCATGCCCTGAAGCGCCTCGCAGTAGCGGCGAGCGCGGCCGGCCTCGGGATGCAGCTCGACCGCGAGCATCAAGCCGCGTCCGCGCACCTCGCGGATCGTGTTGGCGCGAATGTCTTTCAAGCCTTCCAGAAAGCGCGCGCCCTGCCTGGCCGCGTTCTCGATCATGCCTTCCTCGGTCAGCACGCGCAGCGCCGCGCGCGCCACCGCGCAGGCCAGCGGATTGCCGCCAAACGTCGAACCGTGCTGGCCGGGCCTCAATGTCCCGAGCACGTCGTTGTTCGAGAGCACGGCCGACACCGGATAGAAGCCGCCGGACAAGGCCTTGCCGAGCAGCGTCACGTCCGCCTCGATTCCCTCGTGCTGTTCGGCGAGAAGCTTGCCGGTGCGGCCGAGCCCGGTCTGGATCTCGTCGAGCACCAGCATCACGTTGTTGGCGGTGCAGAGCTCCCGCACCTCAGTGAAATAGCCGGCTGGAGGAAGGATGACACCGGCTTCGCCCTGGATCGGCTCGACCAGAAAGGCGACGGTATTTGGCGTGATTGCTGCTTCCAGCGCCGCGGCGTCGCCGAACGGGATGACCCTGAAGCCCGGCGCGAACGGCCCGAAATGTGTGCGTGTATCGGGGTCGGTTGAAAAGCCGACGATGCCCAGCGTGCGTCCGTGAAAATTGTTGGCGCAGACGATGATCTCGGCCTGGCCGTCCGGCACGCCCTTCACCTCATAGCCCCATTTGCGCACCGACTTGATCGCGCTTTCGACCGCCTCGGCGCCGCTGTTCATCGGCAGCACCTTGTGGGAGCCGGTCAGCGCCGCGATCTCTTCGTAGAAGGGGGCGAGCTGGTCGTTGTGGAAGGCGCGCGAGGTGAGCGTCAGCCTGTGAGCCTGTTCGATCATCGCCGCCAGGATCTTGGGGTGGCAGTGGCCCTGGCTGACCGCCGAATAGGCCGAGAGGCAATCGAGATAGCGGTTGCCTTCGGTATCCCAGACCCAGACACCTTCGCCGCGCGACAGGACGACCCCGATCGGCTCGTAATTATGAGCCCCAAAGCGTTGTTCCGTTGCGACGAAATCAATGACCGACGAGCTCATCTGTCGTCACTCCATTGCTGCGCGCGGCGGTGCCAACCGGCTGCACCGCCGGCCTTCAGCTTGATCTGGGTATCAACTTGCCGCCTTGGAAGTCTTCATGCGTCCGATGGTGTAGCCCGATCTGATTTGCCAAAAGTATCAGAGGGTTCCCTACTGTGCATGGGGGTGTTTTCGCAGTTTTTGTTGTCGCGCCCTCAGCGAAGCGCACAGGGGACGCTCAAGAAGCCGCGAAACCGCACCCGACCGCCCCGCACCGGCTGCCCGCTCACGGCATAATGCGGGAAGCGCGCCAGGAAGCGCGAGATCGCAATCGCGCCTTCCAGCCGCGCCAGCGCCATGCCGGCGCATTGATGCGCACCGGTGGCGAAGGCGAGATGCCGGTTCGGCGTGCGCGCGATGTCGAAGCTTTCGGGGTCCGGAAACTGCGCGGGATCGCGGTTGGCCGCCCCGATGCACAGCGTCACCGACGTACCGGCCTCGAGCGTGACGCCGCCGAGCTCGACCTTTTCCGTGGTCATGCGGTTGCCGAGCTGGTTGGAGCTCTCGTAACGCAGCATCTCTTCGACGGCGGTCTTGATCATGTCGGGATTGCCGATCAGGCGCTGCTTCTGGTCCGGATTGCGGTCCAGCGCCACGAGGCCGTTGCCGATCAGGTTGGTGGTGGTCTCGTGCCCGGCATTGAGCAGGAAGATGCAATTGTGCAGCAGCTCCTTCTCTGTCAGCCGCTCGCCATTCTCCTCACCCTGGATCAGGCGGGTCAGCACGTCGCGCTCGGGATTGCCGGGCTTGTCGCGCCGGCGTGCAACCAGCGTCTGGAGATAGCTGAGAAAATCCGTCACCGCCTTGTTGCCGCGCGCGGCGAGCTCGGGCGACACGACGGGTTCGAGCGCACCCAGGATCGCCAGCGACCAGTCGCGCAGCGGCCCGCGTTCCTGATGAGGCACGTCGAGCAGATTGCCGATCACCTCGATGGGAATGGACGCGGCGAAATCCTCGATCAGCTCGCAAGCCCCCTTGGCCGCGATGGCGTCGAGCAGGCCATCGACCAGCTTGACGATGTCAGACTCCATGCCGGCGATCGCCCGCGGCGACAGCGCGCCCATGATCAGGCGGCGCACGCGGGTATGCGCCGGCGGATCGTTGAAGACGAGGCTGGTGGTGTGATGCTCGTAGAGCGGGGAGTCGCCGTATTTCGGCGCGAACTCGCGCTTCTTGTCCGAGCCGAAAGACTTGGTGTTCTTGTAGGTGGTGACGAGATCGTCATAGCGGGTCAGGAACACGGTGCCGCTGCGCAGGCGCTTGACCGGCTCGTTCTCCCGCAGTGCACGATAGGTCGGGTAGGGGTTGTCGTAGAACTCGGGCGTCAGCTTCTCGAGGTCGAAGCTCGCCGCCAGCTCCTTCGCGTCTGCGTTCATCCCGTTATACTCGCCGGTTAAAGCCGTTATGCCGTTTTTGTTGTTCTGGTCGGCGCATGCATGCGTCTACAGTCTGCCTACCTTGCTAGCCGACCGGACAGGAAAATGCACGCCCGCGCTGACGCTGCCGACACGGCCCCGAATTGGCCAGACGATATTTTCGCGACCTTGCAACGCTTCGACGTCCGGCAGGTACCTTACGTGCCCGACGCCGGTCATTCGAAACTGATCCAGCGCGTGCTGGACTCCTCCACGATGCGCGGGATTCCGCTCACGACGGAGGAGGAGGGCGTGGCGCTGCTCGCGGGCGCCTGGGCCGGCGGACAGCGCGGCGCGTTGCTGATGCAATCGAGCGGCGTCGGCAATTGCATCAACATGCTGTCGCTGATCCCGATCCTGCGCTTTCCGTTCCTCACGCTCGTGACCATGCGCGGCGAGTGGGGCGAGTTCAATCCGTGGCAGGTGCCGATGGGATCGACCACGCAGGGCGTGTTCGAACTGTCGGGTGTCCAGGTGCTGCGGGCCTCCAGCGCGGCTGAAGTCCCCGCCGTGATCGAAGCCGCGGCATCGCAAGCCTACAACGCGCTGACGCCCACTGCCGTCCTGCTGTCGCAGCGCCTGATCGGCGCCAAGGTTTTCACCAAATGAGCAAGGCCAATCTCCTCGACCGCCGCCAGGTGGTGTCCACGCTGCTCGCGGACCGAAAGGACGTCGTCGCGATCGGAGGCCTGGGGGCCTCGACCAACGACATCTGCGCGGCCGGCGACCACGCCCGCAACTTCTACCTCTGGGGCGGCATGGGTGGCGCCGCGATGATCGGGCTGGGGCTCGCGCTGGCGCAGCCAAAACTGCCGGTGCTGGTCATCACCGGCGACGGCGAGATGCTGATGGGCATGGGCAGCCTTGCCACCATCGGCCTGCAAAAACCGTCCAACCTGTCGATCGCAGTGCTCGACAACGAGGCCCATGGCGAGACCGGCGGCCAGACCAGCCACACCTCGGCTGCCGCTGACCTCGTCGGTGTCGCGAAGGCTTGCGGCATCGAAGACAGCCAGTCGATCACGACCATGGCCGGGGTCGAGGCCTTTGCCAAAGCCGTTCACGACGTCTCTGCCGGGCCGCGTTTTGCCAATATGAAGATCGACAGCGCCAGCCTGGAGCGGATTTTGCCAAGCCGGGACGGGAGTTACATCGTCAACCGGATCCGCGGCGACCTCGGCTTCCAGCCAATCTAGGGCGGGCCTGTCCAGTCCCACCGGCGCCCAGGTCCTGCGCGCAGGCCGTGCAGGCGGGGGCAATCTCGACTAAATTAACAATGCATTCAGGTTGCGATGCAACATAGTGTTTGACTTTTTGCGTGGGTGAGTGCTTACTCACTAGCATGAGCTCATTGCGTATGACGAGCGACCTGAGGCGTCAATTGATCCTCGGAGCCGCGAAGCGCTGCTTTGCCCGACATGGCTATACCGGCACCACGACCAAGAGCGTGGCGGCTGCCGCTGCCATTTCCGAGGCGTTGCTGTTCAAGCATTTCCCGTCCAAGGCGGCGCTCTACGCCGAAATCCTCAGCGACGAATGCGAGGCCGACCCGGCGCTCACCGAGCTTCTCGAGCGGGAGCCTTCGACCGCCACGCTGGTCGAGGTGATCCGCGGCATGGTCGAGCATTTCCTGCACATCGCTGATGGTCCCGATCAGGAAGAGGCCCAGCGCCTGCGACTGATGGCCACCAGCCATTTGGATGATGGTGAATTCGCCCGCTTGCTGTATGCCAAGATCGAGACGCTGATCGGGGCGATCTTCGTCTCCTCGCTCGAACGTGCCGTTGCCGCCGGGGACGCGCGGCTATGCAGCGGCGATCCGCTCAACCTGTTCTGGTTTGCGCATCACTCGGTGGTGACTGCGGCGCTGACCAGGCTGCCGGCCACGCCCTGCCTCGCTTACGGCAAGGCTGACGACCTCGAGCGGCAGCTGTGTGAGTTTCTCCTGAGGGGTATCGGACTTAACGACGCCGCAATTGCTTCGCATCTGAGCCACAATCAGGTCGCGGATGCCGGCAAGACGGCGATTGCAGAGAGTGCATGACATGAACATCGTAACCGAACACAAGATTTCGGGCGAACCGATCGACAACAAGGCTCCCAAGCGTCCGGTCCGGCCGGTGCTCTGGTTCGTCATCATCGGCACGCTGCTGGCGGCGCTGGTCGGTGGCCTCGTCTGGTTCAATTATTTCCGCGGCCAGATGATCAAGCAGTTCTTCGCCAACAACAAGCCGCCGCCGACCGCCGTCAGCGCGGCCGAGGCCAAGTCCGAGGTGGTGCCGAACCTGCTCACCGCGGTCGGCGGCCTCGTCGCCGTGCACCAGGTCGACGTCAGTGCCGACGTCAACGGCCGCGTCACCGAGATCAAGTTCGAGCCGGGCACGCGAATCGAGGCCGGCACGCCGCTGGTGCAGCTGTTCGACGCACCGGAGCAGGGCGACCTTGCCAACTACAAGGCCCAGGCGACCGTGGCGCAGCTGTCGCTCGATCGCGCCAAGCAGCTGGCCTCGCGCCAGTTCGGTCCGCAGGCGACCGTCGATACCGCGCAGGCCGCCTACGACCAGGCGCAGGCCGGCATCGCCAAGACCGAAGCGCTGATTTCGCAGAAGCTGGTGCGCGCGCCGTTCTCCGGCGATCTCGGCATGCGCAAGGTCGAGGTCGGCCAGTATCTCACGGCCGGTACGGCGATCGTGTCGCTAACCGACCTTTCCGAGCTGTGGGCCAACTTCACCGTGACGGAAAAGGATTCCGGCAGCCTCAAGGTCGGCCAGACTGTCAGGTTGAAGGTCGACGCCTATCCGGGCCGCATCTTCGAAGGCAAGATCACCACGATCGAACCGCAGATCTCGACCGACACCCGCAACATCCGCGTGCAGGCGACGATCGCCAATCCGGAGAAGATCCTGAAGCCCGGCATGTTCGTGAGCACCACGGTGGTGCTGCCGGACAAGCCGGCCGTGATCACCGTTCCGGAGACGGCGGTCGACTACACGCTGTACGGCGACTCGGTGTTCGTGATCACCGAGAAGAAGGAAGCCGACGGCAAGACCAGCCTGTCCGCGGTGCGCACCTTCGTGCAGACCGGCAACCGGGTCGAAGGTCGCGTCGAAATCATCAAGGGCGTGAAGGCGGGCGACAAGGTCGTCGCCGTCGGCCAGCTCAAGCTGCAATCGGGCGCGGCGGTGTCGATTTCGACCGACCCGGCTCCGCAGATCCCGGCGCAGCCGCCGCGCTACTGATCCATGACACTCAAGTGATCCGGCTCGGCCGGATCACTTTTCTTGAGACATATAAATCGAGATCGCCGCGATGCGCTTTACCGACATCTTCATTAAACGCCCGGTCCTGTCGGTCGTCGTCAGCCTGTTGATCCTGCTGATCGGCCTGCGCGCGGCGATGGTGCTGCCGATCCGGCAATATCCCAAGCTGTCGAACACGGTCATCAACATCACGACCGTCTATCCGGGCGCGTCCGCGGACCTGATCCAGGGCTTCATCACCACGCCGATCGAGCAGGCGGTCGCGTCCGCCGAGGGCGTCGACTACATCACCTCGTCCTCGGTGCTCGGTACCTCGACGATTCAGGTCTACATCAAGCTGAACTTCGATCCGAACCAGGCGCTCACCGAGGTGCTGGCGAAGACGAATTCGGTCAAATACCTGATCCCGAAGGAATCCAACGACCCGATCGTCACCAAGACCACGGGCCAGACCACGGCCGTGATGTATCTCGGCTTCTCGTCCGAGGAGCTCTCAGGCTCGGCGATCTCGGATTATCTGACGCGTGTGGTGCAGCCGGTGCTGTCGACCGTCGACGGCGTGGCTTCCGCCGACATTCTCGGCGGGCAGACCTTCGCGATGCGGCTGTGGCTCGATCCCGAGAAGATGGCGGGCCGCAACGTGTCGCCGGCCGACGTCGCGGCGGCGATCACGGCCAACAACTTCCAGTCCGCGGCCGGTCAGACCAAGGGCTATCTCATCGTCTCGAACGTCTCGACGAACACCGGCCTGACCGACGTCAACCAGTTCAAGAAGATGATCGTCAAGGCCAAGGACGGCGGCTTCGTGCGGATGGAGGACATCGGCACCGTCGAGCTTGCCGCCCAAAGCACGGATGCAAGCGTCGCCTTCAACGGCGAGCACGCGATCTTCATCGGTGTGCAGGCGACCCCACAGGGCAACCCGCTGACACTGGTCAAGGGCGTGCGCGCGCTGTTCCCCGAACTCGAGCGCAATCTGCCGCCGTCGATGAAGATGAAGGTCGCCTATGATTCGACCAAGTTCATCCAATCCTCGATCGACGAGGTGGAGAAGACGCTCGGCGAAGCCGTGATCATCGTGATCGTGGTCATCTTCCTGTTCCTGGCCTCGCTGCGGTCGGTCATCATTCCCGTCGTCACCATCCCGCTATCGATGATCGGCGTCTGCACCCTGATGCTGGCGCTGGGATTCAGCTTCAACCTTCTGACGCTGCTCGCGATGGTGCTCGCAATCGGCCTCGTGGTCGACGACGCCATCGTCGTGGTGGAGAACATCCATCGCCATCTGGAGGAGGGCAAGACGCCGGTCCAGGCGTCGCTGGAAGGCGCGCGCGAGATCGTCGGCCCGATCATTTCGATGACCATCACGCTCGCCGCGGTGTACGCCCCGATCGGCTTCCTCGGCGGCCTCACCGGTTCGCTGTTCCGCGAATTCGCCTTCACGCTGGCCGGCTCGGTGATCGTGTCGGGCGTGATCGCGCTGACATTGTCGCCGATGATGTGCTCGGTGCTGCTCAAGAACACCGAAGAGGGCCGCTTCGCCAAGGTCATCAACAAGGTATTCGGTGCACTGACGCGCTGGTATGGCCGCAGGCTCGACCGCTCGCTCGACTACAAGGCCATCACGGGCCTGTTCGCGGTGACGATCCTCGGACTCGTCGGCTTCCTCTACATGCACACGTCGAAGGAGCTCGCGCCTGAAGAAGATCAGGGCATCGTGTTCGCGGTGACCAAGGCGCCGAAATACGCCAACATCGACTATGTCGATTTCTACGGTGAGAAGCTCGACAAGGAATTTTCGAAATTCCCCGAGACCGATCTGCGTTTCGTGCTTAACGGCATCAACGGCCCGCAGGGCGGCATCGCCGGCATGCTGCTCAAGCCCTGGGAGGAGCGCAAGCGCTCGTCGATCCAGTTGAAGCCGCTGGTGCAGGCCGAGCTCTCCAAGATCGAGGGCGTGCAGGCCTTCGCGTTCAACCTGCCGCCGCTGCCGGGTGGGCCCGGCGGCTTGCCGGTGCAGATGGTGATCAATTCCACCGCCGGGTTCCAGACGGTCTATGAGCAGATGGAGAAGCTGAAGGACGCTGCGCGCAAGAGCGGCATGTTCATCGTCTCCGACAGCGATCTTGCCTACAACCAGCCGAACGTGAAGGTGACGATCGATCGCAGCAAGGCCCAGGATCTCGGCGTCAACATGCAGAACCTCGGCGCCACGCTCGCGGTGCTGCTCGGCGGCAACTACGTCAATCGCTTCAATCTGGAGGGCCGGTCCTACCAGGTGATCCCGCAGGTGCCTCGCGCCAAGCGGCTGTCGCCGGAATCGCTCGGCGGCTTCTATGTGACGACCAACACCGGCCAGCAGCTTCCGCTGTCGACGGTGGTGTCGATCGAGACCAAGACCGATCCGAATTCGCTGACGCACTACAATCAGCTCAATTCGGCGACGTTCTCGGCTGTGCCGATGCCCGGCGTGACCGTCGGCGCGGCAGTCGACTTCCTCGAAAGCGAGGCCAAGAAGCTGCCGCAAGGCTTCAGCCACGACTATCTCGCGGATTCTAGGCAGTACGTGCAGGAAGGCAATCAGCTCGCGATCACCTTCGGCTTCGCGCTGATCATCATCTTCCTGGTGCTGGCCGCGCAGTTCGAGAGCTTGCGTGACCCATTGGTGATCATGATCTCGGTGCCGATGGCGATCGTCGGTGCGCTGATCCCGCTGTTCTTCGGCGTGGCGACCATGAACATCTACACCCAGGTCGGTCTGCTCACCCTGGTCGGCCTGATCACCAAGCACGGCATCCTGATGGTGGAGTTCGCCAACGAGCTCCAGGTCAACGAGCGGCTCGACCGCCGCTCGGCCATCGAAATGTCGGCCCGCATCCGCCTGCGGCCGATCCTGATGACGACGGCAGCGATGGTGACCGGCCTGATCCCGCTCCTGACCGCGTCCGGCGCGGGCGCGGCCAGCCGCTTCTCGATCGGCCTGGTCGTCGTCGCCGGCATGTCGATCGGCACGCTGTTCACGCTGTTCGTGCTGCCCGCGGTCTACGTGGTGCTGGCGACCGACCATCGCGCGGCGGCCGATTCCGAGCGGAACAAGCAGGTCAACGAGCTCGACCTCGGCTCCAAGGCCCTGCGGCCGACCTGAAGCCGCTGGCTAGCAAGCGATCCAGAGGGCGGCAGCGGCGGGTCCGCTGCCGCCCTTTTTCGTTGCGCCCGGGCGCCGGTTTCAATGGGCGGGGGCCTTATCCCGCGCTTGCGAAAGACAAGGTCCCGTCTTCTTGCTAGGTTTCGGGTGATGAGCCTTTCCCTCCATCCCGACACCCCGCAAGCCAGGACGCTGCCGAGCGTGGCCTCGGATGGCGTCGCTGCCGGCGGGGGAACGGGGCGAGGGATCAGGACCCGGCTGTTCACCAAATATGTCGCGCTGTTCGTGGCCGTCGTGGCCATCGCGCTTCTGGCCAACGGCCTGTTCGAGGTCTTCTTCTATTATCGCGAGCACAAGGCTTCGCTGATCCGGGTCCAGCACGAACAGGCCGAGGCGGCCGCGGCGAAGATCGGCCAGTTCGTCAAGGAGATCGAGAGCCAGCTCGGCTGGACCACGCAACTGCCGTGGTCGGCGGGCTCGATCGAGCAGCGCCGGTTCGACGCGCTGCGGCTGCTGCGTCAGGTGCCCGGGATCACCGAGCTCGCCCAGGTGGATTCGACCGGCAAGGAACGGTTGCGGGTCTCGCGGCTCGCCATGGACGCGATCGAGAGCGGGATCGACCTGTCCAAGGATCCGAAGTTCACCGAGGCGGTCGCGCACAAGGTCTATTACGGCCCGGTCTATTTCCGCCGGGAGTCCGAGCCCTACATGACGCTGGCGCTGGCCGGAGCGCGCAGAGACGCCGGCGTCAGTATTGCCGAGGTCAATCTCAAGCTGATCTGGGACGTGGTCTCGCAGATCAAGGTCGGCCAGCACGGGCATGCCTATGTCGTCGGCCCGGAAGGGCGCCTGATCGCGCATCCCGATATCAGTCTCGTGCTGCGCAACACCGACATGTCCGGCCTCGCGCAAGTGCGCGCCGCGCAGTCCGCCGGCGGCACCATGCCGGACGCGCTCGAGGAAGCGCGCAACATCCAGGGACAGAAAGTCCTGACCGCATCGGCGCCAATCGAGCCGTTGCACTGGACCATGTTCGTCGAGCTGCCGGTCGAGGAGGCCTATGCATCGCTCTATGCCTCGCTGCAGCGGCTTGCGATCGTGCTGCTCGCGGCGTCGATCTTCGCGGTGCTTGCGGGGATATTTTTGGCTCGCCGCATGGTCGGGCCGATCCAGGCGCTACGCAGCGGTGCGGAAAGGATCGGCGGTGGCGACTTCTCCCAGCGCATCTCGATCCGGACGGGCGACGAGCTCGAAGGGCTGGCCGACCAGTTCAACGACATGGGCGCGCGCTTGCAGGAATCCTATGCCGACCTCGAGAACAAGGTCGAGCAGCGGACCGCGGAACTCCGCCAATCCCTGAACGATCTGCACGCCGCCCAGGATCGCCTGGTCCAAACCGAGAAGCTGGCCTCGCTCGGTCAGCTCACCGCCGGCATTGCTCACGAGATCAAGAACCCGCTCAACTTCGTCAACAATTTCTCCGCGGTCTCCACCGAGCTGATCGACGAGCTCAAGGAGGCCCTGCAATCGGCTGCGCTTGACGGGAAGACCAGGGAAGAGGTCGACGAGCTGACCGGCATGCTCAGGAGCAATCTCGAGAAGGTGGTGCAGCACGGCAAGCGGGCCGATTCCATCGTCAGGAACATGCTGATGCATTCGCGCGAGGGTTCCGGCGAGCACCGTGCCGTCGACATCAATGCGGTCGTGGAGGAGAGCCTCAATCTCGCCTATCACGGAGCGCGGGCCGAACGTCCCTCCTTCAACGTCACGCTCCAGCGCACGTTCGATCCCGCTGCCGGCATGGTCGACATCTATCCGCAGGAGATCACGCGCGTCCTCCTCAACCTGATCTCGAACGGCTTCTATGCCACTGCCAAACGCAAGGAGAGCGCGGGGGAGGCCTTCGAGCCGACATTGAGCGCTGCAACCAGGGATCTCGGCGGCAGGGTCGAGATCCGGATCCGTGACAATGGCACGGGAATTCCGCCCGAGGTGAAGGAGAAGATGTTCAATCCCTTCTTCACCACCAAGCCGGTCGGCGAGGGCACCGGGCTCGGCCTGTCCATGAGCCACGACATCGTCGTGAAGCAGCACGGCGGCACCATCGACGTGAACACCACACCCGGTGTATTCACCGAGTTCATCATCACCCTGCCGCGCACGATGGCAGCGGACGGCACTTCCGGAGGCAAGTCGTGAACGTTTACATCCTGGTCGTCGACGACGAGCCCGACGTCGAGGCGCTGTTCCGGCAGCAATTCCGGCGCGAGCTGCGCGCCGGCCGCTTCCAGATGGAGTTCGCCTCCTCCGCGCCCGATGCACTCAAGCGGGCCGCCGAGGTTCGCGATCCCTCGTTGATCCTGATCCTGTCCGACATCAACATGCCCGGCATGAGCGGGCTCGACATGCTGCCGAAGGTGCGTGCCGCGCATCCGGACGTTCCCGTCATCATGATCACGGCCTATGGCGACGCCGAGACGCGGCGGAAGGCGATCGAGCGCGGCGCCGTCGGGCTCCTCACCAAGCCGATCGACTTTGCCTTGCTGCGGCAGGAGATCGACACGAGGCTCGAGCAAGCCGCATGAGCGCGACCATCCTCTTCGTCGACGACGAGCCGGATCTCGAGACGCTGGTCCTGCAAAAATTTCGCAGGCAGATCCGCGACGGACAGGTCGCCATCATATTCGCTCGCGACGGTCTCGAGGCGCTGGCCTCGCTCGAGCAGAATCCGCAGGTCGACATGGTGGTCTCCGATATCAACATGCCCAGGATGGACGGGCTATCGCTGCTCGCGAAACTCCAGGAGGCCGAGGACAAGAAATCGACCATCATCGTCTCGGCCTATGGCGACATGAGCAATATCCGCACCGCCATGAACCGCGGCGCGTTCGACTTCCTGACCAAGCCGATCGACTTCGCCGATCTGGAGGCCACGATCGAGAAGACCATCCGCCATATCGAGATGCTGCGCGAGGTGCGGCGGCGTCAGATGGAAGCCGAGCGCGCCCATGCCGCGCTATCGCGTCATTTCTCGCCCGAGCTTGCCAAGCGTCTGGCCGCCAGCGGCGACGGCGAGGGCATCGAAGTGCAGTGGCGCGATGTCGCCACCATCTTCACCGATATTACCGGCTTCACCTCGTTGGTCGAGAGCGCGCCGCCCGAGACGTTGGGCAAGCTGCTCAACGAGTATGTTGGCGGCATGACCGAAATCGTCTTCGTCCATGAGGGCACGGTCGCAAAGATCATCGGCGATGCGATTCAGGTGCTCTTCAATGCGCCCGGCGATCAGCCGGATTATGCCACGCGCGCGGTCGCTTGCGCCCATGAGCTCGATGCCTGGGCTCAGGACTTTCGCGCGCGCCAGAGCGCCATGGGCGTGGCCTTCGGTGCCACCCGCATCGGCATTCATGCCGGTCCCGCGCTGGTCGGGAATTTCGGCGGCAATCGCTTCTTCGACTACACCGCGTATGGGGACTCCATCAATATTGCGGCGCGCCTGGAGGCCGCGAACAAGCATCTGGGCACCCGCATTTGCGTCAGCGCCAGCGTCGCCGAGGCGGCCGAGAATTTTCAAGGCCGCCCGGTGGGCGAACTGATGCTGCGCGGACGCAGCGAGCCGTTGCGCGCGTTCGAGCCGCTGCCTCCGGCCAAATACGAGGCCCCCGAGACGGCGCTGTATTCGGAGGCTTTTGCCAAGATGGAGGCCGGCGATGCCGCGGCCATGCCGGCCTTTGCCGCGCTTGTCGGCATGCACGCGGACGATTCCCTGGCCGGCTTTCACCTGAAGCGCCTGCTCAACGGCGCCAAGGGCATTCGCATGCAACTGGAATAGGGGTTCGACATGATGCGTGACTTCTCTGCCGGCAATTATCGTTTCATTCCGTCCGTGTTCCAGTATTCGGCAGGCGCGGCCGCGGACGACGGCTACGAAATCGAGCGTGTCCGCTTCGACCGCCTGGTCCCGCTCGCGGAAGGGTTCGCACTGGCTGCGAAATTCATTCAGGAGGCAGGGCGTCCGCTGACGGCGTTCTGTGCCTGCGAGCTGCGTTCACCGGCAGCCTTCAGCGAAGAGGGCTTTCGCGCGTTCAACCTGCACTACGTGAAGACGCTGTCCGAATGGGGCATCTTCGACGGCACCACCAATCCGGTGGCGCGCAGCAATGTCTGTCCCGAGATCGATCCGCCGACCGAGCCGTCGTTCTATGCGTTCTCGTTCACGCGGCCGACCCGCTCGAAAGCGCCATCCTTCGTGATATCAGGCGGTGCCGAGGCGCGCGAGGGCAGGGGCACCTATGTCGAGCGCACCGTGCGCTACCGCGATCTCAGCCCGGAGGGGCTGCGGGAGAAGGTGCGCTTCACCACGACGTCGCAGATGGAAAGCCGGATGGCGGCCTTCGGCTTCGGCTGGAACGACACGACTGCGGTGCAGGCCTATTCCGTGCACGACTTCCACCATGCGCTCGTCGACGAACTGGTTCGCCGCGGCGCGTTGCGCTCCGGCCTGACCTGGCATTTTGCCCGCCCGCCGGTGGTCGATCTCGAATACGAGATGGATTGCCGCCGCGTGATGCGGGAAGCGGTGATCTAGCGCTGCCGCGGGTCTAGCGCGTCGCGCAGGCCGTCGCCGAGCAGGTTCAGCGACAGCACCACGAGGAAGATCGCAAGCCCCGGCCAGATCGCCATCCACGGCGCCTGCGTCAGGAAGCGTTGCGCGGCATTGAGCATGCTGCCCCAGGACGGTGCCGGCGGCTGCTGGCCGAGGCCGAGGAACGACAACGCGGCTTCGGCGATGATGGCGGCGGCGATCGACAGCGTTGCCTGCACCAGCAGCGCGGGCAGGATGTTCGGCAAGATATGCGACAGCGCGATCCGCCATGGCGGATTGCCGAGCGCGCGCGCGGCCTCGACATAGTCCTCGGCCTTGACGACGAGCACTTGGCCGCGGGTCAGGCGGATGAAGATCGGCGTTGCGGAGATGCCGATCGCGATCATGGCATTGCCGAGGCTCGGCCCGAGGAACGCCGCCAGCGCGATCGCCAGGATCAGGAACGGACAGGCCAGCATCGCATCCGTGATCCGGCTGATCAGCGCATCGACGAGGCTGCCACGATAACCGGCGACGAGACCGAGCGGCACGCCGATGCCGAGCGCGATCGCAACCGAGATGAGGCCCGCGAGCAGCGAGGCGCGCGCGCCGTAGACGACCCGGCTGAAGATGTCGCGGCCGAGCTCGTCGGTGCCGAACCAGTGCGCCGGCGTGGGCGGCTTGCGCACCAGGCTCCAGCTCGTCGCGATGGGATCGTAGGGCACGATCAGCGGGGCCAGCACTGCAAGCACGATGAACATCGTGAGCACGGCGAGCCCGAACACCGCCGCCTTGCGCTTGAACAGCCCCCGGCGCGCGCGGCGGGCCGGGCTATCCAGCTCGTCGGCCTGCGTGAGAGAGCCCGGCAGCGCGGCGTCGGTCATGGATCTAGCCCCGCAGCCGCGGATTGACGAGAATATAGGCGATGTCGGCAACGAGATTCAGCGTGATGTAGATCGTGGCCGTCACCAGCACGACGCCTTGCACGACGGCGTAGTCGCGGTTGAAGACGGCATCCACGATCAGCTTGCCGAAGCCGGGGATGGAGAAGATCTGCTCGGTTAGGACGGCGCCTGACAACAGCGTGCCGAGCTCGAGCGCGCCGAGCGTGATGACGGGCGTCAGCGCATTGCGCATGGCGTGCTTCAGGATGACCGAGCGCTCCAAGAGTCCCTTGGCGCGCGCGGTGCGGACGTAATCGCTTTCCAGCACCTGCAGCATGGCGCTGCGGGTGTGCCGCATCAGGACCGCGGCAATGGCATTGCCGAGCACGAAGGCCGGCATGATGGTGGCAGCCAGGCTCGCGCGCCAATTCTCGGTGAGCGGCACGTAGCCGGAGGCCGGCAACCAGCCGAGCTCGATCGAGAACAGGAAGATCAGCATGATTCCGAGCCAGAAGTTCGGCGTCGAGATGCCCCACAGCGCAAACAGGTTCGCGCCGTAATCCCAGGCCGTGCCCTTCTTCACCGCAGAGACGATGCCGGCGGGAATGCCGATGCAGAACGCGATCACGATCGCCATCGAGCCGAGCTGGAGCGTTACCGGCAGCTTCTGCGCGATCAGCTCGCGCACCGGCATCTTGTTGCGTAAGGACTCGCCGAAATTGCCGGTGAGGACTCCCTTGAGCCAGTAGACATATTGCACGGGGATCGGCTGATCGAGCTTGTACTGCTGCCGGATCTGCTCGATCGCGGCGGGATCGCGTTCCTCGCCGGCCATCACCAGGGCCGGATCGCCGGGCAGCAATTGCTGGAGCGAAAAGATCAGCACCGACACGAAGAACAGTGTCGGCACGATCTGCGCGACGCGGTGGGCAAGGAAGTTCAGCATGGCCCCACGCGTTTCCCGGCTGATGCCGCGATCACTTGAACTTCAACCCGACCACGCGCACGAGGCCGTCGGGCATCTGCCGGTAGCCCTCGAGCTTCTTCGTGTGCGCGATCAGGAGCGTGCGATGATAGATGTAGATGATCGGCAGGTCGTCGAGCAGGATCTTGGTCAGCTTGGCGTAGATCGCCTTGCGCTCCTCGACATTGGACGTCGCCCGTCCGTCTTCCATCAGCTTGTCGGCCTCCGGATTCGCGTACACGCCGTCGTTCTGCGGTGCCTTGCTGCGCATGAAGATGTAGGAATTGCCGTCCGGATCGATGCGACCGCTCCAGTTGATCTGGAAGACCTGGAACTCGCCGGCCTGCGCCTGCTTGAACGTGGTCGCGAATTCGACGACGCGGACCTTGATGTCGAAGCCTGCTTCGGCGGCCATGGACTGCACGACCTGGGCGACGGCCTCGTACTCGGTGCCCTTTGGCACCATGTAGTCGACGGTGACGGGCAGGCTGACGCCGGCTTCCTTCAATAGTGCCTTGGCCTTGGCGACGTCGCGCCCCGGAATGGGGAAAGCCTTCTGATAGTATGGATGCGTCGGGCTGACCCATTGATTGCCCGGCGTGAACTCGCCGTTGAAGACGACCTGGTTGATAGCCTCGCGATCGATGGACAGGCTGAGTGCCTGGCGCACCTTCGCCGATTGGCTGAGTGGCCCCTTGGCCTTGTCGTTGCCGATGTTGATCGTCAGGCCCTGATAACCGAGCTCGGGCGCCGTCGACAGCACCAGCTTGGGATCGGCCCGGACGTCCTTGATGTCTGTGGCCAGCACGCGCTCGATCAGATCGAGTCCGCCGGACTTGAGGTTGGCGAGGCGCACCGTGGCGTCGACGATCGGCAGGAACACGACGCGATCGATATGGATGTTGTCCTTGTTCCAGTAGTCGGCGAACTTCTCGAACACCATGCGATCCTGCTGCACGCGTTCGACGAATTTATAAGGACCGGCGCAGACCGGATGCAGGCCGAACTTGTCACCGGCCTCCTTCGCCGCCTTGGGCGAGACCATCATGCCGGAGCGGTCGGTGAGCTGGGCGATCAGGGGCGAGTACGGCGTCTTCAGCACCAGCTTGATGGTCAGGGGATCGACGACCTCGACATGGTCGACGCTGGCGAGCTCGGATTTGCGGAATGAGGTCGGCAGCGTCATGTGACGCTCGATCGAGAATTTTGCGGCTTCGGCGTCCAGCGGCTCGCCATCGTGGAATCTGACGCCTGGCCGGAGCTTGATCGTCATCTCCTTGCCGTCGGCCGACGTCTCGTGGGACAGCGCGAGCTGCGGCACGATGTTGAGCTTCTCGTCGATGTCGAACAGCTTGTCGCAGAACGCGGAGAACACGATGCGGCCGACATAGGTGCGGCCGACGCTGGGGTCGAGGATATCAGGGTCTTCGGCGATCCCGATGCGAAGCGTGGTCTGAGCCTGGGCTGTGCCCACCAGCGACGTCAGCAAGGCCGACGCCAGGATTGTCAAACGCATAAAGCTCATCGCTCTCAACCTCTGTTTCACGTCTATGCGGGGTCCGTCCCCAACGAACTAACCCCGCCGGCGCGTGCTGCTTCCGGACCGCCGTTGAAGGCGGCAACCAATTTTTCAAGAACCGGCGAGAAACCGCCGTCCATGGGGACGATGGCCGCGGAGGAGGGCAGTTCCGACGTTCGGTGGCAAGCCGTTGCATGTCCGATGCCATCCGAGACAAGCTGAGGCATTTCGCTGCGGCAGCGGTCCACGACATATGGACAGCGGGTGTGGAAGCGGCATCCCAGCGGCGGATCCAGCGCGCTGGGGACCTCGCCCTGGAGCACAATTCGGCTGCGCTTTGCCCGCGGTTTAGGCACGGGGATGGCGGACAGCAGCGCGCGGCTATAAGGGTGCCGGGGCGCGGCAAACAGCGCGTCCGCCTCCGCCGTCTCGACGATCTGGCCGAGATTCATCACCGCGACGTGGTCGGCGATGTGCTTGACCACGGCGAGGTCATGCGAAACGAAGATATAGGCGAGGCCGAGCCGGTCCTGCAGCTCGCGCAGCAGGTTCAGGATCTGCGAGCGGATCGAGACGTCGAGCGCCGAGACCGGCTCGTCGCAGATGATCAGTTTTGGCTCGACCGCGAGGGCGCGGGCTATGGCAATGCGCTGGCGCTGGCCGCCGGAGAATTCGTGCGGATAGCGCCGCGCCAGCCTCGGCTCCAGCCCGACCAGCCGCAAGATTTCCGCCACGCGCGCGCGCCGCTCTGCCGGCGGCACGAGATCGTGCAGCGCCAGCGGTTCGGTCAGGATCTGGCCGACAGTCATGCGCGGATTGAGCGAGGCGTAGGGGTCCTGGAAGATGATCTGCGCTTCACGGCGGAAGGCCCGGAGCGCATTGGGATCAAGCGAGAGGAGGTCGCGGCCGTCGAACCGGACCGTGCCTGCGTCCGGCTCGATCAGCCGCAGCACGAGGCGGCTGACGGTGGATTTGCCGCAGCCGGATTCGCCGACCAGCGCCAGCGTCTTTCCGGCGTCGAGCGAGAAGCTGACGCCATCGACCGCTTTCACATGTGCCAGCGCGCGCGCGAACAGCGAGCGCTCGGCGACGAAATGCTTGACCAGACCTGTAACCTCGAGCAGAGCGGTCATCGTTCGTGATCCCGACGAAACTCAGCCTCGTGTCCCGGGCGCGGCGCAACGCGAAGTGTTGCGACGCTGAACCGGGACCCAGTCTGCCGCCACATGGGCCCCGGTTCAGCGGCGCACCACCGCGCTGCGCTTGTGCTGCGCTGCGCCCGGGGAACGGGAAGAGAGAAGGAGGCCATCACGACACCAGGCGTTCGAGCGGCGCGCGGATGCAGCGCGAGAGGTGGCCGGGGCTGACTTCGATCAGCGGTGGCGGCGCTGTGGAGCAGGCGTCCAGCACGAACGGGCAGCGCGCGGCGAAGCGGCAGCCTGCCGGCGGCTGCGCCATGTTCGGAACCATACCCTCGATCGTCGCAAGCTGTTCGGCGCGATGGTCGAGCCGCGGGATCGAGCCGAGCAGGCCGACGGTGTAGGGGTGCTGCGGCACCGAGAACAATTCGTCGACCGGCGCGCGCTCGACGATCTCGCCGGCGTACATCACCGCGACCTCGTCGCAGACCTCGGCCACCACGCCGAGATCGTGCGTGATCAGGATGATGGCGGCACCGCTTGCCGCTTTCAACTCCCGCATCAGCTCCAGGATCTGGGCCTGCAAGGTGACGTCGAGCGCGGTGGTCGGCTCGTCCGCGATCAGCAGGCGCGGGTCGCAGGCCAGCGCCATCGCGATCATCACGCGCTGGCGCATGCCGCCGGAGAGCTTGTGCGGATATTCGTCGATCCGCCGCTCGGGCGAGGGGATGTGGACGCGGCGCAGCAGCTCGATCGCCCGCTCGCGCGCGCTTTTCCGCGAGCCGCCGCGGTGGCGCAAAATGGTCTCGATGATCTGGTCGCCGATGGTCAAGCTCGGATTGAGCGAGGTCATCGGCTCCTGGAAGATCATCGCGAGCCGGTTGCCGCGCAGATTGCGCAGGGTCTGGTCCGGCGTCTGCAAGAGATCGAGGCCGTCGAAGCGGATCGCGCCGGAAATTTCCGCGCTTTGCTTCGGCAGCAGGCCCATGATCGCCAGCGAGGTCACGCTCTTCCCGCAGCCGGATTCGCCGACGAGGCCGAGCGTCGCGCCGTTGGCGACGCTGAGATCGACGCTGTCGACCGCGTGGGTGATGCGGCCGTCGTCGCCGTGGAAGCGGATGCGAAGGTCCCTGATCTCGATGAGAGGGCTCGAACTCATGATTGCCTTGCACGCGCTGCTTGGATGCTGGCGTCAATGACGCTGCGGTCGGTGTTGCCGGCCGGGTTCCGTCGCGTCGGCATGGAATCGCGAAAATGCACCCAGAGCTCGTGGCTGACGTGTTCGAGTCGCTCGAGCTCGCCGAGCGGATCGGGATGGTCGTCGGCGCGAATGTCCAGCGCCGGCCATTCCTCCTCGCCGTGAATCAACAGCGCAGCGGACTGCTTGCCGCGCTTGTCGCCGCCGGCGGCTTCCCCGGCGCGCATCGCGGCGAGCAGGCGGCGCGGGAAGGGCAGGCTGTTATTGGCGATGTAGGTCTTTGCGGTCTCGTCGAGCACGTCGGCGCCCGCCAGCATGTTGCCGGCGATGGAAAAGCCGCTGCCTGCGATGTGCCCGCACCAGTCGACGCAGTCGCGCCCGGTATGCGCGGCGATCTCGCCGCTCGAATCCATGATGTGGATCTGACGGCTCTCGCGGCCATCGTCGGTCGCGAGCAGCGCGGCCAGCACGTCGTGCGCATTGAGGCCTTCCCGCAGCAGCCTGACCCCGTCGATGCCGTAATAGGGATTGACGAAGGCCTGCGTCGCGATGGCGCCGACGCCGGCGGCAATATACGGCACGCGTGCGCCGACGGCGAAGAAGCGGGTCGCAACGGCGATGCCGAACTGGCCGGTGGCAGGGTCTCGCGCGATGATCGACCAGGTCATGTGCTGCCTTCAGCGTCCCGCGGCGTAACCTTGCATGCCGCGCGGATTGGCGGCGGCGCGCCGGCGCCGACCCACGCGCGAGGCTGCGGTGAGGCGGCCTTCGGACCAATCGGGGCCGACCTCGACGATGTGTCCGCGCTCGCGCAGATTCTCGATCGTCGCCTTGGGCACGCGGTTCTCGACCACGAGCACGCCGGGCCGCGCGGTACGCGGCCAGAACGAGATCGGGAAATGCTCGGAATGCCAGGCCGGCGCGTCGATCGCTTCCTGCAGATTGAGATTGCAATGGACGTGGCGCAGGAAGAACTGGGTGATCCACTGATCCTGCTGATCACCGCCGGGCGAGCCCCAGGCGAGATACGGCTCGCCATCGCGCAGCGCCATGGTCGGCGACAGCGTGGTGCGTGGCCGTTTGCCCGGCGCGAGCGAACCGGGTTGGTTCTCCTCCAAATCGAACATTTGCGCGCGGCTACCGAGGCAGAAACCCAGCTCGGGAATGACAGGTGAGGATTGCAGCCAGCCTCCCGACGGCGTCGAGGACACCATGTTGCCGGCTTTGTCGATGATGTCGAAATGCACGGTGTCGCCGCGCACCTCGCCGAAGCGCCCCACGGTTGGCTCACCGGCGCCGAGCGCGCCAACGGCCTCGCGCTGGCCTTCGGCGCGGCGCAGCTTGACGACACCGCCAAAGCCCTCGACCGCGCCGGGGCGAAAGTCGAGCGACGCCTTGTCGGTGACGAGCTTGCGACGCTCGTCGTTGTAGGCATCCGACAGCAGCGTCGCGATCGGAATCTCGCTGAACTTGGGGTCGCCGTAGAATTTCTCGCGATCGGCAAAGGCGAGTTTTGCGCATTCGATCTGGAGGTGAATGAACTCAGGCCCGGTCGGGTCGAGCCCGTCGAGGGCAAAGCCCTTCAGCAGCGCGAGCTGTTGCAGCGTCACCGGACCCTGGCTCCAGACGCCGGCCTTGCAGACGGTGTAGCGGCCATAGTCATAGGTGAGCGGCGCCTCGATCGTCGGCTGCCAGCGCGCCATGTCGTTGGCGGAAAGCACGCCGCGATGCGGCGAGCCGCTGACGTCCATCACCTCCTGGGTGCGGCAGAACTTGTCGATGGCTTCGGCGACGAAGCCTTGCGACCAGGCCTTTCGTGCGCGCTCGATTTCGGCGTCGCGGCCACCGCCGCCGCTCTCGGCCTCGCTGAGAATCCGTGCGTAGGTCGCGGCCAGCGTCTCGTTGGTAAAGAGAGTGCCGGGCTTCGGCACCTCGCCGTTGGGGAGATAGACCGCGGCGGAGGTCGGCCAGTGCTTGCGGAATAATTGCTCGACGGTCTGGATCGTGGCGCAGGCGCGCTCGACCAGCGGATAGCCGTCGCGGGCATAGGCGATCGCGGACTCCAGCACGTCGCGCACCCGCATCGTGCCGTAGTCGCGCAGCAGCATCATCCAGGATTCGAAGGTGCCGGGGACGCAGGCCGCGAGCAGGCCGGTGCCGGGCACCATGTCGAGGCCTTCGCTCTTGTAGTGCGCGATGGTGGCGCGTGCCGGTGCCGGGCCCTGGCCGCAGATCACCTCGGTGCGGCCGCGCTTCACGTCGTGCACGATGACAGGCACGTCGCCGCCGGGGCCGTTGAGATGCGGCTCGACCACCTGCAGCGTGAAGGCGGTGGCAACGCCGGCGTCGAAGGCGTTGCCGCCCTTCTCCAGGATGGCCATGCCGACTGCGGTCGCGATCCAGTGCGTGGTGGCGACGACCCCGAACGTGCCCTCGATCTCGGGGCGGGTCGTGAACGGATCGGGATTGACGATGCTGGCCATGGATTACCTCATTTGCGGCGCGCGCAATTGATCACAGGCGATGCCGCGCCGCCAATGCGCTGCCGGCATGGCACGCGCGCGTCACGCCGGGACCGGCGCGGTGTTGACGGCGTGGCAGGCGACGCCGTCGATCAGTTCCGGCGTTTCCTTGCGGCAGAGATCGAACGCCAGCGGGCAGCGCGGATTGAAGGCGCAGCCGGGCGGCGGATTGATCGGGTTCGGGATCTCGCCCTTCACCGGAATGCGCTGGCGGCCGCTCATGGCAAGATCAGGCACGGCGCCCAGCAGCATCTTGGTGTAGGGCATGCGGGGACGTGCGAACAACTCCTTGCCTTCAGCGATCTCGACGATGCGGCCGAGATACATCACGCCGACGCGGCTCGCCATGTGACGGACCACGGCGAGGTTGTGGCTGATGAACATGTAGGTCAGGCCGAACTTGTCCTGGAGGTCGCGCATCAGGTTCAGGATCTGCGCCTGCACGGAGACGTCGAGCGCCGAGGTCGGCTCGTCGCAGACGATGAACTCGGCATCGGAGGCGAGCGCCCGCGCGATTGCGATGCGCTGGCGCTGGCCGCCGGAGAATTCGTGCGGAAACTTCAACCGGTCGTCGGGATGCAGGCCGACGAGGCTGAGCAGCTCGCCGACGCGCGCCTGGATGTCGCGCTCGCCCTGGATCAGGTCGAAGGCGCGGATCGGCTCGGAGATGATGGCATCGACGCGGAAGCGCGGGTTCAGGCTCGCGTAGGGATCCTGGAAGATCATCTGGATGCGGCGGCGCAGCTTCCTGCGCGCCGGCGCCTGCCGCGGATCCGTCATCGAAACGCCGTCGATCAGCACGTCGCCCGAGCTCGGCGGCAGCAGTCCCACGACCATCCGCGCCACCGTGGTCTTGCCCGAGCCGGACTCGCCGACCAGCGCAAACGTCTCGCCCTTCCTGATATCGAAGGTGACGTGATCGACCGCCTTGAGATATTCCAGATGCCCGCCTTCGAGCACGCGGTTGAGCCAGGGCTTCGAGACGTCGAACACGCGGCGCAGATTTGTGGCCTGGACGAAGGAAGCGCTCATGCCGCGCTCTCCGCCGGCACGTTGTCATAGAGATGGCAGGCGACCGATTGCGCACCGCGCGGCAGCGGCTCGGGTCGATCGACACGACAGCGGTCGAACGCGAACTCGCAGCGCGGGTTGAACGAGCAGCCGCGCGGGATCGCCGACAGCCGCGGCATCGAGCCGGGAATCTGCATGAGACGCTTGTCGTCGCCGGCCAGCGTCGGGATCGCGCCCATCAAGCCCTTGGCATAGGGATGCAGTGGATTTCTGACGACATCCTGCACCGGGCCGATCTCGGCGACACGGCCGGCATACATCACGGCGACGCGGTCGGAGGTCTCCGCGATCACGCCCATGTCGTGCGTCACCAGCATCACGGCGGTGCCGTGGTCGCGGCCGAGCCGCTTGATCAGCGAGATGATCTGCGCCTGCACGGAGACGTCCAGCGCGGTGGTCGGCTCGTCCGCGATGATCAGCTCGGGCTCGGCGCAGATCGCCAGCGCAATCACGACGCGCTGGCGCATGCCGCCGGAGAATTCGTGCGGGTAGCCGTCGATGCGCTTTTCCGGCGCGGGAATGCCGACCTCGGCAAGCAGGTCGATGGCGCGGCGGCGGGCGGCCGTCTCGGACAGATTCAGGTGAGTTCGGATCGTCTCGATGATCTGGTCACCGACCCGATAGAGCGGATTGAGCGAGGTGAGGGGGTCCTGGAAGATCATGCCGATCCGCTTTCCCCGGATGCGGCGCATTTCCTCCGGCGGCAGATTGTCGATGCGCAGGCCGGCGAGGCGGACCTCGCCGCCCGCGATCCGGCCAGGCGGGTCGATCAGGCCGATCACGGCGAGGCCGGTGACCGATTTGCCGGCGCCGGATTCGCCGACCACGCCCAGCACTTCGCCCTTGGCGATGTCGAAGGAGACGCCGTCGATGGCGCGCAGCGTGCCGCGGCGGGAAGCGAACTCCACCTGAAGGTTGCGGACGGAGAGGATGGGCTCGGTCATGGGTGGGGCGCTCTTGTCGAAGTTTTGCTCATCGGAGCTTCGGGTTGAGCGCGTCGCGCAGCCAGTCGCCGAGCAGGTTGATCGACAGGATCAGCCCGGCCAGCGCGATGCCGGGGAAAGCGACGATCCACCATTCGCCCGCGAACAGATAATTGTTGCCGATGCGGATCAGCGTGCCGAGCGAGGGCATGGTGTCGGGCAGGCCGACGCCGAGGAAGGACAGCGTCGCCTCGGTGATGATGGCCAGCGCGAGGTTGATGGTGGCGATGACCAGGATCGGGCCCATCGTGTTCGGCAGCACGTGCCGCAGCATGATCTTTGGCGCGGGCAGGCCGATCAGCTGCGCGGCGGCCACGTAGTCCTTGTTCTTCTCGACCATCACGGAGCCGCGCACCGTCCTTGCATATCCCACCCAGAAACTCAGGCCGATCGAAATCACCAGCACCACCAGCATGCTGGTGGCATCCAGACGGTTGCCGAGGATCGATTTGGCGATGCCATTGACCAGCAGCGCGATCAGAATGGCGGGAAAGGTCAGTTGCACGTCGGCGATCCGCATGATCACGCCATCGACCGCGCCGCCGAAATAGCCGGCGATCAGGCCGAGCCCGATGCCGAGCGCGCCGGCGAAGACCACACCGGCGACGCCCACGGCGAGCGAGATGCGCATCCCGTAGAGGATGGCGGAGAACACGTCGCGGCCCTGCTCGTCGGTGCCGAGCAGGAACGGGCTTTGGCCGTCGGCGGTCCAGAGCGGCGAGATGCGCGAGTTCATCAACTGGAGCTGCGCCGGATCGAACGGGTTCTGCACCGCGAGCGCCGATGCAAAGATCGCGAGCAGGAAGAGCAGCACGGTAATGGCCGCCGCCGCCATGGTCAGCTTGGAGCGGCGGAACGAATAGAAGATGTCGCTGTCGAGGGCGCGGCTGAGCCAGCTGCGACCGGCATGCGCGAGCGGCGCGCTCTGCTTGTCGGAATTGGAGGCGACGGCGTCGGACATGCAGGGGCCTTATGTAGCGCGGCCGACGGTCGCGCGCAGGCGCGGATCGACAACGGTGTAGAGGATGTCGACCACCAGATTGATGGTGACGAAGATCAGCGAGACCATCAGCAGGTAGGCGGCCATGATCGGGATATCGACGTTTTGCACGGCCTGCACGAACAGGAGTCCCATGCCCGGCCATTGGAACACGGTTTCGGTGATGATCGAAAATGCAATAACCGAGCCAAACTGAAGACCGGCCACGGTGATCACGGGAATCAGCGTGTTCTTCAGCGCGTGGCCGAAATGGATGGCGCGGGTGGTCAGCCCGCGGGCGCGGGCGAAGCGGATATAGTCGGTTCGCAGCACTTCCAGCATCTCCGCGCGCACCAGCCGCATGATCAGGGTCATCTGGAACAGGCCGAGCGTGATCGAGGGCATGATCAATGCCTTCAGTCCCGACAGCGTGAGCAGGCCCGTGCTCCACCAACCGAGCTTGATCACCTCGCCGCGGCCGAACGAGGGCAACCAGCCCAATGTCACCGCGAACAGATAGATCAGGAGAATGCCAATCAGGAAAGTCGGCAACGAGATGCCTACAAGCGAAACCGCCTGGAATAATTTGGCCAGCACGGTGTCGCGCCTCAGCGCCGAATAGACGCCCATCAGGATGCCGAACACCATCGCAAACACGGTGGCGCAGATCGCAAGTTCCAGCGTGGCCGGCATACGTTCCATCAACAGGGTCGAAACCGGCTGGCGGAACTGGTAGGAGACGCCAAACTTGAATTGCGCGGCGTCGGCGAAATAACGCACGAACTGCACCGGCACGGGATCGTCGAGGCCGAGCGACTTGCGCACGGCTTCGCGTTCGGCTGCCGACGTGTCGATCGAGACGATCTGGTTGACGGGGTCGCCGGCGAAACGGAACATCGAAAAGGCGATGATGCCGACGGCGAACATGACGCCGATGGCCTGAACGGCGCGGCGAAGAGTGAAAGCGAGCATGCCTTCCACTATCCTTGGGTGTGCGTGCGGTCGACGTCTTTGTCAGCCGGAAAAGGAAAGGTCCCGGACGCCTGACGCCGCCGGGACCTCGTGTTAACTGATGCTATTCCTTCTTGGTCGCCCAATGGAACATGACCAGATTGTCGGCGCGCTGCGGCAGGTTTACCTTTTTCGATACGCCCCAGGCCAGCGCCTGCTGGTGCAGCGGGATGTAGGACCAGTCCTTGTTGCCGATTTCGTAGGCCTGCTTGATCAGCTGGTTGCGCTTGGCGGTATCGGTTTCGACCAGCACCTTGTCGGTGATGGCGTCGAACTCCTTGTTGCAGTAGCCGCCGAGATTGGCCTCGCCGCGTGAGGATTTCGCATCGTCGCGGCAGCCCATGATGTCGTAGAGCACGTTGTGGGAGTCCATCGTGCTCGGCGTCCAGCCCAGGAGGTAGAACGAGGTCTGGTAGCCGCCCTGCTTCAACACCTTGGCGAAGTACTGCGCCTTCGGTTGCGCCAGCAGATTGATCTTGACGCCGATGCGGGCAAGCATGCCGACGACGGCCTGGCAGATCGCGGCGTCGTTGACGTAACGGTCGTTCGGACAATCCATCGTGACCTCGAAGCCGTCGGGATAGCCGGCTTCGGTGAGGAGCTTCTTGGCTCCATCGGGGTCGAATTTCGGCCGCGTGAACTCCTTGGACAGCACGAACAACTCCGGAGCGATCATCAGCGCCGATGGCGTCGACAGCTCGCGCATCACGCGCTTCTTGATCAGCTCGATGTCGATCGCCTTGTAGAAGGCTTCACGGACGCGGACGTCCTTGAACGGGTTCTTGCCCTTGATGTTGGAGTAGAGCAGCTCGTCGCGCATCTGATCGAAGCCGATGAAGATGGTGCGCAGCTCCGGCCCCTTCAGCACCTGGGCGTTGGGGCTGGAATCGACGCGGGAGATGTCCTGGATCGGCACCGGCTCGATGACGTCGACTTCGCCCGAGAGCAGCGCAGCGACGCGGGTTGCGTCCGAAGCGATCGGGGTGAAGACGATCTCCTTCAGATTACCCTCGACCTTGCCCCAGTAATTGGGGTTGGCCTTGAAAACCGTTTTCACGCCGGGCTGATGGCTTTCGATGGTGAACGGACCGGTGCCGTTCTCGTGGAGCGAGGCGTAGCTCGGCGTGGTCGCCGCCACCGGCGTCGGATCGACGACGTTGTTCTCCTCGGCCCATTTCTTGTCCATGATGTACCAGACATCCCACGAGTTATGCAGGATGGGATTGGGCGAAGGCAGGACGAAGTCGACGGTGTAGTCGTCGACCTTCACGACCTTGACGTCGGGCGCAAGGCGGGTCTGCATATTGGACCCTTTCTTGCGGACGCGATCGGCGGAGAATACGACGTCGTCGGCGGTGAAGGGGTCGCCGTTGTGGAATTTCACGCCCTTGCGCAAATGGAAACGCCAGCGGGTCGGCTCCGGAGTTTCCCAGCTTTCCGCCAGCGCCGGAATGATCTTGAGGTCCTTGTCGCGCGCGGTGAGTCCTTGATAGACGTGACCGAGATGGGCGTGGGTGGTGCTTTCGTTGAGCGTATAGGGATCGAGGGATTTCAGGTCACCCTGGTTGGCATAACGCAGCGTCTGGCTCGACGCCGGCGCGACCGTCAACGCAAGCGTACCGGCGAGCGTCGCCGCAAACAGACTTCGACCGACTGACATTCTTGACCCTCTCCACTCTGCCGTGCCGATGATTTTTGATTGTTCGGCAGGGCTGATTGATCCATGTTGCCCAGAGTTCTCGACCGGTGCAAGCGCCATTCCAGCAAGGAACGCGCCAAGTTGCACCGCTGTGCAGCAATGCTGACCATGCCGCCCGGCATGGAGGACCGCGTCTTTCGACTTTGGTTGACTATATCGGCGGATTGCGGGACGGGGCATGTCGCGCCTGCATCAGGTCGCTTGCGTCGCACCACAACTCGCGGCGATACTGCCGACAGGCCGCTCGAATCTCATCCGGAGGGGACATGAAAGTTAATATCGAAATCGACTGCACCCCCCTCGAGGCCCGCCAGTTCTTCGGTTTGCCTGACGTGGGACCGATGCAGACGGCGGTGATGGACAAGCTGCAGCAGCAGGTGCTCAGCAACATCGAGAAGGTCTCGCCGGAATCGCTGATCCAGAGCTGGTTCACCTTCGATCCCAAGATCGCGGAGCGGTTTCAGGACATGTTCGTCACGATGGCGGGCCTCGGCGGCACGCGCAGCAGCGACAAGAAGAAATAATGCCGTCCGGGCCAGACGGGCGGCAGGCCCCGGGCGGGCTCCGTCCGCCGGGGCTCGCCCTGCTGCTTGCAGAAGCGCGCGGCCTGTTCGAGCTCAATGCAAGCCTGTTGCTGTCGCCGATCCTGATGCGAGCGCCGAGGGGCGATGGCCATCCGGTGCTGGCGCTACCGGGCTTTCTCGCCAGCGACCTCTCGATGGTGCCGATGCGGCGCTATCTCAGCGAGCTCGGCTATGAGGCACAGGCCTGGCGGATGGGCCGTAATCTCGGCGGCCTCGGGCGGATGCGGGACGCCCTGCGCGCCCGTCTCGCCGAGATCCATCGCGCGAGCGGACGCAAGGTCAGCCTGGTCGGATGGAGCCTCGGCGGCGTCTATGCCCGAGATCTCGCGCTGTGGGCACCCGACATGGTTCGCTATGTCATCACGCTCGGCAGCCCGTTTGCCAACGACGTGCGGGCGACCAACGCGACGCGGCTCTACGAGGCGCTGTCCGGCGAACGGGTCGAGGATCTTGCCGAGGCTCGCGAGGCGATCGCCGGCGATCTGCCGGTGCCGGCGACGTCGATCTATTCGCGTGCCGACGGGGTCGTGAACTGGCGGACCTGCCTGCTCCGTCCCTCCGATCGTGCCGAGAACATCGAGGTGCTCCTGGCGAGCCATATCGGGCTCGGGGTGAACCCCGCGGCGCTATGGGCCGTGGCGGACCGGCTGGCGCAACCGGAAGGGGAATTCTCGCCATTTGACCGGGCAGGGCCGTTTGCCATTGCATATGCCCCGCCGGAACAGGCAATATCGACCTGACGAGAAGCGCCAGAAGGCGCCCGTCAAATTTGTTGCGGGAGGGAATTATGGCTGACGGTAAGAAGCTGTCGTCGCTGGACGCGTCGTTTCTCTATCTGGAAACGCCGGAGATGCCGATGCATGTCGGGAGCATGGCGATCTTTCGCCTGCCCGACGATTACAAGGGCGACTTCTTCGAAGACTTCAAGGCGATGATCGTCTCGCGCCTGCACATCGCGCCGATCCTGAAGGCGCGGCTGGAGAAGGCGCCGCTCGACATCGATCATCCCTCCTGGGTCGAGGACGATCAGTTCGACATCGACCGTCACATCTTCCGCGCCAGCCTGCCGCAACCGCGCGACCGCGCCACGCTCGAGCGCATCGTCGGCTGGATGCACGCCAAGCTGTTGAACCGCGCCCGCCCGCTCTGGGAGTTCTACGTGTTCGAGGGCATGAAGGACAACGAGGTCGGGCTCTATTCCAAGATGCACCATGCCGCCATCGACGGCGGCGCCGGTGCGGCGCTGACCAACATGATCTACGATATCTCGCCGATCCCGCGGAAGGTCGATCCGCCAGCGGCTGGCAGCAAGCCTGGACAGGAGCCGCGTGACATCGCGGCGAACCTGCTGGATTCCTACCAGCAGCTTTTCAACCAGCCGCTCGACGCCGGCAAGGCCGCTCAGAACCTGCAATTGCCGCGCACCGGCAAGAGCGACATCGGCTCGATCCTGTTCGACAACGCGATGTATCAGATCGAGAGCGCGGTGCGCTTCGCGGGCAATATCCCGACCATGGTCAAGAGCGTCTCCGATGTGCTCGGCAAGGTCGCCGATCCCAAATCGCGCGAGAGCCTTGCCAGCATGGTGTCGCCGCCGACCATGCTGAACAAGACCATCTCGTCGGAGCGAAGCTTCGCAGGTGTGTCGATCCCGCTGTCTCGCGCGAAGGCGCTGGCCAAGCAGGCCGGCGGCAAGCTCAACGACGTCGTGCTGGCGCTCGCCTCCGGCGTGGTCCGGCGTTACCTGAAGGAGTACAGCACGCTGCCGGCGAAATCGCTGACCGCGGCGGTGCCGATCTCGCTGCGCGAGGAGGGCAACACCGAAGCCAACAACCAGGTGTTCGGCATGATCTGCGCGATCGCGACCAACATCGACGATCCCAAGGCGCGGCTGGAAGCCATCATCGCGCAATCGACCAAGTCCAAGGAGATGTCGCATCCCCTGCGCGCGCTGATGCCCCAGGTCTCCAACATCTCGATGCTGGGCGCGCCGATCATGGTGCAGATCCTGGCGCTGCTCTACAGCCGCTCGAACCTGTCGGACGTGCTGCCGCCGGCCGCCAACATCACCGTGTCCAACGTGCCGGGGCCACGGCAGACGCTTTACGCTGCCGGCGCGGAGCTATTGCACATCTTCCCGGTGTCGATCTCGACGCACGGGCAGGCGCTCAACATCACCGTGCAGAGCTACCGCGACCAGCTCGATTTCGGCTTCATCGTCGGCGCCAACATCATTCCGCATGTGCAGGTGATGTGCGACATGCTGCCGGAGGAGTTTGCCGCTTTGGAGGCGGCCTACGCGCCGCCGGCGACCGACATCAAGGGCGCTGCGGAATAGGAATCTCGTGATGATTGACATGCCGCCGCTCAAGTTCGCGACGACGAACGGAATCCGCATGGGCTATTACGAGGCGGGCCCGGCCGACGACAAGCCGCCGATCGTGCTGTGCCACGGCTGGCCCGAGCTCGCCTTTTCCTGGCGTCACCAGATCAAGGCGCTGAGCGAGGCCGGCATCCGGGTGATCGCGCCGGACCAGCGCGGCTATGGCGCGACCGACCGGCCCGAGCAGGTCGAGGATTACGACATGGAGCATTTGACCGGCGATCTCGTCGGGCTGCTCGATCATCTCAACATCGAGAAGGCCATCTTCGTCGGTCACGACTGGGGTGGCTTCGTCGTCTGGCAGATGCCGTTGCGGCACCCCTCGCGCGTGGCCGGTGTGGTCGGCGTCAACACCCCGCATTGGGACCGCGCGCCGATCGATCCCATTGCGCTGTTCCGCCAGCGCTTCGGCGATCAGATGTACATCGTCCAGTTCCAGGATCCCGCGCGTGAGCCGGACAAGATTTTCGGCAGCCGCGTCGAGCAGACGTTTGACGCCTTCATGCGCAAGCCGCTGGCCCGGCCGCCGGCGAAGCCGGAAGAGCCGCCGATCGCAGGCGTCGGCGCCTCGGCAAAAACCAATCTGGCCTTCCCGCAGATGATCGCGGCCTATGACGCCAAGGTCGATCCGCGCACGCCGATCCTGTCGGCCGACGAGAAGAAGGTGTTCGTCGACACGTTTACGAAGACCGGCTTCACCGGCGGCATCAACTGGTATCGCAACTTCACGCGCAACTGGGAGCGCGCGAAGGGGCTGGATCATCACGTCCATGTGCCGTCGCTGATGATCATGGCCGAGAACGATGCCGTGCTGCCGCCCTCGGCGGCCGACGGCATGGAGAAGCTGATCGGCGATCTCGAGAAGTATCTGGTGAAGGACAGCGGCCATTGGACGCAGCAGGAGAAGCCGGAAGAGGTCAGCGCCAAGCTGATCGAATGGCGTAGAAGGCGGTTTGGGTGACGACGCAGTCGTCATCCCGGGGCGATGCGTAGCGTCGAACCCGGGATCTCGAGATTCCGGGTCTGGTCCTTCGGACCATCCCGGAATGACGCAAGGCAGGGGAAACGCACGTCAATGTCATCCAAGAATCGTCTGGACCCGATCCCGCATCCGCCGACCAAGCCCGTGGTCGGCAACATGCTGTCGCTGGACTCGGCAGCCCCCGTTCAGCATCTGACCCGGCTCGCCAAGGAACTCGGTCCGATCTTCTGGCTCGACATGATGGGCTCGCCGATCGTGGTCGTGTCAGGCCACGATCTCGTCGACGAGCTCTCCGACGAGAAGCGTTTCGACAAGACGGTGCGCGGCGCGCTGCGGCGCGTGCGCGCGGTCGGCGGCGACGGCCTGTTCACGGCCGATACCAAAGAGCCGAACTGGAGCAAGGCGCACAACATCCTGCTGCAGCCGTTCGGCAACCGCGCCATGCAGTCCTATCATCCGAGCATGGTCGATATCGCCGAGCAGCTCGTCCAGAAATGGGAGCGGCTCAACGCCGACGACGAGATCGACGTCGTCCACGACATGACGGCGCTGACGCTGGACACCATCGGCCTGTGCGGTTTCGAGTACCGCTTCAACTCGTTCTACCGGCGCGACTACCATCCCTTTGTCGAGTCGCTGGTGCGCTCGCTCGAAACCATCATGATGACGCGCGGCCTGCCGTTCGAGCAGCTCTGGATGCAGAAGCGGCGCAAGACGCTCGCCGAAGACGTCGCCTTCATGAACAAGATGGTCGACGAGATCATTGCCGAGCGCCGCAAGAGCGCGGAAGGGATCGACGACAAGAAGGACATGCTCGCGGCGATGATGACCGGCGTCGATCGTTCGACCGGCGAGCAGCTCGACGACGTCAACATCCGCTACCAGATCAACACGTTCCTGATCGCGGGCCACGAGACCACCAGCGGCTTGCTGTCCTACACGCTCTATGCGCTGCTCAAGCATCCGGAGATCCTCAAGAAGGCTTACGACGAGGTCGACCGTGTGTTCGGCCCCGACGTCAATGCGAAGCCGACCTATCAGCAGGTGACGCAGCTCACCTACATCACGCAGATCCTGAAAGAGGCGCTGCGGCTTTGGCCGCCCGCGCCGGCCTATGGCATCTCGCCGCTGAAGGACGAGACGCTCGGCGGCGGCAAGTACAAGCTTCGCAAGGGCACGTTCACGACGATCCTGGTGACGGCGCTGCATCGCGATCCCAGCGTCTGGGGTCCGAATCCGGATGCGTTCGATCCCGAGAATTTCAGCCGCGAAGCGGAAGCCAAGCGGCCGGTCAATGCCTGGAAGCCGTTCGGCAACGGCCAGCGCGCCTGCATCGGCCGCGGCTTTGCCATGCACGAGGCCGCGCTCGCGCTCGGCATGATCCTGCAGCGCTTCAAGCTGATCGATCACCAGCGCTACCAGATGCACCTGAAGGAAACCCTGACGATGAAGCCGGAAGGCTTCAAGATCAAGGTGCGTCCGCGCGCCGATCGCGAGCGTGGCGCCTATGGCGGACCTGTCGCGGCTACGTCTTCGGCGCCAAAGGCACCGCGTCAGCCGACCGCGCGGCCCGGCCACAACACGCCGATGCTGGTGCTGTACGGCTCCAATCTCGGCACCGCCGAGGAACTCGCGACGCGCATGGCTGATCTCGCCGAGATCAACGGCTTTGCGGTGCATCTCGGCCCGCTCGACGACTACGTTGGCAAGCTGCCGCAGGACGGCGGCGTTCTGATCATCTGCGCCTCCTACAACGGCGCGCCGCCCGACAACGCGACGCAGTTCGTCAAATGGCTCGGCGGCGATCTGCCGAAGGATGCTTTCGCCAATGTGCGCTATGCCGTGTTCGGCTGCGGCAACAGCGACTGGGCTGCGACCTATCAATCGGTCCCGCGCCTGATCGACGAGCAGTTGTCGGCGCATGGCGCGCGCGCGGTCTATCCGCGCGGCGAGGGCGATGCGCGCAGCGATCTCGACGGCCAGTTCCAGAAATGGTTCCCGGCGGCGGCCCAGGTCGCGACCAAGGAATTCGGCATTGACTGGAACTTCACCCGCACCGCCGAGGACGATCCGCTCTATGCGATCGAGCCGGTCGCGGTGAGCGCCGTCAACACCATCGTCGCGCAGGGCGGCGCGGTGGCGATGAAGGTGCTCGCCAACGACGAGCTTCAGAACAAGAGCGGGCTCAATCCGTTGGAGCGCTCGACGCGCCACATCGAGGTGCAACTGCCGTCCAACGTCAGCTACCGGGTCGGCGATCATTTGAGTGTCGTCCCGCGCAACGATCCGACGCTGGTGGACTCAGTCGCCCGCCGCTTCGGCTTCCTGCCGGGCGACCAGATCAGGCTGCAGGTCGCCGAGGGGCGCCGCGCACAGTTGCCGGTGGGAGACGCCGTGTCGGTCGGCCGCCTGCTCAGTGAGTTCGTCGAGCTGCAGCAGGTGGCGACGCGCAAGCAGATCCAGATCATGGCGGAGCACACCCGCTGCCCGGTCACCAAGCCGAAGCTGCTGGCCTTCGTCGGCGAGGAGGCTGAGCCGCTCGAGCGTTACCGCAATGAGATTCTCGCCAGACGCAAATCGGTGTTCGACCTGCTGCTGGAATATCCGGCCTGCGAATTGCCGTTCCACGTCTATCTGGAAATGCTCTCGCTGCTGGCGCCGCGCTATTACTCGATCTCGTCCTCGCCGTCGGTCGACCCGGCGCGCTGCAGCGTCACGGTCGGCGTGGTCGAAGGGCCGGCCGCCTCCGGCCGCGGCACCTACAAGGGCATCTGCTCGAACTACCTCGCCAACCGGCGCGCCGGCGATGCGATCTACGCCACCGTACGCGAGACCAAGGCCGGCTTCCGTCTGCCCGACGATTCGTCTGTGCCCATCATCATGATCGGCCCCGGCACGGGACTTGCGCCGTTCCGCGGCTTCCTCCAGGAGCGCGCCGCGCGCAAGGCGAAGGGCGCCACCCTCGGACCCGCGATGCTGTTCTTCGGCTGTCGTCATCCCGACCAGGATTTTCTCTACGCGGACGAGCTGAAGGCGCTGGCGGCAAGCGGCATCACCGAGCTGTTCACGGCGTTCTCGCGCGGGGACGGACCGAAGACCTATGTGCAGCACGTGCTCGCCGCGCAGAAGGACAAGGTCTGGCCTTTGATCGAGCAGGGCGCGATCATCTATGTCTGCGGCGACGGCGGCAAGATGGAGCCGGACGTGAAGGCGGCACTGGTCGCGATCCACCGCGAGAAGAGCGGCCGCGACGCCGCCGTCAGTGCGCGCTGGATCGAGGAAATGGGCGCGAAGAACCGCTACGTGCTGGACGTCTGGGCGGGAGGGTGACTGTCTTCCCGGTCGTGCTAAACCTCTGGCATGATTCCCTGGGAAAAAATCGACACCGCCAAAATCCCCGGCTCCGACGAAGAGCTCCGCCTGATGCGGCGGGGCAAGGAGTTTTCCATCAAGCTCGGCACCAACGAGCTGATGAACAACCGCCTGTCGGGCTCGGAAGCTGCGCTCGCGACGCTTGCAGCGAAGCAGATCGAGAAAGTCGCCAAGCCCGTCGTCCTGATCGGCGGCCTCGGAATGGGCTTTACGCTGCGTGCAGCGCTCACCGTGCTTGGAGCCAAGTCAAAGATTGTGGTCTCCGAGTTGGTCCCCGCGGTGGTCACGTGGGCGCGGGGCCCGATGGCGGAGGTGTTCGGCGACAGCCTCGATGATGCCAGGGTCAGCATTCGGGAAACCGACGTCGGCGAAATCATCCGGGCGCAGCGGACGGCTTTCGACGCCATTCTCCTCGACGTCGACAACGGGCCGGAGGGACTGACCCGCAAGGGCAATGATGCGCTCTATAGTTCGAGCGGGCTGAAGGCGGCGAAGACGGCGCTGCGGCCGGGCGGCGTGCTCGCGGTCTGGTCGTCGGGACCCAACCCGGCCTTCACCAAGCGACTTCGCAGCGCCGGTTTCGACGTCAACGAGGTCAATGTCCGCGCGACCGGCAGGGGCGGCGGTGCGCGCCATGTGATCTGGATGGCGAAGAAGAGTTAAGCTGCCTGCGCCGCCGCGCCATGCGCGTGCTTGTCGATGGCGCCGATGATCTCAGGCCAGAACCGCATCGGCAGTGCATGGCCCATACCGTCGATCATCAACAATCTTGCGTTCGGGATTGACGCCGCCGTGTCCTTGCCGCCCTCAGGCCGCACCAAGGGATCGACGGTACCGTGGATCACGAGCGTCGGCGTCTGCACGGCATGCAGCCGCTCCTTGCGGCTGCCGGACGCGAGCACCGCGCGGAGCTGGCGGCCGACGCCGGCCGGATTGAGCCCGCGCGCGAACACGCGCTCGGCGCGTTCAGGGTCGAGCGCTTCCTCTTCCGGAAAATGTCCGGCGCGCAACACCTTCCAGGTCTGGCCGTAGCGGACGATGAACTCTTCCTTGCTGCGCGGCGGCGGCGCCATCAGCATTGCGGCGGCCTCGCGCGTCGGCGGCGGCACGCGCGGATTTCCTGTCGTGGACATGATCGAGGTCAGCGAGCGCACGCGGTGCGGAAACGACAGCGTGACCTCCTGCGCGATCATGCCGCCCATGGACGCCCCGACCAGATGCGCCGATCTGATGCCGAGCGCATCCATCAGCCCGACCATGTCTTTCGCCATGTCGATCAGCTTGTAGGTCGCGGCGACGGGAATCCTGAGGAAGCGCAGCTTGAGCAGCTCGAGCGGCGTCAACCGCTTGCCGCCCGTCAGATGGCTCGACTTGCCGATGTCGCGATTGTCGAAGCGGATCACGCGGAAGCCGCGCGCGGCAAGCTGCTCGCAGAACGCATCGTCCCATTGGATCATCTGCGCTCCGAGCCCCATGATCAGCAGCAGCGGCTCGGCATTGTCGTTGCCAAAGATCTCGTAGCAGATGTCGATGCCGTTGGCGCGGGCGGTCTGGGGCGGCTGATGGGCGTTCACGGGCGCGTTCCCTCAAGCGTTTGACTGATGCTGTATCGCACGGTTTCCCGTTGCAATGAAAGCCGCGCGCGGCACCGAGCCGCTGCTTGCCGGTTGACCGGCACGGCGCAACGGTGTGGTATGGCAAAAAAGAAGGGCATCGCAGCTCTCGACATCTGGAGGACGCCGATGACCGACAAGACCAATGACCCGGTCGCCATGTGGCAGAAGATGATGGGCGAGATGGAGAAGGGGTTCAATTCCTTCGCCAACCAGGCCATGTCGTCGCCCGAGTTTTCACAGGCGATGAACCGTGCGGGGGGAGTTGCTGCAGGTGCTCAGAAGCAGCTCGGCGAACTCATGGAGAAGTATCTGGTCTCCATGAACCTGCCGAGCCGGGAGCAGGTCACTGGCCTTGCCGAAAGGCTGCAAGCTATCGAAGGCCAGATCGGTGAGATCAAGTCGCTGCTGAGCCAGATGGCTGCAAGCGCCGGCGTGTCTCAGGGCGCCGATTCCGCATTGCGGCCGCCGCGCACCAAGCGTCCGCCGTCTGAGGGCGGAGAGCAGGCATGAATGCAGCTCCCGGACTTGATTTCGCATCCATCCCGGAGCGCATCCAGAGCGAGGTCCAGCGCGCGATCCAGCGCAGCATCAAGGGCGTTGAATATTTCTCGACCTCGGGCCCCTCGCTCGGCTCGACGCCGAAGGACGTGCTGCATTCACGCGGCACCATGAATCTCTATCACTATCGGCCGATGTCGGACGAGATTTACCGCATACCGGTGCTGATCGTGATGGCCACCACCAATCGCGGCTACATCCTCGACCTCGTGCCCGGTCAGAGCTTTATCGAATTCCTGCTCAAGCGCGGTTACGACGTCTATATGCTCGATTGGAGCGCGCCGCGGCCGGAGGAGAAGAGCCTGCGGATGGAGGACTATGTTCTCGACTTCATTCCGGACTGTGTTCGCCGGGTGCAAGCTGATTCCGGCGAGCAGGACGTCTCCGTGATCGGCTATTGCTTCGGCGGCGTGCTGTCGCTGCTCTACGGCGCGATCCACCAGAACGGGCCGATGAAGAATCTGATCTGCTTCACCACGCCGATCGACTTCCGCGAGATGAAGCTGTTCTCGAACTTTTCGGACCGCCGCTATTTCGACGTCGACCGTCTCGTCGACAGTGTCGGCAACGTGCCGCCGGAGATGATCCTGTCCTCGTTCGAGATGCTGCGTCCGGCCTCGCGCACGGTCAGCCAGATTCAGCTCTGGGAAAACATCTGGAACGACGAGTTCGTGAAGTCCTACCGCATGTTCGACCGTTGGGCGACCGACACGCTGCCGCTGGCGGGCGAGTATTTCCGCACCATCACCAAAGACCTGATGTGGGACAACAAGCTGTTCAACGACACCATGTCGGTCGGCGGCCGCACCGCGAAGCTCGAGGACATCAAGGTGCCGATCCTGCATGCGGTCGCCGAGCACGATCACATCGTGCCGTATGAGGCCGCCAAGCACCTGATCGCGAAGATCGGATCTGCGGACAAGGAAGAGGTGATGCTGAAAGGCGGTCACGTCTCGCTTGTCGCCGGCGCCAACGCCGTGAAGCGGCTATGGCCGAAACTGGACTCCTGGCTGGGGAAGAGATCGACATGAGTGAGCAGCGTTCCTATCCGCGTCACGTCAAGACCGACGCCGGCGATATCGAGATCCGCCTGATGTCGCCTGCGGACGAGGCCGCGGTGCTCGCGTTCGGCAAGGGGCTGCCGACCCACGACCTGCTGTTCCTGCCGCGCAATATCAGCGAGCCGAAGGTGCTGTCGGCCTGGGTCAAGGAGATCGAGCGTGGCGCGATCACGAGCCTGCTCGCGGTGAAAGACGGCAAGGTCGTGGGCTGCGGCACGCTGGTGCGCGATCCGCATTCCTGGTCGCCCCATGTCGGCGAGATCCGCATGGTGGTCTCGCTCGATGTGCGCGGGAAGGGGGTAGGGCGGGCGCTGTCGCAGGAGACCTTCGCGCTCGCGCTCGGCGCGGGCCTGGAAAAACTCTCGGTCCAGATGACGGTCGATCAGCAGGCGGCGATTGCGGTGTTCGAGAGCCTCGGCTTCAAGGCCGAAGCGTTGCTGCGAGACCACGTCCGGGACGTCGACGGCAAGACCCATGACATCGTCGTGCTCGGCCACAACATCGCGCAGGTCCAGGCCCAGATGGAGGCTTACGGGCTGCCAGGCGCCGTCCAGCACTAAAACGCGCCGTCCAGCACCAGGACCGCCGTCCAGCATCGGGGAGAGACGGTCCGACCGTTGTCCGGGAACCGGCCTGGTCACGGAGGCATCATATTGCTTCCCGTTAAGACTGTTCACAGTTTCGTGATGTCGCACTGCAATATGAATATTGCATCGCACAATTAACTATGCCATATAAGTCGTGCCCCGGGCCATCGAGGACGGGGTGAGCCCATAGCTCAGACCAATGAGGATGGAGAGAACCCCATGACCACTGAAACCAACACCGCTTTCGAGGGCTTCAAGGACGCTTTCAAGAACATCCAGAACCTGGAAGTTCCCGAGGCCGCCCGCGAGTTCGTCAAGAAGACCGCCAACACCGCCAAGGACCGTGCTGCCGAGGTGTTCGCTGGCTCCGAGCGCGTGACCGCCGCCGTCGAGAACGCGGTGACCGAGTCCGTCACCGAGGCCGGCAAGATCAGCCGCAATATCCAGCAGGCGATCTATGACGACGCCCAGGCGTTCTTCGCCGGCATCGACAAGCTTGCTTCCGCCAAGTCGGTCAGCGAAGCCGTCGAGATCCAGTCGAGCCTGCTCCGCGCCCGCGGCGAAGTGTTCGTCTCGCGCGCCAAGGCGACCGCCGACTATTTCGGCCAGCTCGCCGCCAACGGTGCGAAGTCCGCTCAGGACAATTTTGCCAAGGTCTACAACAAGACCGCCTGATCCGGCGCCCTGAGTCAAAACTGAATTTGAGGCCCGCTTCGGCGGGCCTTTTGTTCTTCTCTTGCGTTCCCCGGATGCAGTGCAGCGCGCCCCCTGGCGATGCGAAGCATCGTCCAGTGGCGTGGTGCACTGCTGATCCGGGGGCCATCCTGCATCGGATGCTTGCTGGATCCCGGCTCTGCGGTGCATCGTTTGCACGCTGCACCGCGTCCGGGACACGCGGAGACTGACACGCTAAGTATCCGCTATGACCCCTCCCGCCGCCTTCTCCTTCGACACCCCCGGCGATGCCGAACGCGCGGCCGAGTTGCGCCGCGTGAAAGCGCTGGCGACGCTGGTGCTGGCTTCGACGCTTGCCCTGTTCGTCGTCGCGAAGTTGCTGCTGAATGCGCATCCCGTGTTCGGCTTCATCGCCGCCTTCGCGGAAGCCGCGACCATCGGCGGCCTCGCCGACTGGTATGCCGTGGTTGCCCTGTTCAAGCGGCCGCTTGGCCTGCCGATCCCGCATACCGCGATCATCCAGAGCAACCAGGCCCGCATCGCCGACAAGCTCGGCGAATTCATCCAGGTACATTTCCTCGAGGCGGGTCCGGTCGAGGCCAAGCTGAAGGAGATCGATTTCGGCTCCTTCGTTGCCGACTGGCTGCGCGACCGCAAGCGCAGCGACGATCTCGCGCGCTTTGCGCTCCGCCTGTTGCCTGAGGCCGTCTCGGCGACGGAGAGCTCGGGCCTGATGACCTTCATCATCCGCCGCATGTCATCGCAGCTCCAGGCCATCGACCTTGCGCCGCTTGCCGCCGGCACGCTGCGCGGTTTCGTGGCGGAGGGGCGCCATCAGATCCTGTTCGACGATCTCCTGCGCGTGATGCACGAGACGCTGAACCAGAAAGAGACGATGGGGATGATCCGCGAGAAGGTGCGCGCGGAATTGCCGACCCTGCTGCGGCTCTACCGAGCCGACAAGTTTCTGGTGAACAAGATCGTGGCCTCTGCCACCGCGTTCTTCAATGAAGTGCGCAGCGATCCCAAGCATCCCTTCCGCGGCGAGTTCGACCGCATGGTGCTGAGCTTCGTCGACCGGCTCGGCACTGACCAGGCCTATATCGACCGCATCGCCGGCTTGAAGCGTGACCTCCTCGCGCGGCCTGAGCTTGCCGACCTCGCCCGCACCGTCTGGGCCAACACACGCTCCTTCATCGAGCGCAGCGCGAGCGGCGAGACGCAGGTGCTGCAGCATCATCTCGCCGGCATGTTCGTTTCCGCCGGCGATGCGCTCGCCGGCGATGCCGAGCTGCGCGACGAGATCAACAAGGGGCTGGTGACGGTGCTGCGCAGCTTCGTCGCCGACCAGAAGAGCGGCGTCTCGATCTTCATCTCCGACCAGGTCAAGGCCTGGGACATGGCGCAGCTGATTTCGCTGATCGAAATCAACATCGGGCGCGACCTGCAATACATCCGCTTCAACGGTTCGCTGATCGGTGGACTCGCCGGGCTCGCGCTCTACTCCGTAGAATTCCTGCTTCGATTGCTGTGACTTTTGCGTCACGGCCGTTAGCATTAACGCGCGGGCCTATTGTCGGCTTTCGTCTCTCCCGCTTGAATGTCGGGAACCGGCCGCCTAGCTGATTCATGTTGCGCTGCGGAACGATCAAGAAGCCGGCGTATTGGAATTCATGCCCATTTGCCGGCATCGCGCCCGGCGCCTTCTCAGGGGAAACATTGATGACCGCTACTGCCCAGACGCTGCGTCCGCCGTCCCGAACACTGATGTTTATGGAAGGGCGCGCGATCCACGAGTTCGGTGCGTTCCTCGGCGCGCTGCCGCTGCTGAGCCTCGCGCCGCGCGGCGATGGGCACCCGGTGCTGGTGCTGCCGGGCCTCGTCGCCTCCGATGAATCCACGCGTGCGTTGCGCACGTTTCTGACCAGCAAGGGGTATGCGGTGAGCGGCTGGCGCCAGGGCCGCAACTATGGCCTGCGCGAGGGCGTGCAGCATGCCATGGTCGATCTGGTCGAGGAGCTCAGCGACACGCATGGCCGCAAGATCAGCCTGGTCGGCTGGAGCCTCGGCGGCCTCTATGCGCGCCAGCTCGCCAAGATGATGCCCGAGCGCGTGCGTCAGGTGATCACGCTTGGCAGTCCCTTCGCGGGCAATCCCCGTTCGACCAATGCCTGGCGCGTCTATGAATGGGCGAGCGGTCGGAAGTCGGACGAGGTCGATCCGCGGTTCGGCGGCGAGCTCGCGGTGCCCCCGCCGGTGCCGACCACCGCCATCTTCAGCCGCACCGACGGCGTCTGCGCCTGGCAGGGCTGCATGGAGAAGAAGGGAGCCCAGACCGAGAGCATCGAGGTCGAGAGCAGCCATTGCGGCATGGGCCATCATCCCGCCGCGGTCTATGCGGTCGCCGACCGGCTCGCACAGAAGGAAGGCCAGTGGCGGCCGTTCGACCGCAGCGGCTGGCGCAGCTTGGCCTATCCAGATCCGCATCGGTGAGCTCTTTCTTCGCCTCTCCCCGCGTGCGGGGAGAGGTCGGAATTTGCGAACAGCAAATTCCGGGTGAGGGGGAGTCTCCGCGAGTCCATCCATCGGCGAGTTTGCTGAAGCAGCCCCTCACCCCAACCCTCTCCCCGTAAGAACGGGGAGAGGGGGAGTAAGGGCGTCGCACCCGTCCATTGTCGCGCCCGCATCAAACGCGCTATGCCTCGCGTATGGCGCATCCGCTTTCCCGCATCATCGACCAGCTCAAGCGTGAACCGTCGCGCACCGGCTCCATCGTCATCACCGTGTTCGGCGATGCCATCGTGCCCCGCGGCGGTTCGGTGTGGCTCGGCACGCTGCTCGAATTCTTCGACGGTCTCGACATCGATAGCGGCGTGGTGCGCACCACGATGTCGCGGCTTGCGGCCGATGGCTGGCTCACGCGGGAAAAGGTCGGCCGCAACAGCTTCTATCGGCTCGCCGAGAAGGGCCGCCAGACCTTCGAGGCCGCGACACGCCACATCTACGATCCGCCGCCATCCGACTGGACCGGGCGCTTCGAGCTGCTCCTGATCGGCAATGGCGGAGATCGCGACGTCTCGCGCGAAGCGCTCCGTAACGCCGGCTTCGGCAGTCCGCTGCCGGGGGTTTGGGTCGCGCCGTCGGGCCTGCCGGTGCCGGATGAAGCCTCAGGCGCGATCCGTCTCGAAGTCTCGGCCGAGGATGACAGCGGGCGTCGCCTGCTCAGCGCAAGCTGGCCGCTGGATCGCACCGCGGATGCCTATCTGAAATTCATGAAGACGTTCGAGCCGCTGCGCGCCGCGATCGGCCGCGGCACGGATTTGTCCGAGGCCGACGCGTTCACGGCGCGCATCCTCCTGATCCACTACTATCGCCGCGTCGTGCTGCGCGATCCGCTATTGCCCGAAAGCCTGCTGCCGACGAACTGGCCGGGCAGGGCGGCACGGAACCTGTGCGGCGAAATCTATCGCGCGCTGCTTGCCTCTTCCGAACAATGGCTTGATGAACATGGAACCAACGAGAAGGGGCCATTGCCGCCGGCGCGAAAGCTTCTGGAAAGGAGGTTCGGGGTCTGATTTTATGTTACAGAAATATCTTGCATGACATGATTTTTGTTATACATTGCCTCCCAATAAAACGGGAGGATGCGCATGTATACCCAGGCGCTCAACACGGCCGAGGCGGATGACCGCAGCCCTGAGGACGCGGCCAGAGCTGCGCAGTTCCAGGGCCGCATCGACGCCGAGGAACGCATCGAGCCGAACGACTGGATGCCCGCGGCCTATCGCAAGACGCTGACACGCCAGATTTCCCAGCACGCCCATTCCGAGATCGTCGGCATGCTGCCGGAAGGTAACTGGATCACGCGTGCGCCGACCCTGCGCCGCAAGGCCGCGCTGCTCGCCAAGGTGCAGGACGAATGCGGCCACGGGCTCTATCTCTATGCCGCCGCCGAGACGCTCGGTTCATCGCGCGAGGAGCTGGTCGATGCCATGCTCGCGGGCAAAGCCAAGTACTCCTCGATCTTCAACTATCCGACGCTGACCTGGGCCGATATCGGCACCATCGGCTGGCTGGTCGACGGCGCCGCAATCATGAACCAGATCCCGCTGTGCCGCTGCTCATACGGCCCCTATGCACGCGCGATGATCCGGGTCTGCAAGGAGGAGTCGTTCCACCAGCGCCAGGGCTACGAGATCATGCTGACGCTGTGCCGCGGCTCGGACGAGCAGAAGGCGATGGCGCAGGATGCGCTGAACCGCTGGTGGTGGCCGGTGCTGATGATGTTCGGCCCGCCAGATAGCACGAGCCAGCACAGCGACACCTCGACGAAGTGGAAGATCAAGCGCTTCTCCAATGACGAGCTGCGCCAGAAATTCGTCGATGCAACCGTGCCGCAGGCGCAATATCTCGGCCTCACGATTCCCGATCCCGGCATGATTCAGGATGCGGACGGCCACTGGCGCTACAGCGAGATCGACTGGACCGAATTCAAGCAGGTGCTCGCCGGCAACGGCCCCTGCAATCGCGACCGCATGGCCGCGCGCCGCAAGGCGCACGCCGACGGCGCCTGGGTGCGCGAAGCCGCGGCGGCCTATGCCGCCAAACGTGCGCATCGCCAGACTGCGCAAGCCGCCGAGTAGGGAGATCGATATGGCCACGCCGAACACGCCGCTGTGGGAAGTCTTCATTCGCAGCCGGAACGGGCTCGCGCACAAGCATGTGGGATCGCTGCACGCGAGCGATGCCACCATGGCGCTGCAAGCCGCCCGCGATATCTACACCCGCCGCGGCGAGGGCCTGTCGATCTGGGTCGTGCCGTCGACTGCGATCACCGCGAGCGATCCCGCCGAGAAGACCATGATGTTCGAACCGGCGGAATCGAAGATTTACCGGCATCCGACCTTTTACGAGGTGCCGGAAGAAGTGGGACATATGTGATGCCGGTCGCCAACATCGAGGTCTCCGAAACACCGCTGGTGCTCTACGCGCTGCGCCGTGCCGACGATGCGTTGATCCTCGGCCATAGGCTGTCGGAATGGTGCGGGCATGCGCCGATGCTGGAAGAGGACATGGCGCTCTCCAACATCGCGCTCGACCTGATCGGCCAGGCGCGCGAGCTCTATACCTACGCCGCCACGACCGAAGGCGGGGATAACGACGAGGACAAGCTCGCTTACTTGCGCGACGTCAGGCAGTACCGCAATCTGCTGCTGGTCGAGCAGCCCAATGGCGACTTCGCCCAGACCCTGGTGCGACAGTTCTTCTATTCCGCGTTCGCCGACCTCTACTGGCGCGCGATGATGAATTCGCGCGACGCGACATTGGCCGCGATTGCCGCCAAGTCGGAAAAGGAGAGCGCCTATCATCTGCGCCACGCCTCGGAGTGGCTCATCCGCCTCGGCGACGGCACCGATGAGAGCCACGCCCGCGCGCAAGCCGCGATCGATCATCTCTGGGCCTTCACCGGCGAGATGTTTGCCGTCGACGACGGCGAGCGCGCCCTGATCCATGCCGGTATCGCGATCGATCCCGGCACCTTGCGTGGTCGCTGGTTGCAGACGCTTTCCAGTGTCGCCAGCGAAGCCACGCTGGTCTTGCCGCAGAACGACTGGATGCAGCAGGGCGGCCGCGCGGGCCGGCACAGCGAACATCTCGGCCATCTCCTGTCCGAGCTGCAATCGATGCAGCGCACCTTTCCGGGGCTGACATGGTGAGCGTGCTCGACCGTGACAGCGAGCTGCACCGGCGCGCCTGGGACGCTGCGGCGAGCGTGGTCGATCCGGAGATTCCGGTCCTGACCATCGCCGATCTCGGCGTGCTCCGGGATGTCGCCTTGGCCGGCGACCACGTCGAGGTCGCGATTACGCCGACCTATTCCGGCTGCCCGGCGATGAACATGATCGCGCTGGAGATCGAGCTGGCGCTGGAGCGCGCCGGTTTTAGCAGTCCAAAAGTCCGGACCGTGCTGTCGCCGGCCTGGACCACCGATTGGATGACCGAGGAGGGCCGCCAGAAGCTGCGGGCCTACGGCATCGCGCCGCCGCAAGCCTCGAGCTCGCGCCGCGCGCTGTTCGGCGCGCAGGCCGTGGCGTGCCCGCAATGTGGCTCCGGGGACACCGAGCTGCTCTCCGAATTCGGCTCGACCTCCTGCAAGGCGCTGTGGCGCTGCAAGGCCTGCCGCGAACCTTTCGATTATTTCAAGTGTCATTGACCATGTCAGCAGCCGCACCCCGCTTCCATCGACTGGCCGTCAGCGACCTTCGCCGCGAGGCGTCCGACGCCGTCTCGATGACCTTCGCCATCCCCGGCGATCTCGCCGGCGATTACGCTTTCACGCCCGGCCAGTACCTCACGCTCCGCACGACGCTCGACGGAGAGGAGGTGCGCCGCTCCTATTCGATCTGTTCCGGCCCCGATGACGGCGAGATTCGTATCGCCGTGAAGAAGATCGACGGCGGCGCGTTTTCGAACTGGGCGGCGGACGAGCTGAAATGCGGCGACCAGCTCGACGTGATGACGCCGACCGGGCGCTTCGGTGCAGTCCCGCCGGCGGATAGTGGACGCATCCATGTCGGCTTCGCCGCAGGCTCCGGCATTACGCCGATCCTGTCGATCGTGAAGGGCACGCTCGCGCGCGAGCCGGACAGCCGCTTCTTCCTGTTCTACGGCAACCGCACCACCGACAACATCATGTTCCTCGAGGCGTTGGAGGAGCTGAAGGACCGCTTCATCGATCGCCTCTCCATCTTCCACGTCATCTCCGGCGAAGAGCAGGACATCCCGATCCTGCATGGCCGGCTCGACGGCGACAAGGTGAGGGTGCTGCTGCGCTCGCTGGTTCCGGCGGCTAGCGTCGATCATCTCTACATCTGTGGCCCTCTTGGCATGAGCGAGGACATCGAGACCACCTGCCGCGAGCTCGGCATCGCGAAAGAGCGTATCCACGTCGAGCGCTTCGTCTCCGAGTTCGGCGGCAAGCCGCGGCCGAAGAAGGCGGTGGCGCCCGACGCGCCGCCGAAAGCGATCGCCTCGCTGATCATCGACGGCAAGCGCCGCGACGTTCCGGTCGCCGAGGACGAGGCGATCCTCGATGCCGCGCTGCGCGCCGGCGTCGATCTGCCCTTCGCCTGCAAGGGCGGCATGTGCTCGACCTGCCGCGCCAAGCTGGTCGAAGGTGAGGCGCCGATGGACATCAACTATTCGCTGGAGCCGTGGGAGCTGAAGGCCGGGTTCGTCCTGACCTGCCAGGCCAAGCCGTCATCGGAGCGGGTCGTGGTCGATTATGACCATGTCTGAGCAGGCATGTCAGACGCTGACGATGCAAATGCGTCGCATTATTTGACAGTTTTGGCCAACCAGCAGAACATCATGGGCAAACATCTGGCCGGGAGAAGCGCGTGAACGTCAAAGCTGCCCTGTCGCCCGAGGATATTTCCCGCGCCTGCGCCGAGGCGATGTGGGCGGAGGACGATGCCTCCAAGGGGCTCGGCATGGAGATCGTCGAGATCGGCCCCGGCTTCGCGACGCTCGCGATGACGGTGCGGCCGGACATGGTCAACGGCCAGCGCATCGCCCATGGCGGCTTCATCTTCACACTCGCCGATTCCGCCTTCGCCTTTGCCTGCAACTCGCGCAACGAACGCGTGGTCGCCGCGCAGGGGCAGATCACCTTCATCAAGCCGGGCAAGCTCGGCGATCGCCTCGTTGCGAAGGCACGTGAGATCACGCGCGGCGGTCGCTCCGGCATCTATGACGTGCGCGTCACCGTCAGCGACACCGTCATTGCGGAATTCCGCGGACATTCGCGCGTCATTCCCGGCACGTGGCTGCCGACGCAAGACCAATAATCAATCAAGAAAAACAAATCGATGGTGGGAAACGAGGATGGCTTTGACGAGACTCAAGGAAGGTGGCAGCGCCTATAGCGCCGAGATGGACGCGCATGAGCGTGCCTCGCGCGACGAGATCAGGGCGCTGCAGAAGCAGCGGCTGACCTGGTCGCTGAAGCACGCCTATGACAACGTCGCGCATTATCGCAAGGCCTTCGACGGGGCCGGCGTGCATCCGTCCGATTTTCGCGAGCTCTCCGATCTCGCGAAATTCCCCTTCACGGTGAAAACGGATCTGCGCGACAACTATCCCTTCAACATGTTCGCCGTGCCGCGCGAAAAGCTGGTGCGCGTGCATGCGTCCTCGGGCACGACCGGCAAGCCGATCGTGGTCGGCTATACCCAGGCCGACATCGACACCTGGTCGGACGTGATGGCGCGCTCGATCCGCGCGGCCGGCGGCCGTACCGGCATGATCATCCACAACGCCTACGGCTATGGGCTCTTCACCGGCGGCCTCGGCGTGCACTACGGCGCTGAAAGACTCGGCTGCACCGTGGTGCCGATCTCGGGCGGCATGACCGAGCGGCAGGTGCAGCTCATCAACGATTTCCGGCCCGACATCATCACGGTGACGCCGAGCTACATGCTGGCGATCCTGGACGAGTTCAAGCGCCAGAAGCTCGACCCGCGCCAGTGCTCGCTCAAGGTCGGCATCTTCGGCGCCGAGCCCTGGACCAATGCGATGCGCGGCGAGATCGAGGACGCCTTCGACATGGATGCGACCGACATCTACGGCCTCTCCGAGGTGATCGGCCCCGGCGTCGCGCAGGAGTGCATCGAGACCAAGGACGGCCTGCACATCTGGGAGGATCATTTCTACCCCGAGGTGATCGACCCTGAAACGGGTGCGGTGCTGCCGGATGGTGAGAAGGGCGAGTTGGTCTTCACCTCGCTCACCAAGGAAGCCTTCCCGGTGATCCGATATCGCACCCGCGACCTGACGCGGCTGCTGCCGGGTACGGCGCGGCCGGGCATGCGGCGGATGGAGAAGGTGACGGGCCGCTCGGACGACATGATCATCCTGCGCGGCGTCAACCTGTTCCCGACCCAGATCGAGGAGGTGCTGCTCGCGACCGATTGGTGCGGCGGCCACTTCATCCTGGAACTGACCCGCGAAGGCCGTATGGACGAGCTGACCATCATCGCGGAGGCGCGATCCGAAAGCTGGGACGGCCGCGGTCTCCTCGACCACGCCGACCGGATTTCGACGCACATCAAGAACACCATCGGCATCAGCTCCAGGGTGCAGGTGGTCGCGCCCGCCACGCTGGAACGCTCGCTGGGCAAGGCCAAACGCCTCTACGATAAGCGGCCCAAGGACTGATTTGACCGATTGACTTGACCGATTGACTTGATCGGCCCCAAAGGCGACAAGGCCCGCGAGAAATCGCGGGTCTTTCCATGTCGCCAGCCGATACCAAAACCGTCGAAGCGCGTTGCGTGCGCCTCAATGCCAAGGCCGAGAACGCCGCCGCGGTCGCGCCGGTGGTCGAGCGCCACACGCTAACGCGCGGCCCCAATGATCTCCTGATCGAGGTGAAGGCCGCCGCCGTCAATCCCTCCGACGTGAAGGCCGCGACCGGGTTGATGCCCTATGCCGTGTTCCCGCGCACGCCGGGCCGCGACTATTCCGGCGTGGTGATCGACGGGCCGGCCGGCACGGTCGGCCGCGAGGTGTTCGGCTCCTCCGGGGATCTCGGCATCCGCCGCGACGGCACTCACGCAACCCATCTCGTCGTCGAAGCTGACGCCGTCGTCGATAAGCCGAAGGCAGTGTCCTGGGAGGAGGCCGCCGGCATCGGCGTGCCCTTCGTCACCGCGATGGAAGGTTTTCGCCGCGCGGGCGTGGCGAAGAGCGGCGAGACGGTTCTGGTGTTCGGCGTCAATGGCAAGGTCGGCCAGGCCGCGGTGCAGATCGCGACCTGGCAGGGCGCGCGCGTCATCGGCGTGGTACGCAAGGCAGAGGCTTACGAAGGCCACGCCAACGCTTCCATCGAGGTGATCGACGCGTCCGCGACCGACGTCGCCACGCGCGTGCGCGAATTGACCGGCGGCAAGGGCGCCGACATCGTCTTCAATACCGTCGGCGATCCCTATTTCCAGGCCGCGCACAAATCGCTCGCATTGCGTGGCCGTCAGATCCTGATCGCCGCGATCGACCGCATCGTGCAGTTCAACATCCTCGAATTTTATCGGGGCCAGCACACCTATGTCGGCATCGACACCCTCGGCCTGTCGTCGGCCGCGACAGGCGCGGTGTTGCGCGATCTCGGCCCGGGCTTTGCGAGCGGCCAGCTGAAGCCGTTCCCGATCAAGGCGAATGCCGTCTATCCGCTGGAGCGCGCCAAGGAGGCGTATGTCGCGGTTGCCGGCTCTTCGCGGGATCGCGTGGTCCTGAAGCCGTAATGATGGATTCGTCCGCAGCACTCGTCACCTTCGCCGGCCTCGCCATCGGCCTTGTCTACGGCGCCGTCGGTCTGCTCAGCGGCTTCTGCCTGATGAGCAGCATGCGCGGCTGGCTCGCGGAGGGAGACGGGCGGCTGGTGCGGACCTATGCGCTGGCGATCGCCGTTGCGATCGCCGCCAGCCAGTTCCTCGCCGGCAACGGCATGGCCGATTTGGGCAAGTCGATCTACCTGCAGCAGACGTTCTCGGTGCCGGTGCTGTTCCTCGGCGGAGTGCTGTTTGGTTACGGCATGGTGCTGTCGAACGGCTGCGGCTCGCGCGCGCTGGTGCTGCTCGGCCGTGGCAATCTCCGCTCCTTCGTCGTCGTGATCGTGCTCGCCATCGCTGCGCAGATGACGCTCAAGGGTCTGATCGCACCGGCGCGCATCGCGCTGGTTCAGGCCTCGCAAACCACCGTCAGCGCCAATTCGCTGCCGTCCCTGCTGGCGACGCTTGGTCCAGCTGAAGCTCTTTCGCGCGCGCTGGCTACCGCCGTGCTCGTCGTCGTGCTGATCCTGTTCGCCTTCGCGCATCCGACGTTCCGGCGCTCGCCGGGCCAGATCGCGGCGGGCGTCGTCGTCGGCCTGCTCGTCGCCGCCGGCTGGTTTGTCACCGGCTATCTCGGTGCCGACGACTTCAATCCCGTTCCGGTGACCTCGCTCACCTTCATCGCGCCGATCGCGGACGCGCTGCAATATGCCATGCTCTCGACCGGCCTGGCGCTCAATTTCGGCATTGCGACGGTCGCCGGCGTCCTCGCCGGCAGCCTCATTACCGCACTCGCCACGGGCCGCTTCAAGCTTGAAGGCTATTCCTCGCCCCGCCACATGCTGCGCTCGGGCAGCGGCGCCGCGCTGATGGGCATCGGTGGTGTGATGGCGTTCGGCTGCTCGATCGGGCAGGGGCTCACGGGCGTGTCGACGCTGGCGCTGGGCTCGTTCGTCGCGCTCGCCGGCATCCTGCTCGGCACGACCGCAGGTTTGCGTGGCGTGCTGCGGGTTCAACCGCTCGCGATGGCTTGACCGCGCAACAGCCGGTCGCCGAGCGTCGCAAGTCCGATGCCGGTGACGATCAATCCGGCCGCGACGGCGAGGCTCATGTCGAGGGGCTCGCCCAGCAAGATCGCCGCACTGGCGATGCCGACGAGCGGCGTCCCAGTGGTGCCAAGCGACGTCGTCAGCGCCGAGATGCTCTTGTTGACCATCGACATCGCCCAATAGGCCAGCGCGGTTCCGATCAGGCCGGAGTACAGGAACAGCATGGCCAGCCGCCATGACCATTCCACGTGCGGCAGCCCGTCGATGACCATCGCCAGGGTCGAGAGTATGACCGTGGCCACGAGCACCTGCCAGATCAGGAGCTGGAGCGGGGAGGCGATCCAGCGATGCGCGCGGATGTAGATGATATTCGCAGCCCACGAGATCGCGGCCAGGATGACCATGCCGGCGCCGAGCACGACGTTGGCGTTGCTCCAGTCTATTGAGGACGGATTCAGGATCACGGCGAGACCGATCAGTCCGAGCAGGGCGCCGGCAAGCTTGGGTGCGGTCAGTGTGTCCTTCCCGAGCAGGGGCGCCGCAATCGCGACCCAGAGCGGCGTGGTGTAGCCGAGCACGATGCCCTTGCTTGCGGGCAGGAAGCGCAGGCCGGCCGCGACCAGAATGGAGAAGAGCGTCATGTGCAGCAGCGCGACGCTGAGGACCACCGGCACGTCGCGCCGCTCCGGAATCACGAGATTGTTGCTCAGTCCGAGGATGACAAACAATCCTGCGAGCGCGATCCAGCTCCGGATCGCCGAGCTCCACAGCGGCGGGACGAGCTGCACCAATTGCTTCGTCACCGACCAGTTCACGCCCCAGGCCAGCACGACGATGAGGAACAGGCCGACGGCCGCGCGGGGGGACAGGGAGTTCATCGCAAGATCCTTGAAGCAGTCCGGTCTGGCAGGTAGCATCCGCGCTGGTACCCACAAAAGCGCCAGATCAGAAAGGATTAAGGTGCCAGTTCCGGATGATATGATCTCGGCCTTGATCGGCCTGAACCGGACCGGCGACGACGGCCTAGTGGCTCAACTGACGAGCCAGCTCCGAGGCTTGATCGCGACGGGCCGCCTCGGCAAAGGCCGCACGCTCCCGTCAAGCCGCCGGCTCGCCAGCGATCTCGGCGTTTCCCGCAACACCGTCACCTATGCGTTCGAGCAGCTCGCCGCGGAGGGATATCTCGAGGCGTCGCACGGCCGCCGCCCGGTGGTCACCGTCGACGGCGGCGAACGACGTGAAGGAACGGATGCCGTTGCGTCGCGCGTGCGCTCCGGCAAGCCGCGGCTTTCACCCTGGGCCTCGCAGCTCAAGAAGACCGACTGGCCGATGTCCTATCAGGCGCCGCTAAGACCGTTGCGTCCAGGGCTTGGAGATGCGCGCGAGTTTCCGAACGAGATCTGGGCTCGCTGCCTGCGCCGCAGCGCCGTGCGTGCGGCCAAACGCGAGCTCGGACCGCTCAATCGAACGCGCCTGCGTGAGGCGCTCGCGCATTATCTGGCCGCCGGCAGAGGCGTTCGCGCCGCGGCAGAGCAGATCATGATCCTGCCGAGCGCGCAGGCCGCGCTGACCTTGATCGCGGCTGTTCTCATCTCCCCCGGCGACGAGGTCTGGGTCGAGGATCCCGGCTATCCCGGCGCGGCCGCCGCGTTCCGTGCCTCCGGCGCGCGCGTGACCGGCATGAGGCTGGACGCGCAGGGCATGCAGCGGATGCCGGGTCTCGCGGCCCCGAAATTGATCTTCATGACGCCATCGCACCAGCATCCCACCGGACGGCTGATGTCGCTGGCGCGCCGCACCGAATTTCTCAGGCTATGCAGGCCCGGCAGGACCTGGATCGTGGAGGACGATTACGACGGCGAATTCCACTATGACAGCCGGCCGGTGCCGGCGCTGCAGGGGCTCGATGCCCTTGGCCGCGTGTTCTATGTCGGTACCTTCTCGAAGGTGATGACATCGGACATCCGGCTCGGCTATCTGGTCGTGCCGCCGGCATTGGTCGGCGCGTTTGAAATCGCACAGCGGCACATCGGGCTGATCGCCGCGAGTCACGTCCAGGAAGCGCTGGCCGAGTTCATCGCTGACGGGCATTTCCTCGCGCATCTGCGCCGGATGCGCCGGCTCTATCACGCGCGCCGCGACCACCTCGTTGCAGGACTGCAGCGCCATCTGGGCGAGATGCTCTCGGTCGAAGTGCCCGCGGGCGGCATCCAGCTCGTCGCCCGTTTCAAACGCGGCACCGCCGATCGGGCGGCAGTCAAACGACTGGCTGCCGCGGGCGTCGAAACGCGGGCGCTGTCCAGCCTGGCGCTGGACCGGCCGCGGGATCACGGCCTGCTGCTCGGTTTTGCGGCCTGGCGCGAGAACGAGATCAGCGCGGCAGTGCGGACAATGGCATCCTGCTTCTAGCGCAGCCGGCTAATCCACGGCCTTCGTCACGATGCGGATCTCCGACGTCAATGTCCGGTGCACCGGGCACTTGTCGGCGATCTCCATCAGCTTCCTGCGCTGCTCGGCATCCAGCGCGCCGTCGATCGCGATGTCGCGCTCGATCTGGTCGAGCATGCCCTCGCGTGTCTCGCACTCCGCGCAATCCTTGGCGTAGATTTTCGAATGCTTCAGCGTGACGGTGACGCGGTCGAGCGGCAGCGACTTGCGGTCGGCATAGAGACGCATGGTCATGGAGGTGCACGCGCCCAAGCCGGCGAGCAGGAAATCGTAGGGCCCGGGGCCGGCGTCCTCGCCGCCGGCAGCCACCGGCTCGTCCGCCACAAGCCGATGCGGGCCGACGCTGATGACTTGGTTGAACTTGCTCTTGCGGGTCTCCCGTACCACGACCTGGCGCGGCGCCTCGGGTAGATCCATCGCCTTCGCGGGTTTTGCGGTGTCGATGTAGCGGCTGGCCCAGGTCGCGATCAGATCGGCCGCATAGAGCGCGTCGGCGGGCCTGGCGAGCAGATGGTCGGCATGGTCGAGCGAGACGAAGCTCTTGGGGTGCCTGGCTGCAACGAAGATCTTGGTCGCATTATCGATGCCGACGGTGTCGTCGACCGGCGAGTGCATCACCAGCAACGCCCTGTGCAGCCCCGTGATGTCTTTCATCAGTTCGTGCTCGGCGATGTCCTCGAGGAACTCGCGCTTGATCCGGAACGGGCGTCCCGCGAGCGAGACCTCGACCTCGCCGTGTGCGCGGATGTTGTCGATATGCTCCCTAAAGAGGCCGGTCACATGCGCCGGATCGGATGGGGCCGCGATGGTCACGACCGCTGTGGCCTCGGGAATTCTTCCGGCTGCCGCCAGGATGGCAGCGCCGCCGAGGCTGTGGCCGATCAGAAGCGACGGCGCCTTGCGGGTCGAACGCAGATGATCGGCTGCGCGGACGAGATCGGCGACGTTGGACGAAAACGTCGAATTGGCGAAATCGCCTTCGCTCGAGCCGAGCCCGGTGAAGTCGAAGCGCAGCACCGCGATGCCCTTGGCGGCCAGCGCGACCGAGATGCGCTTGGCGGCCAGCGTGTCCTTGCCGCAAGTGAAGCAGTGCGCAAACAGCGCGTAGGCCGCGGGCTCGCCGTCCGGCAGCTCCAGCGCGGCCGCAAGCTGATGGCCGCCTTCGCCCGTGAATTGAAAGCGTTCCGTCGGCATGGGCTTCCCCTCGTTCCTGCTTGAATTCTAATCGTCGGAATAGCGCTGCTCGGCCCAGGGGTCGCCGCGATTATGATAGCCGCGGACCTCCCAGAAGCCCGGCGCGTCCGCGGTCAGGAATTCGATGGCCTGGAGCCATTTCGCGCTCTTCCAGAAATAGAGATGCGGCACGACCAGCCGCACCGGGCCGCCATGCTCCTCCGTCAGCGGCTGGCCGGACCAGCTATGGGCGAGCAGCGCGTCCTCGGCGGCAAAGTCTTCCAGCGCGAGGTTGGTGGTGTAGCCGTCATGGGAATGCAGCGTCACGAAGCGTGCATCCTCGCGCGGCTGGCAAGCCGCGAGCAGCTCGCGCGTGGCGAGCCCTTCCCACTCGTTGTCGTAGCGCGACCAGGTGGTGACGCAATGGATGTCGGAGGTGAACCGCGCCTGCTTCTGCGCGATGAATTCGGCGAATGTCCAGAACACGGGGCTCTCGATCGCGCCATAGACGTCGAGCCGCCAACGGTCGCGCGACACCGGCGGCACGACTCCGAGGTCGAGCACAGGCCAGTCCTTGGTCAGGTGCTGGCCGGGCGGCAGCCTTTGATCCTCCGGTCGCGTGATCTTCCCTGTGAGAAAGCGGCCCTCGCGCGCCCATTTCTCCTTGGTGCGCGTCAGCTTGCTGTCGGATGGCGTCTCGTCAGCCATGGTCTACTCGTGCCGGTGCATTGCCGAAGTGTGCTTGGTGTCGCGCATGGTAGCATAGATGATCAAGGACAGGCAGATGATGCCGCTGAGGTAGAAATAGAACCATTCCTCGTGCCCGATGCTCTTGAAATAGAGCGCGATCGCCGGCGCCGTGCCGCCGAAGACCGAGACCGTGATGGCATAGGGCAGGCCGACGCCGAGCGCGCGGACATTGGTCGGGAACAGCTCGGCCTTCACCACCGCGTTGATCGAGGTATAACCGGCGACGAACAGCCAGGCACAGCAGATCAGGACGAACGCGACGAAGGGCGACTTGGTCTCCTTCAGCGTCATCAACAGCGGTACGGTCGCGAGCGTGCCGGCTACACCGAAGAAGATCAGCAGCGGCTTGCGTCCGATCTTGTCGGAGATCGCGCCGTAGATTGGCTGGAGGACGGTCGCGAAAACCAAAGTGCCGAAGATCACGAAAGTGGTCTGGTCCTCAGTCAGCCCGACCGAAAGCTTGACGAAGGTCTGCATGTAGGTGGTGAAGGTGTAGAACGCCGCGGTACCGCCGGCGGTGAGGCCGACCACCAGCAACAGCTCGCGCGGATAACGCAGCAAATTGGTGATCGAACCGGTCGGCTTCACCACCTTCTTGGCTTCCTCGAACGCCTCCGTCTCGTGCAGGCCGCGCCGCATCACCGCGGCAAAGATCGCGAGCGCTGCGCCGATCGCAAAGGGAATACGCCAGCCCCAGGCCTTCAGCTCCTCCGGGGTGAGAAAGACCTTTTGCAGGAGCAGCAGCACGATGATCGCGGTGAGCTGGCCGCCGATCAGGGTGACGTATTGGAAGCTCGAATAGAAGCCGCGGTGCTTGGGATCGGCGACCTCGCTGAGATAGGTGGCGCTGGCGCCATATTCGCCGCCGAGGCTCAGGCCCTCGATGACGCGTGCGAGCGCGAGGATGACGGGCGCGGCGAACCCGATCGTGGCATAGGTCGGCGTCAGCGCAATGATCAGCGAACCAAAGCACATGAAGACGACAGAGAGCGTGAGCGAGATGCGTCGTCCGAAATGGTCGGCGAGATAGCCGAAGAACCAGCCGCCCAGGGGCCGCATCAGGAACGTCGCCGCGAAAACGACGGCGACATTCAATTGCTGGACGACGGGGTCGTTGCCAGGGAAGAAGGCTGGAGCGAAATAGAGCGCGAACGCCGTATAGGCGTAGAAATCGTACCACTCGACGAGATTGCCGATCGAGCCGATGAAGATCGCCTTGATCCGCCGCTTGGCGTCGGCGATATCGATGTGGTCGGAGGCCGGTTGGATTGCTTGTTCAGTCACGTCCGGCCTCTCCGTTGTCTGGAAAGGCCTACATCGCCTTTCCGAACAAGAATGGCAACTGGCGGGGGCCCCGCACCGTGCCCTGTGACCAGGTCACGGTGCCTGCCGGATCGAGCCGGAAGTCTGGAATGCGCTTTAGCCATTCCTCCAGCGCAACCTGCATCTCCATGCGCGCCAGGTTGGAACCGACGCAGCGGTGAATGCCGAGGCCGAAGGCGGCGTGGCGGTTTTCGCGACGGTCGATCACGACTTTGTCAGCGTCCGGAAACATCTTGGGATCGCGATTTGCGGCCGGGAAGGACAACAGCACCATGTTGCCCGCCTTGACCGGGCAGCCCGAGATCGTCGTCTCCTTGATCACCTCGCGGGCCATCGTCACCGGCGAATAGGCGCGCAGCAGCTCCTCCACCGCAGTCGGGATCAACGCGGGCTCGGCGATCAGCCGCTCGCGGTCGGCCGGCGTCTTCGCAAGATGCCAGAGCGAGGAACCGATCGCGCTCCAGGTGGTGTCGATGCCGGCGATCAGAAGCAGGCGCAGCGAGCCCAGCACGTGGGACTCTTCCAGCGGCTGACCTTCCTTGTCCTTGGCGTTCATCAGATAGGAGATGAGATCGCTGGTCGGCCTCGATCTGCGCTCTTCGATATGCGTCCTGAAATAGGCGCTCATCTCCTGCACGGCCTGGAGCAGCTTGCTCTCGTCCTTGATGCCGAGCTCGAGGATCATGTGGATCCAGTTGATGAAGAGATCGCTGTCGCTCTCGGGAATGCCGAGCATGTGCGCGATGGCCCGAACCGGGATGTACTTGGCGTAGCGCGCTGCGGCGTCGACTTTGCCATCGGCGATGAACCCGTCGATGAGCTCGTTGCAGATCGCGCGCATCCGCGGTTCCAGCTTCTTCATCGCGTCCGGCGTGAAAGGAGGCAGCAGCAGCTGCTTGGCCGGCTTGTGCACGGGCGGGTCCGAAGTGATCGGCGGCGCGGCGTTCCTCGCCACCTCGGGACGGACGTCGCGCACGATGATGCGGCGCGAGGAGAAATGCTCGGTGTCGTTGGCGATCTCGCGCACGGCCTCGTAGGTCGTCGGCATGTAGCAGCCGAGGAAACGCTCGGTGTGCACGACCGGGCTCGCTACGCGCAGCTCGTCCCAGATCGGGAAGGGATCCTCCGTCCATTGTGGATCGGTGTGGTCGAAATCATGGACCCAGTCGGTCACGGGCGGATGGGCGGCGGGCTGGCTGACGTCGGACATGTAGGGGATCTCTTGCTCGTGTTCGCTGAAAGGACGCGGGCTAAAGGCCGCGCTACTCCTCGATCACATCGATTGCGATTTCCGGGCAGTTGGATTTGGCAAGCCAGGCCTTGTCTTCGAGCCCGGGCGGGACCGTGCCGTCGCCGGCTTCGTGTGCGTTGCCAAACTCGTCGAGCTCGAAAAGTTCCGGCGCGAGCGCTTTGCAACGCGCGTGGCCCTGGCATTTGTCGGGATCGACGTGAACCCTCAGTCGCTCGGTCATGGCAGCATCCTCGGTCGTGCGCGCGCGGGGCCTGCAGGGCGGCGCGTTCCTCATGTCAATTTTATCCGCGGCATCGACCGCGGGCTTTAAGTTATATGCTATTACATTCGCGCCAGCCTTTCCCTGTCAAGGGTAAACTTGTAGGCTCGACCACAACATGCGCTCACAACTCGCCCGCAAGCCCGCGAACACCTACCATCATGGCGACCTTCGCGATGCTCTGATCAAGGCCGCATTGCGCGAGGCGGAGCAGGGCGGTGCCGAGGCGATCAGCATCAAGGCGCTGGCGAAGCAGCTCGGCGTCTCGCAGCCCGCGCCGTACCGGCATTTCGCCGACCGCGAGGCATTGCTCGCGGCGGTGACGGCGGTGGCATTCCGGCAGCTCAGCGGGGTCTTTCGGGAGGCGATGGCGAAACCGTCAAAGCAATCGAAACTGTCGCGGCTGGCGCAGGCCATGCTCGAATTCGGATTGCGACGGAACGGCATCTACCGCCTGATGTTCGCGTCCCGCACCGTGTCGTGCGCCACCAAGGGCAGCGAGCTGCATGAGGCTACGCGCGAGACCTTTTCGCTCGTGATCGAAGCCCTGGAAGTGCCCGCCGTCGGCTATTTGCGCGAACGCCAGGCGCTCAAGATCTGGGCGGCGTTGCACGGCGTGGTGATGCTGGCCGAGCAGGGCCTGTTCACCGGCGAGGCCGCGCATGCCACCCGCGAGGAACTGGTCGAGGATTTCGTCAGCGAAACGAAGGCCGCGCTTGCCGCTGCGATCAAGGGCGAGCGGCGTCGGAAAAAGACCGGCACCTAAGCTCTCATCGCCAACAGCGTCATCAGTTTGTCGACGGCGCTATCAGGCGTGGTCACGACGGGACGGCCGGTTGCTTCCGCTACCAGAGGCGCCGTCGAGGCGATGCTGAACTGGGCCAGCGCGATGACGTCGCAATCGCGCAAATCGCGCGAAGCTTCCACAATCAGCCGGTCGTGCGTAGCGCGGTCGCCGCGGTCGAGCGCCGCCAGCGCGCCCTCGGCAAGCTTCGGCACGATTTGGACGGAGGCCGGAAACTCCGGCGGCATCGACGCCAGGGTCGGCGGAAAGGTGGAAAGCAGGCCGATCCGTGTGCCCATTGTCACCGCCCGCGCGATCATGGCTTCGTTGGGCTTGAGCACCGGCATCGGCGCATGCGCGCGTGCGACCGCCTCGATGCAGGGGCCGAAGGCCGAGCAGGTGAACAGGATCGCGTTCGCCCCGGTCGCCGCCGCATAATCGCCGAGCGCGAGGAACCGCGCGGTCATGGCATCGTTGAGCGCGCCGTCGCGGGCCAGATCCGCCGACAGGCTGTCGTCGAGCAGGTTCATCAGCCGCGCCTCTGGCCAGGCCTTGGCGAACGCCGCTTCGATCGGGGCGATGGAATGCTTGAGGGCGTGGATCAGGGCGATACGCATGGGATGTCTCGTCTCCCTCGCCCCGCTTGCGGGGAGAGGATCGGGGTGAGGGGGAGTCTCCGCGGGGACGGTGAGAGTTGGACTCGCGGAGAGTCCCTCTCACCCGAACGCTGCGTGGTCGACCTCTCCCCGCAGGCGGGGAGAGGTGAACTCCCTACTTGAACGGCACCGCGTACATCAAGCCGCCCTTGCTCCAGAGGCCATTGAGGCCGCGGTCGAGCTTGAGCGGACTCGCCTTGCCGACATTGCGCTCGTAGATCTCGCCGTAATTTCCGGTGACCTTGATCGCAGTGACCAGCCATTTGTTGTCGAGCCCGAGCCGCGAGCCGAGGTCGCCGGAGGCGCCTAGCAGCCGCTGGATCGCCGGCGTCTGCGACTTCGCCATCTCCTCGACATTGGCCTGCGTCACGCCGAGCTCCTCGGCCTCGATCAGGCCGTAATGCAGCCAGGTGACGATGTCGCTCCAGACCTCGTCGCCGTTGCGGGTGAAGGGCCCAAGCGGCTCCTTGCTGATGGTCTGCGGCAGCACGACGTAGTCGGCCGGGTTCGGCGCCGCGGTCGTCACCGCGCCCGCGAGCGCGGAGGCGTCCTGGGTCATGGCGTCACAGCGGCCGCCGAAGAAAGTCTGGTACATGGTGTCGACGCGGTCGAACACCAGCGGCTTCCAGTCGATGCCGTTGGCGCGGCCGTAATCGCCGAGCGTCACCTCGTGCGTGGTGCCTTGAGCCACGCAGACGGTGGCGCCCTTGAGGTCTTTGATGTCCTTGACGCCCAGATCCTTCTTCACGACGAATCCCTGGCCGTCGTAGAAGTTGATCGGGCCTTGCCGCAAGCCCAGCGTCACGCCGCGCAGATAGGTCTGCGTCGAGTTGCGATAGAGCACGTCGATCTCGCCCGATTGCAGGGCGGTGAAGCGGTTCTGCGCGGTCAACGAGACGTAACGTACCTTGTTGGCATCACCCAGCACGCCGGCTGCGAGCGCGCGGCAGTAATCGACGTCGAGACCTTTGTAATTGCCTTGCGAGTCCGGCGCCGAGAAACCGGCAAAGCCGGCACTGACGCCGCACACCAGCGTGCCGCGGCTCTTCACCGTGTCGAGCGTCGCGGCGGATGCGACAACCGTCGATGCCGCGAGGATGCTCGCTGCGATAACCACTTTCCTCATCATACTACTCTCCCCTCAGTGATTGACACTACGCAACACGTTGTCGACGGCCGTGCCGAGCTTGTCGACGATCAGGTCGATCTCGTCCGCGGAAGCGATATAGGGCGGCGCCAGCAGCACGTGGTCGCCGCGCACGCCATCCACGGTGCCGCCGCCGGGATAGCAACCGAGCCCGTTGGCGAAGGCCTCCGCCTTGATCTTCTGATTGAGTTTGAGCGCGGGATCGAACGAGCTGCGGCTGGCGCGATCAGAAACCAGCTCGATCGCCCAGAACAGCCCGCGTCCCCTGATGTCGCCGACATGGCGGTGATTGCCGAAGCGCTCGGTCAGGCGCTGTTCGAGCTGCTTGCCGCGCTCCTTGACACGGTCGAGGAGGCGATCCTCGCGGATCACCTCCTGCACCGCCAGTGCGGCGGCGCAGGCGAGGGGATGTGCGAGATAAGTGTGGCCGTGCTGAAAGGCGCCTGAGCCGGCGCGGATGGTGTCTATGATCTTGCCGCTCGCCAGCATCGCCCCAATCGGCTGGTAGCCGCCGCCGAGGCCCTTTGCGATCGCCTGGATGTCGGGCGCGATGCCTTCCTGCTCCCAGGCATGCGTGGTGCCGGTGCGGCCCATGCCGCACATGACCTCGTCGAGGATGAGCAGCGCGCCGTGCCGGTCGCAGATCTCGCGCACCGCCCTGAAATAGCCGTCCGGGGCCGTCACGGCGCCAGCGGTGGCGCCGACGACCGACTCGGCGAGGAACGCCGCCACCGTATCAGGGCCAAGCCGCTGGAACTCGGATTCCAGCTCGGCCGCCAGCCGTGCCACGAACTGCGCATCGGATTCACCGTCGCGCTTCTCGTGATAGGCAAACGCCGGCGTCACATGACTGAAGGCGGCCGAGAGCAGCGGCGCATAGGGCGCGCGGCGCCAGGCATTGCCGCCGGCCGCAAGGGCGCCCAGCGTGTTGCCGTGGTAGCTCTGTCGCCGTGCGATGAAATGCTGCCGCTGCGGCTCACCGCGCTCGATGAAATATTGCCTCGCGAGCTTGATGCTCGCTTCGATCGCCTCGGATCCGCCGCTGACGAAATAGGCGTAAGCGAGACCGCCGGGTTCGTGCCCGACCAGCGTCTCGGCGAGGGCTTCGGCGGGCTCGGACGAGAAGAAGGCGGTGTGCGCATAGGCCAGCGTCGAGGCCTGCTTCGCCATCGCCGCGATCACGCGTGGATGCTGGTGGCCGAGGCACGAGACGGCCGCGCCGCCGGAGGCGTCGATGATGCGGCGCCCATCCTCGGCGAAGAGATAGACGCCTTCGCCGCCGATCGCCTTGGGCGGCGTCTCGCGCAACGAGCGGTGCAGCACGCGGCTGGTGCGAGGGGCCATGGGTCAACCTTTCTCCGAAACGTAGATGGAGGCAGCAGTGAGCCGCGCCTCGGTAGTCTCCAGGCGCTTCTTCGCAGCCATGCCGCCCAGCGAGAACGTCACCGCAGCGAGCGACTGCGCGATCGCGATCGCGCCGGTGAGACTCGGGAAGAAGCCGGGAGAGGAGGCCGCCTCGAACAGCAACACGTGGTCGGCACCCTCGGCCATCGGTGCAGAGAGGCTGTCCGCGATGGCAATCAGCGTTGCGCCGCTGTGATGGGCGGCTTGCGCGACGCGGACGCTCGCATGGGTATAGGGCAGGAAGCCGATGACGATGACGGCCTCGCCGGGCCGAAAAGCGCCGAGATCGAGATCGTCCGGGCCGGATACGCCGACGAGCTGCACCTGTTCGGGACGGAACAGCCGCAGCTCGTAGTTCAGGAGTTCGGCAACGCTGCGGCAGCTGCGGTAGCCTGCGATCCAGATCCGCTTGGCCTCATGCAGGGAGCGCGCGGCCTCCGCAATCGGCTGGGCCGGAATGCGCGGAAGACCGGCTGCCTCGGCTTCGAGCTTGTCGGCGACGAGCGCGACATCGGCATTCGGGCCGGGCCGGCGGCTTCTGGCGCGGCCGGAGAAAGGCGAAGTCTGTGATGGTCGCCGCGCCTCGGTCAGCGCCGCGCGCAATTCGTCCCAACCGGAATAGCCGATCGCCTTGGCGAGGCGCGTGAACGCGGCGGGATCGGCGCCGGCTTCGGCCGCGAGGTCACGCATCGAGCGAGTGGTGGCGTCATAATCGTTGGCGGCGACGAAGCGTCCGACTTCCTGCAGCCGCATCGGGAGCGATGGCAATGCAATGCGCAGTTCGCTCAGCGGCGAGGATTTCGCGGGCTCGGCCATGAAACATTTGTTGCACGAATTATAGATTGGTGCAACAGTTGACGTGCGTTGGCCGGAAATCGTCGCTCTTCAAGAAGGATTTTTGCGCTGTGACCACGGACGCTCGGAGACCGCCGCGCCGCCGCCTGTTCGGCGCATGGGGACGCCGCGAGCTGCAGGGCCTGTTCTGGCAGGTGCTGGTGGTCGGGATCGCGGTCGCGGTCATCGGCTTCCTCTGGTCCAACACCGTCACCAACCTCTCGGCGCGCCGCATCACCACCGGCTTTGCCTTTCTCGGCCGCGAGGCCGGCATGCCGATCGCCGACAGCCTGCTCGCCTATAATCCGAGAGACACCTATCTCTGGGCCTTCGCGGTCGGCATCGGCAACACCTTGCGCGTCGCCGTGATCGGCATCGTGCTCGCGACCATCCTGGGCACGCTGATCGGCATCTCGCGATTGTCGGCCAACTGGCTGCTGTCACGACTTGCCGCCGTCTATGTCGAAACGCTCCGCGATATTCCGCTGCTGCTTCAACTCCTGTTCTGGTATGTGCTGATGCAGGCGCTGCCGGCCGCGCGCGCGGCTTGGCGGCCGCTCGAGGGCGTGTTCCTGTCCAATCGCGGCCTGATCCTGCCGGCAATTCCGCTTGGTCCGCCGCAGCTTTGGGTGCTCGGCACGGCGGTGTTCGGCCTTGCCGTGGTCTATCTCATCCGGCGATGGCTGATCGTGCAGCAGATGCGCGATGGCAAACCGCGGCCGCTATGGCCCTTTGCGGTGAGCTTCATCCTCGCGTTGCCCGTGCTGGTGTCCATCCTGCTTCGCGTGTCCTGGACAATCGAGTGGCCGGCGCTACGCGGCTTCAATTTCGTCGGCGGGCTGACGCTTGCCCCGGAATATTTCGCGCTGCTGATCGCACTTGTCACCTACACCTCGGCCTTCATTGCCGAGATCGTGCGCAGCGGCATCCAGTCGGTGCCACGCGGACAGTGGGATGCCGCCAACGCGCTCGGCCTGCGCCGCAGCTTCATGCTGCGACAGATCATCCTGCCGCAGGCGCTGCGCGTCATCGTGCCGCCGATGACGAGCCAGTATCTCAACCTCACCAAGAATTCCTCGCTTGCAGTCGCGATCGGCTACCAGGACGTGGTCTCGATCGCCAACACCACGCTGAACCAGACGGGGCAGGCGATCGAGGCGATCGCGCTGATCATGGCGGTGTTCCTGACCATCAGCCTTTCCATCAGCTTCTTCATGAACTGGTACAATTCGCGCATCGCGCTGGTGGAGCGCTGAGCATGACCGCGATCGCCGACATGCCGGACGTGCCGCGCGCCGCCCGCCGTCCGCAGATCGGAAACCCCGTGCTGCGCTGGCTGCGCACCAATCTGTTCTCGTCGATCCCGAACGGCATTCTCTCGGTCGTGCTGCTGGCGATCCTCGCCAAGGGCATCGTCAGCTTCGTGCAGTGGGGCATCGCCAATGCCGTGTGGCTGACGCCGGCGAACGATTCCAGCGCCTGCCGCGCGGTGCGCGGCCTCGGCGCCTGCTGGGCTATCATTCCGGAAAAGTACCGCTTCATCCTGTTCGGCACCTATCCGTTCGACGAGCAGTGGCGGCCGGCCCTGTCGGTCGTGCTGTTCATCGCGCTGTTCTATCTCTCCACCCGCCGCGCCCTGTGGCGGCGCGAGCTGGTCTTTCTCTGGATCGGCGCGCTCGCGCTCATCAGCGTGCTGATGTGGGGCGGCGTGCTCGGCCTCTCCTTCGTCTCGCAGGATCGTTGGGGCGGCCTGCCGGTCACGCTGATCCTGGCGACGTTCGGCCTTGCATTCGGCTTTCCGCTCGGCATCCTCGTCGCACTCGGCCGGCGCTCAAAACTGCCGGCGATCCGCTCACTCAGCGTGCTCTATGTCGAGCTGATCCGCGGTGTGCCGCTGGTGAGCCTGCTGTTCATGGCGAGCGTGATGTTCCCGCTGTTCATGCCCAGTGGATTCAACATCGACAAGCTCTTGCGCGCACAGATCGCGATCATCCTGTTCGCGGGCGCCTATCTCGCCGAGGTCATCCGCGGCGGCCTTCAGGCCGTGCCGCGCGGGCAATATGAAGCGGCCGACGCGCTGGGACTGTCCTATTGGCGCAAGCACCGGCTGATCGTCCTGCCGCAGGCGATCCGCCACGTCATCCCGCCGCTGGTCAACACCTTCATCGCTTTCTTCAAGGACACCAGCCTCGTCCTCATCATCGGCATCTTCGACCTGCTGACGACGGCGAAGACCGCGATCATCGATCCCGCCTGGCAGCAGTTCTCGGTCGAGGTCTATATCTTCGTCGCCGCGATCTACTTCATCTTCTGCTTCGCGATGTCGCGCTACAGCCGCAGCCTCGAGGCGACGAGTCGAACGTGAGGATCTCGTGTCCCGGACAAGGTGCAGCGCATCAGCGCTGCGCCGCAGAGCCGGGACCCAGAAGATGCACGGGAAGTCGTGGAAGGATGGGCCCCGGCTCAGCAGCGCACCGCCGAGGAGGCGCTGCGTTGCGTCCGGGGCACGAGAGTGAGATTACTTCTTCACCTTCGGATCGATCGGCGTCGTGCCGCGCAGGCCCAGAATATCCTCCAGCACCTTCGCGCCGGCGAGCACCTGCGCATCGCCCCTTGGTGCGCCGACGACCTGCACGCCGACCGGCAGGCCGGACGCCGTGAAGCCGCACGGCAACGACAGCGAGGGGCAGCAGGCGAGCGTGATGGCGTAGACGATGCCGAGCCACTCGACGTAATTGTCGAACCTCTTGCCGGCGCATTCGGCGACATAGCGGTGTTCGATCGGGAAGGGCGGCACGATCGTGGTCGGCGTCAGCAACAGATCGTAGCTCTTGAAGAATTCGACCGCCCGCGCAGTCATGCCGACGCGCTGGGCCTCGGCTCGTTCGAGCTGCTCGACCGTGAGCTTGAGGCCTTCCTCGATGTTCCAGATCACCTCGGGCTTGAGCAGGTCGCGCTTGGTGCGCAGCAGATTGGCCTTGGTGATCGCGAAATCGAAGGCGCGCAGCACGTGGAAGCATTCGTGCGCCTCGCGCCAGTCCGGATGCGCCTCCTCGACGATGGCGCCGGCCTCGGCAAAGCGTTCCGCCGCCTTGCGCGTGATCGCCTTCACCTCGGGATCGACGGGCGTGATGCCGAGATCGGGCGAATAGGCGATGCGCTTCGGTTTCCTGCCCGCCTGAGTCGCCGACAGGAACGAGGTCGTGGGCGCCGGCAGCGACAGCGGATCGTCCGCATAGTCGCCGCTCATCGCATCCAGCAGCAGCGCGAGATCCTCGACGTTGCGCGCCATCGGGCCGACCACACCGAGATTGCGATCGATGCCGGATTTGGGGGTATGTGCGACGCGGCCGATGCTCGGGCGCATGCCGACGATGCCGCAGAAAGCCGCTGGGCTGCGCAAGCTGCCGCCCATGTCAGAGCCCTGCGCCAGCCAGGCCATGCCGGTGGCCAGCGCCACCGCCGCACCGCCGGACGAGCCCGCCGCGGATTTTGAAGTATCCCAGGGATTGAGGGTTGCGCCGAACACTTCGTTGAAGGTGTTGGCGCCGGCGCCGAATTCCGGCGTGTTGGATTTGGCGTAGACGACCGCGCCATTGGCTTCGAGGTTCTCGACCATGAGGTCGGACTTGGCGGGGATGTTGTCCTTGAAGATTGGCGAGCCCTGCGTGTTCAAGACGCCCGCGACGTCGGTCAGATCCTTGATCGGCACCGGCAGGCCCGCGAGCAGCCCCCGCGCCCCGGCGGGTTTCCGCATCAAAGCCTTGGCGCTGTCCCGCGCGCGGTCGAAACACAGGGTCGGCAGCGCATTGACCTTGTCGTCGACCTCGCTGATGCGCTTCTCCACGACCTCCAGGAGCTCGAGCGGCGAGACATCGCCGGACCGCAGCTTGTCGACGACGGCGCAGGCGGTTTCGTGGATCAGGTCTTGAGACAATTATTCTACTCCTATGCTCATTTTTGTCGTCATTGCGAGCGCAGCGAAGCAATCCAGACTGTCACCGCGGATACATTCCTGGATTGCTTCGCTGCGCTCGCAATGACGAGGATAGAGTTAGCCCCAGCCAGCGCTGATGCCGCCGTCGACCGTGTAAATCACGCCCGACGTATACCCGGCACGATCCGACGCCAGGAACGCCATGAGGTCGCCGATCTCGCGCGCATGCGCGGGACGGCCGAGTGGCAGGCTCTTCTGGAATTCCTTGTAGCGGCTCTCGTCGCCGAACTGGTGCTTGGCCCGCGTCTTGAGCAGGGTGACGTGGCGATCGGTGCCGACAGGGCCAGGATTGATGCCGACGACGCGGATATTGTCGGCGAGGCTCTTTCCGCCGAGCGCGCGGGTGAAGGCCATCAGCGCGGCATTGCCGGCGCTGCCGCAGATATAGTTGGCGTCGAACTTTTCACCGGCCGCCCCGATGTCGTTGACGATGACGCCGCCACCGCGTCCCTTCATCTGCGCGTAGATTTGCCGCGTGAGGTTGATATAGCCGAACACCTTCAATTCCCAGGCGTGGCGCCAGGTGGCTTCGTCGATCTTGTCGATCGAGCCGCCGGGGATGTCGCCGGCATTGTTGACGAGCACGTCGATGTCGGCGGATTCCTTCGCGAGTCGCGCCAGATCCTCGGCCTTGCGAAGATCGACGATACTCGTTGCGGCATCGATCTGGTGGGCGGAGCGCAGGCGCTCGGCCAGCGCCTTGAGCTGGTCGCCGTTGCGGGCGGCGAGCAGGAGGTGCGCGCCTTCCTCGGCAAACGCCTCGGCCGCAGCAGCGCCAATGCCCTTGGACGCGCCGGTGATCAGGACGCGCTTGCCACGCAGATGCAGATCCATGAGGGTACTCGCAGGATGGGAACAGGATGAAATCAGTAGGCGCTCGGCTGCGCCATGGTCAACATTGCAGTGCAGCGTTGCGCTGCCGCTGCGTTTGGTCCATTGCAGTGCGGTCAAAAGGCGGCGGCTGCCGGACCAACCAAGGACGTTCTCGATGAGCAAGAAACAATACCGGATCGCGGTCATTCCCGGCGACGGCATCGGCAAGGAAGTGATGCCCGAGGGCCTGCGCGTCCTGGAGGCGGCGGCGAAGAAGCACGGGGTCTCCCTGCATTTCGACCATTTCGACTTCTCGTCGTGGGACTATTACGAGAAGCACGGCCAGATGATGCCCGACGACTGGAAGGAGAAGATCGGCAAGCACGATGCGATCTATTTCGGCGCAGTCGGCTGGCCGGCCAAGATTCCGGACCACGTCTCGCTGTGGGGCTCGCTGATCAAATTCCGCAGGGAGTTCGACCAGTATGTGAATTTGCGCCCGGTGCGCCTGATGCCCGGCGTGCCGTCGCCGCTGGCGGGCCGCAAGCCCGGCGACATCGATTTCTGGGTGGTGCGCGAGAACACCGAAGGTGAATATTCTTCCGTCGGCGGCCGCATGTTCCCCGACACCGACCGCGAGTTCGTGACCCAGCAGACGGTGATGACCCGCACCGGCGTCGACCGCATCCTGAAGTTCGCCTTCGAACTCGCGCAGTCGCGGCCGAAGAAGCACTTGACCTCGGCGACCAAGTCCAACGGCATCTCCATCACCATGCCCTATTGGGACGAGCGCGTGGAGGCGATGGCCAAGAAGTTTCCGGGCGTGAAGTGGGACAAGTACCACATCGACATTCTCACCGCGAACTTCGTGTTGCATCCGGATTGGTTCGACGTCGTGGTCGGATCCAATCTGTTCGGCGACATCCTCTCCGACCTCGGTCCGGCCTGCACCGGCACGATCGGCATCGCGCCATCCGGCAACATCAACCCCGACGGCGATTTCCCCTCGGTGTTCGAGCCGGTGCACGGCTCGGCGCCTGATATCGCAGGCCAAGGCATTGCCAACCCGATCGGCGCGATCTGGTCGGGCGCCATGATGCTCGAGCATCTCGGCGAGAAGGAAGCTGGCAAATCGATCGTCGACGCGATCGAGCGCACGCTCGCCGAACGCACGCTTCGCACCAAGGACCTCGGCGGCAATGCCGACACAACGGCTTGCGGCAAGGCGGTCGCGGATATGGTGGATTGACGGAGAATGCGTAGGGTGGGTTACGCCTGCGGCTAACCCACCCTACGATTTCTATTTCGTTCTCGATCAACCCGCGATCTTCTCGATCGCCGCCTGATCCAGCCCGAACTTCTTCCCGGCCTCGATGATCTCCTGCCAGGTGGTCGGGTCGACTGGAACGCCTTCGGCGAGGCGCTTCCTCTTGGTCTCGCGTTCGGGGTCGCCGGCGATCTTCACCTTGTCGACGCCGGGGGCTGGCGGAGAGCCAGTGTGCCAGGCGACGAAGCTCTCGACCTCGCGCGCGAGGTTTTCGCCGGTGCCGAGCTTGCCCGGGTCGATGATGATCGAAAGCATGCCGTTGAGGACGTTGTACTTGCCGTCTGAAGGGCCCTTGACCACCTGCCCGCCGGAGAGCGCGCCGCCGAGGATTTCGCACACCAGCGCGAGGCCCGAGCCCTTGTGCTCGCCGAAGGGGAGAATGGCGCCGTACGGCGGGATCACGGTGTAGCGCGGATTGACCGTGGGCTTGCCTTCGTTGTCGATGATGGTGCCCGGATCCAGCTCGACGCGCTTGTTGTGGGCGACGCGGGTCTTGCCTTGCGCGATCCTGCTGGTGGCGAAGTCGAGAACGATCGGATCCTTGCCCCTGCGCGGGATGCCGACGCAGAACGGGTTGGTGCCGTGGCGCGCATCGCTGCCGCCCCAGGGCGCCACGATCGGGCGCGAGATCACGTTGACGAAGTGGATCGAGACCAGCCCGTGATCGATGCACTGCTCGGCCCAGTGGCCGATGCGGCCGATGTGGTGCGAGTTGGAAAGACCGACGAGGCACACGCCGTTTTTCTTGGCGCGCTCGGCCGCCAGCTCCATCGCTTCATGGCCGATGACCTGCCCGTAGCCGGTGAGGCCGTCGAGAGTGAGGAGCGGACCGGTGTCGAGCACGATCTTGACGTGCGCGTTGACGGCGAGGCCGCCATTGGTGACGCTCTGGACATAGCGCGGGATCATGCCGACGCCGTGCGAGTCGTGTCCTCTGAGATTGGCCTCGACGAGATTGGTGGAGACGAGCTCGGCCTCGCGGTCCGAGGAGCCGCCGGCCTTGACGATGGCGTGGATGGCGTTGGTGAGCGGCTCTGCCTTGATGGTACGATAGTCGGCCATTGTTGTTGCTCTTGTCCCTTCACGATTTGGCAGGAGCGTAAGGTGGGTTAGCCGAAGGCGTAACCCACCACTTCTGTCTCCGCGGAAACCAAAGAGGTGGGTTACGCCAAGCAGATGCGCTTTGCGCATCTGCAGGGCTAACCCACCCTACGAATTCACGATCCGGCGGCAGTGCTCCCATGCCGCGCCAATCAGGTTCTCGCTTGCCTCCGGCGTACGGAACGCCGAATGCGCCGACAGCGTCACGTTCGGCAGTTTTGTGAGCGGATGATCGCCCGGCAGCGGCTCGACGTTGAAGACGTCGAGGCCGGCATGGCGGATGTGGCCGGACTTCAGCGCATCGATCATGGCGGCCTCGTCGACAACAGCGGCGCGGGCTGTGTTGATGAGGATGACGCCGGGCTTCATTCTTGCGATCTTCTCGCGCGTGATCATGCCGCGCGTCTCGTCGTTGAGCAGCAGATGCAGCGACACGACGTCGCTCCTGGCCAGCACGCTGTCGAGATCGGTGAACTCCACATTCGGATGGCTCTTCGGCGAGCGGTTCCAGGCGATCACCTTCATGCCGCTGCCCGACGCGATCCGCGCGACCTCGGCGGCGATGCCGCCGAAGCCGATCAGACCGAGCGTCTTGCCGGTGAGCTGCATGCCATCCTCGCGCAGCCAATTGCCACCGCGCATCTCGCGATCCATCATGGCGATCACTCGGGCCGAGGCCCACATCAGCGCGATCGCGGATTCAGCCACCGCCGTGTCGCCATAGCCCTTGATCAGATGCACGGAGATGCCGAGCTCAGCGAGCTCTTCCGGATTCATGTAGCTGCGCGCGCCGGTGCCGAGGAACACGACGTGCTTGAGACCCGTGCACTTCTTTGCGACCTCGGTTGGCAGCGCGGTGTGGTCGACGATGGCGATCTCGGCGCCGTCGAGGATGTCAGGGTATTGCTCGGGCTTGATATCGGGGTCCCTGTGGATCCGCACCTTGGGATCCCCTGGCTTCTCCAGCCGTTCCATGATCACGGCAAGCGCTTCATTGGCGTCGACGAAAACTCCGCGCATGGCTCTCTCCGGTCAGGACGCGACGCCGGCGATCGCCAGCACGGTATGCATGAGAACGTTGGTGCCCGCGGCGCAGTCCGGCTGGGTGGCATCCTCCAGCTCGTTGTGGCTGATGCCGTCCTTGCAGGGCACGAACACCATCGCCGCCGGCATGATCGTGTTGAGGTTGCAGGCGTCGTGACCGGCACCGGAGGTGATGCGGCGCGAGGAATAGCCGAGCGTCTTCGCCGCGTTCTCGACCGCCGCAATCAGCTTGGGATCGAAATGCGTCGGCGGCTTGCGCCAGACCAGGTCGATCTTGACCTCGACCTTGCGGCGCGCGGCGATCTCCGCAATCGCGGTGCGCAGATCGCGATCGAGCGCATCCATGATGGCGCCATCCGCGCTGCGGCAATCCATGGTGAAGGCGATCTCGCCGGGAATGACGTTGCGCGAGGGGTTTGCGATCACGGCCTCGCCGATGGTGCCGACCGCGTTCGGTCCGAGCTTCTTCGCGATGGATTCCATCGCCAGCACGATCTCCGACAGCGTCGCCAGCGCGTCGCGGCGTAGCGGCATCGGCGTGGATCCGGCATGGCTCTCGAAGCCGGAAATCTTGCCGTCATACCACAGCACGCCCTGGCCGGAATCGACCACGCCGATGGTCTTGCCCTCGGCCTCCAAAATCGGGCCCTGCTCGATGTGCAATTCGACGAAGCAGCCGAGCTTCTGGAAGCCGACCGGCTTGTCGCCGCGATAGCCGATGCTGTCCAGCGCCTGGCCGACGGTGGTGCCCTCGGCGTCCTTGCGCGACAAAATGTCGTCGGTGGTGAAGTCGCCGACATAGGCGGCGGAGGCCATCATCGCGGGTGCGAAGCGCGAGCCTTCCTCGTTGGTCCAGTTGACCACGCAGATAGGTGCTTCGGTCTCGATGCCGGCATCGTTCAGCGTGCGGATCACCTCCAGCGCGCCGAGCGTGCCCAGAATGCCGTCATACTTGCCGCCGGTCGGCTGCGTGTCGAGATGCGAGCCGATGCCGACGGGCGGCTTCGACATGTCGCGGCCCTTGCGCAGGCCGAATTGTGAGCCGAGTGCGTCGGTGTGCACTTCGAGACCAGCGTCCTCGCAGGCCTTGCGGAACCAGTCGCGAACCATCTTGTCTTCGCTGCTCAGTGTCAGCCGCCGCACGCCGCCTTTGGCCGTCCCGCCGAATTGCGCGGTCTCGTGGATGGAGCCCCAGAGGCGGGCGGAATCGATTTGCAGATTGGTGGCGGCTCGGCTCATGCGGTGGGTCTCTCGATTGTCCGGCGCCTTTTTCAATGACGCGCCAGCGCGGGCGCGTCAACTGCGAGGCTGCTCTGCGCAATCTGCCGTGCAAGCTCGGCGACGCGCTCCACGGCGACGACGTCGGGCGAGGCGAGCCAGCTTGCGGTGAAGGTCAGCGGTGCGATCGCAAGATCGGTGTCGAGCAGCTGCAGCCGCCCGTCGGCGAGCTCGTTCTCGACGATCGCATCGGGGATCACGGCGACGCCGAGGCCTTCGACCGCCATGTGGATAACGGTCGCGAGCGATGCGGACGCGTGCAGCCGGATCGGCGGCAGCTCAGGCCGGTCGAATACCTCGCGCACGACCTCGTAAGGCTTGGTCTTGCGCGGGAAGGTGATGATCGGAAACCGCGCGAGCTCCGCCGGTGTCACCCGGCCCTTGCCGAGGCCGAGCGAAGGGCTTGCGAGGAAGCCAATCGGGTAATCGGCGAGCACGCGATTATGCACGCCGGACGCCGACAGCGGTCCGACCACGAAGGCAAGCTCGATCTCCTGCGCGAGCAGGCGCGCGGTGAGGTTCGGCGTGATGTCGACCTCGATCTCCAGTGACAGGTTCGGATAGACCTGGTTCACGCTCTTCACGAGGCGCGGCAGCCAGGTGTGCACGATGGTCTCGGCGACGCCGAGGCGCATCACGCCGCGCATCGCCGAGCGGTCGCCGACCTCGGCCATCATCTGCGCGCGCAGGCCGATCAGCTTCTCCGCATAGACCATCATTTGCCGGCCGCTCGGTGTCGGCGAGGCGACGCGATGGTCGCGGTTGAGGAGCTTGACGCCCATCTCGCGCTCGAGCTGGGCGATGCGTTGGGAGATCGCCGGCTGGGTCGTATTGAGCCGTGCTGCGGCGCCGCGGAAGCTGCCGAGCTTTACGACCCAGAGAAAAGTCTCGATCGACCTGAAGTCCAGCATTGGAAGGATTTTCCTCGTCGATAAAATAGATTTATCGATATCGATTAGAAAGGACGATTAGACTTTATAGCACGCTTGGTGTTGGCTGTCTTTGTCGAGTTTATAGGCAGGTCGATTACATGACTGTTTTGGTGGCAGTGCAGCAAACTGAAACGCCCGACGCCCTTCCGAGCCGCAAGGCGCGGCTTGCCTACCGGCAAGGGCTGGTCGCCTCCACCGCCGGAATCGCCCCCGGCTTCGTCCAGGGCAATCTGGCGATCCTGCCGGTGGAATATGCCAGCGCCTTTCATCGCTTCTGCCAGCTCAATCCGAAGCCGTGCCCGATCATCGGCATGTCCGATGTCGGCAGTCCGTACATCCCTTCGCTCGGCGCCGATCTCGACATCCGCACTGACGTGCCGCGCTACCGCGTCTGGCGCGACGGCGAGGTCGTCGACGAGCCGACCGACGTGACGAAGCATTGGCGCGACGATCTCGTGACCTTCGTGCTCGGCTGCTCCTTCTCGTTCGAGGAGGCGCTGCTCGACGAGGGCATGCCGATCCGGCACATCGAGCGCAATGTGCGCGTGCCGATGTATCGTACCAACATCGCCTGCGGCGAGGCCGGTCCGTTCGCCGGTCCCATGGTGGTGTCGATGCGCCCGTTCAAGCCGGCGGATGCGATCCGCGCGGTGCAGATCACCTCGCGCTATCCCGCCGTGCACGGCGCGCCCGTCCATCTCGGCCATCCACATCTGATCGGCATCAAGGACATCGCCAAGCCGGACTATGGCGATCCGGTGCCGGTCGCCGACGACGAGATTCCGGTGTTCTGGGCCTGCGGCGTGACGCCGCAATCGGTGATCAATGCCGCCAAGCTCCCGTTCGCGATCACGCATTCGCCCGGCCTGATGCTGGTGACGGATCTCAAGAACAGGACCATGGCCGTGATTTAATGGGCAGCGTATGCTGCATGTTCGGGCTTTACTGCATCCATCAATCGCTTCATTCGATCAGCCGAAATTCAGGACAGGGGACTTTGCCATGACGATCACTCGCCGCGACGTGTTGTTGGGAGCCACCGCGACTGCCGCACTGGTGCCGCTGGCGGCGCGCGCACAGACTTCCGAAGTCGTGATCGGCGTCATCTATCCGTTCTCCGGCGGCAGCGCGCAGCAGGGCGTCGATGCGCAGAAGGCCTATGAGACCGCGCTCGAGGTCATCAACAAGGACACCGATTTCGACCTGCCGCTGGCGAAGGGCGAGGGCCTGCCGGGCCTCGGCGGCGCCAAGGTCCGCCTCGTGTTCGCCGATCACCAGGCCGATCCGCAGAAGGGCCGCGCCGAAGCCGAGCGCCTGATCACGCAGGAGAAGGTCTCCGCCATCATCGGTACCTATCAGAGCGCCGTCGCCGTCACGGTGAGCCAGATCTGTGAGCGCTACCAGGTCCCGTTCGTCTCCGCCGACAATTCCTCGCCCAGCCTGCACCGCCGAGGCCTGAAGTATTATTTCCGCGCCGCGCCGCATGACGAGATGTATTCGGCCGCCATGTTCGACTTCTTCGACGCCATGAAGAAGAAGGGCAAAAAGATCGAGACGCTGTCGCTGTTCCACGAGGACACGATCTTCGGTACCGATTCCGGCAACGCCCAGGCCAAGATCGCCGGTGAGCGCGCCTACAAGATCGTCACCGACATCAAGTATCGCGCCAACTCGCCCTCGCTCTCGGCCGAGGTGCAGCAGCTCAAGTCCGCGAATGCCGACGTGCTGATGCCCTCCAGCTACACCACCGACGGCATCCTGCTGGTCAAGACCATGGCCGAGCTCGGCTACAAGCCGAATGCGATCGTGGCGCAGGACGCCGGCTTCTCCGAGAAGGCGCTCTATGATGCCGTCGGCGACAAGCTCGAAGGCGTGATCTCGCGCGGCACGTTCTCGCTCGACCTCGCGCAGAAGCGCCCGATGGTCGGCAAGATCAACGAGATGTTCAAGACGCGGTCGGGCAAGGACTTCAACGACCTCACCTCGCGCCAGTTCATGGGCCTGATCATCCTCGCCGACGCCATCAGCCGCGCCAAGTCGACCGACGGCGAGAAGATCCGCGACGCGCTGGCGGCGACCGACATCCCGGGCGAGCAGACCATCATGCCCTGGAAGCGCGTCAAGTTCGACGAGATGGGCCAGAACAACGACGCCGACCCGGTGCTGCTGCAATATATCGGCGGCAAGTTCGTCACCATCTTCCCGCCGCAGGCCGCGATCGCCGAGGCGGTCTGGCCGATGAAGTAAGACTGGGACGCGGGAGCTTAGATGCAGCTCCCGCCCTCATCCTGAGGAGCGGGCGTAGCCCGCGTCTCGAAGGACGGGGGCTGGCCATCCTCCGAGACGCGCGCTTGTGCGCGCTCCTCGGGATGAGGATTTATTTCGGGGGACGGACTTTTGACAGCCCAAGCCATTATTCAAAGTCTCGCCAGCGGCCTCCTCATGGGGCTGCTGTACGGATTGATCGCGGTCGGCCTCGCGCTGATCTTCGGCCTGATGGATGTCACGAACTTCGCCCATGGCGAGTTCCTGATGATCGCGATGTACCTGTCCTTCTTCCTGTTCGCGTTCTTCGCCATCGACCCCTTGCTGTCGGCGCCGTTGGTCGCCGCGGCGCTCTTTATCTTCGGAGCGGTGATCTACTTGCTCATTGTGCGCTTCGCCATGCGGGCCAAGGCCAACGCCGGCATGGTGCAGATCTTCACCACCTTCGGCCTTGCCATCGTGATGAGGGGCCTGGCGCAGTTCTTCTTCACGCCGGATTATCGCAGCATTCCGCAATCCTGGCTCGGCGGCAAAACCATCTCGATCGCCGGTATCTTCCTGCCGGAGCCGCAGCTGGTCGGTGCCCTGGTCTCGATCCTCGCCTTTGCCGGCCTCTACTTCTTCATCCATCGCACCGATTTCGGCCGCGCGCTGGAAGCCACTCGTGAAGATCCCGGTGCGGTCGCGCTGGTCGGCATCGACAAGAACCGCGTGTTTGCGTTCGGCTGGGGCCTTGGTGCCGCGCTGGTCGGTCTCGCCGGCGCGATCATGGCGAGCTTCTTCTATATCTATCCCGATGTCGGCGCGTCCTTTGCGCTGATCGCCTATGTCACCGTGGCGCTCGGCGGCTTCGGCAGCGTGTTCGGCGCCTTCGCTGGCGGCATCATCGTCGGTCTCGTCGAAGCGGTCACCGCGCTGGTGCTGCCGCCGTCGCTGAAATCGGTCGGCATCTACGCGGTCTATCTGCTGGTCGTCTTCATCCGGCCGCGCGGCCTGTTCGGATCGATCTGATGGACAAGGATTTTGCAGCGCGGCGCCGCCGCGACCTCATCATCGCCGCGGTGCTCGCCGTGATTGCCGCAGCGACGCCATTGTTCGTGAAGGACGTCGTCGTCCAGAACATCCTGATCCTGACGCTGATGTACGCGGGACTGTCGCAGAGCTGGAACATCCTGTCCGGCTATTGCGGGCAGATCTCGCTCGGGCACGCGCTGTATTTCGGCCTGGGTGCCTACACCACCGAGCTGCTGTTCACGAAGTTCGGCGTGCTGCCCTGGTTCGGCATGCTGGCGGGCGGCGTGGTGTCGGCGCTGATCGCGATGGGGCTCGGTTATCCCTTCTTCCGCCTGCGCGGCCATTACTTCGTGATCGCCACCATCGTCATCGCCGAGATCGGCTTGCTGCTGTTCCACAACTGGGAATGGGCCGGCGCCGCGATGGGCATCACCATTCCAATCCGCGGCGACAGCTGGCTGAAATTCCAGTTCCTGCGCACCAAGCTGCCGTACTTCTATTTCGCGCTGGCGCTGTGCTGCCTCGCCTGGTTCGTCACCTGGTGGCTGGAGAACTCCAAATGGGGCTTCTGGTGGCGTGCGGTGAAGGACAATCCGGACGCGGCCGAGAGCCTCGGTGTCGACGTGTTCAATTCCAAGATGGGCGCGGCCGCCGTCTCCGCCTTCCTGGTCGCGGTGGGTGGCAGCTTCTATGCCCAGTTCGTCTCCTACATCGATCCTGAAAGCGTCATGGGCTTCCAGTTTTCGTTGCTGATGGCGCTGCCCGCCGTGCTCGGCGGCATCGGCACCCTGTGGGGCCCGGTGTTAGGGGCCGCCATTCTGATCCCGCTGACGGAGCTGACCCGCTTCAAGTTCGGCGGCTCGGGGCGCGGTGTCGACCTCATCGTCTACGGCACGCTGATCGTCCTGATCTCGCTGGCCTTGCCGCGGGGGCTGCTCAGCCTGTTCTCCCGCCCGAAGAAGACGGGGGCCGCCCGATGACCGCGCTTCTTGAAACCCGCGGCGTCTGGCAGCGGTTTGGCGGCCTCGTCGCCAACAGCGACGTCTCGATCTCGGTCGGCCGCGGCGAGATCGTCGGCCTGATCGGACCCAACGGTGCCGGCAAGTCGACGCTGTTCAATCTCATCGCCGGCGTGTTGCCGCCGACGCAAGGCTCGATTCTCTTCGACGGCGAGGACGTCACCCACATGCCGGCGGCCGAACGCTGCCAGCGCGGGGTGGGGCGCACCTTCCAGGTGGTCAAGAGCTTTGAGACCATGACTGTCATCGACAACGTCATCGTCGGTGCCCTCGTGCGCAACACCGTGATGCGCGAGGCGCGCCGCAAGGCGCATGAGGTCTTGGAGTTCACCGGCCTTGCCGCGCGCGCGGACGTGCTCGCCAGCGACCTCGTGCCGGCCGAGAAGCGCCGCCTCGAAGTCGCCCGCGCGCTCGCCACCGAACCGAAACTACTGCTGCTCGACGAAGTCCTCACCGGCCTGACGCCGACCGAGGCGCAGACCGGTGTCGCGCTGGTGCGCAAGGTGCGTGATGCCGGCATCACCGTGTTGATGGTCGAGCACGTCATGGAGATCGTGATGCCCTTGGTCGACCGTGCCATCGTGCTCGATCTCGGCAAGGTGCTGGTCGAGGGCAAGCCCGCCGATGTCGTCCGCGATCCCAAGGTGATCAGCGCATATCTGGGAGATCGTCATGCTCAGCGTGCGTGAAGTCACGACCGCCTATCAGGGCCTGGTCGCGATCTCCGCGGTCTCGATCGAGGTCCAGAAGGGTGAGATCGTCTGCGTCGCCGGTGCCAACGGCGCGGGCAAGTCGACGCTGCTCAAATCCATCGCCGGCGCCGAGCGTCCGCGTTCCGGCACCGTAACCTTCGACGGCAAGCGCCTCGACGGCATGGCGCAGCACCACATCACCGCCACCGGCATCGCCTATGTGCCGGAGAACCGCCGTCTGTTTCCGCGCCTCTCGGTGCGCGACAACCTTCGTCTCGGCAGCTATCTCTACCGCGGCGAGGCGAATCGCGAAGAACCGCTCGGTCTCGTCTTCGAGCTGTTCCCGCGCCTGTCCGAGCGCCTCGAGCAGCGCGCCGAAACGCTCTCCGGCGGTGAGCAGCAGATGCTCGCCATCGGCCGCGCGCTGATGACGCGCCCGCGCCTGTTGATGCTGGACGAGCCCTCGCAGGGCATCATGCCGAAGCTGGTCGACGAGATTTTCCAGGCGGTAAAGCGCATCCGCGACGCCGGCATGACCGTGCTGATCGTCGAGCAGCGCATGGCCGAGTGCCTGGAGATCGCCGACCGCGCCTACATCTTGCAAACCGGCCGCGTGCTGATGCAGGGGCCCGCGGCCGAGATCCGGGGCAATCCGGACGTGAGGAAGGCGTATCTGGGGCTGTAGGCGTTGACGCCATCGCCGCAATCTCCGCCGTCATCCTGAGGTGCGCGCTCTTGCGCGCCTCGAAGGATGAGCCGCAAACGCCTGGAGCCCATCCTTCGAGGCTTCACCTTGCGATGCATCGCATCGCAAGGCTCGCACCTCAGGATGACG
>NZ_BTIG01000017.1:0-226450 GCF_036247965.1 Bradyrhizobium sp. TM233 | reverse complement strand
GCACATTGGTGACTTCGACGGTTGCAGCGTCCTTGGTGCCGCCATGACCAATCGGCGGATCGATCGGCTGCGACAAGGCGCTGGTGTTGCCGGCGGCATCGGTCGCCGTCGCGGTGAAGGTGTGGGACCCGTGCTTGAGATTCGGGGTCGTCACGCTCCAGTCGCCATCACTCGCGACGGTCGCGGTGCCAAGCAGGGTCGTGCCCTCATAGAGCTTGATCGAGCTCCCCGCCTCCGCCGTACCGGATACCGTTGCGCGGTTATGTGTCGTCGGATCGCTCAACAGGATCGGAGCATCGGGGGCAGCGCTATCCACCGTGACATCAAGCGCAGTCGATGCCTTGCTGGTAACGCCGGAGACCGTGTCGGTCGCGGTAAAGCTGTGCTTGCCGTCCGGCAGTGCGACGGTCGTGTAGTGCCATGCCCCGTTCGCATCCGCCGTGACGGTGCCGAGCTGGGTCGTGCCGTCGAGCACCTTGACCGTGCTGTTGGCAACCGCAGTCCCCGCCAGGGTCACCGTCTTGTCGCTCGTGATGTGATCACCGGCGGTGCCGGTATCGCTGGAGAACGAGGCGATCTTCGGCGCGGCCGGCGCAGTGCTCGTGCCGGTGGAGCCCGTCGTCCCAGAACCAATGACCGCATCCACGGCCGTCGACGCGGCACTGACGTTGCCGGCAACGTCGGTCGCCTTCGCCGTCAGGGCGTGCGAACCGGCCGACAATGCAGACGTCGTGGCGCTCCACGCGCCGCTCGCGTTGGTCGTCGCGGTGCCGACCTGGGTCGTTCCGTCGAACACCTTGATCGCGCTGTTCGCTTCGGCAGTCCCCGACATCACGACCTGATTGGCAGTGTTGACGGTGTCACTCGCGATCGTCGGTGCAGCTGGCGCCTTGGTGTCGACGGTGACAGCCACCGCGGCCGACGCCACGCTGGTCTGCCCCGACGAGCTGGTCGCGGTTGCCGTCAGCGTATGCTTCGCATCGGTCAGGACCTTGGTGATGTAGTCCCAGCTGCCGGTCGAAGTCGCAGTCGCCGTACCGATCTGCGTCGAACCATCATAGACCTTCACGGTGCTGCCAGCCGCGGCGGTGCCGTGCAGGGTGATCTGGCTGGCGTCAGTGATGCCGTCGCCGGTCTTGCCCGTATCGGGTGACCAGGATGCGATGGTCGGCGCTGCCGGGACATCGGGCGTTGCGGGGGGCGTCGTCGGAGACGACGTCTGCCATCCCGTGCCGAGCTCGTCGTTGTTCGTCAGGACGGGCGTGTTGTCCCTGAAGTAATAGTAACCCCACTTGCCCTCACCAAGTTCGTTGTTGGTGAACGAGACTCCGGAAATCTTGTCGGTGCTGCTGAAGCTGCCATCGGAGTAAAGGGTGTAGCCGCCCCCTGCAAGATAGTTGCCGTCCACCTGAATGTTGGAAACCGGACCGAAGTCATTATTGATCATCACGGCCGAGACGTAGCTGTTCTCGTTGATGACGATGTTGTGCCGAATGACGACGTCTGAAACGCCGCCGTCGATCTCGATGCCATCGTAGTGCGGACCACCCAATGACGTACCGAGACGCACATCGGGCGCATTCATGGCATGGATATAATTGTCCTGGACGAGGCTCGCCCCGGTGACAATAATACCATTCTCCACGTCATGGATATCGTTGCGCAGGAATGTGCCCGAACCGACGATGCCGTTCGCGCCATCCGGGCTGCTTCCAACGTTTAAAATCTCGCTGTCCTTGACGACAGTTCCCGTAATGCCATCCTTGATCCAGATCCCTGTCCAATCGCTGGACGTGATGCGGCTATTCTGAATGGTGACGTTATCGGCCAGGACCGAAATCGTGCCTTTGACATCGAGAGCGTCGATGACGGTTCCTGGTTGAGTGACAGTTACGTCGCCCGATGGAGTCAGGATAACGCCATCAGGAAGACCGGTGCTATTCGCGTCTGGAAATCCAGCAATTGCCATGTATGTTCATCCCCTCTGCAATGCACGCGCAGACTGAGTCTCATGCGCATACGGTTCGATATGTCGCGGCTCAGTCCAACTCGACTGGTTCTTTGCCGCCCCATCGAGCGCGTGTTCGAATTCGCACGCGCCTTTTTTGAGACGATTCATTGACCCGAGGATGGAGTTTTTAAATCGCGCAGCCGCAGTTCCTGCCGCCGTCCAAAATTAATATTATCGCCGGACTGAGAATTAATAATCAGGATTAAATTTCGATCGAGCGCTCTATTTAAATCGGCAACGAACCTGTGCGGTCTTCGTCAACACCAATATGTATTGCGCCTCACGTCGCGTGCCTTCGCTTCGCCAATCACCAACGGCGGGCTGCACGCGCCAATCGGCGCCGCAGCCTCTAGCGACGTCGCGGATGCTTGTCCGAACTTCGTCTCTCGGAGCGAGAATGACTTCCGCGGATTTCCGATCCATCTGCCGAGGGTCGTCCGGCCACACGGCCATGGCGTCCTGCGTACCGCCTCGCGTAAACCCGCGCCCACACGCTTGCAGTCAGCGGGGAGGGCCGCAGGGCACTGATGACCGGCAAAAGGCTCTGAAAGATTGGCGATCCCGGGAAGACTCGAACTTCCGACCTACGGTTTAGGAAACCGTCGCTCTATCCGGCTGAGCTACGGGACCGCGGAACCCGCAAGTCAGGCGGGTTGCCTGGAGGTGTACATATCAAAGCGGAGACGGGATCGGAAGCCCTCCGCGTTGCCCAATATGAAAGGCTGCCGCTCGGCCTCACGCCCTGATATTGTTGTCCTTCACCACCTTGCCCCAATAAGCGACCTGCTTGTCGAAGAAGGTCTTGAAGGCGGCGCCGTCCTGGAGCAGCAGCGTCATGTGCTGGGTGTCCTTGAGCTGGGCGGCGGTCGCGGGCTCGCTGAGGATTTCCTTGGACGCCGTCGCGAAGGCTGCGACGATATCGGGCGGCGTGCCTGCGGGCGCAAAGATGCCCCACCAGGCCAGCGTCTCGAAATCGGGAAAGCCCGCCTCGATCGCGGTCTGCGTATCGGCCAGCGCCGGCAGCCGCTCGCGGCCGAGCTGCAGGATCGGATGCAGCATGTTGGTGCCGAGCTGGGCGGCGACCAGCGCGGCCGATCCCGCGATGAGATCGACATGGCCGCCGAGCACGTCGTTCATGGCCGGGCCGCCGCCGCGATAAGGCACGTGCATGATCTCGACGCCGGCCTTGCTGCCGAGCACGGTCATGGCGAGATGGCCGAGCGTGCCGATGCCGACGGACGCGTATTTCACCGCGCCCGGGGTCGCCTTGCAGGCGGCCACCACGTCGGCAAAGCTCTTGTAGGGGCGGCCGGCGCCGGCCGCGATCACGTAGGGCGCGGTGCCGATCAGCAGCACCGGCATCAGCTCACGCTCGACATCCACCGGCGGTTTGTCGAGGATCGACGGAATCACCGCATGGGAATCGAACGTGACCAGGAACGAGGTGCCGTCGGCCGGGCTCTTGGCGACTTGCGCCGCGCCGAGCGCGCCGGCCGCGCCGGACTTGTTCTCGACCACGACGATGCGACCGAGCTTGGTTTGCAGGCTGGCTTGCAACAGCCGCGCCATCGCATCGGTCGAGCCGCCCGGCGGAAACGGCACGACAAGCGTGATCTTGCCAGCCTGCGCCGCTGCCGGTGCCATTGCGAGAATGGCCGGTGCAGCCAGCAGCGTACGTCGTGTGATCGTCATGGTCCCCTCCCTTTTGTGTTCAGCGCCTGGCTTTTTGCTCTTTGGCGCTAAGTCGTGCCGAAGCCCGACCCCGCTTTTTTGTATTCTGGCCGAGGCGGACTGAAGATGTCCAGCACCCGGGCGCCGTCGGGGCCGGCGCGCATGGTGTGCGGCACATTGCCCGGGGTGCGCCAGAAATCGCCCTTCTTCACGGCAATCTCCTCATCGCCCTGGACGCGGATGGCCGAGCCGTCGAGCAGCACGCCCCATTGCTCCTCGGGATGATGGTGCAGCGTGCCCTGCGCATGCGGCGCCAGCGTCACCACCGACAGCATCGCCTGCTCGCCGGAGAAGATGCGGGTGGTCACCCCTGCCGCGAGCTCGCGGAACAGCCCGTCGCTGGGATCATCGATATTGTGGAATTCGTCCTTCTGACTCACGCCATCCTCCCCTTCGTTGTCGCCTGATCAGGATTTTCCATACGAGCCCTGATAGCGGCCCTCGCGGATCGCCTTCATGGTCTCCTCCTCGCGCGCGACCTGGGCGCGCACGGCTTCGAGCAGCGCGGCGGCGCTCGCGGCGGGAAACGACACCACACCATCCTCGTCGCCGACGACGATGTCGCCGGGCGAGATCACGCTGCCGCCGACCGAGACAGGCACGTTGATCTCGCCGGGGCCGTTCTTGTAGGGGCCGCGATGGATCACGGCACGGGCGTAGCAGGGAAAGTCGTCGGCCGCGAACGCCGCGACATCGCGGATGGCGCCGTCGATCACATAGCCTTCGGCTTTGCGCCATTGGGCGATGTTCTTCATGATCTCGCCGACCAGCGCGCGCGTCTCGTCGCCACCGCCATCGACCACGATGACGTCGCCGGGACCGACCAGCTCGAGCGCGCGGTGGATGGCGAGATTGTCGCCGGGGCGCGTGCGCACGGTGAAGGCCGTGCCCACCAGCTTAGCCCCGCGGTGATAGGGCTTCAGTCCCACCGCGCCGGGCAGCCGCGCGAGATTGTCTGAAATGACCGAGGTCGGCGCACCGCGAAAGCCCGCGATGATCTCGGCCGGCGGCTTCGGCACGCTGTTCGCAGCGATGGTGATGGTCATGTCCTGGAGTCCTTTCGTCAATCAATCGGCGTGCGACCGCGCCTTTGCCGGCCAAATCCGGAAGGCGCGCCCTTCCTTCATCCACGTTGCGCGCTCGTCGCGCAACAGCGTGCGGCGGACTTTTCCGGAATCATCGCGCGGCGGCGCGCCGACGATCTCGAAGCTTTCCGGATGCTTGTAGCGGCTGAGCCTGTCCTTCAGGAACTCCGCCATGCCGTCGGCGATGGCCTGGCCGTCGGCATCGCCCTCCGGCTCGATGATGGCGTGCACGCGCTGGCCCAATTCCGGATCGGGCAACCCCACCACGACGCAGGAGCGCACGCCCGGAGCCTCGGACACGGCGGCCTCGACCTCGGCCGGATAGATGTTGGCACCGCCGCGCAGCACCATGTCGGCGAGGCGGTCGCCGAGATAGAGATAGCCTTCCGCATCCAGCCTGCCGATATCGCCGAGCGATTCCCAGCCATCGCTGCGGCGCTTCGGCTCGGCGCCGAGATAGTGATAGGTGGCGTCCCTGCCGTCATTGTTGAGGAAATAGATCTCGCCGGTCTCGCCTGGCGCGACGTCGTTGCCGTCCTCGCCGATGATGCGCAGCTTTGCCATCTCGCCGATCCTGCCGACCGAGCCCTTGTGCGTCAGCCAGTCCGTGCCCGAGATGATGCAGGCGCCCTGCCGCTCGGTGCCGCCATAGAGCTCCCAGACTCGCTCCGGCCCAAGCCAGGCGATCCAGTTCTCCTTCAGCCAGGGCGGCATCGGAGCTGCCATGTGAAAGACGGTTTGCAGGCTCGACAGATCGTAGGCGTTGCGCACCTGCTCCGGCAGCGCCCAGATCCGGTGCATCATGGTCGGCACGAAATTGACCCATTGCACGCGCTCGCGTTCGATCTGCCGCAATGTCTCCTCGGCATCGAACTTGACTAGACCGGTGAGCTGGCCGCCAGTGAACAGCGCGTAGTGCGACACGATGAACGGCGCATTGTGATAGAGCGGCCCCGGATTGAGCAGCGAGACCCCGAAGGGGATGTTGAGCGGCGGCGCGGCGACCGTGTCGGTCACGGCCGGCTGATGATCGAGGATCACCTTCGGCCGCCCGGTCGAGCCGCCCGAGGTCATGGCCTTCCAGTAGCGCGCCACCGGCGGATTGAGCGACTCGTCCGAAAATCCTGCCGGCACGAAATCAGCCGGGAGGCGGTTCGGCGCGTTCCAGTCGGCCTCGCCGCCGACCACCAGCGCCGGCCTGAGAATGTCGAGCACGGCCGCGGCCTCGCCGCGCGGCAGCCGCCATGACAGCGAGGTCGGCGTCGCACCGCACTTCCACACCGCAAACGAGGTCTCGAAGAACGCGTTGCCGTTGGGCAGTCCGATCGCGACGAAATCGCCGGGCTTGACGCCCTTGGCCGCGAACGCCCGCGCGCGCCGGTTGGCGCCGCGCTCGAGCTCGTCCCATGTCAGCGAGTCCTGCCCATGGCGGATGGCAATCATGCCACGTGGTTTGCGTTCAGCGTACCAGCGCGGCACGTCGGACAGGGGCAGCAACATCAGGTGTTTCCATTTCGTCTTCTTGGCGTCGCCACGGGGGTGAGGCGCTCGCAAGGCGAAGTGTAGCAGCCGGCCGGCGCGCCGCTGTGACTCCTTCGCCACGTCAAGCACAAAATGTCAGCATTGCAGCCATGAAATTCCCGAGTTCCACGGGTGACAAGCCGGCGATAAAGAGGCAAAAATCTGGCTCGACTCAGTCCGGGTTGAGTTTGGCAAGGAATGCTCTCGTAGAATGTCGTCCGTGATTGCATTGCGTCGTGCGGCGCTGCTTCTCGTTGCCGCAGCAGGGTTTTTTCTGCTGACGCACGCGCATGCCCAGGCGCAATGGTGGAAACGCGCGCCGGTCGATTTCGAGGAGTGCGCCGACGCCGCCGAGAAGGCCGCCACCAAGTCCGAGAAGACATCCGCACTTGCCGATTGCAACGCCAAGTTCGCCGGCCGCCGCAAGGCAGGCGGCGGCTACTCCTATTACGACTTCCTGCAGGATCGCACCTTCGACATCGCCGGACCCAATCCGACGCCGGACGAGCAGAAGAAGATCGACGCAGCCTATACCGCCTATCTCGCCAAGGAGCGCCGCAGCAACGAAGCGGCCGAGGCCGCTGCCCGTCAACAGCGCGAGCAGCAGGAACTGCAGGCGCGGCAACTCCAGCAGGTCGCGCTTCGAACCGACGTCGCGCGCGTGCCCGTTCCGGTCGAGCGGCCGAAGGTGCAGCAAACCGTCGGTCAGCGCTCGAAGGGCGCGTGCACCAAAGGCTCATTCTCCTGCGAATGGCCCCGGCTGTCGGAGAGCTTGAACGATTTGAAGAAGCTGTTCAATCCGACCCCGAGCAAGCCGGCGAAGAAGGGCTGAGCTACAGCCGTCATTGCGCGATGATCGTAGGGTGGGCAAAAGCGCAAAGCGCCGTGCCCACCGTTCGTTTATGATTGAGAGAGTTGGTGGGCACGCTTCGCTTTGCCCACCCTACGAGAGCGTCTCCTCACTTCGTGGGCTTCTTCTTGCTACGCTTGGGTTTGACCACCGGCGCATCCGGCGGCGCCGCGGTCGTCGGTGCCCCACTCAGCGCCTTGCGGCTCTCCTGCAGCCGCGCGTCATAGCCGGGCGAGTTCATGACCGTCGGCGGCCTGGCGTCAGCGAATGTGGCCGCGCCACAAAGCGCTACCAGCGCGAGCCCGATCACCAAACAATGTTTCATCGCGCTCTTCCTCACGCTCAAGCCCGGCCGCGAATCTGCTGCGGCGTCAGACGCGGTGGACCCTTGCCGGCGGCCTCGGCTTCCTTGATCAGCGCAACAATGCGGCGCATCAGCGGCACCTCGACATGGTTTTGTTCGGCAAGCGTTATGACGGCGCCCTGGAGATAGTCGATCTCGGTCTTGCGTCCGTGCTTCAAATCCTGCCACATCGAGGAGCGCGCCTCGGGATCGATCTTCATGGTCCGCCCCAGGATCGCGTTGAAGATCGTGTCGGGCAGCCGGAGCAAGGCCGGCGTCCAGTTCATCGGGATCGGCGTTGCCGAGACCGGCGCGATGCCGGCGGCCTTCAGCGCGGCCAGCCCTTCCGCCATCTGGTCGGCAAACAGCCTGCGCCAGTCGCGGCTTGCCAGTTGCGCGGCGAGCGGCAAGTCGGACAATGCGCTGAGCGCATTGTTGAGATTGATGATGAGCTTGCCCCATTGCACGCCGGTGATGTCACCGCTCGCGCGCACCGTGAGACCGGCCACCGAAAGCGACGCGGCCGTGTTTTCAGCGTCCTCTCCGATATGGATATCGCCGGAGGTCGAGCGGTGGAAACGGCCCTCGCCCATCGCGATCACGTTGAACGGCACCATGCCCGCGAGCACGCGACGGCCGCCGGGACGATTGCCAAGACGGTCGCGCAGCACCGCGGCATTGCCGATACCGTTCTGCAGCGAGACGATGACGGCATCCTCAGGCGCATGCTGCGCGATCTGATCCGCGACATCGGCGGTGTCGGCGCTCTTCACCGTGACCAGCACGATGCCGGCGCTGTGGAAGATCGCGGGATCCTCCGACAGCGCGAGCTGCCCCGCACCGAGCTTCTTCTCGGAGCCGTCGAAATGGGTCAGCCGCAGGCCGAACCGCTCGATCTCGGTCTTCACCCGCGGCCGCACCAGCAGCGCGACACGGCGGCCCGAGGCCGCCAGCATGCCGCCGACGAAACAGCCGATGGCGCCCGCGCCGGCCACCACGATCGGTCGATCCGTCATCACCTCGCCTTGCTCCCTGAACGACCCACCCTCGATAGCAGAGGCGAGGCCGGCAACCAATCGCAGCGCATCCGCCTTGTAACCGTCATGAGAGCCCCATATGTTTTCGGCCCGGGGGCAGCCAGCGGCGAGCGCTCGCCGAACGAGACGCCAAAGGAGAGCACCATGGGTCTACTCGACGTCCTCAACGGCATGCAGAACGGCCCCCGCGGCCCCTCTACACCCAGCTCCGAGAAATCCTCCGGCGGCATGTCGCCGATGACCATGGCGATCATTGCCCTGCTTGGATGGAAGGCCTTCAAGCATTTGACGGCAGGCCAGCCCGGCGCGGCGCCTGCCCCGCAACAGCGCTCTCCGCTGCCGCCTCCGACGCCTGTGAATACAGGCAGCAGCGCTCTTCCCGGCGGGAGCGGCGGTCTCAGCGATTTGCTCAAAGGCGGGCTCGGCGGCCTGCTCGCGGGCGGCGCGGCCGGAACCGTGCTGAGCGGCGGCCTCGGCGATCTCCTCAACCAGCTCCAGCAGGGCGGCCACGGCGAGGCCGCGAATTCCTGGGTCGGCAAGGGCGAGAACAAGGCCATCGCGCCTGGCGATCTTGCGAGCGCACTCGGCGCCGACCAGATCGAGAGCCTGTCCGCCCAGAGCGGCCTGTCGCGCGAGGAGCTGCTCTCCGGCCTCAGCCAGTATCTGCCGCAGGTGATCGACCATCTGACGCCGGACGGCCGGCTGCCGACCGAGAACGAGCTTTCGGGCAGAATTTAATAGGACCTCGATCTACGCGTTCTCGGGAAGGGAAGCACACTCATGAGCATGGGCGGTCTGTTGTGGATCATCGTCGTCGGCTTCATCGCCGGCCTCATCGCGCGCTGGCTGGCGCCGGGACCGAACAACCCGAGCGGCTTCATCCTCACCACCATCCTCGGCATCGCCGGGGCGTTTCTCGCCACCTTCATCGGTCAGGCGATCGGCCATTACAGCCCCGACCAGGGCGCCGGCTTCATCATGGCCACGCTCGGCGCGGTGGTGGTGCTGTTCATCTGGCACCGGCTGGTGACGAGCGGCGTGATCAAGGGGTAGGCCGCCGGCGCGTCATGGCGTGACCTATCAACAAACTCGTTGTCGTCCCGGACAAGCGCGCCTAAGCGCGCGCCGATCCGGGACCCATAACCACAGGGAGTGGTTTGGCGAAGACTCGGAGTGACCAGAGTCGCGCGGCAACTCCTGCCTGTGGTTATGGGTCCCCGCGCCCCGTGCGCAATTGCGCACTAGGCGGGGACGACACCGGTATGTGACGCTAGTTGAGTATCTCACGTAATCAAATGCATCCCCGCATCCATGCGCACGACCTCGCCGGTCATGTTGCTGGAGGCCGGCATCGCCAGGAAGCAAACGAGCTGCGCGATGTCCTCGGCGGTCGATGCGACCTTGAGCGGCACCTTCGCCACCACGCTGTCGCGCACCTGCTTGGCGCCGGCTTCGCCGCGGCCCTTGGTGAACCAGGGCGTGTCGATATAGCCGGGGCACACCGTATTGACGCGGATCAGCGGCGCCAGCGCGCGCGACAGCGACAGCGTCATGGTGTTGAGCGCGCCCTTGCTCGCGGCGTAGGCGATCGACGAGCCGACGCCGCTGATGCCGGCGACCGAGGACACGTTGACCACGGCGGAGGGCCGACCCGAAGCCTTGGCGCCGGCCTCCAGCAGGCTGCGCGCGGCGCGCACCATCTGGAACGGGCCGATGGTGTTGACGCCATACACGCGCTGGAAATCTTCAGCCGACAATCCGTCGAGATCGGCATGGGCGACATGCTTGGTGGTGCCGGCATTGTTGACGAGGATGTCGAGCCGGCCCCAGGCGCTGGCGGCCGCAACGATCTTGCGGCAATCGTCGTCCTTTGAAACGTCGCCCTGCGCAACCAGAACTTCCGGAGAGCCCGCCTTGCGGCAGACGTCCGCGGTGGCCTCGGCTTCTTTCTGGCTAGAGGAATAGTTGATGACGAGCCGCGCCCCGCTTCGCGCGAGGATTTCCGCGGTTGCTGCGCCAAGTCCGGATGCGGACCCCGTCACGATTGCGCACAGACTGTCTTTGGCCATCCGGATTTCCTTCCCCTGTATCTGATGCGAGCCTTAAGTCGCTGGCCTTGTTTAGCGAGTTTGCCGCGCCCTGCAAATCAAGCAAACTCCGCTAAGCGGAATTAGCTTATCCCCCATGCCCGCGCCGCAGGTTGACCTGCGATCAACGCTTGTCACGGCCATGGCTTTTTCGGATCATCGGGCGCAAGAAGACCTGCGCGGTTCGCTCCACCAGGCGGGACGCGCCAACGGAAGAAGCACGGGGAGCGCTGTGGCGGAGAGTGACAACATCGTCGTCGAGACCGCGGAGAAGATCTTCGCCGATCTCGCCGATCCGCAAACCATCAACAACGACAAGAAGGATTCCTGGCAGGCGCCGCTGTGGCGGGCGCTGAGCGAAGCCGGCCTGCCATTGTCCTGGGTGCCCGATGATCTCGGCGGCTCCGGCGCGAGCCTGGCCGACGGCTTTGCGCTGTTGAACGCCGCCGGCCGTTTCGCCGTCGCGGTTCCGCTGGCGGAGACCATGCTGGCCGGCTGGCTGCTGGCGCAGGCGAAGATCGCATCCCCCGAGGGCGAGATGACGGTGCTGCCGGCCTCGCCGAAGGACCGCCTCACCCTCGATGCCGACGGTTCGCTCTCCGGCCGCGCCCGCGGCGTGCCCTTTGCCAAGGCGGCGAAGCACTTTGCGGTGCTGGCGCACGGCAAGGATGGTGTCTCGATCGCGCTGGTCGATGCCGGCAAGGTCCGGATCGAGTCCGGCCTCAATGTCGGCTACGACCACAGCGACACCGTGACGCTCGACAGGGTCCAACCCGTCACGCTCAAAGCCGCCCCGAAGGGCTTTGACCAGACCACGATGATGCTGATGGGCGGCGTTGCGCGCAGCCTGCAGATCGCGGGCGCACTGGAATCGATGCTCGACATCTCCGTGCGCTACTCCAACGAGCGCGTCGCCTTCGAGAAGAAGATCTCGAAATTCCAGGCCGTGCAGCACAATCTGGCGCGTCTCGCCGGCGAATCCGCCGCAGCGCTCGCAGCCGCAACGTCCGCTGCCGACGCCATCGCCAACGCAAAGTCGTTCGACGACGAGGTGTATCTCGAAGCCACCTCGGCGAAGATCCGCTGCGCGGAAGCGGCGGAAAAGGGCGGCGCCATCGCACATCAGGTGCACGGCGCAATCGGCTTCACGCTTGAGCACATCCTGCACCGCTATTCGCTGCGGGCGCTGGCCTGGCGCGACGATTTCGGCTCGGAGAGCCATTGGGCCGTCGAGCTCGGCAAGCTGGTCGCAAGCCGCGGCGCCGACGAATTGTGGCCGCTCGTGGCGTCGCGCTGATCCGGGAGAGAAACACATGACCGCTGCCCTCCGTTTCGATCCGATCCGCCTGCCCGAGAAGTGCGAGCAATTGCGCAAGGAAGTGCGCGCCTTCCTCGCCGAGGAAATCGCCGCCGGCACCTTCGATCCGCACAAGCCCAATCGCGAGGACACCGACGCGCCGGAATTTTCTCGCCGGGTCGGCGCCAAAGGCTGGCTCGGGATGACCTGGCCGAAGAAATATGGCGGCCAGGAGCGCTCTTTCCTCGAACGTTACGTCGTGACCGAGGAGATGCGCGTCGCCAACGCGCCGACGCGGCGTTTCTTCGTCGCCGACCGCCAGAGCGGGCCGGTGCTGATCAAATACGCGCCTGAACATATCAAGATGGAGATCCTGCCGCGGATCTGTCGCGGCGAGATCTGCTTTGCGATCGGCATGAGCGAGCCGAACTCCGGCTCCGACCTGTTCGCCGCGAAGACGCGCGCGACCAAGACCGACGGCGGCTATCTCATCAACGGCACCAAGATCTGGACCTCGTCGGCGCACATCGCCGACTACATGATCGCGATCTTCCGGACCTCGCCGCCGACCAAGGAAAATCGCCGCCACGGCCTGACCCAGTTCCTGGTCAAGATGAAGCAGCCGGGCATTCAGGTGAACCCGATCGGCCAGATCACCGGCCAGTACGAGTTCAACGAGGTCGTCTTCACCGATTTCTTCGTGCCTGACGATCACGTGCTCGGCGAGGTCGACGGCGCCTGGAAGCAGGCGACGAGCGAGCTGGCGTATGAGCGTTCGGGCCCCGAGCGTTTCCTCGAGACCTATTACGTGCTGACCGAGCTGGTTCGCGCGGTTGGCCCCAACCCGGATACGCGCAGCGCCGAAGGCATCGGCCGTCTCGTCGCGCAGCTCCACACCATGCGGCGCATGTCGGTCTCGGTGGCCGGCATGCTCGAGGCCGGCAAAGAGCCGGTGGTGGAGGCCTCCATCGTCAAGGACATCGGCACGGTCTGGGAGCAGCAGCTGCCCCACCGCGTCCGCGACCTTGCTGCTTTCGTCGAGGAGACCGCGACCAACCGCGAGACGCTGGAGCGGCAGCTCGATTTCGCCATCAAGACCGCACCGAAACTCACCATCCAGGGCGGCACCACCGAGGTGCTGCGCGGCATCATCGCCCGCGGACTTGGTTTGCGCTGATTTAATCGAGGATCATCATGACCACATACAAAGACATCGGCGTCGAGAAGGTCGGACACGTCGGCACCATCGAGATCCGCCGCCCGCCGCTGAACTTCTTCGACATTTCGCTGATCAACCAGATCGCGGACGCGCTCGACGAGTTCGACCGTGACATCGAGATCCGTGCCTCCGTTCTCTCGGCCCAGGGCAAGGCGTTCTGCGCCGGCGCAAACTTTGGCGATCCGGCGCGGCAGGCGCAGGAGGCGCGCGAGGCCGAGAAGAAGGGTGACCCCGCCGACAATCTCGGCCCGATCAACCATCTCTACATCCAGGCCGTGCGCATCTTCCGCGCCAAGAAGCCGATCGTCGCGGCCGTGCAGGGCGCCGCCATCGGCGGCGGATTGGGCCTCGCCGTCTCCGCCGATTTCCGCGTCACCTGCCCGGAAGCGCGTTTCTCCGCGAATTTCACGAAACTCGGCTTCCATCCCGGCTTCGGCCTGACGACGACGCTCCCGGAGCTGATCGGCAAGAACAACGCCGAGCTGATGTTCTACACCAGCCGCCGCGTCACCGGCGAAGAGGCCTACAAATGGGGCCTCGCCAACGAGCTGGTGCCGCAGGACCAGGTCAAGGCGGCCGCGATGAAGCTCGCCGGCGAGATCGCCGAATGCTCCCCGCTCGGCCTGCTCTCCACCCGCGCCACGATGCGCGCCGGATTGGCCGACCGCGTCATGGCTGCGACCAACCACGAGCTCGCCGAGCAGACACGGCTGCGCGCGACGGAGGATTTCAAGGAAGGCGTCAAGGCCACGGAAGAACGGCGCGCGGCGAATTTCAAGGGGAGGTAGCTTCGTATCACGTCAGCGTCGCGGCATCCTCCCCTGTCGTCCCTGCGAAAGCAGGGACCCATAACCACAGGAAGAGATTGTCGCGCAAAGCTGGGCACTACGAGTCTTCGCCAAACCACTCCCTGTGGCTATGGCGAGGAGCGCAAGTGCTCGCGCGGAGGTCCCGGATCTGCGCTTCGCTTGTCCGGGACGACGGCGGTAGGTGAGGCAACTCCTAAGCCACAAGCCGGAACGTCACCCCGCCAAGCAGGAACTCGTTCCCCGCCACCGCGAGCCCCCTGGCTTTCGCGGCATGCAGCACGCTCGCCCGATCCGCGACCCGAAACTCGAGCGCGCTCATGATCTCGCTGGCGCCCTTCACGAAGCGGAAGGTGGCGTTGGGCAGTTTCAGCTCGGCACCTTCAGGCGCAACACCGATGATCTTGCCCCAGTGCTCCGCCAGCCCCGCCGGATCAGGGCTCTGCATCTCCACGCCGGTGAGCGCCAGCGTCACATCCTTGCGGATGAATTTCTGCCAATCCGGGCCGGCCGGCGGATAAGCGCCCAGGATGTCATCGCTGCCGTCGGTGTGATTCAACTCGATGAAGGCGGCACGGCAGTCACGGGGGTGGAGCTGGACGCCGTGATAGGGCGCATGGTCGATGACGTTCGCGGTCCGCACGCCAAGCGCGTTGGCGTTGCGGCCACGCTCGTCGGGATCATTGCAGCAGAAGATCGCCATGTAGCCACCGCGGCCGCCGGTCTTCTCGATGAAGCGGCCGGCCGTGGTGCCGTCCTTGAAGGGCGCGACCACCTCCAGCAAAATCGTGTCGACCGGGAGCAGCGCGTTCTCCAGGCCGTATTTTGCGACATTGCCGTCGCGGTAGCAGACGGCGAGGCCCATGATCGCCGCGATGTCGGAGATCACGGGCGCGAGCTGCGGCGCGACCAGGCAGATCTGCCGCAACCGTAGATAGGGCGCCATGGTCAGGCGCCCCTGAAGGTCGGCTTGCGCTTCTCGACGAAGGCTTTTGCGGCCTCCTTGTGATCCTCGGTGTCGCTGCAGCGGGTGTGATGGATCGCCTCGCCGTCGAAGCAATCTTCCAGCGGCAGATGCTCGGCATTGTTGATGTTGCGCTTGATGAAGCCGAGCGCGATCGACGGCCCCTGCGCCAGTGACAGCGCGAGCTCATGCGCGGCGGCGTCGATCTCGGCATCGGGCACGACCTTGGTCACCATGCCGATCGCATGCGCTTCCCTGGCGGTGAGCACCGGCGACATCAGATAAAGCTCGCGCGCCCGCGCGCTGCCGAGCAGCTGGGTGAGGAAATAGGTGCCGCCGTAATCGCCGGAGAAGCCGACCTTGGCGAAGGCGGTGGTGATCTTGCAGGATTCGCTAGCGATGCGGAGATCGCAAGACAGCGCCATCGACAGGCCGGCGCCGGCCGCGGCACCATCGAGCTGCGCCACCACGGGCTTTGGCATCTGGTGCAGGATGCGCGAGACCTCCATGCCGCGGCGCAAATTCGCAAGCTTCTGCTCGAACGGCAGCGGGGCGCGGCCTGCCGCCATCGACTTGACGTCGCCGCCGACACAGAAGCTGCCGCCGGCGCCCTTGAACAGCACCGCGCGCACCTCCGGATCGTCAGCCGCACGGCGTGCGGCTTCGACCAGCCCTGCCACCATCTCGGGATTGAGCGCGTTCTTCCGCTCCGGGCGGTTCATCGTGATGGTGAGCAGCCCGCCTTCGAGCTTCTGCAGGACCATGTCGTTCATGGGGCGTCTCCCTTGTTGTTTCCTTCGTCATTCCGGGGCGCGCGAAGCGCGAGCCCGGAATCCATTTGTCGACGATCACTGCGGCCCGATGGATTCCGGGTTCGCGCTCATGCGCGCCCCGGGATGACGCTTCGCGTCACTTCTTCACCAGCGGGCAGCGCGACTGCTCCAGCGACTGGAACGCCTCGCTGCCGGGCACGGTGGCGAGCAGCTTGTAATCGTCCCAGCGGCCCTTCGATTCCGACGGCTTCTTCACCTCGAACAGATACATGTCGTGGATCATGCGGCCGTCCTCGCGGATCTTGCCACCCTTGGCGAAGAAGTCGTTGATCGGCGTCTCCTTCATCACCTTCATGACAGTCGCTGCATCGGTCGTGCCGGCCGCCTTCACCGCCTTCAGGTAATGGGTGACGGAGGAGTAGACGCCGGCCTGTGCCGAGGTCGGCGGCCGCTTCACGCGCTCCTGGAAGCGCTTCGAGAATGCGCGCGTGTCGTCGTTGAGATCCCAGTAGAAGGCTTCCGCGAGCAGCAGGCCCTGCGCGGTCTCCAGACCGATCGAGTCGATGTCGGTGACGAAGGCGAGCAGCGGCGAGACCTTCTGGCCGCCCTTGGTGATGCCGAACTCGGCCGCCTGCTTGATCGCGTTGACGGTGTCGCCACCGGCATTCGCAAGCCCGATCACCTTGGCCTTGGAGGCCTGGGCCTGCAGCAGGAAGGAGGAGAAGTCCGACGTGTTGAGCGGATGACGCACGCTGCCCAGCACCTTGCCGCCGGTCTTGATGACGACGGCACTGGTGTCCTTCTCCAGGTCCTGGCCGAAGGCGTAATCGGCGGTGAGGAAGAACCAGCTATCGAGGCCCGACTTCACGGCCGCAAGGCCGGTCACGTTGGCCTGGCCGTAGGTGTCGAACACGTAGTGGATGGTGTAGGGACCGCAGGCCTCGTTGGTGAGACGGATCGAGCCCGGGCCGTTGAAGATGACGATCTTGTTGCGCGCTTTGGCGATCTCGCCGGCCGCAAGCGCGGTCGCGGAAGCCGCGACGTCGTAAATCATCTCGACGCCCTGGTTGTCGAGCATGTCGCGGGCGATGTTGGCGGAGAGATCGGCCTTGTTTTGATGGTCGGCCGCGAGCACCTGGATCTTGCGCCCCAGCACCTCGCCGCCGAAATCCTCAACGGCCATCTTGGCCGCAGTCTCGCTGCCGGGACCGGTGATGTCGGCATAGAGGCTCGACATGTCGAGGATGCCGCCGATCTTCAGCGGTGGCTTGTCCTGGGCCTGCGCGGCGGCGCTCGCACTGAGGGCAAACGCGGCGGCAAAAATGCCCGACAAAATTGTCTTCATGGAAAAGATCTCCCTTATCGCGCCGTACTCTGATGGCGGCTTGGTTATTGCTCTTGGTTATTGCTGTTGCCGCAATCATGCCGCATGCGCAAGAGCGCAGCAAGCGCGAGCTGCGATGCGCGCAGGAATGCCGCGCATGTTTTCCGCAAAGCGGAATGGTGGAATGACGCAAAATGTTTCCGCGTCATTGCGAGCGCAGCGAAGCAATCCAGAGTCTTTCCGCGGAGACAGTCTGGATTGCTTCGTCGCAAGAGCTCCTCGCAATGACGGAGTATGACGAACCCTCTTCGCGGCCCACGACGCTTGAGTTATGGTTAGCAAGTAACACAACCTTTCCGGGTCACGTGGCGCAACGGCTTCACCTCATCATCGCAATCCTTCTCGTCGCGAGTCACACCGCGTCCGCCGCACCGTGCCAGTTCGAGTCGCAAGGCGAAGGCCGCGTCGTCGCCATCGTCGATGCCCGCAGCGTCCGTCTCGACGACGGCCGCGAAATCCGCCTCGCCGGAATCGAGCCGACGGCGACCACGAAGCAGGCGCTGGCTTCGCTGCTCGCTGGCCGCGACGTGACGCTTCGCGGCAGCGACGACACACCCGACCGCTACGGCCGCCAGGGCGCGCTGGTCTTCATCGGCGAAAGCGATACCCCGGTGCAGGCCATGCTGCTCGCCCAGGGCGACGCCATGGTCTCGGCCGAAATCACGGACAAGGACTGCGCGGCGGCCCTGATGACGTCGGAGGCCGAAGCGCGGCGCCAAAAAAAGGGCAGCTGGGCTGACCCGTCGGCCATAAAAAACGCGGAAAGTCCGGACGATATTTTGGCGGGGATCGGGCGCTTTGTGGTGGTCGAGGGTAAAGTCCTGTCGGTCCGGCAAGCTGGGGCAATGACCTACCTCAACTTCGGACGGAACTGGACACGTGGCTTTGCCGCGACTATTTCAAAGCGCACGCTACCGGCGTTCGAAAGCGCTGGAATCACCCTTAAGTCCATGGAAAGTAAGCGTATTCGCGTCCGGGGCTGGGTCGAGGGGAGTACGGGACCGCGGATCGATGTGCGGCTCGTGGGGCAGGTCGAGTTGCTGGGCGCAAACGAGCCGACAGGGGTACGGCCTTAAATCAGGCCAGGCACGGGTTAAGCGACGTGAATGGGGTGCTAGAACGGCACGTACGGAATGAGGGCCGCCGCCTGCGGGCTGCGCCGGCCGCGCTATGCCTCGTGCTGGGCACGGCGCTGGCGGGCTGCGGCGATATGGGCCGATTCCAGACCGCGGCCGTCCCGGCGACCGTCGCGATGCCGAAGCCGAAGCCGGCCGTCGCACAGACCCCCGCCACCGAGAAGGAGCACGAGCGCATCCTGGCGAGCTATGGCGGCACGTATGACGATCCCAGGCTCGAATCACTCGTCACCAAGACCGTCGACCGGCTGGTCGCGGCCTCCGACCGTCCCGATCAGGGCTACAAGGTCACCATCCTCAATTCCGGCGCGGTGAACGCCTTCGCGCTGCCGAACGGCCAGCTCTATGTCACCCGCGGACTTCTCGCGCTCGCCAGCGACACCTCGGAATTGTCCTCCGTGCTCAGCCACGAGATGGCGCATGTGCTGTCCAAGCACGCCGCGATGCGCGAGGACCAGGCGCGCCAGGCCGCGATCGTCACCCGCGTCGTCACCGACATGAGCAACGACCCCGACCTCACCGCTCTCGCGCTGGCCAAGACCAAGCTCACCATGGCGAGCTTTTCGCGCAAGCAGGAGTTCGAGGCTGACGGCATCGGCGTCGGCATCTCCGCCAAGGCGCATTTCGACCCTTATGGTGCGGCGCGCTTCCTCTCGGCGATGGAGCGCAATGCCGAGCTGAAGGCCGGCAAGAGCTCGCTCGATCCGCGCGCGCAGGATTTCACCTCGTCGCATCCGGCGACCCCGGAGCGCGTGCAGAACGCGCAAACCATTGCGCGGCAATATACTGCGCCTGAAGGCGCCGAGCGCGATCGCGAGACTTATCTCGCGGCGATCGACAACCTCGTCTACGGCGAAGACCCCAGCGAAGGTTTTGTCCGCGGCCGCCGCTTCCTGCATCCGAAGCTGGGCTTCACCTTCCAGGCGCCGGACAATTTCACGCTCGACAACACCGCCCAGGCCGTGATCGGCGTGCGCGAGGGCGGCGCACAGGCGATGCGTTTCGACGTGGTGCGGGTGCCGGCCGAGCAGTCGCTCGGCGACTACCTCAATTCCGGCTGGATGGAGGGCGTCGAGAAGGCCTCCACCGAAGACATCACCATCAACGGCTTTCCGGCCGCCTCCGCCGCCGCCAAGGGCGACCAGTGGCAGTTCAAGGTCTACGCGCTGCGCTTCGGCAGCGACGTCTATCGCTTCATCTTTGCGACACGGCAGAAGTCGACCGAGAGCGAGCGCAACGCGCGCGAGACCGTCAATTCATTCCGCCGCCTGACGCTGGACGAGATCCAGGCCGCCCGTCCGCTCCGCATCAAGGTCATCACCGTGCAGCCCGGCGACACCGTGGAATCGCTCTCCCACCGCATGGCCGGCGTCGATCATCCCGCCGAGCGTTTTCGCGTGCTGAACGGCCTCGATCGCACCGCGCAGGTAAAGGTGCGCGATCGCGTGAAGATCGTGGCGGATTGACGTGCGCTAAGCGCGTCATCCCGGGGCACGCTCAGCGTGAACCCGAATCGCGCTCTTGTAGGGTGGGTTAGCCGAAGGCGTAACCCACCGCGCATCGGCACATGCGGAACGAAGTTGGTGGGTTACGCTTCGCTAACCCACCCTACGAAACTAGCGCTTGGTCTCCGGCGTCCCCGCGTCCATGTCCCCGGCCTCACGCTGGCCGCTGAGCCAGAGCGCAAGCAACGTCCAGAACGCACCGGACAACAGATACGCGCCCGAAGCGATGACGCCGAGATTGGTGGCGAGCAGCAATGCGACCAGCGGCGCGAAGCCGGCGCCGAACAGCCAGGCCATGTCGGAGGTCAGCGCGGACGCCGTGTAGCGATAGGCCTGCTTGAAGTTCGAGGCGATCGCGCCCGAGGACTGGCCGAACGACAAGCCGAGCAGGATGAAGCCGATCACCATGTAGATGGTCTCGCCGAACGCGCCGGCATCGAGCAGCTGCGGGGCAAAGCCGCTATAGATCGCGATCGCGATCGCCGATCCCATCAGCAGCGACTTGCGGCCGACACGGTCGGCGATGATGCCGGACATCACGATCGCGCCGACACCGAACACGGCGGCGACGATCTCGATGATCAAAAAGCGCACCGGGCTTTCGCGGGTGAACAGGAACACCCAGGACAGCGGAAACACCGTGACCATGTGGAACAGCGCGAAGCTCGCGAGCGGCGCGAACGCCCCCAACATGATGTTCTGGCCTTCGCTCGCGACGGTGTCGGAGATGCGCGCGGGCTGAAGCTCGCGGGTCTCGAACAGCGAGGCATATTCCTCCGTCGTCACCATGCGCAGGCGCGCAAACAGCGCCACGACGTTGATGGCAAACGCGACGAAGAACGGATAGCGCCAACCCCAATCGAAGAAATCGTCGGCCGAGAGGTTGCCGGCGAAATAGGCGAACAGCGCGCTCGCCACGATCAGCCCGAGCGGAGCGCCGAGCTGCGGCACCATCGCGTACCAGCCGCGCTTGGAGGGCGGCGCGTTCAGCGCCAGCAGCGAAGCCATGCCGTCCCAGGCGCCGCCCCAGGCCAGACCCTGCGCGATGCGCGCCAGAGCCAGCAGCCAGATCGCGGCAACGCCGATGTCGTGATAGCCGGGCAGGAACGCGAGCGCGACCGTGGCGGTGCCGAGCAGGAACAGCGCCGAGATCAGCTTGGCGGTCTTGCCGTAGGCGCGGTCCACCGTCATGAAAATGACGGTGCCGATCGGACGGGCCATGAAGGCCAGCGCGAAGATCATGAAGGAATAGAGCGTGCCGGTCAGCTCGCTCGCGAATGGGAACACCAGGCGCGGGAACACGATCACCGAGGCGATCGCGAAGACGAAGAAGTCGAAGAATTCCGAGGTGCGGCCGATGATGACGCCGATGGCGATCTCGCCGGGACTGGCCTGGTCGTGGCCGTGCTCACCCGAGTGGAGGTCTGCCATTGCAGGGGTCTGTGCCGTCGCCATTCGTGCGCCCTTAACGTCCTGAAAACCAAAGCCGACCGCCCGGCGGGCGCCGGGCAATCTGGCCTTCTCTGGCCCAACATTCCGCACTGCAACATTGGACAAATTGTCCAATGTCCGGATTGCTGCGCCGCAGCTACCCGTTGGCCCCGCAAAAGAAACTCATTCTCAAAGGCTCGGCCCGTGTCTCGTCTCAAGATCCTGGCGCTACTACCTCTGGCTGCCGCGCTCAGCGGCTGCGACTACGTCGTGCTGGCGCCAGCCGGCGATATCGCTGCCCAGCAGCGCGACCTCGTCATCATCTCCACCGTCCTGATGCTTCTGATCGTCGTTCCCGTGATGGCGCTGACGGTGCTGTTCGCCTGGCGCTATCGCCAGTCCAACACGGCCGCTCGCTACGAGCCGGAATGGGACCACTCGACCAAGCTCGAGCTGGTGATCTGGTCGGCACCGCTGCTGATCATCGTCTGCCTGGGCGCGCTGACCTGGATGGGCACGCATCTGCTCGACCCCTATCGCACGCTCGGCCGCATCCATGCCGACCGCGCCGTGGATCAGTCCAAGGACCCACTCGAGGTCGACGTCGTCGCGCTCGACTGGAAGTGGCTCTTCATCTATCCGGACTACGGCATCGCCACCGTCAACGAGCTCGCAGCTCCGGTCGACCGTCCGATCAAATTCCGCATCACCGCGTCCTCGGTGATGAACTCGTTCTACATCCCCGCGCTCGCCGGCCAGATCTACGCGATGCCGGGCATGGAGACGAAGCTCCACGCCGTCGTCAACCACGCTGGCACGTACAAGGGCTTCTCGGCGAACTACAGCGGCGCCGGCTTCTCCGGCATGCACTTCAACTTTAGGGGACTCGACGACAAGGGTTTTGACGCCTGGATCGCCAGCGCCAAGTCGGCCGGCGGGTCGCTCGGCCGCGCCGAATATCTCCAGCTCGAAAAGCCCAGCCAGAACGAGCCGGTGCGCCGCTACGGCACGATCGACTCCGATCTCTACCGTCTGATCCTCAACATGTGCGTCGAGACCGGCAAGATGTGCCAGAGCGAGATGATGGCGATCGACGCCAAGGGCGGCAACGGCCATGAGGGCCTGAACAACACCCTGCCGCTCACTTACGACAAGTACGCCCGCCGCGGCACCCCGCTCGGGCCGGAGCCGACCTTCGTGGCCGGCACCTGCACGCCCGATGCGCCGCAGGGCAAGACCACGGCGTCCATCCTGGCTCCCGTCGACACGGCGCCGCTGCTCGGCGCCGGCCTGAAGCGGCCGAGCTTCGCGCCGCTCGAGTCCTCGTCCTTCTTCCTCGGACTGCGTCCGAAGTCAGACTCCTAAAGAGATCCCCGCATGTCTCCTGATCTTCTCAAGCTCATCTTCGGCCGGCTCGGCTTCGAATCGCTGCCGCTGCACGAGCCGATCGTCGTTGGCACTTTCGCCGTTGTCGCGCTCGGCGGCGCCGCCCTGCTCGGCGGTCTCACCTATTTCCGCCTCTGGGGCTATCTCTGGCGCGAATGGTTCACCACCGTCGACCACAAGCGCATCGGCATCATGTACATGATCCTCGGCATCGTGATGCTGCTGCGGGGCTTTGCCGATGCGCTGATGATGCGCGGCCAGCAGATGCTCGCGTTTGGCGGCTCCGAAGGTTATCTCAACGCCCATCATTACGATCAGGTCTTCACCGCCCACGGCGTGATCATGATCTTCTTCGTGGCCATGCCGCTGGTCACGGGCCTGATGAACTACGTCGTGCCGCTCCAGATCGGTGCGCGCGACGTGTCGTTCCCGTTCCTGAACAATTTCAGCTTCTGGATGACGGTCGGCGGCGCGGTGCTGGTGATGGCCTCGCTGTTCATCGGCGAATTCGCCCGCACCGGCTGGCTGGCTTATCCGCCGCTGTCGAACATCGGCTACAGTCCTGACGTCGGCGTCGACTATTACATCTGGGCGCTGCAGGTCGCCGGCGTCGGAACGACGTTGTCAGGCATCAACCTGATCTGCACCATCGTCAAGCTGCGCTGTCCCGGCATGACCATGATGAAGATGCCCGTCTTCACCTGGACCTCGCTCTGCACCAACGTCCTCATCGTCGCCTCCTTCCCCGTCCTGACCGTCGTGCTCGCGCTGCTCTCGCTCGACCGCTACGTCGGCACCAACTTCTTCACGAACGATTTCGGCGGCAGCCCGATGATGTACGTGAACCTGATCTGGATCTGGGGCCATCCCGAGGTCTACATCTTGGTTCTCCCGGCGTTCGGCATCTTCTCGGAGGTGACCTCGACTTTCTCCGGCAAGCGGCTGTTCGGCTACACCTCGATGGTCTACGCCACGGTCGTCATCACCATCCTGTCGTACCTGGTGTGGCTGCACCATTTCTTCACGATGGGCTCGGGCGCCAGCGTCAACTCGTTCTTCGGCATCACCACGATGATCATCTCGATCCCGACGGGCGCGAAGATGTTCAACTGGCTGTTCACGATGTATCGCGGCCGCATCCGCTACGAGCTGCCGATGATGTGGACGATCGCCTTCATGCTGACCTTCGTGGTCGGCGGCATGACCGGCGTGTTGCTGGCGGTGCCGCCGGCCGACTTCGTGCTGCACAACAGCCTGTTCCTGATCGCGCACTTCCACAACGTGATCATCGGCGGCGTGGTGTTCGGTGCCTTCGCCGGCATCTCCTACTGGTTCCCGAAAGCGTTCGGCTTCAAGCTCGATCCGTTCTGGGGCAAGATGTCGTTCTGGTTCTGGGTCACCGGCTTCTACCTCGCCTTCATGCCACTCTACGTGCTCGGCCTGATGGGCGTGACCCGCCGCCTGCGCGTGTTCGACGACCCGTCCTTGCAGATCTGGTTCGTCATCGCCGCGATCGGGGCCTTCCTCGTCCTGCTCGGCATCGTCTGCATGCTGGTTCAGTTCGCGGTCAGCTTCCTCAGGCGCGAGCAGCTCAAGGACGTCACCGGCGATCCCTGGGACGCGCGCACGCTGGAATGGGCGACCTCCTCGCCGCCGCCGGACTACAACTTCGCCTTCACCCCCGTCGTTCACGACAATGACGCGTGGTGGGACATGAAGAAGCGCGGCTACCAGCGTCCGCTCACCGGGTTCAGGCCGATCCACATGCCCAGCAGCACCGGCACCGGCATCATCCTTGCCGGCCTCGCCACCGCGATGGGATTCGGCCTGATCTGGTACATCTGGTGGCTGGCCGCCGTGAGTTTCGCCGGGCTGCTCGTGGTCGGCATCGGTCACACCTTCAACTATCACCGCGACTTCGACATTCCGGCTGAAGACGTCATCCGGGCCGAGGACGCGCGCACCAAACTGCTCGCCGGAGCCAAGTAAATGACTGTCGCTGTCAATCCCTCCCAGACCGGCGAGCCGGTCTTCTACCTCGCCGACGAGCATCCGCATCCGGAAGGCTGGAGCACCTCGCTCGGCTTCTGGATCTACCTGATGAGCGACTGTCTCATCTTCGCGATCCTGTTCGCCACCTTCGGCGTGCTCGGCGGCAATTACGCCGCCGGACCGGCGCCGAAGGACCTGTTCGACCTGAACCTGGTCGCGGTGAACACCTCGATGCTGCTGCTGTCGTCGATCACGTATGGTTTTGCGATGCTGACGATGCAGCAGAACAAGGTCGCGCAGACGCAAGTCTGGCTGGCGATCACCGGCCTGTTCGGTCTCGCCTTCATCGGCATCGAGCTCACCGAGTTCGCCCACATGATCCATGAAGGCGCCACGCCCCAGCGCAGCGCCTTCCTGTCGGCGTTCTTCACCCTGGTCGGCACCCACGGACTTCATGTCTCCTGCGGCCTGATCTGGCTGGTGACGCTGATGGTGCAGGTCCAGAAGTTCGGCCTGATCGAAGCCAACCGCCGCCGCCTGATGTGCCTGTCGATGTTCTGGCACTTCCTCGACGTGGTCTGGATCGGCGTCTTCACCTTCGTCTATCTCCTGGGAGTTCTGCGATGAACACCGATACCCATGCCGCCCATGCGGACGATCATCACCACGAAGGCGGCCACGCCCACGGCACGTTCTCGACCTATCTCCTCGGCTTCGTGCTCTCGGTCGTGCTCACCGCGATCCCGTTCTGGCTGGTGATGAGCGGCGCGCTGCCGAGCAAGCAGATCACCGCGCTCGTCATCATGGCCTTCGCGGTCGTGCAGATCGTCGTGCACATGATCTACTTCCTGCACATGAACACGACGTCCGAGAACGGCTGGAGCATGATGGCGCTGATCTTCACCATCGTGATGGTGGTGATCGCGCTGTCGGGTTCGCTGTGGGTGATGAGCCACCTCAACAGCAACATGATGCCGATGCACCAGATGAGCGGAATGAAGTGAGCGAGATCAGGACCGTGACAAGCAAGGCGAGCGGCGCGCACGGCAAGGCTGCGCGTCCCTCCCTGTGGCTCACGGTCCTCTCGCTGACGGCCTTTGTTCTCCTGATCGCGCTCGGCGTCTGGCAGATCGAGCGCCGCGCCTGGAAGCTGGCGCTGATCGACCGCGTCGAGCAGCGCGTCCACGCCCCGGCCCAGCCGATCCCCTCGCCCGCTTCATGGCCCACCGTCTCCGCCGCAAACGACGAATACAGGCATGTCAGCCTCACCGGCCGCTTCCTCCACGATCGTGAAACGCTGGTCCAGGCCGTCACCGAGGAAGGCCCGGGCTATTGGGTACTGACGCCGCTTCTGCGCAGCGACGGCACACAGATCCTGGTCAATCGCGGCTTCGTGCCGTCGGAGCGGCGTGACGCATCGACGCGCCGGGACGGCAATCCGGACGGCCAGGTCGAGATCACCGGCCTGCTCCGCATCACGGAGCCGAAAGGCGGATTCCTCCGGAACAACGTGCCCCAGCACAACCGCTGGTATTCGCGCGATGTCGCCGAGATCGCGGCGGCCCGCGGTCTGCACGATGTCGCGCCTTTCTTCGTCGATGCCGATGCCGGATCACAATCCGGCGGCGGTCCCATCGGCGGATTGACCGTGGTTCGCTTTCCCAATAACCACCTGATCTACGCGCTGACGTGGTTCGCCCTGGCTTTCATGCTGGCGGGTAAACTCTTCGTCACATTCGGCGGCGGGCTGTTCCGCCGCAAACGCTTCGTCCACGAAACGGCTGGCGGCTCCGATGCCCTCGCCCGCAGGACGGGATCAGATGCTGGAACGATCGTCGAACAGGCCTGACGACGGGAAGACGCTTTCCCAAACACTTGCGCATGACGGGCTGGCCGTCACGCTGCAATCGCAGGCCGACGCGCGCAGCGAGCTGATCGGTGCAGCGCCGACCGACGACGGGACCAACCGCAAGAACATGGCGCTGCTGATCCAGCTGCGCTGGACCGCGGTGGTCGGCCAGATCGTGACCATCGGCGGCGTGCATTTCTGGCTCGGCATTCCCCTGCCGCTGGAGCGGATGGGCGCGGTGATCGGCGCGCTGGTGCTGCTCAACGTTTCCAGCCTGGTCTGGGTGCGCCATCGCGCCGCGATCACCAACAACGAGCTGCTGGTCGCCTTGATGCTGGACGTCGCCGCGCTGACCGCGCAGCTCTACCTCTCCGGCGGCGCCACCAATCCCTTCACCTCGCTGTTCCTGCTGCAGGTGACGCTCGGCGCGGTGCTGCTCGATGCCCGCTCGACATGGTCGCTGGTCGCGCTGACCTGCGCGAGTTTCGTCTGGCTGACGCTGGCATACCGCCCGCTGGACCTGCCGCCCAACCCATTGAGCGAGACTTACACGCTCACGGTCGCCGGCATGCTCTTGGGTTTCGTGCTCAACGCGGTGCTGCTGGTGGTGTTCGTCACCCGCATCAATCGAAACCTGAGGGAGCGCGACGCGCATCTGGCGGCGCTGCGCCAGCATGCCGCCGAGCAGGATCACATCGTCCGCATGGGCCTGCTCGCCTCCGGCGCGGCCCATGAGCTCGGCACACCGCTCGCCTCGCTCTCGGTCATCCTCAGCGATTGGCGCCGCATGCCCGATCTTGCCGCCGACCAGGAGCTCGCCGAGGACCTCGCGGAGATGGAGACCTCGCTGCAACGCTGCAAGTCGATCGTGACGGGAATCCTGGTCTCGGCGGGCGAAGCACGCGGCGAAGGCTCATCGCCGACGACGGTGACGGCCTTCGTGACCGCCCTGGTCGACGAGTGGCGCGACGCGCGCTCGGCGCGGACGCTCTACTTCGTCAATACGTTCGGCGCCGACGTCGCCATCGTCTCCGACATCGCGCTGAAGCAGGTGATCTTCAACGTGCTCGACAACGCCTATGAGGTCTCGCGGGAATGGGTCGAGCTCGTCGCCGAGCGCGAGGGCGACAATCTCGTGCTGTCGATCAGCGATCGCGGCCCGGGCTTTGCGCCGGAGATGCTGGCGCAGCTCGGAAAACCCTATCACTCCAGCAAGGGCCGCGCCGGCGGCGGGCTCGGGCTGTTCCTGGTGGTGAACGTCGTGCGCAAGCTCGGAGGCACCGTGACCGCCGAGAACCACAGGAAGCGCGGCGCCACCGTCCGCCTCACGCTGCCGCTCGCAACGCTGGCGATCGGGGGGGAATTTTGACGCCTGACCGTTCGCTCATCGTCGTCGAGGACGATGCCGGCTTTGCGCGCACGCTGAAGCGCTCGTTCGAGCGCCGCGGCTATGATGTCGTGCTCGCCGCCTCGATCGAGGACGTGCGGAGCGTGCTGGAGGAGCGCTCCTTCGGCCACGCCGTCGTCGACCTCAAGCTCGGCGGCGCCTCGGGCCTTGCCTGCGTCGAGCTCTTGCACACGCATGATCCTGATATGCTGATCGTGGTGCTGACCGGCTTTGCCAGCATCTCTACCGCCGTGGAGGCGATCAAGCTCGGCGCCTGCCACTATCTCGCAAAGCCCTCGAACACCGACGACATCGAAGCCGCCTTCAACAAGGCCGAAGGCAATGCCGAAGTCGCACTCGATGCGCGGCCGACCTCGATCAAGACGCTGGAATGGGAGCGCATCCACCAGACCCTGATCGAGACGGACTTTAACATCTCGGAAGCGGCGAGAAGGCTCGGGATGCACCGTAGGACGCTGGCGCGGAAGCTCGAGAAGCGGCCGGTGAAGTAGGCCTTCACCAAGGTCTCACCGCCGTCATTCCGGGGCGTGCGGAGCACGAGCCCGGAATCCATCAGGCGCAGAGACGGTGGTTGAATGGATTCTCGGGTGCGCAATTGCGCACCGTAGCTCTCGCTTCGCGAGCCCCGGAATGACGGCTACGACCCCAAACAAAAAGCCCGGCCAACCGGCCGGGCTTTTGATTGCTTGCGCAGAACGAAGCTGCTTACGCGGCCTCGTCGGCGACGGTGGTGTCGTCGCCATCGGTATCGTCGGCCTCGCCCTCGGCATCCGCCTCGCCCTCGGCGGCTTCCGCCTTGGCGTTGCGGCGCGGGCTCTTGGCGAGCTGGGCCTCGATCTCCTTGACCGCTTCGGTCTCGGTCGAGTGCTGCACCACCGCGATCTCGCGGGAGAGACGATCGAGCGCCGCTTCATAGAGCTGGCGTTCGCTGTAGGACTGCTCCGGCTGCGACTCCGAGCGATAGAGGTCGCGCACGACTTCCGCGATCGCGACGATGTCGCCCGAATTGATCTTCGCTTCGTATTCCTGGGCGCGGCGCGACCACATGGTCCGCTTGACGCGGGCGCGGCCCTTGAGCGTCTCCAGCGCCTTCTTCACCAGCGCCGGCTCGGACAGCTTGCGCATGCCGACATTGGCGACCTTGGCGGTCGGCACGCGCAGCGTCATCTTGTCCTTGATGAAGTTGATGACGAACAGCTCGAGCTTCGCGCCGGCGATCTCCTGCTCCTCGATCGCCAGGATCTGGCCGACGCCGTGAGCGGGATAGACGACGAATTCATTGGCCTTGAAGCCCTGACGCTGGGTCACGACCTTCTTTTCCTCGACCTTCGGCGCGGGTGCAGCGGCCTTCACAGCAGGCTTGGCGGCAGCGACGGGAGCCTTGGCAGGAGCAGCAACGGGAGCCTTCGACGCGGCGGGCTTGGCAGCGGGAGCCTTGGCAGCGACAGGCTTGGCAGCAGGCTTGGCAACGGTCGCTTTCGCGGCCGGTTTGGCAGTCTTGTTAGGCATTGCGCTTCTTTTGTTCTTCGAGGACTTTGCAGCCGGCGCCTTCGTCGCGGTCCGACCCTTGGATGCGCTACGGCTGGCCGCGGCGACTTTTTTGGCCTCCTTATGGGAAGCCCTCGCTGAAGTACTCTTTTTACGCGTTTTCTGTGACACAGCCTGCGCGCGGAAACTGCCACGCCCCTGTTCGACATTTGGTTTCACGGGAACCCAGCGGGGCCAACGGGGCTGACAGGGTTCGGCTTAATGTGCCCAATATAGCACATTTCCCGCAAAAATCAATGATTTAGGGGTCTTCAGGGCTGGTTTTCGGCGGCGGCGCCGCTATTAGGGTTAAGTTTAGGCCCGATTCAGTCGCCGGAGCCGGGGTTCGGAGAAAAATATTTCTCGAACTTGCCTTCCATGCCGTCGAATTCCTTGGCGTCGGCAGGTGATTCTTTCTTCTGGGTGATGTTCGGCCAGCTCTTGGCGTAGTCGGCGTTGACCGAAAGCCACTTTTCCAGCCCCGGTTCCGTATCCGGCTTGATGGCGTCGGCGGGGCATTCCGGCTCGCACACGCCGCAATCGATGCACTCGTCCGGGTGGATGACGAGCATGTTGTCACCCTCGTAGAAGCAGTCGACCGGGCAGACCTCGACGCAGTCGGTGTACTTGCACTTGATGCAGTTTTCAGTGACGACGTAAGTCATCCAACGCTCCGAAAAGCTCTTTTAAAAGTCGGGGCTTGCGTAGCGCGGATGGCCGGGCGCCGCAAGGTCGGGAAAGCTCGATCATGACGGCTTTGCGCGTTTGATCGACCAAGAAATGAATGCGATGCGCAATTAATTGCGCATCCCGAGCTCCTCGTAGAGCACCCGTGCCGAGGCAGCGTCGCCGCGGCGTTCGTTGAAGCCTGTGACTTTCAAGACGCGCACGGTGCGATCCAGCGCGACGGTGATGACGTCGCCGATCTTGATCGCATGCCCTGGCGACTTTTCGCGCTCACCGTTGACGCGAACATGGCCCTTTTCGACGAGCTCGGCCGCGGAAGTGCGCGCCTTCACCACCCGCGCGTGCCACAACCACTTGTCGAGGCGCTGCCGCTCGCTCGTGGGACTACTCCTTGCGCCCCGAGAGCTGCTCCTTCAGCGCAGCGAGCTTGGCGAAGGGCGAGTTCGGATCGGCCGGACGATCGCGCTCGCGCGGATTCGCGCTCGAGGCGTAGGGACGTAGCGAAGGTCCGCCCTGGCGGTCGCGGCCCTTGTCGCGGTCACGGCCACGGTTGTCACGGCCCTTGTCGCGATCTCCGCCGAACTTGCCCTTGTCGCGATCGCGGCCCTTGTTGTCGCGATCCTTGTTATCGCGATCCTTGCCCTCGAAGCGGCGATTCTTGTCGTCGCGCCCCTCGGGACGCGGCGCGCCTTCGCCGCCTTCGCGCGGCTTGCGGAAGTCTCTGCCGCCATCCCTGCGATGGCCGCCATGACGATGGCGCTCGCCCGGCTTCGCGCCCTCGGCTGCTTCGCCGGGCGCGGCGCTCGCCGCACCGGGTGCAGCGCCAGCTTCAGCGCCGGCCTGCGGACGCTGATGGTGGTGACGCTGGTGGCGATGGCGCTCGTGGCGCGGCTTGCGGTCCTCGTGACGGCCGCCGGGACGCCAGACCTCGATCAGCTCGGGCTCGGCGGGCGCCGCCGCAGCTTCAGGCGCAGCGGCGTCGGGGGACGCGGCAGCTTCGGTTGCGGCGGTCTCGGCAGGAGCGGCTTCGAGGCCGGCAGCCTCGACGGGCGCAGCGGGCTCTTCCGCCGGCGGCGCGATGCCGGGGGCGTCTTCGGGCGTGACGGGGGCCTCGGGAGAGGCTTCGAGCACAGGCTCGGCCTGCTGAGCCTGCTCGTCCTGCAGCTCCATGCCGGGCGCATCTTCGACGGTGACCGGCTCGGCGACCGCTTCGGTGGAGGGCTCCGCCGGCAGGCCGGCAACGGCCTCCGCCGCGGTCTCGGTCGAGGTCTCCGCGGTGCCTTCAGCCGGCGGCGTCTCGGCCGCGACGGTCGCGGCCACGACAGGCTTTTGCGGCAGCGGCGGACGCTTCTCCATGCGATAGCCGAGAGCGCGCAGCACCGAGGCGAAATCCTCGCCGGCAGATCCCGTGAGCGAGGTCATCGCCTGCGTCACCACGAAACTGCGGCCGTCGAAGGCGCCGGCCGGCTTTTCGCCGGACGCGTTCTCGCGCCAGGCCAGCGCCGGGCGGATCAGATCGGCAAGGCGCTCCAGGATGTCGACGCGCACGGCACGTTCGCCGGCCTGCTTGTAGCCGAGCACGCGATAGGCATCGCGCGGCAGCGCCTTGTCGACCGGGAACGAAGTGCGGCCGGACGAAGCGAGATGCTGCGCGCCCGACAGCGAGGACAGATCGACATTGTCCTGCTTCAGCGCCCACAAGAGCGCTGCGAGCGCACGCGCGGCGGGCTTCAAAAGGCCGGGGAAATAGATGTGATAGGCGCCGAAACGGACGCCGTATTTGCGCAGCACCGCGCGCGAGGGCTGGTCGAGATCCTTCAGCTCGTTGGCGATCTTGGGCCGCTCCAGCACGCCGAGCGCCTCGACCAGCTGATAGGCGATGCCGCGGGCGATGCCGGTGACGTCCTCGGCCTTGGAGAGCTCGAACATCGGCCCGAGCAGCTTCTCGACATGGGTCTTGAGCCAGAGCTCGAGCCGGGCCTGCACTTTTTCGCGCGGCGCCCCGGTGAGACGCTCGTCCGAGATGATGCGGATGCGCGGATGCAGCGCGTCCTCTGCGGCAGACAGCCGCGCCACGGCGTCGCCGGTCCAGCGGATGGTGCCTTCCGAGGTCAGCACGAACTGATCGTCCGGCGCGTTGCCGAGCTTTTCGGCGCGCGTGTTGATCTCGCCGGCGAGCACCGCTTGCGCTGCAGCCTGCAAGGCTTTCGCATCCGAACCAGCTTCCGCCGCATCCGGTGCAAAGGTGAAGCCGTCGAGGCGGCCGATGACATGGCCTTCGACGATGACTTCGCCGGTCTTGCCGATTTCAGTATTCAAGCTCGTGTTCTCCCGCAGGCGGCGCATCAATACACTGGTCCGGCGATCAACGAAACGCTCAGTCAAGCGTTCATGGAGCGCATCCGATAATTTATTTTCGACCTCGCGGGCGATCCCCTGCCAGCGTTCGGGGTCTTTCAGCCAGTCCGGGCGGTTGGCGACGAAGGTCCAGGTGCGGATCTGCGCGATCCGGGCCGACAGCGTGTCGATGTCGCCGTCGACGCGGTCGGCCTGGGTGACCTGGGCCTCGAACCAGGCGTCGGGGATGCATCCCTTCCGCATCAGGAAGCCGTACAGCGTGGTCACCAGCTCGGCATGGGCCGCCGGCGACAATTTTCGATAGTCCGGGACCTGGCAGGCCTCCCACAGCCGCTCCACGGCCGCCTTGCCATGCGCGACATCGCGCACCTCGGCGTCGCGGGCGGCGTGGTCGAGCACGCGCATGTCCTCGGCGACGGGCGCGCGCGTCAGCGCCTCATGGCCGGGGGCGAGGTTCAGGGACACCTGGAGCGCGCCGAGCGAGGAGAAATCCAGCCTGGCGTTGCGCCATTGCAGCATCTTCACGGGATCGAAGGTGTGGTTCTGCAGCGCGTTGACGAGCTCGGGCTCGAACGGCGCGCAGCGGCCGGTGGTGCCGAAAGTGCCGTTGCGCGTGGCGCGGCCGGCGCGCCCCGCAATCTGCGCGAATTCGGACGGCGTCAGCCGGCGGAACTGGTAGCCGTCGAACTTGCGGTCGGAGGCGAAGGCGACGTGGTCGACGTCGAGATTGAGGCCCATGCCGACGGCGTCGGTGGCGACGAGATAATCGACATCGCCGTTCTGGAACATCGCCACCTGCGCATTGCGGGTGCGTGGGCTGAGCGAGCCCAGCACCACGGCGGCGCCGCCATGCTGGCGGCGGATCAGCTCGGCGATGGCGTAGACCTCATCGGCCGAGAACGCGACGATGGCGGTGCGGCGCGGCTGGCGCGTGATCTTGCGGTCGCCGGCGAATTCCAGCTGCGACAGGCGCGGCCGCGTGATCATGGAGACGCCCGGCAACAGCCGCTCGATGATCGGGCGCATGGTGGCGGCGCCCAAGAGCAGCGTCTCGTCGCGGCCGCGGCGGTTGAGGATGCGATCGGTGAAGACGTGGCCGCGTTCGAGATCGCTAGCGATCTGGACCTCGTCGACGGCGAGGAAGGAGACGTCGAGGTCGCGCGGCATCGCCTCGACGGTCGAGACCCAATAGCGCGGGCTCTTCGGCTTGATCTTCTCTTCGCCGGTGACCAGCGCGACCGCTTCGCTGCCGACCCGGCTCGCGATCTTGTTGTAGACCTCGCGCGCCAAGAGGCGCAGCGGCAGCCCGATCATGCCGGAAGGGTGCGCCAGCATCCGCTCGATGGCGAGATGGGTCTTGCCGGTGTTGGTCGGCCCGAGCACCGCAGTGACGCCGGCGCCAGGCACGCGATCGGACGGCGCGCGCTCGGAAGCGAAGGGGGAGGAGGAAAAGGGCATCTGGGGGATTAGGTAGTGGCTGATAGGGCGAATGTCAGTGCTGTCTGGGCGGGGGCGGGGCTCGGGGCTGATCCGCCCCCATCAGCCCGTCATCCTTCGAGGGCCGCTGAAGAAGCGGCCACCTCAGGGTGACGGGACGTGGCAGCGGAGCATCCGGCGCCTCCCCAAACCTCGCGCAACTGTCTCACTTTGCGACGCTTTTCCCGTTTGTCTTAAGCTTCGGAACGACTCTAGAACGAATCGCGGCCGAATCGCTGACTCCTCCTGGAGTCATGTTCCGTTCACGCAACATGTCGCGGGAGTCTTATTGGCTGCAACTAGATGGAGTTTTGCGCCGCCGTACAAGTGACCTTTCGATGGCGCAAACCCTTAAGTTGGGGACGGCGCGGAGTCGAATCAGAATCGGGGAGGAGTCAAATGGATTCCGGGAACCAGCCGCCGGGACCATTTTTTGCGAAAACAACCCCATGCACAGTATTTAAGTGGTTGAAATAATTGCATTTTCTTTTAGCTCAAATCCCGCCGTCATTCCGGGCGCGCCTCTTGGCGCGAACCCGGAATGACGCGGACAGAGGCGCGACAGCCCTACTGCGTCTTCGCCACCCTTGGCGGCTGGGCCGTGGTGATGAAGCTGGTCGCTTCCAGCATGGCCGGCCCCAAGGGGGTCGGCACTTTCAGCCAGAACGGGACCAGGACGCGGGTGCCGGCGACGGGGGCGAAGGCGATCTCGATGTTGCGTTGGGCGGCGAGGTATTTGATCACGGGGCGGTCGGGGATGTAGCCGGCGACGGGCACGAAATAGAGCGAACAGACCACCACCGGGCCGTGATAGCCCTTCTCCGCCTTCACGTTCTCCATGCGCTTGAAATCGAGCTTGAGATCGTAGCGCATGCGGCCGTCGAACACCGGGGCCGAGTTGTGGCAGGCCTCCGGCGTAACAGGGTCGCCATTGCCGGGCACGCGCAGCAGCGAGGCCGTCATGGGGTCCCAGACGCCGCGGCGGTGCGCGTCGGTGACGACGATACGGTCGGGATCGACCGGCGGCTCCGGCAGAATGGCAAAATCCTTCACATTGCCCTTGTCGAGCGTGATGCGGATCTCTTCGGTCTTCTTCGAGGTGGTGGTGGAGGCCTGATAGCCGGTCGCCACCAGCGCGCCGTTGACGATGCGCCCTTGGCTGGCGCCGGTGCCGGACCCGCCCGTGAACGACTTCAGCAGCCCCGAGGTGCCGCCCGCAGCCGCTGCCGAGAACACATCGTCCTGGATGTCGATATTCCAGCCGCCCTTGCCGACGGGAATGCCGGCCAGCGAGGCCTCATATTGCGCCTCGAGCTTGCCCTGCGCCGCCGCCGGCACCGCGCCCCAGGCCACAGCCAGACCGCAAAGCGCCGCCAGCCAGCCGGCAAGGCGCGGGCGGACTGAGCGCTGTTCTGGCGCAAAAGGGGACGTTGTGAGCACGAAACAATCCAATCGGGGCGCGACGGTTGTTACTTAAGCCAAAAACCGCGGCGAGCAATGTGTCGGAGCGTGTCGAACCGGGAACTCCACCGGAGTCTTCAGGCGCGAATACGCCCTTTATGTGATGGTAAGGCGCGACAAACATTGCCGTTTTGGTGATTGAGGGGTAGCCGCGGGCTCTAAAACCTCTCCCGCTTGCGGGAGAGGTCGCGCGAAGCGCGGGTGAGGGCTTTCTTCCTCTGGGGGCACCTTCCGTGATAACGACGGCCCCTTCGCGCGCCTCCGCCGGGGCGCGGCCCCAAAAGACCGTCCAAAACCTTGACTGCCCGCCCCTTCCCCCCTATACGTCCGCCCGCTCCCTGCAAGGACGAAGAATTAGCCCCCGTGGCGCCCAGAATGGCGGCCGCACTCGTTAGGGGTTCGAAACTTAAGGATTTCTACCATGTCTCGCCGCTGCGAACTGACGGCCAAGGGCCCCCTCGTCGGCCACAAGGTCAGCCACTCCAACATCAAGACCAAGCGCCGCTTCCTGCCGAACCTCGTCAACGTGACGTTCATCAGCGAAGCCCTGGAGCGCAACGTGCGCCTGCGCGTCTCCACCAACGCGGTCAAGAGCGTCGACCACAATGGCGGTCTCGACGCTTTCCTGCTCAAGGCCAAGGCCGACCTTCTGTCGCCCCGCGCCCTCGAGCTGAAGCGCGCCATCCAGAAAAAGGTCGGCCCGACGGCCGCACCGGCGAAGAAGGCCAGCTAAGTCTTTCCAGAATTGGGCGGGGGCTAGGTTGCGTCGCGTGGCGTAGGCTTAGCCGGTAAGAGTTTTGCGGGACGGCCGGATCGGAAGATCCGGCCGTTTTTGTTTGTTTACTTCCCTCGAATTAAGCTCCGCACCGCGCAAGGTAATCCCGACGCCGGATCCCTTGTCCCTCAAAAATCATTCCCTGGAGAATTGCTTTGAAGAGATCAATGGCCGCGCTGGTGATCGGTAACTCGAGCTATCCAGACGGAAACGACCTGAAGAACCCGGTCAACGATGCAGCCGATCTTGGCGCCAAGTTGAAAGGCTACGGCTTTGAGGTCACCGTTGCCTTAGACTGCACCGCCAAGGAGATGGATAAGCAGATCAAGACGTTCCGAACATTCATAGAAACCCATGAAGTCGCGCTCTTCTTCTTTGCCGGGCATGGGATGCAGATTGAAGGCACCAACTACTTAATTGCAATTGATACAGACATGGAAACCGAGGACGACGCGAAACACAGCTCGCTCTCATTAGACAAAGTTGTCGATGCCCTGGCGAAGTCGAACTCTGCTACGAGAATCATAATTCTCGATGCGTGTCGAAGCAATCCTTGGGAGCGCAAGTGGCATCGCAGCCCTGGGGTGCGAGGTCTCGCGTCCGTCTATGCCCCGAAGGGCACGATCATCGGATTTGCTACGTCGCCGGGGGAAGTAGCCTACGACGGCGAAGGACGGAATGGCACCTATACCGCAGCTCTCTTGGACCATATTGACGCGGCCGACTGCTCGATCGAAACAATGTTCAAGCGCGTCCGAAATACGGTTGCCGCCGCAAGCAAGGGACGGCAAACGTCTTGGGAACACACATCACTCTCGGGCGAGTTCTACTTCAATCTTAGCCTCGGCAAACTTATAGACGACTATGACGATACCGCTCTCGCAGATCGCCTCTTCGTCATCGATCCGGCGATAACGTCTCACCAAATCATTTCTGGCTTAAAAACTCATAATTGGTACTCACAAAACTCGGCACTTCGTCTGCTAGATAAGACGTCCGTGCAGACGATGGAAAAGAACAGCCTCTTCGTGATTGGCCGGAATATCTATCAAGCGGCATGCGGAAGCGCGCGCGATTCGATCTACTTCTTGCAAAACTTCGTAAGCACGACGAACGGCTATGCCGTCGACAAACGCAAGGCGATCCTGGATGGCATGCTTTTCGAGATCTATTTCGACAGCAACGGAAAGTTGCGTAGCGCTGTAAAGAGCCGCCACTTCGATGAAGTCTTTGAACTGCAGAGACATTCGGCGCTTGCAGATAGCTTCGATTTTATCGCAAGAGCACTGACGGCTACTTCCAGTGACTTTTATGCAGTGCCCGGGAAGGACCATGATCTCGCGGTGACAATATCGACAAAGGATGATCCAGCCGGAACTCTCGTCGACGCCATTTATATTGGCGGCATCAACGCCCTTCGAATTAACGATGAATGGGCGAGCTCGCCGATTCGTTACTCGCGAACATATCGGTCAGATCTAATCGATACGCTCAGGGAGGAGCTATATCTGCCAACGCGACTACTCAAAGTCACTTTCACTCCCAAAGATATCCATTCAGAGGAGCAAATAATGATTCAACGCCACTGGACTGTTCGTAAACCGACGACGTCCTAGCAGCGGACCAGAAGACGCGTTCGACGCAATCGAGGGCAACTATTGCCCTTCCTAAACTTCGCACTCCAGTTCGATGGCGCTACTCAAACCAAGTCAGTTATCGCGGCCCTCCAAGATCCTACTATACTCGCCCCGGTAGCATCACCCGGAGGCGCATCCCGTAGATCACGCGCACACGACCGACCACAAGCCCGAGCTGAAAAACCTCGTCATCTGCTGCAGCCTCAGAGATTGAATGCTTGCTGAGTTCGGTTCGCCTTCTTCAAGCGGTCGGGCAGCGAAATTTTCCGAGCAAGATCGTCCAGAGTTTCGTCATCGCAACTGCTGAGAAGATCGACCAGCTCGTTCTCACTTCTGAAGTTGTAGAATTGTTTTTCGGGAGCGACGTAGACGACGACCGGCTTTTTTCGCGCGGCGAGCCACAGCATGTTCTGGACCGAGCCGGGACTCTTCCCGTCCCACAGGACAAAGCCGAGATCGGCGGCCCTAGCCATCTCTCGATCCTTTTGGGCGTAAAAATCCCGTCCCTGCAACTTCGCGTCGGCAACGACGTTTCGGGTCGGCCAACTTCCGACGTTGTTCCGCGGCGCAGTTCCAACGAAATAGACCGTCACGTCGGAATAGCCCAACTCGTGCAGACATGACTGCATGGCCTTGTCTGCACCATTGGCATCGCCAGTGATGATCGTCAGCCCATTCTGGACCATATTTTCCAGCCGGCTGCGAACCTCATTGCCGATACGGGCAATCTTTCGAGAGCCGGACAGAAAAACGGTGGTCATCGATTGCTTCTCGTTTTGGTCATCGTCAAGACGGAGACCTGCGCTGCCTCGCCTTGCTTATACAGCAAATCGGTCGCGACGCGTAGCGTAGAACCCGAGCGGTAGAGATCGTCGATCAACAGTACTTTCCTGCCTTTGAACTTTCCTTGGGAGGTGTCCAATTCTAGGGCTTCATCGAGGAGTTCCTTGCGCGCGATCGGGTCGGTGATGCCCTTCAGTTCCTCGGAGCCGCTGTTGGTGAGCGCGCCCTTCACCACAGCTACTTTGCGCCTTGCACCAAGCGCCTCCGCGATCAGCTCGACCGGCTGGACAGGACGGTTCTTCTTCGTCGGCGGAATGGGAATGATGAAATCAAACCCTTCAATTCCCTTGATATCGTCGAGTAGCGTAACAATCTGCTGAACCTTGGACTTATCGCCCTTGTACTTGAGCTGATACACAAGCTCGCCCATCTCACTGCGGGTATTGTCAAATCGATCATGACCGGACTCATCCGTCCCGAGGTGGGTGCTCGATACGGTATGTAGATCGAAGGCCTTGCCCGACGTCCAGTTGCCATCCAGGTTGATAGCCATATGCCCCCTCCACTAGCTGTGATGGAGCATATGGTACTATCAATCTCCGGATGCAGTCGGCATTTCTGCCAAAGGCAGGCGCTTCCACTCCGTTTCGGCCATGCTTGCCCCGGTCGCACCACCCGGAGGCACGTCTACGATCCAGGCGGCGGCACGGTGGCGGGCCCGACTGGGAGGTCAACGTCAGCCTGGGGGCCAGGGCTCGCCGCCGGCTAAGACAATGAAGGGATCGCTGCTCCGCGCAGCCTCCCCCTACCCCCGAAAATCAATGCTCCGCAGCACGATCCCCGGTGGCGTCCCTTCGAACTCCGTCGCCTGATACTTCCGGCCCGCGCAGGCTTCGATGCGCTCGCGCAGGCGGGTGAACTGGGCTTCGCGCTCATTGGGGCGGGCGCGGGGGCCGCGCTCGAGGTCGTCCATGGCGGAGGTCGAGATCGCGCAGGCGAATTCCTTCGCGCCGTCCTGCATCGAGAACTGGACGATGCCGCGGTCCTGGTCGTGGCCGATGAAGCGGCTGGTGGTGAGCGTCATGGGGTTACTCCTGTACTGCGCGCGTCCCGGCCTGGTGCGCAATTGCGCACGGGGGGCCGGGACCTATGACCCGGTCGGCTTGATCAAACACGCCGTGGCACGAGCATCTGCAACAACTCAATTCCGTGGCTACGGGTCCCGGATCTGCGCTTCGCTTGTCCGGGACGACACCTGTGTAGCGGCCGCCTTCAGCCGTCGCCGTTGAGCCTTGCGAAATCGTCGAACAGGGCGGCCACCAGCGCGCGGTGGCGGGTGTCCTCGCTGGGCAGGCTCGCGGCGTAGAGGTTGAGCAGATAGCGGGCCTTCACCGCGGCTTCCGGCCACGACATCGCCGGCACCGTCAGCATGCGGCTTTCGAGATCGGCCTCGCGCTCGCGCAGCTCGCGGACATTGTTCTCGACCTCGGCCAGCGCGCGGCGCAGATCGGTGGCCTTTTGCGCAGCCATGCCGCGGTGCTTGTCGAGATCGACCGGAACATCAGTCATGGGCGGTCGCATCGATGCGTTGAGCGTCCGCGAGGTCGACCGAGCCGATCGCATGCACTTCCGTGGTGCCGCCGCGCGCACCCTCGGTGGGCACCGTGATCATGGTGGCGACGCGGCGCCAAGCGGCGAACGACAGGCCCTCGATCATCTCCTCGTCGGTGACGACGTCATAGCGGCCCGCCGGCAATTCGCGCGCGATGCCGCGGATGTGAAACGGATGCTTGAACGTCACGGATTCGTGCCGCGAGCGGATGGTCATGCGCGCCTGCCTTTCAAAAAGAGGGGCCCCACCGGACGCTGGCGAGCGCGAGCATGCGCGCATTGCGCGGCAATAGCCAGCGTTATTGTCGGCAGCGCGCGCCAACGCGGCACGCGTGGTGATTGCGCGCGCGGCGTTTTAGCCCTCGCTATCGGCGCGATGCAGGCGTAGAGTCATCGCATCACCGCACATCTCGCAACGGCTTCGACCGGTGACTGAGGGTGACGTGCGCTCCCGCCGCAAGTTCGAGCAGGAGCGAGCATGTCGCAGTTTCGCCTTTCCGAATGGATCGTGCCGCCGGTTGTGGTTCCGCTGTTCCTTCTGCTGCTGGTGTGCGCGGCGGCCATCTTCAATGGCTAGGGCCATTCGCGTGCCCTATCTCGTCAGCGCCACCAGCGAATATGGCTGCGCCAATCTCGGCCGCGGCAGTGCCGGCCTGGCGCTGCGGCTGGCGCGAAAGTTTCTGCGCGACGGCGCCATCGACGTGAAGGTCTGCACGCCGCGCGGACGCGTGCTGCAATCGGACGAACTGGACGAACTCGCACCGCCAGAGAAATTTCAGGAGGAGACCGACATGGCCAAGGGACAGCAACGCGGCAATCGCGAGACCAAGAAGCCGAAGAAGGACAAGGCCAAGGTGATCGCGGCAGCGCCGAGCCGCAAGGATGCGGCCTGGCAGCCGGATTTCGGACCGGGCAAGAAGAAGTAGCGGCTTCCTTCGCCTCGCCCCACCTGCGGGGCGAGGGAGCGCAGCGCCGTCGCGGCTGACGTCGCCGGCTCCTCGCCGTCGCGCTTTTTTGCTATACTCGTCCCGGTAGCATTACCGGGAGGGGATGACCCTTGGAGCACGACCGCACGACCGCGCCGAAAAACCTCGTCATCTGCTGTGACGGCACCGGTAACGAGATCTCGGAGAACATCTCCAACGTCCTCAAGCTCTATCGCTGCCTGCGCAAGACCGACAGGACGTCGCCGCGGCAGATGGTGTTTTACGATCCGGGCGTCGGCACCGTGACGGAGCCGACGACGTGGCACCGGCTCAAGGCCAATATCAACCTGGTGCTGGGGCTCGCCACCGGCTACGGGTTAGATGCCAACGTGCTCTCGGCCTATTGCTTCCTGGTCGAGCACTATGCGCCCGGCGACAAGATCTATCTGTTCGGCTTTTCGCGCGGGGCCTACACGGTTCGGGTGCTGGCGGGGCTGATCCACAAGATCGGCCTGATCAGGCCGGAGCAGGCGAATCTCGCGGGAAGCGGTCTCGTCGCCTACAAGCAATATTCCGGCACCGGGCGCGGCAACGACGTCGAGGACCTCAAGGACGTCGCCTTCGACGACCAGGGGCCGCTGCCGAAGGACCAATTCGATCTCGCCGCGCAGTTCGCGCGCATCACCTCGACGCGCTGGCCGACCATCCACTTCGTCGGCGTGTGGGACACGGTGGCGAGCGTGATCGTGCCGCGCGCCGACCGGCTGTTCTGGCCGAGCCTGGAGGAGCTCGCCTTCACGCTGCGCAATCCCAGCGTCGAGATTTTTCGGCAGGCGATCGCGATCGACGAGCGGCGCTGCATGTTCCGCCTGAAGAAGTACTGGGAGCCGCAGGAGTTCTGGAGCAACCGCTATGTGCCCGACGAGAAGAAGGTGCCGCAGGACATCCTGCAGGTGTGGTTCTCCGGCGTGCACAGCGACGTCGGCGGCGGCTATCCGGAAGCCGAGAGCGGCGACTCCAAATATCCGCTGATCTGGATGATCGCGGAGGCGGAGAAGGCGGGGCTGAACTTCAACCCGGCGACCATCAAGCAGCTCGCCTGGGGCATCCAGCGCAAGAACTCGCCGTTCAAATATGTGGAACCGGCCTATACGGGGCAGACGGGCGTGCTGCACGATTCCATGACGCCCGCCTGGCGGCTGCTGGAATTCTTTCCGAAGAGCGCGAAGTACCGGGAGTGGCCGGAGCGGAAGGTGCTGTTCGGCTTCTACATCCCCGACTGCGAGCCGCGCCTCATTCCGAAGGGCGCGCATGTGCATGAGAGCGTGCTGAAGCGAATGGCGGTGGAGCCGGACTATCGGCCGGTGAACATGCCGAAGGTGTATGAGACGGTGCCGATGCCGGTGCGGCCGGGGGTGGATGTGGCGGAGGCGGTGTGAGGCGACACGCCCCACCCCGCTACCGCCGCTTTCTGCCTTCGCCGCTACTTTTCATTAAAATTCTCCCGCCCGCTTTAGCCGGATCGCATCAACTCTTCCGCATCATCCTGCACCGTGTCCGCCGCTAGACCTGCGGAATTGGAGGAGAGTGCCAATGTATCCGCGTAAATATGCCCGCGTGAAGCCTGCAGGACTGGTGTCGCGCCAGGCCAAGATCATCACCGACCCCCGCGCGCCTGTCATCAACTGCACGCTGATCGACTATTCGCCCGGCGGCGCCTGCGTCGATCTCGGCGGCCAGGTGAACATCCCCGATCGCTTCGAGCTGCTGCACGTCAACACCAAGAAGCGCTGCCGCATCGCCTGGAAGCGCGGCACGCGGGTGGGTGTGGTGTTCTGAGGGACGTCTTGCCCCTTCCAGGGGAGAGTGAAGAGAAGGCTACTTCCGCATCCTCGCTTTCGCACCGCCGACGATCTGCATGGCGACGCCGGCGACCCAGCCGAGCAGAGCCAGCCAGGTCCAGGCCAGGTGCGGATCGAGGCGGAGCACGATGACGGCGACGGAGGCGAGCGCGGTGAGCGTGGCGCAGAGCGTGCCGGCCGCGCTGAGGAATTCGGCGGCGTCGATCGCGCTATGCGCCTCGTCGAACGGCAATTGCGGCGTGTCGATGCCGAGATAGAAGCCGACAAAGCCCAGCACCATCATCACCATCAGAAAGCCCTGGGTGGTGAGCGCCGATATCGCCGATCCCACATAGGCACCGACGAACAGCCCGCACGCCGCGCCGGCCATCGCAAGCCCCACGCGCTCGAACACATGGGCGGTTTTGCGAACACGAAAACGCATGGCGGGCCTCCGTGAGCAGTTGGGTCGCGCAAGGTTAGGCCAGTTTTGCGGGGGGTGGAAGCTGGGGAGATTTACGGAGGGGGGCGGGCGAAAGGCCGCGCGACATTCTCCGCTGTCGTCGCTGCGCACGCAGGGACCCATAACCACAGGAAGTGGTGAGGCGAAGACTCTTAGTTAAGTTGTCAACCGCCACCGCGCGCCATCGATGGATCACGCGGTATGGGTCCCTGCGTGCGCAGGGATGACAGCAGAGTTTGTGGCGCGGGTATCGCCCCACACGCGCCTCAACCACGCACCCCTACCTCGCCCCGAACGTCGTCTTGCCGAACAGCGCCTTCTGCGTCGAGGGCTGCGAGCGCCAGTATTGCGGCGGGGCCTCGACCTCGCCGCCGACATCGGCGGCGGCGTGCCAGGCCCAGCGCGGGTCGTAGAGCATGCCGCGGGCGAGCGCGACCATGTCGGCCTTGCCGGATGCGACGATCTCTTCGGCCTGCTTGCCGTCGGTGATCAGGCCGACGGCGATCGTCGGCAATCCGGTCTCGCGCTTGATGCTGTCTGCGAACTGCACCTGATAGCCGGGGCCGAGCGGGATCTTCTGCAGCGGCGAGACGCCGCCGGAGGAGGCGTCGATCCAGTCGACGCCGCGCGCCTTCAGCGCATTGGCGAATTCGATCGTCTGCGCCAGATCCCAGCCGCCCTCGACCCAGTCGGTCGACGACACCCGCATGCCGACCGGCTTGTCGTGCGGGAAGACGGCGCGGACCGCATCAAAGATCTCGAGCGGGAAGCGCATGCGGTTCTGCAAGCTCCCGCCATATTCGTCGGTGCGCCTGTTGGAGATCGGCGACAGGAACTGATGCAAGAGATAGCCGTGCGCGCCGTGCAGCTCGATGGCGTCGATGCCGATGCGCTCCGCGCGGCGGGCTGCGTCGACGAAGGCCTCGCGGATGCGCTTGAGGCCCGCCGCGTCCAGCGCGAGCGGGGCGGCCTCGCCCTCCTTGTGCGGCAGCGCCGATGGCGCCACCGTCTGCCAGCCGCCCTGCTCCACCGGGATCAGCTGGCCGCCGTCCCATGGCCGCGCGCTACTGGCCTTGCGGCCGGCATGGGCGAGCTGCATCGCGATCGCGGTCGAGGAATGCTTGCGCACCGAGGTGAGCACCTGCTTCAGCGCGGCTTCGGCGGCATCGCTGTAGAGCCCGAGGCAGCCGGGCGTGATGCGGCCGATCGCCTCGACATGGGTCGCCTCGATGCAGAACATCGCCGCGCCCGACAGGCTGAGATTGTTGATGTGGGTGAAGTGCCAGTCATTGGCGACGCCGTCGTCGGCCGAATACTGGCACATCGGCGACACCACGATGCGGTTCTTCAACGTCAGGCCGCGCAGCTTGATCGGGGAAAACAGGACGCTCATGCGGGGGAGTTCCGGTAAGAGGGATGGAAGCAATTGCATGGAGTGTAATGGGCGGACGGCAGATTGCCAGCCCTCGCGGGCGGCATGGCAGCGGGCAGGGCCATGCATTGCCGCTCGACGGCGGTTTCGTGCCCCGGACACGGCGCAGCGCGCAGCGCGCAGCGCGCAGCGATGCGCCGCAGAGCCGGGGCCCATGCAACAGCGAACGCGCGGTTTCCTGGGTCCCGGCTCTGCGCAGCAACGCTCGCGCGTTGCAGCGCGTCCGGGACACGCGAGCGCAATGGTGGCTACGACACGGCCTACTCCGCCAGCGTGAACTGCAGCAGCAGGGTTCGCTGCAGCATCGAGAAATTGTCGTCGGAGATCAGCGTCAGCACGGTCTCGCCGTCGGGCGTGACGTGGGCGTCGATGCCTTCCATGTTGTCGACCTCGTGGCCGAGATCGGCGGCGAACAGCGCGGGGCCGTCGACCAGCGCGCCCGGCGCGATCGACTTCAGGGGGATCGAGCGGATGCGGATGTTGACGCCGGTGAACCAGGAGAATTTGCGCTCGAGGATCAGAAGCTCGCCGGAGGGCAGCAGCACGGCATCGCTGATGTCGTATTTCTCGGTGCGGCGCACGCTGAACTGGCCGGGCGTGGGGCCGCCGATCAGGAAGGCTGTGAGGTTGCCGTCGGCATCCAGCCCGCGCTCGGAGAAGGCGATCAGGGTGCCCGCCAGCGGCATGTTCTGGTCTTTGCCTTTGGGCACGACGACCAGCGCTTCGAGTCCCTTGTTGGACGGCAGCTTGCGCACGCCCGCCGGCACCGGTACCACCTCGCCGCGCGCGCGCGTGCCGCCCTTGGAGAAATCGTAGCGCAGGATCTGGTTGACGCGCTCGAGCCCGACATAGACGAAATTGCCGTCGCGCGCGATCGATTCCGAATCCCACCACAGGCGCTTTTCCGTGATCGGCCGCCCTTCGGCGCCGAGCAGCGGCGCGGCCTCGACGTCGGCGAGCCCGGCCATGTTGCGGCCGGAATAGCGGATGCGACCCGTGAACCAGCCGCCCTGGTCGGAGACCGCGAGGAAGCCCTCGCCCTTGGCATCGAGCCGGATGCCGGACAGGCCGCCAAAACCGCGATAGGGCGAGGTCAGCACCAGACCGCTGCGATAGTCCAGCGAGCCGAAGCGCGTGCGCGTGCGGTCACGCGGCTCGAAATCGGGAATGGCGCGCGCGTTGACCTCGACGCTGACAGGCTCGACGACGGCGTTCTCGACCTGAAGCGCGCGCGGCTGCGGCTCGGTCGCGGCTTGCGCCTGCGCCAGGCGGGAGAGTGCGAGAGTGGAAAATCCCGCCGCTGCGTGCCTAAGGAAGCTGCGGCGGGATCGATGCGTGCTCACGAATGCAATTTGCGTCGCGGGCGACCGGCCGGCTGGGTTGGTGCGGTGTTGGTCTCGCTGAAGAGTTCGGCGAGCTTCTCGGTGATGGCGCCGCCGAGCTCCTCGGCATCCACGATCGTCACCGCGCGGCGGTAGTAGCGCGTCACGTCATGGCCGATGCCGATCGCGATCAGCTCGACCGGCGAGCGGGTCTCGATCTCCTCGATGATGTGGCGCAGATGCCGCTCGAGATAATTGCCGGGATTGACCGACAGCGTGGAATCGTCGACCGGCGCACCGTCCGAGATCATCATCAGGATCTTGCGCTGCTCGGCCCGACCCAAGAGGCGCTTGTGCGCCCAGTCCAGCGCCTCGCCGTCGATGTTCTCCTTCAGCAGCCCCTCGCGCATCATCAGGCCGAGATTCTTTCGCGCACGGCGCCAGGGGGCGTCGGCGGATTTGTAGATGATGTGGCGGAGATCGTTGAGACGGCCCGGATTGGCCGGCTTGCCGGCGGCAAGCCACGCCTCGCGCGATTGCCCGCCCTTCCAGGCGCGCGTGGTGAAGCCCAAAATCTCGACCTTGACGCCGCAACGCTCCAGCGTGCGGGCGAGGATGTCGGCACAGGTCGCGGCGACCGTGATGGGCCGTCCGCGCATCGAGCCGGAATTGTCGAGCAGCAGCGTCACCACGGTGTCGCGGAACGTCGCCTCCTTCTCGTGCATGAAGGACAGCGGATGATAGGGATCGGTGACGACGCGCGACAGGCGCGCGGGGTCCAGAATGCCCTCTTCGAGATCGAACTCCCAGGCGCGGTTCTGCTGCGCCATCAGGCGGCGCTGCAGGCGGTTGGCGAGGCGGGCGACGATGCCTTGCAGATGCGCGAGCTGCTTGTCGAGATAGGCGCGCAGGCGCTCCAGCTCGTCATGGTCGCAGAGGTCTTCGGCGGCGATGATCTCGTCGAATTTCGGCGCGAAGGCGTGATATTCCGGCCCGCGCGGCTCGTTCTTGCCGTGCGAATTCGGACGCGTCGCCTCGCCCGGTGTCTCGTCGTCACCGAGCTCGCCGTCGTCGAACGTGTCCGAGGTCGAGGCCTGCGCGCTTTCCATCGCGCTCTCGCTCATCTCTTCCGAGCTCGCCTGCGCCTGGTCGGCGCTCATCTCCTGCGCGGCGTCGGAATCGGGCGAGCCTTCGGCGCCGGACTGGTCGTTGTCGCCGTCCTGGTTCTCGTCGTTCTCGTCATTGTCTTCGCTGTCGGCGTTGCGCTCGTCGCCGATATCGAGCGCGGTCAGGAGATCGTGCACGGCGTCGCCGAACCGGGTCTGGTCCTCGACCAGGGTGTCGAGACGGTCGAGCCGCTTGCCGATCTTGTCTTCGAGAATGGGACGCCAGAGATCGACCATCTTCTTCGCGGCGGTCGGCGGCGCCATGCCGGTCAGGCGCTCGCGCACCAGCATCGCCAGCGCGTCGGCCAGCGGGGCGTCGGCACGGTCGGTGATCTCGTCGAACTTGCCGCGATGGAAATGGTCGTCGAGCATCGCGGTGAGGTTCTTGGCAACGCCCGCCATGCGGCGCGCGCCGATCGCCTCAACCCGTGCCTGCTCCACCGCCTCGAACACGCCGCGCGCCTGCGGATTGCCGGGCATCAGCTTGCGATGCAGCTTGGCATCGTGACAGGCGATCTTCAGCGCGATGGAATCGGCATGACCCCGCACGATCGCGGCATCGCGCTTGGTCATTTTGCGCGCGGGCTCGGGCAGCCGCGCCTTGCCGGGTGCGAGGCCCGGCCGCTCGGCCGCGAAGGAGACGTCGAGCTCCGGCGTCTTGGCGATCGCCTTCAGGCAGGAGGCGACCGAGCGCTTGAACGGCTCGGTCGGCGCTTCCTTGGTGCTGCGGAATTTGGAGTTGGAGGTGGTCATCTGACCCTATCTGTCGTCCCGGCGAACGCCGGGACCCATAACCACCGGCCGCTCTCGTGTCAGGAAACTATCAGCGTCGTTTCAATCGAAACATCACGCGGTATGGGTCCCGGCGTTCGCCGGGACGACACACCGTGAGAGATCAGCTCAGCGCCACATTCACCGCCGATTCCGGCAGCTCGGCGTTGAAGCAGCGCTGGTAGAACTCGGCGACCAGGGGACGTTCGAGCTCGTCGCACTTGTTGAGGAAGGTGACGCGGAACGCAAAGCCGATATCGCCGAAGATGTCGGCGTTCTCGGCCCAGGTGATCACCGTGCGCGGGCTCATCACCGTCGACAGATCGCCATTGGCGAAAGCGTTACGGGTGAGATCGGCGAGGCGCACCATCTTGTTGACGATGTCGCGGCCTTCCTGCGTGCGATAGTGCTTGGCCTTGGCCAGCACGATCTCCACTTCCTCGTCATGGCTGAGATAGTTCAGCGTGGTGACGATCGACCAGCGGTCCATCTGGCCCTGGTTGATCTGCTGGGTGCCGTGATAGAGGCCCGAGGTGTCGCCGAGGCCGACGGTGTTGGCGGTGGCGAACAGCCGGAACGACGGATGCGGCTTGATCACCTTGTTCTGGTCGAGCAGCGTCAGGCGTCCCGAGACCTCCAGCACGCGCTGGATCACGAACATCACGTCCGGGCGGCCGGCGTCGTATTCGTCGAACACCAGCGCGACGTTGTGCTGGAGCGCCCAGGGCAGGATGCCGTCGCGGAATTCGGTGACCTGCTTGCCGTCGCGGACCACGATCGAGTCCTTGCCGACGAGGTCGATACGGCTGATGTGGCTGTCGAGGTTGACGCGGACGCAGGGCCAGTTCAGGCGGGCCGCGACCTGCTCGATATGGGTGGATTTGCCGGTGCCGTGATAGCCGGTCACCATCACGCGGCGGTTGCGGGCGAAGCCGGCGAGAATGGCGAGCGTGGTGGCACGGTCGAAGCGATAGTCGGAATCGACTTCGGGCACGTGAGGATCGACTTCGGAATAGGCGGGGACTTCGAGATCGCTGTCGATCCCGAACACCTGCCGCACCGACACCTTCATGTCGGGCAGACCGGAAACTTCCTCAACTTTGGACAGGGCGGCGGTCGTCATCAATCCTCCGAGGTCCCGGGCGATCCCGAAACCAGTTATTTGCACGTTGGCTGCGGCTGGGTGCTGAAAATCAACCTATCAGAGACCAGTGGCCGGCAGAAGCCCGTGCCACAATCAAAGTTCCATTGTCTTTTCATTTAGATAGGCAAGGAACGCAGTTTTTGGAGGGCTGCCTTGCGAATCACGCTGGAATTTCGCGCCGGAGGGCCGGCCTTGCCCATGCCAGATGGCACTTTCACCGGCTCTCCTTACTTATGTAGGGTTCAAGCCCCAGTGCTCCAGCCCGCCACAGAGACGACGTGACGTCCTTCCTCGATCCCCTCATCTTGTTCGTCTCGGCCCATCCGTGGCTGGCCTATCTGACCCTGTTCCTGGCGGCCCTGCTCGAAGCGGTCCCGGTGGTGGGATCGGTCATTCCCGGCTCGACCATCATCCTGGCGCTCAGCGCCCTGGTTCCGGGCGGCGAGTTGATGCTGCCATGGGTGCTGCTGGCGGCGTCGGTCGGCGCCGTGCTCGGAGACGGCTCGGCCTATTGGGTCGGGCATCGGCAGCAGCGCAAAATCCTCAACACCTGGCCGCTGACCAATTATCCGCGCGTGGTCGCCGAGAGCGAGAGCTTCTTCCACCGCTTCGGCACCTGGGCCGTGTTCTTCGCCCGCTTCGTGCCGCCGATCCGCGCCTTCGTCCCCGTGACCGCCGGCGCGCTCGGCATGGCGCCGGCGAAGTTCTATGCCGTGAACATCCCGGCGATCCTGGTCTGGGCCCCCGCGCACGTGCTGCCGGGCGTGCTGGCGGTGTCGGCGCTGCACGAATATGCCGGGCTGCATCACCACGGGCATGTCGGCAAGCATATCTGGATGTTGACGGTGGTTGCGGTTGCGATCGTTGGCGGCGTGGGCGTGTGGATCTATCGGAGGCGGCAGAACGGTGGTGTCGCAGCGACGGCCAAGCCACGGGTTTAGCCGGCGCCACACCGCAGGTGTCGTCCCTGCGAACGCAGGGACGACAGCGGCGAGCCCCCCTAACTAGTCCCCGCCCGCCGCCCCGGCGCAGGCCCCACATACCTTGCCCTTGGCCTGATCAGCTTGCCGAACTGCAATTGCTCGCTGGCGTGCGCGATCCAGCCGACGCTGCGGGCCATCGCAAACAGAGCGAGCTCGCTGCCGGCGGGCAGGCGCAGCGCGTGCACGAGCACGGCGAGGGCATAGTCGATATTGACGAATTCGCCGGTCGCCTCCGCGATCCGCTCCGGCACCTCGCGCGTGAACTTTCGCGGCGCGCCTGCACGGGAGAGCGCATTCAGCAGCGATTGCGCGCGGGGATCGCCGCGCTTGTAGACGCCATGGCCGAAGCCGGCAAACCGCTCGCCGAGCGCGACGCGCTCGCGCACCATCGGCGCGACGTCGCGATCGATCAGCGTCTTGACGAGCTGCGAGGCCAGCACGCTGGCGCCGCCGTGCTTCGGCCCCTTCAATGAGGCGAGACCGGCGATCACGGCATCATAGAGGTTGAGGCCGGTCGAGGCCGCGCAGCGCGCGGTGAAGGTCGAGGCGTTCAGCTCGTGGTCGGCAAGCAGCACCAGCGCGCGGCGGATCAGATCGGGCGCGTGCTTGTTGTCAGACGCCCAGGCTTTTGCGATCTGCTGATGCAGCGGCTCGGCCGACGGCTCTGAATTGAGCATGGTCGCGACCAGCAGCCGGACGATCCGTCCGCCGACCATGGCGCGGCCGTCGGGCGCACGGGTGAACGCACGGGGATCGACGCTCGCGGCCAGTGCAAGCACTGCGATGGCGCGGTCGATCGGCGCGGCCCGGCGTGCAGCTTCTGCGATCGTGCGCATCTCTTCGGAGAGCGCGGGCTGATTGTCCGGAGCGAACGGATCGACCTCGGAGACATCCCACAGCAGCGTCGCGGTGTGCTCCAGCGTGTCGTTCTCGGCGAGATCGACGCAATTGACGCCCCGATAGATCGCGCCCTCTTCGGTGATGGTCGAGATCTCCGTGTCCATGACAGGCAGGTCGGCGTCGAAGCTGCGCAGGCCGCGCGGCTCCGGGGACGGCACCCGGCGCTCCTTCAGCGCGCGGACGTCCTCGGCGCGGTAGCGGTTTTTGCGCGAGTCCTGCGTCGGCTCGGAGCGGATCAGGCCGCGGCTGACATAGGCGTAGAGCGTGGCCGGCGAGATCGCCAGCTCGGCGGCGGCTTCCCGGGCGGAAAGATAGAGCCCATCGGAATTATTCATATTGATTTATGTAATCAAGATTGATCAATCTGTCGAGAGGCCCGAATTTTCCTTGGTGCAACGCAAAGGGAGATTTGGGCCATGAACATCCACCTCACCAAAAGCCAGATCGGGCTGGACGGCGTTCCCGCGGCGGAGACCGTGCTGAGCCATGTCGACGGCGAGCGCGGCGAATTGATCATCGCCGGCGAGCATGTCGGCCGTCTCGCCGCCCAATCGAGTTTCGAGGGCGTCACCGCCCGGCTCTGGAACGGCGCCAACAAGACCAGCCTGAGTGAAGCCAATGTGCGGGCGAGCCTGGGTGCGGCGCGCGAGCGCGCGTTCGCGCGGCTGCCGGACCTGCTGCCGGCAACGCGCGGCATGGGCGTCATCGACGGGTTTCGCGCGGCGGTCGCAGGACTTCGCGCCGAGCACGGGCTCGAGCACGAATCGACGATCGTCGGCGCGTTTCCGGTGATCGCAGGCGCGCTGGTCCGGCGCGCCAAGGGGCTGGAGCCGGTCGCGCCCGACCCGAATGCGAGCCATGCCGCCGACACGTTGCGGATGTTGCGTGGCGCCGCGCCTGAAACCCGCGAGGTCACCGCGCTCGATGCCTATCTCGTCACCGCCAGCGACCACGGCATGAATGCCTCGACCTTCACCGCGCGCGTGGTGGCCTCGACCCAAGCCGATCTGTTTGCCGCGGTCACCGCGGGCTATTGCGCGCTCACGGGCCCGCTGCATGGCGGCGCGCCGGAGCCGGTGCTGGAGATGCTGGACGCGATCGGCTCGCGCGAGCGTATCCAGCCCTGGGTGGATGCGGCGCTGGCCCGCGGCGAGCGGATGATGGGCTTCGGTCACCGCGTCTACCGCGTGCGCGATCCGCGCGCCGACGTGCTCAAGACCGCGGTCGAGGCGCTGGCGTCCAACGGCACCGATTTGCCCTTCGCCGGCGAGGTCGAGGCTTACATCCGCGCCGCCTTGCGCAAGAAAAATCCGGAGCGGCCGCTGGAGACCAATGTCGAGTTCTTCACCGCGATCCTGCTCGATGCGCTGGCGATTCCGCGGCAGGCCTTCACGCCGATCTTCGCAGTGGCACGTAGCGCAGGCTGGACCGCGCATGCGCTCGAGCAGCGGCGGACCGGGCGGCTGATCCGGCCGAGCTCGTCCTATGTGGGGGCGATGCCGGAGGCGTAGGCGACCAGCTCGCGGAAAGAGGCGCAACAGCGGAGTCAATCACTCCGCTGTCGTCCCTGCGAAAGCAGGGACCCATACCGCGTGATTTATCGGTGAGAACAGGTGTGAGGACCACGGGAAGACCATTTCACTATGAGTCTTCGCCAAACGTCTCCCTGGGGTTATGGGTCCCGGATCTGCGCTCCGCTTGTCCGGGACGACACCGAGGGTTTGGCGCCGAGGTGCCTCGCACCTACACAGCGCCCGCGAGGCCCTTACGCCTCACGCACCACCGTCTTCAGATAATTATACGCCTTGATGATTTCGATCAGGCGGTCTTCCGTCGAGCGGTCGCCGCCGTTGGCGTCGGGGTGGTGCTGCTTCACCAGGGCCTTGTACTTAGTCTTGACGTCGGCGAGCGTGGAATCGGGGCCGAGGCCCATGACCTGGAGCGCCTTGCGCTCGGCGTTCATCACCTTGCGCGTCTCGGCCTTGGGCGCGGCTTCGGGGCCCTTGCGCCAGCCCGCGCGGCCGTTGATCTCGCTGAACATGCTGAACGGGTCGGCCGCCATGTCGATCTCGGCTTCCGCACCCTTCTTGCCGCCATTGGCGCCCATCTTCCACGTCGGACGGTGGCCGGTCAGCGCATCCTTCTGGTAGCGCGCGACGGCATCGGCATTCATGCCGGAGAAGAAATTGTAGTTCTGGTTGTACTCGCGCACATGGTTCAGGCAGAAGTGCCAGTACTCGCGCTGGTTCTCGCGGCCCTTCGGCGCGCGATGCGCGCCCTTGTTCTGGCATCCGGCCCATTCGCAACCGACGGCGGTGTCGCGCGGCTTCACTTCCGGCTGCTTGCCCCGCGGCTTGACGCGGATGGAGTCGAAGAACTTTGATGAATCGATCGGCATGGCTGACTTTGACTACGCAATGCAAAAACCTTCAAGTCTTGACATTGCAATTAGGACGAAACCCGTAGCCGAAGTTTCACTTCGGCGTACTTGACGTACGGCCGCCAGAGGCGGCCTATGCAATTGACGGAGTGCGATCGCGCACCTGAATGGCACATACATGGCTATGAGAGACACTATCAGCAACAAGTTGCAGGAAGCTTTCACGCCGGAAAGCCTCGATGTCGTCGACGAGTCACATCTGCATGAAGGCCACGCCGGCCATCGGCCCGGCGGTGAGACGCACTTCCGTGTGTATATCGTGTCTGATGCCTTCAAAGGGAAGAGCCGGGTCGAGCGCCACCGCATGATAAATTCGGCGCTGGCCGCGGAACTCTCCGGCAGCGTGCACGCGCTCGCGATCCAGGCGAAGGCGCCGGGGGAAGGATGATTTCGCTTACCCTCCCCCTCCAGGGGAGGGTAAGAAGAAAATCAAAACGACGTCCCCGCCCGTCGCGGCTTCGCCTCTTCCAGCTCCGCCTCGCGCGGCACCGGTGAAATACGGAGCGCAGTGATGCGGTTGCGCTCGCGGCGCAGCACGCGGAAGCGGAAGCCGTGGAACGTAAAGCTCTGGCCGCGATCGGGGATCGAGCGCGCCTCGTGGATGACGAGGCCGGCGACTGTCGTTGCCTCTTCATCGGGCAGGTGCCAGTCCATGGCGCGGTTGAGATCGCGGATCGGCACCGAGCCGTCGACCACGACCGAGCCGTCCGGCTGGGCGCGCACGCCGGCGACCACGACGTCGTGCTCGTCGGAGATGTCGCCGACGATCTCCTCCAGGATGTCTTCCAGCGTCACCAGACCTTCGACTTCGCCATACTCGTCGACGACGAGCGCGAAATGGGTCTTGCGGCGGCGGAACGCCTTGAGCTGCTCGGCCAGCGGCCGCATCTCCGGCACGAACCAGGGCGGCAGCGCGATGGTGGAGACGTCGATGCGCGAGGTATCGCCGTCCGCAGCACGGATCGCGCGCAAGAGGTCCTTGGCATGGAGCACGCCGATGATGTTCTCCGGCTTCTCGCGCCAGAGCGGGATACGGGTGTATTCGGTCGCCAGCACCTCGCGCACCAGCTCCTCCGGCGGCAAATCGGCGTTGATCATCATCATTTCGGTGCGATGGATCATGACGTCGGAGACCTGGAGCTCGCGCAGGTCCAAGAGGCCGCCGAGCATGTCGCGGTCCTGCTTCTCGAACTTGCCCTCGTGGTGCAACAGGTCGACCGCGCCGCGCAGGCGCTCGGTCGGCGACAGGATCGCCTGGTGCTCGCCGGCGAGGCCGAACAGGCGCATGAGCAGGCGCACGATGACCTCGACGATGCGCAGCAGCGGCCCCAGCACGTACATCGTCAGCCGCATCGGGCGCGCGACCGCAAGCGCGACGCGGTCGGGCGCATTGATCGCGATGGTCTTGGGCAGCACCTCCGCGAAGATCACGACCAGCGCGGTCATCACGCCGGTCGCATAGAGCACGCCGACATCGCCGAACCAGGCCGTGAAGATGGCGGTGGCAATCGCCGAGGAGCCGATATTGGCGATGTTGTTGCCGAGCAGCAGCGCCCCGATCAGGCGCTCGCGCATATCGAGCAGATCGGAGACGACGTCGGCGTCGTGATTACCCTGCTTGGAGAGGCGGAGCATGCTGGCGCGCGAGGCGCCGGTCAGCGCGGTCTCGCTCGCGGCGAAGAAGCCGGAGACGAGAAGACAGAGAATGACGATGGTGAATCCGAGCCAGTCCATGCACCACTCAACAGAAGTTCAATCGCGCATCAAACCTTTTGCGCGAGCTTCTCTTTCAGAAAATCCCGCACCGGGGCCGGCTCGACATCCTTCGCGATCACCGCGCGCCCGACGGCCTCCAGCAGGATGAAGGTGAGCTTGCCGCGCGTGACCTTCTTGTCCTGCGCCATCAGGGCCATCAGCGCGTCGGCATCGGCAAGCCCCTCCTGCGCAAAGCCCGCGATGTCCTGCAGGCGCGTCGGCAGACCGGCTTCGATCAGATGCCGCTCGACACGCACCGCCTCGGCTTCGCCGATCATGCCGAGCTTCGCCGAGAACTGCGCCGCCAGCGTCATGCCGATGGCAACGCCCTCGCCGTGGAACAGGCGGTCGGAAAAACCGGTCGCGGCTTCCAGCGCGTGACCGAAGGTGTGGCCGAGATTGAGCAGCGCGCGCTCGCCGGTCTCGCGCTCGTCGCGGGAGACGACGCCGGCCTTGGCGCGGCAGGAGGTCGCGATCGCATGCTCGCGCGCCGAGCCGCCCTTGAAGATGTCGGAATGGTTCTTTTCAAGCCAGGTGAAGAAAGCCTCGTCGCCGAGCACGCCGTATTTGGCAACCTCGGCATAGCCGGCGCGGAACTGCCGCGGCGACAGCGTGTCGAGCACGGCGGTGTCGGCGACCACCAGCACCGGCTGGTGGAAGGCACCGAGCAGGTTCTTGCCCTGCGGCGAGTTGATGCCGGTCTTGCCGCCGACGCTGGAATCGACCTGCGCCAGCAGCGAGGTCGGCACCTGCACGAAATCGACCCCGCGGCGCAGGATCGCCGCGGCAAAGCCGGCGAGATCGCCGACCACGCCGCCGCCGAGCGCGACGACGAGATCGTTGCGCTCGATCTTGGCGGCGATCAGGGCCTCGCTGACCTTCTCCAGGCCGGCATAGGTCTTGGAGATCTCGCCTTCCTCGACAATGATGCGCGAGGTCGGGATGCCGCTGGCGGCAAGCGAAGCCTCGGCGGGCTCGAGCCAGTGCTTTGCCACCGTGCGATCCGTCACGATCGCGGTGCGCACGCCGGGACGCAAGGCTGCGACGCGTTCGCCGAGCGAGGACAGCGCCCCGCGGCCGATGACGATGTCATAGGCGCGGTTTTCCAGCGCGACCTCGACCTTGACGGGATCGGAATGTTTCAACGGCGCAGTCATCTTAACGCACTCGCAACGTCGGCAGGTGGTTGGGTGGCTTGCTCACCACAGAGATGCGCGCGCAGCGCCTCGATGGTCTCCTCGACGATTCTGTCGTGCGGCACGTCGCGCGAGGCGATGGTGAGGTCGGCATGGCTATAGACCGGCTCCCGCTCGGTGAGGAGGCGCGTCACGGTTCCCTCAGGGTCGGCGGTCTGGAGCAGCGGACGGTCGGCGCGGCGCCGCACGCGGCGCATGATGACGTCGTGGTCGGCCTTGAGCCAGATCGACACCGCCTTCGCCGCGATGCGCGCGCGCGTCTCCTCGCGCATGAAGGCGCCGCCGCCGGTCGCCAGCACCACCGGCCCGCTGTCGAGCAGCCGCGCGATCACCCGCGCCTCGCCGTCACGGAAATACGATTCGCCATGGCGCTCGAAGATCTCCGGGATGCTCATCTGGGCCGAGGTCTCGATCTCGGTGTCGGCATCGACAAAGGGCAGCTTGAGCCGGAGAGCCATGCGGCGGCCGATGGTGGATTTGCCCACTCCCATCATACCGACGAGCACGATCGAGCGCGCCCCGAGCGCCGACAGGATGTCGGCTTCGGGCGAAGCTGGTATCGGCAGGGCGGCGTCGGACATGTCTCGCTCGATTTGCCGCCAAAGGCGGCATGCTTTGGCCACCTATACGACCCCAAAGGGGGCCTCGCCAGTGGACTCTTGCCACGAAACGGCGAACATGTTGGATGATTTCATTGGTTAATTTGCCCGCCAAGGGCCTGACCGAAAAGCCCTGCCCTAGACCCGCTCCCGAGACCTTGCCGATGCCCAGCCTGTTCCGCTTCCTGACGGTCGTCGCCGTGATCGCCGGCATCGTCTATGGCGTGGTCTTCGCACTGGCCAATTTCGTCAGCCCCAAGTCGCGGGAAATGACGGTGACGATCCCGCCGGACAAGTTTCTCAAGAAATAGGAGCTAGCCTCCCGGGCATGCGCACCAAGCCCTCAGATGCCAAGCTCACCGGCCTGTTCCTCGACATGCTCGCGGCGGAACAGGGCGCCGGGCCCAACACGCTCGACGCCTATCGTCGCGACCTCACCGATTTCTCGGAATTTCTGGGCCGCGTCGGCCACACATTTGCGGACGCCGAGACGCAAACGCTGCGCGACTATCTCGCCGATCTCGATGCCCGCGGCTTCAAATCCACCAGCGTCGCGCGCCGGCTGTCGGCGATGCGGCATCTCTATCGCTTCCTGCTGAACGAACGCATCCGAGCTGAGGATCCCGCCGCGATCCTGTCCGGTCCCAAGCGCGGCCGCGGCCTGCCGAAGGTGCTGTCGATCGCCGATGTCGACCGCATGCTCCGCCGCGCCAAGGAATTGAGCGAGGCGGAGGATGCCTCGCCCGCGAAGCGGCTGCGCGCCTTGCGGCTGTATTGCCTGCTCGAGGTGCTCTACGCCACCGGCTTGCGCGTCTCCGAGCTGGTGGCGCTGCCGCGCTCGGCGGCCAAGCGCGACGCACGCATGATCGTGGTGCGCGGCAAGGGCAACAAGGAGCGCCTGGTGCCGCTCAACGAGGCTTCGCGCCAGGCGATGGCGGATTACCTCGCCGCGACGGAGGCTGCGAAGACGGAGAAGAAGAAGGACAGCCTCGCCGCTTCCAAGTGGCTGTTCCCCTCGTTCGGCGAGAGCGGGCATCTGACGCGCCAGCATTTCGCCCGCGACCTCAAGGAGCTCGCGGTCGCCTCGGGGCTGCAGGCGCGGCTGGTCTCCCCGCACGTGCTGCGCCATGCCTTTGCCAGCCACCTCCTGCACAATGGTGCCGATTTGCGCATCGTGCAGACCCTGCTCGGCCACACCGACATCTCGACGACGCAGATCTACACCCATGTGGTGGAGGAGCGGCTGAAGAGCCTCGTGCGCGACCTGCACCCGCTGGCGGAGAAATGACTGTCGTCCCTGCGAACGCAGGGACCCATACCGCGTGATCTATCTGTGACAGCCGCTGTGAGTCCTACGGAAGGGCCTCTTCACTGCCAATCTTCGCCAAACTTCTCCCTGTGGTTATGGGTCCCCGCGTGGGCGGGGACGACGGCGGAGGCCGAAACCGCCTTGACTTCGGCCACATCTCCGCAGAAAGAGCCGGGGCCTTCGCATGATTTGACGGGCTCGCTCGCAGCACACAGGTCAACTCATTGAAGAAGCTACACTTCTTTCCGTAGGTTCGAATCCGCTTCGCCGCCTCGCCCCGTCCTCCCTATATTGAGTTGATGCAAGACCAGATGCGCAGCTATCTCGACTTCGAAAAGCCCGTCGCCGAGCTCGACTCCAAGGTCGACGAGCTCAGGACGCTGGCGGCCTCCGGCACCGACATCTCCGAGGAGATCGGGAAGATCGAGGACAAGGCGGCGCAGGCGCTGGCCGACCTCTATCAGAACCTGACGCCGTGGCAGAAGACGCTGGTCGCGCGGCATCCGCAGCGGCCGCATTTCAACGATTTCATCAAGGGCCTGATCACCGAATTCACCCCGCTCGCCGGCGACCGCAAGTTTGGCGAGGACGAGGCGCTGGTCGCCGGCTTCGGCCGGTTCCGCGGCGAAGCGATCTGCGTGATGGGCCAGGAAAAAGGCGATTCCACCGAGAGCCGCATCAAGCACAATTTCGGCATGGCGCGCCCCGAGGGCTATCGCAAATGCGTGCGGCTGATGGAGATGGCCGAGCGGTTCGGCGTGCCGGTGCTGTCGCTCGCCGATTCCGCCGGCGCCTATCCCGGCATCGGCGCCGAAGAGCGGGGCCAGGCCGAAGCGATCGCGCGCTCGACCGATGCCTGCATGGCGCTGACCGTGCCGAACGTCGCCATCATCACCGGCGAGGGCATGTCGGGCGGCGCCATTGCGATTACCACCGCCAACAAGGTCCTGATGCTGGAGCACGCCATCTACAGCGTGATCTCGCCGGAAGCGGCATCCTCGATCCTCTGGCGCGACGGCACCAAGGCGCAGGAAGCCGCCAACAACATGAAGATCACCGCCCAGGACATGCTGCGCTTCGGCGTGATCGACAGCATTTTGAAGGAGCCGGTCGGTGGCGCCCACCGCGACCCCGCCGCCATGATCGCCACCACTGGTGACGCCATCGCCAAGGCCTTCGACGAGCTGCGGGGCCTCGACGGCGACGCCATCCGCAAGCAGCGGCGGCAGAAATTCCTCGATATCGGCCGGAAACTGGGCTGATTCGGCGATTTTTGTGTCCCGGACGCGGAGCAGCGCCCTAGCGCTGCTCCGCAGAGCCGGGACCCGGCAGGCTCCGGAGATCGCCATGGGCGTGGGCCCCGGCTCTGCAGCGCACCGCTGAAGGAGCGCTGCGCAGCGTCCGGGGCACGAGAGCCAGCCCAGCCGCCCCCGGTAACCCCGCATTAACCCTTTTTTTGCCCAAATCAGCGATCTGAGTCCCAGATGGGCCAAGAAGCCCAAGTTCCGTCCCAAGTCGCGTCCATTCAGTCTTCGTTGACCATGCCGACGGGCCAACGGGCTCGTGATCCCCGCTCGGGTTGCGACCACATGACCCAGAGGTTAGAATTTTAATCAATGGCTTCAGGGCATAAGCGCTGGGGCGTGAGCTGAAAAAGCCCGTCACGACGGGTCCGGTTCTCCGGTCGGATCATGCTCCATCAGAATTGGGGTTCGCGCTTCAATGCCCGGCACGGTGTGGGGTCCATCTTGATTTCTCGTTCGCTTGCTCGCGCGCTTTTGGCTTCGGTCGCGCTGATGACGGCCAGCGTCCTGCTGGCCGGCTGCGATACCGACCAGGTCTCGCTCGCGACCAACGCCAAGGCCAACCAGCCGGTGCCGCCAAAGCTTCTCGCCGCGATGGTCGAGAAGGACATGGATTTGCAATCGCCGATCCTGGTCCGCTTGTTCAAGCAGGAGGCCGAGCTCGAGGTCTGGAAGCAGGCTCGCAACGGCCAGTTCGCGCTGCTCAAGACCTATCCGATCTGCCGCTGGTCGGGCGATCTCGGACCGAAGGTGCGCGAAGGCGACCGCCAGGCGCCGGAGGGATTTTATTCGATCAACCCGAGCCAGATGAATCCGCAATCGGCCTACTACCTGTCGTTCAACACGGGTTACCCGAACGCGTTCGACAAGGCTCTCGGCCGCACCGGCTCGCAGCTGATGGTGCATGGCGACTGCTCCTCGCGCGGCTGCTACGCGATGACGGACGAGCAGATCGCGGAGATCTATTCGCTCGGGCGCGAATCCTTCTTCGGCGGCCAGAAGGCGTTCCAGCTGCAGGCCTATCCGTTCAAGATGACGCCGGTGAACATGGCCAAGCACCGGAACAATCCGAACATGCCGTTCTGGAAGATGATCAAGGAAGGCTATGATCATTTCGAGGTGACGCGGCAGGAGCCGAAGGTCGATTTCTGCGAGAAGAAGTACGTCTTCGACGCGGCGAAGCCCGCGGACGCAAAGCGCGATCCGGTGTTCGACGCCTCGGCAAAGTGCCCGGCCTATGTGATCCCCGAGGACGTCGTCGCCGCCGTGCGGGGCAAGCAGGCCAAGGACGAGGCGGAATACGCCAAGCTGGTCGCCAAGGGCACGCCGGTGGCGCGCATGAACACCGGCATCGACGGCGGCATGAACAAGATCTTTGCCGCGAAGATTCCGGAAGGCTCGACCGGCCTGTCGGAAGGCGCCGAAGGCACCACGCTGCAGATGCTGGCGATGGCCAAGGCGCCGGGCACGATCCCCGGACACGTCAATCCGCCCAAGCCGAACCTCGATTCCGTGGCGTCCGCGCCTGCGCCGCAGGAAGAGCCGGTGGTCGCCGTCAGCGCGCCCGCGACCAGCGCCCGCGTCGCCACGGCCGCGCCGACGACTGAGAAATCCGGCGGGTTCTTCTCCAACCTCGGCCGCAAGATGGGCATGGGCTCATCCGACACGACAGCGACCACCCCGCCGCCGCAAGCCACCGCATCCGTCGCTCCGGCCACCACGACCACGACGCCGCCGACCGCAGCGTCGCGGCTCAAGGCCGCAGTGACCCGGTTCGTGCCGGGGCATGACAAGTCCAAGGACGCGACAAAGGACGCGCCGAAGCCGGCTGCGACCGTGGCCGCCAAGCCCGCCGAGCCGGCAAAGCCCGACACCCGCCTCGCCGCAACGCGGCCGGCGCTGAAGCCGTCGGTGAGCGATGGCGCGGGTGAAGCGACGCAGATCATGGGCGCCGCGCCGGTGATCTCGTCGAACTCGTTCGACAGCCGCTTTGGGGCGGTGAAGTAGGGGGCGGCAAGAGCCGCGCTTTCCTCGGTATAGCCGAGTTGACACCGCCATTATCCGCGCAAGCGGAGGATGCTCGCTGCTGCGCTCCTAGTGCCAACCTTGCGCCCGATTGATCCCTTGATACGCTTCGGATTCGAGAGGAAGAAGCTTGGACCCCGAGCAGATCGAAGGCATTGCAGGGACGCCTTGGACGGAGACTGAAATCTCCGCCGTGGTCGACAGCTATTTCCGAATGTTGGCCTCCGAAAAGGCGGGTATCGCCTACAGCAAGGCAGACAATTGGCGTCGTCTCATGACGACGGTCCGTAGATCCAAAGGATCAATCGAACGCAAGCTCCAGAACATCTCTGCAGTTCTGGACTTATTGGGCGCGCAGTGGATCAACGGTTACAAGCCATTGGCGCACTATCAGGATGCGCTGGTGCCGGCCGTCGAACGCAATATTCGGCGCGAGCCGAACTTTCTCTATCCGGCGAGTACAGATACGCAACCGCTGGCACTGAATGACGATGCGATCTTCGTTGCTCCGCCACAGTTAACCGACATGGAAAAAACGCTGCCGCCTGCGATCCGCCAACTTGTCGGAAAGTTTGATCCTGCAGAGAGAGATGCCAGAAATCGCAGCTTGGGGAAGGCAGGAGAAAAGTTCGTCGTAGAGTTCGAGCGCATCCGCCTCCGACGAGCTGGACGTGAGGATCTCGCCGACAACGTTCGGTGGGTTTCCGATCTGGACGGAGACGGCTACGGGTACGATGTCCGTTCCTTTGAACCCGATGGGCAAGAGCGGCTATTGGAGATCAAGACGACGTGTGGGCACGAACGCACGCCATTTTGGCTCACCAAGCGCGAAGTTGACGTTGCTGCGGAGAGAAGGGACAAATATCGAGTCCGGCGCGTCTTTCACTTTCGGAACCACGCGCAGATGTTCGAAATCGCTCCACCGCTTGAGCATGCGCTCTTCATGACGCCAACCACGTATTCTGCGAAACCAAGATAACACTCCTCCAATTCAATTACTTCGGATAAATAAAATTTCTCTTTACCCGAACCGCGACACACCCTATACTCCCTCGCCATCTCATCCTGCCGGAAGGGGCGGGTCGCGATCGTCACGGTTCGTGGGGTGAGTTGCGGTGGACGCGGGCGGTGTTGGCGCCAGGTGCGGTCGCAGGGCGGGTAGTCCCCGTGAGCGATCAGCGGGCGCGGTACGACAACGCTGGCTGCGTACGGCAAAATCGTGTGGTCCTGGCGCCCGCAGGCTGGCGTCAAGTCTCCGCGGTGGTGTGCGGGCCCGACCGGGTTGCGCACATCAGCGATCTCGCGAGGCGACGGGGGCAAGAGTGCATCGCTCCCCGGGGAGAGCGCGACATAAGCCGTCAACCCACTGCGCAGGGAAGGCCGGTTATCGGGCTGCACCTGTGTCTCCCCTGTGAGCGTTAACTTACGCATCATTGCACAGGGGCTCTCGGGTGCCAGCCGGTACCCGGCCTTCCCTGCGCCCTTCCGATTCCGAAGGGCGCCAGAAGCGAAGCAAAACCCGGGCGAAAAGCGCCGCGGGATCGCGATGTCATGTCGGCTGTTTGACGCTGGAAGAACCCGGGTGAGCACAGCCCGGATGAGCGAGGTGTCAGCCGTAGCTCGGAGAGCGAAGGCGGGAAGCGTTATCCGGCAATATCGCGAGCGGCCCCCCGCATCGTTCGCCAGCGGCTCTCGCTCGGCCGAAAGTTGCGCGTGCAAACCGCGTTGCCGGGACGTAATCAGATATCTTTCGACTGTCTCTGATAGAGCCAAAAGCATGCTGCAACGCACTTTCCTTCGTACGGTGATTTTTCTTTTCGTTCTGTCGGCGGTCGCAATTCCGGACCAGCACGCGCTGGCGGGACCACGCGACGATTTCAGGGGCACCGCCGTCGTCGAGCTGATGCGAAAATACGGCCACCCTGATCAGATCGTCCCTTTCGGCCGCAAGGACCAGGACCGCGCCTATCACTGGCGAATGAAGACGACGGCCACCTTCGAGGCAGCCGACCAAGGCGAGCGGCGCGAGGATTTCTTCTGCGACGTGACCGCCATCGTTGGTCAGAACGGGCGGGTCAAGACCTTCGAGGCCAGGCCCGCGGATGTCGGCGCCGGTGCCCTCGCATCCATCGAAGCCTTCGGGCCGCTGTGCCGCAAGGCATTCGGCTCACGACCGAACCGGACTCGCGGCGAAAAACTGGCCAGGATGCGGCTTTGAGCAGCGGAGGTTGAACAGAGCGGTCCATGGCATCCTTCTACGCAGAGAACCACCTTCGACACATCGCCGGGCTGGAAAAGCGCCACGGTCCGATCAGCGACGAGGTGGTCACAGCCCTGCGCACGCTGATCAAGCTGATCTGTCGTAGCGAGGACCCGGTCGAGGCCATCCCCTTTCTCGACCGCTGCATCTCGATCCAGGAGAGCCTGCATGGGCCGCAGTCCATCCTGGGCGACCTCGATGAATGGATCGGCCATGCAGGCCGCGTCGACTTCAAATTGGTCGAGCCGTTTCAGCTGCGGCGGCTGGCTATCAAGACCAGGCTCTCCGGCGAGCACAGTTGGCAGGCCGCCGAGGAATGCGAAGCCATCGCCCGGAAATGGGCCTCCACCGGAGATTATTCCCGCGCCAGGGCTTTTCTGGAGCGAAGCATCTCGATCCTCGAGAAGGTCCACGGCGCCGTCAGCGTCGAAGTGGCAGGCGCGGTCGACACGCTCGCCGAGATCGGCGCCCGATTGAAGAAGTGGGAGGACGCCGAGACGAATCTGCAGCGCAGCCTGCATCTGAAAGAGAAGATATTCGGGAAGAGAAGCGAGGAAGCGGCCCGGACGCTGCTCACCTCCGCCATCGTCCATGCCAATTCCTGCAAACTGGAGCGACACGGGGCCAAATTCGAGAGTCTGCGCAAGGCCGTGACCGCCTTCGCGTCCGGTCTCGACATCATCGAGGAACGATTTGGACCCGACAGCCTGGAGGTTCAGAAGGCTCTCGAAGCCATGATATCGGCCTATCTCGACTGTGGAGAGTTCTGGAAGGCCGAGCCTTTGCTGAAGCGGCTGCTGGAGATCTGCGAGCGGACTTATGGAGACGACGCTGCGGCCCTGCTCTGGATCCTGGCGGAGCTCGCCACGGGGTATGCGCGCGAACGGGTGGAAGATGCCGAGCCGGTCCTGGAGCGGGGCTTCGCGGTGCTGCGGACCTTCCTCGATGCCGGCAAGCCGATCTTTCGTCGCAGCATCCTGGACATGGCCGGCAACCGGAAGGTGCTCTACGGCGGCAGTCAGAAAGGCGTGCTCGAGACGCTGGTCCAGGCGTCGGAGACGTTTCGCGACAATCAGCGAAAGCGATGGGGAGCGTAGGTGGACCTCGGATGACAGATTACGACACCAGGAAGCTGCAATGCCATTGCTGCGGCAAGACCTCCGAGCATTCCGTGCTGATGAGCTCGAACTCGTTCGGCTCTCGCGACCTCGACCAGCGGCCGCCGAAAATGTACCGCTGGACCATCGCAAGCTGGCTGCAGGAATGCCCCTATTGCGGCTACGTCGCCCCGAGCATCGACAAGGGCGATGCGAGGGCGCGGAGCTTCCTCGATACCGCCGAATTCCGCACCGCCTCGCTCGACCCTGCGCCCGACCCGGTATCGCGCCGCTTCCTGGTGCGCGCCGCGCAGCACGCCTATGACGGAGAACGGAGATCGGCGTTCCTGAGCACGCTGTCGGCGGCATGGGTGGCCGACGACAGCAACCGGCCGTCCGACGCGGCTGCACTCCGCCTCAGAGCCGCCCGTCATCTCGAGGGGCCCCGGATCACCTCGATCGATACCCGCCTGCTGCTGCTCGACGTGCTGCGACGGGCATCGAGCTGGGAAGCCGCCGAGGCGCTGACCGCCGAATTGACGGCTGAAGAGCTGGACTATCCCTTTGCCGAGATCGTTGCCTTCCATCGCGACAAGATCGCGGCCAGGGATGACCAGCGACATACGATCGGCCAGGCGCTCGAGGGCAAGCCGCCGCCGCCGGTCGCGGTCAAGGACCCGGAGCTGCTCAAAGCCATCGCACGGCACATCAAGATCGTTCCGAACCCGCGAAGGACCTGACCATGAAGGCCGCCGTCCTTGCCTTTGCCGTTGCACCTGCCTTGGCTCTCCTGACGGCTCCCTCTCTCGCGACTGCGGGAAGCTGGAAGCTGGAATTCGACAATCGCGATCTTCCCTCGCTGAGCTACAGGGATCAGGGCAAGGTGACGTTCGTGCTGGGCTGCGGACGCGCTCTGGGCCTGCATGCAAGATATCCCGGCGAGGCCGGCCGCGCCGGAAAGGCGACGATCACGATCGGAAACGGCCGCAAGTCAATCGAGCTCGCTGGCGAATTCGAGGAGATTTCGGCAGACGACGACGCGACCAATTTCGTCCAATGGGATCTGGGCTACTCGAGGCAGGACCCGGAGCTGTTCGGCAAGCGCTGGAAGCGGGCCCAGGCGCGCCTGCTCGGCCTGATGGAGAGAGCGTCGCCGCTGACGATTTCGAGCAGGACGACGAGCTACCAACTTCCCAAGATCGATGCGGCCGGCTGGCGGGCCGCCATTGAAAGGTGCGGCGGCCTTGGGGCGGTGTAGTAACCGCTCGACTTTCGTGCCGGTCCCCCTCGATCGACAATCTCTGATCGTCACCCTGAGGTGGCCGCTTCTTCAGCGGCCCTCGAAGGGCGACGGCCCGACTGACAGCTCGGCCGTTCATCCTTCGAGGCTCGCTACGCGATGCTACGCATCGCGCTGCTCGCACCTCAGGATGACGGGACTGAAGGGCGCGTTGCGAGGGGTTTGGAGCTGGTGGCAAGTGACACTCTACGGCGCCAGATATCGCATCAGCTCCGGATTGCCCCGCACCTCGCCCGCCTCGCCTTGCAGCGCGACGCGGCCGCGGTCGAGCACATAGGCGTAGTCGGCGACGCGCAGCGCGAGGTCGAGGTGCTGCTCGACGATGATGACGGCGATGCTCTTGGCGAGATCGATCAGGCGTTCGGTGATCTCCTCGATCACGCCGATCCAGACGCCTTCGGTCGGCTCGTCCAGCAGCAAGAGCTTGGGATCACCGAGCATGGCGCGGCCGATCGCCAGCATCTTGCGTTCGCCGCCGGACAGCGTGCCGGCGGGCTGGTCGAGGCGCTGGCCGAGCTTCGGGAAGATGGTCAGCACCTGATCGACGGCGTCGGCGTTCCTGCTCGCGAGCGAGCCGACGGCGAGATTGTCGCGCACCGACAGGCGCGCGAACACCGAATGCTCCTGCGGCACGTAGCCGATGCCGGCGCGCACGCGCTCCTGGGTGGCGCGGCGGCTGATGTCGCGACCGTCGAAGCCGACCTCGCCCTTCCACGCCGGCAATTCGCCGACGATGGTCTTCATCAGCGTGGTCTTGCCGGCGCCGTTGCGCCCGAGCACGGCGACGCCGCCGCGCCAGGGAATGCCGAGGTTGACGTCGAACAGCACCTGGCTGCGGCCATAGCCGGCGTCGAGATGTTTGATGTCCAAAAATTCAGGCACGGCGCAGATAAATCTCCTGGACGGCCTTGTTGGCCTGGATCTCGGACACCGTACCGGACGCCAGCACCTTGCCCTGATCGAGCACGGTGAGGCGATCGCAGATGTCGCGGATGAAATCGAGGTCGTGCTCGACGATGACGAGCGAGCAATGCTGCTTGATCGGCTGAAGCAGCTCGCCGGTGACGCGGCGCTCCTCGAGACTCATGCCGCCGGTCGGCTCGTCGAGCAGCAGCAATTTCGGCTTGCCGGCGAGCGCCATCGCGATCTCCAGCCATTGCTGCTGGCCGTGCGACAGCGCCGCTGCGGCCTCGAAGGCGCGATTCGCAAGGCGGAACTGCGTCAGCATGGACATGACCTGGTCATGCAGCGCGCCCCTGGTGCGCGAGAACACGAGGTCGACCAGCGAGGACTGCGCCTGCAGCGCGAGCAGGATGTTGTCGTACAGCGTCAGTGACGGCAGCACGCTGGTGATCTGGAATTTCAGACTCATGCCGGCCCGGGCGCGCTCGGTCGGCGTGAACGCGGTGATGTCGGTGTTGACGAACGACACCTTGCCTTGCGTCGGCACCTCGGCGCCGGCGATGCACTTCATCAGCGTGCTCTTGCCAGAGCCGTTGGGGCCGATCAGGCCGTGGAATTCGTTGGCACCGACGCTGAGCGCGGCACCGTCGAGCGCGGTGAGCTTGCCGAAGATCTTCTTGATGCCGGCGGCTTCAAGGAGCATCGCGATTCTCCTTAGCGGCAGCACCAAAGCTACCAACCCGCTCGCGCTCGCCGAGCACGAAGCTGATCAGTCCGAGCGGGCGGAACAGGATGACGAGCAGCAGCAGCAAGCCCAGAATGATCGGCCAGATATCGCGATAATTGTCCGAGAGCCAGAAGCTGACGCCCTCGACGATGACGGCTCCGATGACGGCGCCGATCAGCGTGCCGGAGCCGCCGAACAGCACGTAGAGCACCACTTGCGTCGAGACCACGACGCCGACCATGTTGGGCCAGACGAATCCCTCGTGGAAGGCATAGAGGCTGCCGGCAAGCCCGGCAACGCCGCCGCCGATGGTGAAGATGATCGCCTTGAGGTGCTGCGCCTTGTAGCCGAAGAAGGCGATGCGCTGCTCGTTCTCGCGCAGGCCTGCGAGCGCCAGACCGAATTGCGAGCGCACCAGGAAACGGCAGAGCAGATAGACCACGACGAGAATGCCGAGCACGAGATAATAGAAGGAAGGCCCTTCCGTGAACTCGTACGAACCGAGCGTCATCGGCGCGATCGAGGGGATGCCGTTCTGGCCGCCGAGATAATACCAGCCGCGCGCCAGCCGATCGGCGGCGTAGGAGCCGGTGAGCGTGCCGAGCGAGACGAAGATCACGCTGGAAGGATGCCGTCCGAGCAGCAGGAAGCCGCCGAGCAGCAGCGCGAAGGTGAGGCCGATCAGCGTGCCCGCGGGCAGCACCAGGAAGATGTTGGTGATGTCGAGGTCCCGTGCGAGCAACGCCACGCCATAGCCGGCCGAGCCGAAGAACAGGGCCTGGCCGAAGCTCATGATGCCGGCATAGCCCCAGACCAGGTCGAACGACAGCGCGAACAGCGCGAGGATGATCACGCGCGTCGCGAACACTGTGAGATAGTCCTGCAGCAGCAGCGGCGCGAGCAGCGCCGCGATGAGCACGACGCCCTCGACGATCGGCAGTATCCTTCGCGTCGATATGGTCTGTCCCGCCGCCCGGCTACCGGCCATTGCAACGTCCTGTTCCCCGCCGATCCCGGCGGGGACTGCCTGCTTCACTGCGCCCATTGCTTTCGGCATTCCGCCTCAGCATTCCTTGGGGTCGACGAGGCCGTTGCTGCGGCCGACGATCTCGTAGTTTCCGCCCTTGGCGACGGCGGTGTACATCTTCATCTTGCAGTGCCGCTTGCCCGGCACCATCTCGGCAGGTCCGCCCGGACCTTCGGCGATCTTGGCGTGGTCGAGCGCGGCTGCGACAGACTCGCGGTCGATCTTGCCGGCTTCCTTCACCGCGGCTTCCCACAGCTTCAGGCCGCGATAGGTGCCGGTCGCCGCACTGCCGGCGGCGAACAGGAAGTTGCCGGGAAAGTCCTTCTCGTAAGCCGCCTGGAGCTTGGCGTCGAACGGGTTCTCCTTGGTCAGCACCTTGAAATAGTCGAGGCAGCTGGCGAGGCCCTCGATCTCGGCGGCCTGATTGATGTTGAGCGTGTTCTCGTCATAGTAGACGCAGGCGAGCCGTCCGCCATTCTTGAGGAAGCCCGCTTCATAGAGCTGCTTGAAGAACGGACCGACGCCGGGCGGGATGACGGTGTTGAAGACCACGTCGACCTTGTTGGAGATGATGCGGTTGACGGTCGCGGAGAAATCGACCTGGTCGAGCGGGTAGTATTCCTCGAACACGACCTCGCCGCCGTTAGCTTCGATCACCTTGCGGGCATAGACGTTGAGCGTATGCGGCCAGACATAGTTGGCGCTCGGCAGCGCGAACTTCTTGCCTCCGTTCTTGATCAGCCAGGGGATGAACTCGTCGCATTGCTGCGCCGGCGTCGGGCCGGTGCAGAACAGATAGGGTGTGCACTCCTTGCCTTCGTAGAGCTGCGGATAGATGTAGAGCGTCTTGCCGCGCGCCACGATGGGGTCCTTGATCGCGTTGCGCATCGAGGAGGTGATGCCGCCCAGCACCATGTCGACCTTGTCGCGCTGGATCAGCTTGCGCACGTTGCCGACCGCGACCGATTCGTTCGACGCGGTGTCCTCGATGTAGAGCTCGAGCGGACGGCCGAGCAGACCGCCGGCGGCGTTGATCTCCTTGATCACCATTTTCGCGACGTTGGCATCGGCATTGCCGGCATAGGCGATCGGGCCGGTGAGGTCGGTCGCGATGCCGACCTTGATGGGGGCTTCGGCCGCATTGGCCCAGGGCGCCGGGATCACCCAGCTGCCGACCCCGGTTGCGACCGCGCCGGAGGCAAAGGCGAAATTGGAGAGGAAGCGGCGGCGTGAGAGCTGCGTGCGATCGAACATGTGACTAAACCCCTTTTCCAGCGATGAGGCCCTGCGGGCGGAATTTGATGAAGACAATGGCGAGAACGAAGACGAGGACGTCGGCGACGACAGGCGCCATCACCCAGGGCAGCGCGGCGCTGAGCGTTCCGATGACGCCGGCGCCCGCAACCGGCCCGATGAAGGAGCCGACACCCCCGACCATGACGGCGACAAACCCCTGAATCAGGAAGCGCAGGCCGAGGTCGGCGTAGAGGCTGAACACCGGCACGATCAGCGCACCGGCAAGACCGGCGAGCGCGGAGCCGAACGCAAAGGTGGCGCCGTACATCAGGGGCGTGGAAATGCCCGATGCCCGCGCCAGCGATGGATTCTCCAGCGTGGCGCGCATGCGCAGACCAAAGTTGGTGCGTGACAGCAGCAGATAGCAGCCGGCCATCACCAGCAGCGTGATGACGATGATGGTGAAACGCCAGGCCGAGATGTGCATGGCGCCGATGTCGATCGAACCGCCGATCGGCTCGGGCACAGTGAGATAGAAGCCGCCGATCAGGCCGCGCACGGATTCGCGGATGATCAGGCCGAGCGCATAGGTGCCGAGCATCGCCACGATCGGCGCGGCGTAGAACCTCCGGATGATCAGCGCCTCCAGCACGAAGCCGAGCGCGCCGACGACGAAAGGCGCCGCGACCATGCCGGCCCAGATCGGCAGGCCCTTGGCGTAGGCGAGATAGGTGATGTAGGCCCCGAGCAGGACGAACTCGCCCTGCGCGAAGTTGAAGATGCCCATCATGCTGGCGATGATCCCGAGCCCCAGCACGATCAGGACGATGATCGCGCCGAAGCTCAGGATCTCGAACGCCGCGACGAACGCGTTAGCCATGCTTTGGATTCTTGTTTTGACGCGTTTTCTTGACGCGAACCGGCATCCACTTCGCTCGAAAACGCTCTGGTCTTCCGCCCGTCTTCATCAAGGCCCCGCTCACATCTTCTTCCAGTCGCCGATCTGCTCGAAGGCATGCGCGGCGCGGTAGATGGTGGATTCCTCGAACATGCGGCCGACCAGCATCAGGCCGACCGGCAGGCCGTCGACCATGCCGCAGGGCAGCGACATCGCGGGATGATGGGTGATGTCGAACGGGGCGGTGTTGGAGATCATCTCGAGTGCGCGGGCGACGTATTCCTCGCGGCTGGCATTGGGCTCCGGCAGCTTGGTCGCCTTCATCGGCGTGGTCGGCATCAGCAGCAGATCGTAATCGCCGAACGCCTTGTCGTAGGCCGCGGTCAGCCGCCGCGAGATGTTGAGCGCCTTGCCGTAGAAGCGGGGACCGAAATTGTTGTTGATGTAGGTGCCGAGCATCATGAACAATTTCGTGGTCTCGGACAGCGAGTCGGCCTGGCGGCGCCAGCCGCGATGGAAATCCATCAGTGAGGTCGAATAGAGATCGCCGCGGCTGAGGCCGTAGCCGTCGCCGAACATCATGGTCTGGGTCAGGCCTTCGGTGCCGATCGGGGTCCAGATCGCACCGCCGAGGAGATGCATCGGGATCGACACCGTCTCGACGGTGGCGCCCAAATCCTTGAAGCGCTTCGCCGCCTCGCGCACGCTTTCGTTCACGGCGGCTTCCGCGACCGGCTGCTCAAAGCCTTCCTTGACGATGCCGATCTTCATGCCCTTGACGCCCTGGCCGAGCGCCTTGGTGTATTCCTCGACCTTCGGCGACTTGATGCGCGGATCGTAGCCGTCGTCGCCGGCGAGCACCTCGAGCAGCAGCGCGTTGTCGGCGACCGTCGCGGTCATCGGACCGGTATGGTCGACATAGATCTCGATCGGCATGATGCCGGTATAGGGCACGAGGCCCCAGGTCGGCTTCATGCCGTAGATGCCGCAGAACGAGGCCGGCATGCGGATCGAGCCGCCCTGATCGCCGCCGATCGCCATGTCGACCTCGCCGAGCGAGACCACGACGCCCGAGCCCGATGACGAGCCGCCGGCCGAGTAGCCCATCTTGTGCGGATTGTGCACCGCCCCGTAAGAGCCGGTGTGGCTGCCGCCGGACAGGCAGAAGTGCTCGCAATGCACCTTGCCCTTGATCTCGGCGCCGGCATCCAGCATGCGCGTGACGATGGTGGCGTCGAAATCGGGGACATAGCCTTCCAGCGTCGACGAGCCATTGGTCATGGGAACGCCGGCCAGCATGATGTTGTCCTTCAGCGCGACGGTCTTGCCCTTGAGCTTGCCGCTGGCGGCGCCTTTCACGGTCGATTTGCGATACCAGGCGTTGCGCGGGTTCTCTTCGGCCGAGGGGCGATAGCCCGGGGTGCGCGGATATTTCACCTCGGGCACCTCGTCCGGCATCGTGGCAACGAGATTGTAGGCCTCGATCGAGCCCTGCATCAGGCCGCGGAACGAGGCGACGTCGTCATCGGTGAGCGAAAGGCCGCATTGCTCGGCGACACTGCGCAATTGGGCGGGGGTGGGAAGGACAACTGTCACGGCGCTCTCCTCTGAGGCTTCTTGATCCCTGGCTTTTGGACGGACGCCTCGCGGTCGCACGCCTCAACGGCGCGGGCCGATCGGCTCCGTGTCGATATTACAGACGGAAATATTTTCCTTTTCAAGTATTATTTCGCAATTCCGCCGCGACGTATCAACAGCCGCGTCTCAAAGCGTCTTGATCAGCTTGAAGTCGAGACCGTCGGCTTCAGCGAGGTACATCGGCATCTCGGCGCGCCCGTCGCGAAGAATGACGGGACCGCGGCCCGCCGAGTAAACGGTGTTGCGTGCAGCCTTCAGCAGCGGACGCAGCGCCAGCGAGCCGGCGCGATTGGCCACCGACTCCAGGAACCGCAACCCCTCATAGTTCGACTGGCCGACCGAGCCGACCGGCGGGGCGTGCGGGCCGAACATGGCCTGGTAGCCACCGAGGAACTCGTCATTGGCACGCGAGGCCATACAGTTGAAATAGCCGGAGGCGCAGAACAAATTCTCGGTGTTGTCGGCGCCGATGCCGAGCAGCACGGTCTCGTCCATCGCGCCGGCAAGCCGCAGCGTCGAGGTCGCAAGGCCGGCTTCCGCGAAGGCGCGATTGAAGGTGATGCTGTCGGTGCCGATCAGCGAGATCAGCACGACATCGGGCTTGGCGGCGCGGATGCGCGCCAGATGCGGCTCGTGATTGTCCTCGCCGACCGGGACGAACTCCTCGCCGACGATTTGGCCGCCGGCCTCCTTGATGTAGCGCTTCACCGCGCGATGCGACTGCCAGGGCCAGACATAGTCGCTGCCGATCAGGTACCAGCGCGCCGCCTTCTTGACGTCCGCGAGCCAGTGGATCGACGGCCGGCTCTGCCAGCGCGGCGTCTCGCCGATCGCCATCACGCCCGGCGTGCGCTCGCCGCCTTCATAGACCGGGGTGTAGATGTAGGGGATGCGGTTGCCGGTGACCTTGCGCAAGGCGACTCGGACGGCGCTGATATGCGAGCCCATGATCAGGTCGACCTCGTCGAAGGCGATCGCCTGCTCGGCGCGCCGCACGACGTCTTCGATCGGGCCGCCGGAATCGTAGATCGAAAGCTCGAGCTCGCGCCCCAGGATGCCGCCGCGCTTGTTGATCTCGGCGACCGCGAGCATGGCGCTGTTGGTGGAGGTCGGGCCCCAGATCCCGGGCGAGCCGGTGAAGGTGAGGAAATTGCCGATGCGCAGCTTGTTGCGCGCGCCGCGGCGTTTCATGACATGCGTGTCAAACGGCGACAGGTCGAAATCCGCTGCCGCGGACGACAGATTCCTGAACAGCAAAGACGGTGGCAACGCCGGACCGCCGTGAGCCGGGAAGTTTACCGTCGCGCGCACGCCAACTCCTGTCTGGCACCAGACCTGAAAGCACATTGAGCAGGCGGCCGCGGCTTCCGCCCTTTTGTTGGGCAATGATCCTATTTTGAAAATATTGAATATTCAAGAATTGAAGTGCATATAGATGCAGCATCGATTGCAAGACATTCACTCAATTGGGTCAAGACGAAGTCTTAGCCGTGGCAAAACCGTCGAAAGAAAACACCCCGATCACCGAACACCTCGCTTATTTGCTCGCGCAAGCCAACCGGGAGATCAACCGGCAGTTGGAACTGCGCCTGAGCAAGGAAGGCGTTCCCGTCGAGCAGTGGCGCATCCTGAAGGTGCTGTCCGATGGCAACGGCCATTCGATGGGCGAGCTTGCGGGCGCCGTGCTGCTCAACCATCCGACGCTGACCAAGATGATCGACCGCATGGTCTCCGACACGCTGGTCTATCGCGTGCAGGACCCGGGCGACCGCCGCAAGGTCCTGATGTTCATCTCCGACCGCGGCAAGGTGCTGTGCAAGAAGCTCAACTCGCTCGCGGTCGACCAGGAGGAGCATATCCTGGAGAGCTACGGCGACAAGTCGACGAGCGAATTGAAGCGGCTGCTGGAGAGCTTGATCGACAGCTCGAATTAGACCTCGTGGATTGGAGCGTGGGGGCCTTGCGAAGCCCGACACACTCATCTGCCATTCAATGCATGGAGAGAGGACCTCCATGAAAGCACGCGCGCTGGTCACGCTGGCATTGGTGGCGCTCACAGAGCGCACCCGGGCCTTATTCAGCTCTCAAGGCTCGCCCTCGAGTCTGGGCGGAGAATGAGCAGGCGCCGCATAATTGCATCATCGCCAGCACGAGAGGGAATAGCGTTGGCCGTTCCATGTCGTCCAGCCCGCGGCCTTGTTGCTGACCGGTTTGGCTAAATACCATTTATTGCCGTCGGCATGGTTGAAGTACACGCCGCCCTGCGTTCCGCTGCGCGGATTTGTTAACTTCACCCATCGCGAGCCATTATCCGAGAAGCTGCCTGCCCAGCGTGCTCCCGAGCTGGTGGTGCAAGTGTCGCCGTTACAGCTTGTCTGACTGTCATCAACGGCGGCCCATTTCATCCGGGCCGACCGGCCGTCTATGTTGCACGACCATGTTCCGCCCCACCATCCGCCCACTTGGCTCGCAGGGGCGGAACCGCAAGCGTAGAAACTCAGGGCAAGAACACACAAGGTGGTTGGCAGCGCGCGTTTGGACATTGTCTGGCTCCCAATTTTCGGCCCCCGTGCGATTCAATCAAAACACGGATTGAGCTCAGTAGAGGTGATCCAGATCACAATGAGCAGTGGCAAAAGATTGGATGGTCTACCCGAAGGCGTTCTCCGAGACACGATGCCGCGCTTTGACCATCGGCTTTCCAGGCTTCAGCTGCACAGCCGGACGAGCGAGTGGCCGCCGACAATCTGCTGCAGCGGGCACTCGGGAGTGACCACAGGAACAGGCGCTGCAGGCCACCATTCGTGATGCCCCTGAAGATCAGCAGGCACCGTATGGATCGGAAGCATTTCAATCCCTCGCGAACTCGAAGGCCAATACAGCACCGCGAGTTCGCTGGGTATTGAGATCATCGATCAGGCATACCGCCCGTGGCAGTGCTTGTACTTCTTGCCTGAGCCGCACGGGCAGTCCTCGTTGCGGCCGACCTTGCCCCAGCTTGCCGGGTTCTTCGGGTCGCGCAGCGCGGCGTCGGAGGTCTGGGCTCCGAGCGTGACGCTGGCGAGCGCCATTTCGTCCTCGCCGGTGTTCGGGTCGAACTTGTGCGCCTCCATCGGCGGCAGCACGGGTGCTTCCTGCTCCGGCGGGACGATCTCGACCCGCATCAGCTGCGCCGTGACGGCCTCGCGCAGGTGAGCGCTCATCTCCTGGAAGAGATTGAAGGCTTCGGTCTTGTACTCCTGCAAGGGATCGCGCTGGCCGTAACCGCGCAGGCCGATGACCTGACGCAGATGGTCGAGCATGATCAGATGCTCGCGCCAGAGATGGTCGAGCGTCTGCAAGAGGATGGTCTTCTCGACGTAACGCATCACGTCGGGACCCCATTGCGCCACCTTGGCCGCCATGTGCTCGTCGGCCTTGGTCTCGATGCGCGTGAGCAGCTCCTCGTCGGCGATGCCCTCTTCCTTGGCCCATTCGTCGACCGGCAGATCGAGATCGAGCACGCGCTTCAGCTCTTCCTTCAGGCCGGCGACGTCCCACTGCTCGGCATAGGCATGCTCGGGCACGTGCTTGGCGACGAGGTCGTCGATGAAGGCGTGGCGCATGTCGGTGACGGTCTCGGCGACGCTCTCGTCCTTCATCAGGTCGACGCGCTGGTCGAAGATCACCTTGCGCTGATCGTTCTGGACGTTGTCGAACTTGAGCAGGTTCTTGCGGATGTCGAAGTTGCGCGCCTCGACCTTCTGCTGCGCCTTCTCCAGGGCCTTGTTGATCCAGGGATGGATGATCGCCTCGCCCTCTTGCAGGCCGAGACGCTGGAGCATGCTGTCGAGGCGATCCGAGCCGAAGATGCGCATCAGATCGTCTTCCAGCGACAGGAAGAATTTCGAGCGGCCGGGATCGCCCTGACGGCCGGAACGGCCGCGCAGCTGGTTGTCGATACGGCGGGATTCGTGGCGCTCGGAGCCCATGATGTAGAGGCCGCCGGGCTTCGTCACGGTCTTGGCGGGCTTGTTGCCCTTCGCCGGCTCGACCTCGACGATCTCTTCAGCCTTCAGCACGATGTCGCGGAAGCGCTCGACGTCGGCCTTGATCTGCTCGATCTTCCTGGCCTTCTCGGCCTCGTCCTCGATGCCCGCGGTCTCCTTCGGGATGCGCATCTCGAGCGAGCCACCGAGCTTGATGTCGGTACCGCGGCCGGCCATGTTGGTCGCGATCGTGATCGCGCCGGGCACGCCGGCTTCCGCGACGATATAGGCTTCCTGCTCGTGGAAGCGCGCATTCAGCACCGCGAACAGTTTCGCCGGCTTGCCGGCACGCGCGGCAGCGTACAGCTTGTCGAGCGCGTTCTCCTTGCCGAAATCGATCTGCTTGTAGCCGTTCTGCTTGAGAAACTCGGCCAGCACTTCCGACTTCTCGATCGACGCCGTGCCGACCAGCACCGGCTGGAGCCGCGAATTGGCCCGCTCGATCTCGGCGAGGATGGCCGTGTATTTTTCCTTGTGGGTGCGATAAACCTCGTCGTCCTCGTCGAGGCGGCCGATCGGCACGTTGGTCGGGATCTCGACGACTTCGAGCTTGTAGATGTCGAAGAGCTCGTCCGCTTCGGTCAACGCCGTGCCGGTCATGCCGGCGAGCTTCTCGTACATCCGGAAATAGTTCTGGAAGGTGATCGAGGCCAGGGTCTGGTTTTCCGGCTGAACCTGCACATGCTCCTTGGCTTCCAGCGCCTGGTGCAGACCTTCGGAATAGCGGCGGCCCTGCATCATGCGTCCGGTGAACTCGTCGATGATGACGACCTCGTCGTCGCGCACGATGTAGTCCTTGTCGCGCGTGAACAGCGTGTGCGCGCGCAGCGCCTGGTTGATGTGGTGCACGACGGAGACATTCTCGACGTCGTAGAGCGACTCGCCCTTGAGCTGGCCGGCATCGCGCAGCAGGGTCTCGATCTTCTCCATGCCGGCTTCGGTCAGCGTCACCGTGCGCTGCTTCTCGTCGACCTCGTAGTCGGTCTTGTCGAGCTTGGGCAGGAAGCCGTCGATGGTGTTGTAGAAATCGGAGCGGTCGTCGAGCGGACCGGAGATGATCAGCGGCGTGCGCGCTTCGTCGATCAGGATGGAATCGACCTCGTCGACGATGGCGTAGAAATGCGGCCGCTGGACCATGTCCTCGAGCCGGTACTTCATGTTGTCGCGGAGATAGTCGAAGCCGTATTCGTTGTTGGTGCCGTAGGTGATGTCGCAGGCATAGGCCGCCTTGCGCTCGGCATCGTCGAGGCCGTGCACGATCACGCCGGTGGTCATGCCGAGGAAACCGTAGATCTGGCCCATCCAGCCGGAGTCGCGGCGGGCTAGGTAGTCGTTGACCGTGACGACGTGGACGCCCTTGCCGGCGAGCGCGTTGAGGTAGACCGCGAGCGTCGCCACCAGCGTCTTGCCTTCGCCGGTCTTCATCTCGGCGATGTCGCCCTCGTGCAGCACCATGCCGCCGATCAGCTGGACGTCGAAATGGCGCTGGCCGAGCGTGCGCTTGGCGGCCTCGCGCACGGTAGCGAAGGCGGGGACGAGCAGGTCGTCCAGCGTCTTGCCCTCGGCGAGCTGCTTCTTGAAGTCGGCGGTACGGGCCTTGAGCGCCTCGTCGGAGAGCTTCGAGACCTCTGCCTCCAGCGCGTTGATCGCGTTGACGCGGGACTGATATCCCTTCACCCGCCGGTCGTTGGCGGAGCCGAAAAACTTGCGGGCGAGCGCGCCGATCATGCCTAGTTCCTGTGTTCGCGATTCAACCGCGTTGCAGCCAAGAAGTTGTCACCCGCCTGCCTATCAACTCACCGTGACGCCTGATGGCGTCAGAGCCCGGACTGCGGGGGGTCATCCGCCATATGGGTGGGAATTGGGCAAGTCTGGGTTCAACGGCCAAAAACGCAGCAAAATAAACGCCATCGCCATGGTCGCGACCGGGCAGAGATATGGCCCGGTCAGGGCCTTGTCAACGGCGGGCGCATTGCGGCTAATTCATCATTTTGACAGACTTTTCGCGTTGCCAAGCCCCCCTGTATTGGGCGAGTGTCCGCCCCGCTCGAGCAGCCCCCTGCTTCAACATAAGGATTTTCCATGACCACCTCGTTCCCGGTAACCAAAACCGGCCTGCGCTTCGGCCTCGCCACCGCCCTCGTGGGCTGCCTTGCGCTGGCGCTGATCGCGGGTCCCGGCCGGGCCGCCGACGATCCGGTCCTGGCGAAGGTCAATGGCGCTGAAATCAAGAAGAGCGACGTCGCCATGGCCGAGGAGGAGCTCGGGCCGAGCCTCGCCCAGATGGACCCGGCGACCAAGGACGAGAACGTCCTGTCCTTCCTGATCGACATGAAAATCGTCAGCAAGGCTGCCGAGGACAAGAAGGTTGCCGATGGCGAGGAATTCAAGAAGCGCCTGGCATTTGCCCGCAACCGGCTTCTGATGGACAGCCTGCTCGCGGGCGAGGGCAAGGCCGCTACCACCCCCGACGCCATGAAGAAGGTCTATGAAGAGGCCTCCAAGCAGATCACCGGCGAGCAGGAAGTGCGCGCCCGCCACATCCTGGTCGAGACCGAGGACGAGGCCAAGGCGGTGAAGGCCGAGCTCGACAAGGGCGCCGATTTCGCCGAGCTCGCCAAGAAGAAGTCCAAGGATCCGGGCTCGGCCGACGGCGGCGATCTCGGCTTCTTCACCAAGGAGCAGATGGTGCCGGAATTCTCGACGATCGCCTTCGCGCTCGAGCCCGGCAAGATCTCCGACCCCGTCAAGTCGCAGTTCGGCTGGCACGTCATCAAGGTCGAGGAAAAGCGCAACCGCAAGGCGCCCGACTTCGAGCAGGTCAAGGCCCAGATCGAGCAGTACGTCACCCGCAAGGCCCAGGCCGACTACGTCGCCAAGCTGCGCGCCGAAGCCAAGGTCGAGCGGCTGGACCAGCCGGCGGCGGACGCCAAGCCGGCGGATGCGGCGAAGCCCTCCGACAGCAAGATGGCGCCGCCTGCAAAGAAGTAAGAATTCGCTGTCACTTCGGTGACGTGAAGAGTATCTAAGCCTTCGTGATGCCCGGCCCCCGCGCCGGGCATCTGCATATTCAGATCCCACCAAGGCGCCCCGCGATGTCCTCCTCCGTCTCCCCGCTCGCCCCGAAAACAGTTCCCGACATGCCCGTGATCGCGGGCATTCGTCTTGCGACGGCCGAAGCCGGCATCCGCTACAAGAACCGCACCGACGTGCTGCTGGCGGTGATGGACAAGGGCACCGCGGTCGCCGGCGTCTTCACCAAATCGAAATGCCCCTCCGCACCGGTGGAATGGTGCCGCGCCAAGCTGAAGGGCGGCAAGGCGCGCGCGCTGGTGGTCAATTCCGGCAACGCCAATGCCTTTACGGGCAAAACCGGCCGCGCCTCCACCGCACTGACCGCCAAGATCGCGGCCAAGGCGGTCGGATGCAGCGAGGGCGAAATCTTCCTGGCCTCGACCGGCGTGATCGGCGAGCCGCTGGACGCGACCAAGTTCGACGGCGTGCTGGGCCGACTGGCTGAAGCCGCCGAGCCCGGCGATTATCTCACCGCCGCCAAGGCGATCATGACCACCGACACCTTCCCGAAGGTCGCGACCGCGACCGTCAAGCTCGGCAAGGCCAAGGTCACCATCAACGGCATGGCCAAGGGCGCCGGCATGATCGCCCCCGATATGGCCACGATGCTGTCCTTCATCTTCACCGACGCGCCGATCGCGCCCGCGGCCTTGCAGGCGCTGCTCAAGAGCGGCGTCGAGGACACCTTCAACGCGGTGACGATCGACGGCGACACCTCGACCTCGGACACACTGCTGGCCTTCGCCACCGGCGCTGCCGCCGCGCACGGCGCACCGAAGATCAGCCGCGCCAGCGATCCGCGGCTGAAGGCCTTCGCCAGGGCTTTCAACCAGGTGCTCGCCAATCTCGCCGAGCAGGTGGCGCGCGACGGCGAAGGCGCTCGCAAGCTGGTCGAGATCACGGTCGAGGGCGCCAAGACCAAGGCCTCGGCGCGCAGAATCGCGATGTCGATCGCCAATTCGCCGCTGGTGAAGACCGCGATCGCCGGCGAGGACGCCAATTGGGGCCGCGTCGTGATGGCAGTCGGCAAGGCCGGCGAGCCGGCCGATCGCGACAAGCTCTCGATTTCCTTCAACGGCATCCGCGTCGCCAAGAGCGGCGCGCGCGATCCTGATTATGACGAGGCACAGGTGTCGGAAGCGATGAAGGCGCCGGAGATCGCGATCAAGGTTTCGCTCGGCCTCGGCAAGGGCCGTGACCGCGTCATGACCTGCGACCTCACCAAGGAATATGTCGCGATCAACGGCGATTACAGGTCGTAGCTCTTCTCCCTCGCCTTGCTTGGCAGGGAGAGGTGAGCAGCTCACCCCGAGATGCGCGCGTCCGCAACCGCCTTCTTGAACAGTGCGTTCATGGCCTCCGAGATGCCCTGGGTCGGGCTGACCTCGAAATAGAACCCGGGTGAGGCGCAGCTCTGCATATTCTGCGCGATCTGGCTGTTCGGCGATGGACCGAACGGGCCCTGGTTGAATGGGTCGATCCAGTCCATGTACCACTTGTTGGTCGGCAGTTTCAGGTACGTGGTGTACAGCACCGCAATCTTGACCCCACGATCTTTCATCGCCTTGCAAAGCGAGGCATTGAGCGGCGACTGACATCGCGAGCTCCCCGAGAGCGGCTTCAGGCAGCCCGCGTTGCTTTCGTCGGCAACGCCATCGGAGACGAAGAACAGATATTTCAGGGGTGAGTTGGACGTGCCGCTTCCGGGATTCGGGATCTCGTTGCTGATCGCCGGAAACAGGGTGCTGAACTGCGTATCCTGGTCCTTGGTGTAGCTGTCGTTGTTGCCGTAGACGCCCATCAGGTCAATGTTGCCGGCCGCCGTCTTGGCGCTCGACAGGCTCGACGACAGCGAGAACAACGCGCGCAGGCCGATCGTCTTGGACGAGGCGCCGAAATCGTAGATCGCCATGCGGAACTGATTGGAATAGGTCTGCGTGGCAGCGGCCGTGTCCATCAGCGACTGCGTCGCGCTGCGCAGCACGTCGATCCGGGTCGTCACGCCGAGCGTCTTGGCGAGATTGTAGTAGTTGTTGGAGTCGTTGTAGTCGTGGCAGGCGAAGGCGCATTTATCCGACGTGTTGTTGACCATCTTGGTCACGTCGTCCGGCGTCGCCGCCACGCCCATCGACGGCGAATTGTCCAGCAGCAGGTAGAAGTCGATATAGAGAGGCATGCTGGCCGTCGCTTTCGACGTACCGCTCAGCGTCAGCGCGGTCTTGCCGATCAGACCGAGAAACATGGTGTTCATGGTGGCGTTGAACGCAACGGTCGAGGTGACGGTCGAGCCGGTTTTGACCACGGTCGGCGTGGCGCTGTTGAGGGTGTAGCCGGTCAGATTGGCGCGATTGGCGTCGAAGATGTTCTGGGCGTCGGTGACGCCGACGGAGATCGAGCCATCTGACGTCATGGTGCCGGCGGCCTTGAAGGCCGGCGAGGCCTTTGCGATCGAGCCGACGCTGGCGGCATCGGCCGCGGCCTGAAGCTTGGCCCGGGTCTGCGTCGCGCGCGAATAGTCGACCGCGCAGCCGACCGCCGTGATCAGCGGGACGCAGGCGAGTGCGAAGATCACAGCGATATTGCCGCGCCGGTCGCGGATGAACCGGCGGATGATGGTGGAAGGCACGGCGCGCATGGTTCGGGGCCCGGAGTGGTTTAAGCGTTTTCACTCTAGGAACCGTCGATTAAATATGACTTATGGGAACCTCGGAAACACGGGCCGCAATGGGGTTAACAATCCGTTGCGAATGATCTTCAGCGAGCGACATTCAGGCATGACCGATCTGAAACTGACACTGGTTGTGGCCTGCGCGCTGATCGACGCCGACAAGCGCGTCCTGATCGCGCAGCGCCCCGCGGGCAAGACGCTGGCCGGCCTCTGGGAGTTTCCCGGCGGCAAGCTGGAGCCGGGCGAACGGCCGGAGCAGAGCCTGATCCGCGAGCTGCACGAGGAGCTCGGCATCACCGTCGCCGAGCCGTGCCTGGCCCCGCTGACCTTCGCGAGCCACGGCTACGAGACCTTCCACCTCCTGATGCCGCTCTATATCTGCCGCCGCTGGGAAGGGATGGTGACGCCGCGCGAGGGCCAGACCCTGGCCTGGGTCCGCGCCAACAAGCTGCGCGACTACCCGATGCCGCCCGCGGACATTCCGCTGATCCCGCATCTGATTGATCTATTGATGTGAGATGCACTGTGCCCCGGACGCAGCGCAGCGCTCCTTCAGCGATGCGCTGCAGAGCCGGGGCCCACGCTTGCCGCGGAGCTGGGTCCCGGCTCTGCGCAGCAGCGTTTCACGCTGCAGCGCGTCCGGGACACGCATCACTCTTTCCCCGCCTTCTTCACCGCCTCCGCGAGACTCGCTTTCGCCGACCCCGGCTTCAGCGGCTGCTGCTGGCTGGCATGCGGGGCCCAGCCGGACAGCCAGATGATGTCGAACGTCGCGCGGATGCGGCCGTCGGCATCGGCAAAGCGCTCGGCGTAGATTTCGGCCATCCGCAGCAGCGTCGCGCGTCGCGACGGCGTGCGCCGCCGCTCGATCAGCACGTTGGCCGCGCCCATGCGGCGGAGATCCTGCATCAGCGCGAACGCATTGCCGTAGCGCACCACGACGCGGTCGACATCGGTCACCGGCAGCGCAAAGCCCGCGCGCTGCAACAGCGCGCCGATGTCGCGCAGGTCGGCGAACGGTGCGACGCGCGGCGAAACGCCGCCCTCGCATTCGGCTTCCGCGGCGGCAAAGGCCTGCCGCAGCTCGGTCAGGCTGTCGCCGCCGATCATGGCGGCGAGCAGCAACCCGTCCGGCTTCAGCGCGCGGCGGATTTGTGCGAGCACGCCCGGCAGGTCGTTGACGAATTGCAGCGCCAGCGCGGAGACGAGGAGATCGAGGCTTTCCGGCGCGAAGCGCAGCTTCTCTGCGCCCACAGCATCGAGCGCGATCCGTTGGATCGACGGCAGGCGCGCGCGCAACGCCGCAAGACCCTCACCCGGCGTCCAGAGATCGGCCGCCGCGTGAAACTCCCGCATCACTGCGCCCAGCCGGTCGGACATGTCCTCGGCGACGCGATCGAGCAGGAAAGTCACCTCGCCCTGCGCCTGCGCACGCCGCTGCCGCGATTGCAGCAAAGCGCGATCGAACAGAGCGGGCGGGGCTTGAGGGGCGGTAGCCATGCCGCTGGTTACGCCGATCACGCTGGTCATTGCAATCTCCCCTCTCGTGTCCCGGACGCGGTGCGGCACGTAGTGACGCTGCGCAGAGCCGGGACCCGGAAGGCAGCACCGCACGATGCGGTGAGATGGGCCCCGGCTCTGCAGCGCACCGCCCCGGACGATGCCTTGCATCGCCTGGGGCGCTGCGCTGCGTCCGGGGCACGAGTGCGACTTGAGCGGATTGTCGTGGAACGCTAGCCTTCCCGCATGGAAGCCGACGCCGCCCCCACCCGTTCCATCGCCGGCCCCTTCCGGGGGGCATGGACGGCCGGCCGCCACGCGCTGTCGCGTGCGGCACGGCTCGCGCTCGACATCGCGCTGCCGACCTTGTGCGTGTCCTGCCGCGAGCCGGTCGATGGCGAGGGCGTTTGCGCGGCCTGCTGGGCGCGGCTGTCGTTCATCGAACGTCCCTATTGTCCGCGGCTCGGCATTCCCTTCGTCTATGATCCCGGCCCCGACATGCTGTCGATGGAGGCGATCGCCAGCCCGCCGGCCTACATGCGGGCCCGCGCGGCAGTGCGCTATGACGACGTCGCGCGCACCCTGGTGCATGCGCTAAAATACCAGGACCGCACCGATCTGGCCCCGGCCATGGGCCGCTGGATGGCGCGCGCGGGCGGCGAGCTGCTGGCGGGGGCCGACATGCTGGTGCCGGTGCCCCTGCATTGGCGGCGGGCCTGGCGCCGCCGCTACAACCAGTCCGGAGCCCTGGCGCAGATCATCGGACGGCAGAGCGGGGTCAGGGCGAGGGCTGAGGTGCTGCGCCGGGTGCGCGCCACCGAGCAGCAGATCGGCCTGTCGCGGGCCCAGCGCGCCACCAATGTGCAGGGCGCGTTCCAGGTATCTCCCGACCGTCAGGCCGAAATCCAGGGCCGCCGCATTGTCCTGATCGACGACGTCCTGACGTCGGGGGCGACGCTGGATGCCTGCGCGCGGGTCCTGCTCCGGGCCAAAGCCGCCCAGGTCGACGTGCTGGTCTTCGCCCGGGTTGTCGAGAGCGGCCCCCGTCCCATATAATTCAATGACTTCATGACATGAGAGCGCCGGACGCCATGACTGCTGCTGTCGAGATCTACACCAGGCCGGGCTGCGGCTATTGTTCCGCGGCGAGGTCCCTGCTGACCCGCAAGAAGGCGACCTTTACCGAATTCGACGTCGCCAAGAACCCCTCCTGGCGGGACGAGATGTACGACCGCGCGGGCGAAGGCTCGACCTTCCCGCAGATCTGGATCGGCGGAACCCATGTCGGCGGCTGCGACGATCTCTACGCCCTCGATCGCGAAGGCAAGCTCGACGACATGCTGGACAGCGTGAAGGCGGTGTCATGAGCGAGAACCGCACCTTTACGGCCGCCATGGTGCAGATGCGCACCGGCCTGATGCCGGAGCCCAGCCTCGCCCAGGCCACAAGGCTGATCCGTCAGGCGGCAGCCAATGGCGCCGACTACGTGCAGACGCCCGAAGTCAGCAACATGATGCAGCTGAACCGCAAGGCGCTGTTCGAGCATCTGCAGAGCGAAGAGGACGACACTTCGCTGAAGGCCTACCGGGCGCTCGCGGCGGAACTCAAGATCCATCTCCATGTCGGCTCGCTGGCGCTGCGCTTCTCGGCCGAAAAGGCGGTCAACCGCTCCTTCCTGATCGGGCCCGAGGGCAATGTGCTCGCGAGCTACGACAAGATCCACATGTTCGACATCGAGCTGCCGGACGGCGAGAGCTATCGCGAATCCGCCAATTACCAGCCGGGCGAGACCGCGGTGATCTCCGATCTGCCCTGGGGCCGCGTGGGCTTGACGATCTGCTACGACGTGCGCTTCCCCGCGCTCTACCGCGCCCTCGCCGAGAGCGGCGCATACTTCATCACCGTGCCCTCGGCCTTCACCCGCAAGACTGGCGAAGCGCACTGGCACGTGCTGCTGCGCGCGCGCGCGATCGAAACCGGCTGCTTCGTCTTCGCCGCGGCGCAGGCAGGCACCCACGAGAACAAGCGCGAGACCTACGGCCATTCGCTGATCATCGATCCCTGGGGCGAGATCCTCGCCGAAGGCGACGTCGAGCCCGGCATCATCATGGCCAAGATCGATCCTGCCAAGGTCGAGACCGCACGCCGCGCGATTCCCTCGCTCCAGCACGGCCGCCGCTTCGGCGTGTCCGATCCCAAGGCCGGACCTGATCATTTGCACCTCGTGCGAGGATCGGCATGATCCGCTACGCGCTTCGCTGCGACCGCGACCACGACTTCGAGAGCTGGTTCCAGAGCTCGTCGGCCTATGATTCGCAGGTCAAGCGCAAGCTCGTGACCTGCCCGATCTGCGGCTCCGCCAAGGTCGAGAAGGCGATCATGGCTCCGCGCATCGTCGGCAAGAAGGGCCGCGGGCGCGCGGTGCCGCCGCCGGAACCGGCGGCTGCTCCGACGCCCGAGGCTGCACCGTCAGGACCGACCTCGCTGATGCTGGCGCAGGAGAAAGAGCTGCGCACCAAGCTGAAGGAGCTGCGCGATCACATCGTGAAGAACGCCGACAATGTCGGCGAGCGCTTCGCCAACGAAGCCCGCGCGATGCATTACGGCGACAAGGAGCACCGTCCGATCTACGGCGAGGCGTCGCCGGAGGAAGCGAAGTCGCTGATCGACGAGGGTATCGAGGTATCGCCGCTGCCGACATTGCCGGAAGACCGGAACTAATACGAGGCCCATGAGCCGCGAATCGATCCTCTCGTCCCTCGTCGAGTTCGATGCTCCCGTTCAGCAGCTCAAGGCCGCACTCGGCACCTTGACCTGGGACTGCGCCCCGGTGGTCACGCTGATGCGGAGCCACATCTCTGCTGTCCTCGAGCGCTATTCCAGCTGTCCTCGAGCGCTATTCCAGCGGGGAGATCGATGCCCCGACCGTTGAGGATTGGGCCAACCTCGTGGAGTGCCGCGAAGACATCGGCTTCGAGGCGGGGTTTGAGGACGTGATCGATGCAGCGATCTTTGATTTGGCAAACCCGATCTTGAGCGGCGAATTGCACGTGCTGGCGCCCGGCATGCTTGCCGGGCTCCGCTGACGCCTAGGCTCCGATCAGCACCGCCACGCCGACCACGATCAACACGATCCCGAACAGCTCGCGCGGTGCGATCGGCTGCTTGAACGAGTAGTACGCTACGGCCTGCGCGAACAAAACCTCGATCAAGGCGAGGGTGCGGACGTTGGCGGCCGCGGTCAGTGCGAAAGCCAGGAACCAGAACTGCGAGGCGAAAGCGCCGGTGAAGCCGGCCAGCATCGAGGGCCGCCACATCCGGAGAATGTCTTGCAGTATCTTCGGCGCGCGCAGAAGCAGATAGACCGTCAGGATCAGCGTCTGCACAAACAGGCCGAGCACCAGCGTGAACGATGCCGCCGTCACGAACGAGACGCCGGGAACGTTGATGATCGCGCCGCGGAAGCCGACCGCGGAGAGCGCGAAACACGCCGCAGCGATCAGGCCGGTGAGGGTCGGCTTCAATTCCGCAAAGCTCTTCTCGCCGCCCGGCCGCAGCGCCGTGACGACGACGCCGATCGTCGCGACCACGATCGCCAGCACCTTCAGCCAGGTCAGGTGATCGCCGAGGAAGACGAAGCCGAAGATCGCGGTCTGGATCGCCTCGGTCTTGAGATATGCCGTCGTCACCACGAAGGAGCGGTCGTTCATCGCCAGCAGCATGAGGCCGGTCGCAACGATCTGGCTGAGCGCGCCGAGCAGCAGCCACGGCCAGAACACGACCGGCGGATTGCCGAGATGATCGCCGGTGGCGGCCAGCACCGCGCCGAGAAACAACACCGAGAACGGGAAGCCGAACAGGAAGCGGATATTGGTCGCGCCCCAGGTCCCCAGCGGCTTGGTCAGCGACCGCTGCATCGCATTGCGCACGACCTGCCCGAGCGCGGCAATGACGGTGAAGGGAATCCAGAGGCTGGCGATGGTGAACATGGGTGGAGGGCGGTGGGAGGAGAGGCGTGCAGCCAACCTGCCGTCAGCGTGGCGACAGGTCAATCACACCCAAGTCATAGGAGCGATGCTCGGAGCTCGCTCGCGCTCTCACACCATGCCTTCCGCCACCACCATGTAGTTCACGTCCATGTCGGACGAGAGCGACCATTTGTCGGCGAAGGGAGAGTAGACCACGCCGGTCTGCTCGGTGATGACGAGGCGGTTGTCGAGCAGGTGTTTTGTCAGCTCGTCGGGGGTGACGAACTTGTTCCACTCGTGGGTGCCGCGCGGCAGCCAGCGCAGGACGTATTCGGCACCGACGATGGCGAGCGCAAAGCTCTTCCAGTTGCGGTTCAGCGTCGAGACCACCATGAGGCCGTTCGGCTTCAGCATCGCGGCGCAGCGCTTGAGGAAGACGCCGACGTCGACGACGTGCTCGACCACCTCCATCGCCAGCACGATGTCGAAGCGCTCGCGCGGGTCGATCTCCTCCACCGTGGTGCAGCGGTAGTCGATCGCAAGATGGCCCTTGTCGGCATGCAGCTTCGCCGCGGCGATGTTACTCTGGGAAGGATCGACGCCGATGACCTGCGCGCCGAGCCGCGACAGCGGCTCGCACAGTAGGCCGGCGCCGCAGCCGATGTCGAGCACGCGAAGGCCGCCGAGGCAGTTGAGGCTGCGCAAATTGCGCTCGAACTTGCGGCAGGCGGCGTCGCGGATGTAGCCGAGCCGCAGCGGGTTGATCCGGTGCAGCGGCGCCATCTTGCCGTTGGGGTCCCACCACTCCGCCGAGAGCTTTGAGAATTTCGCGATCTCGGCGGCGTCGACGGTCGAGCCCGGCTGCGGGCTCGCGGAGAGGGAAGTATTTTGCTGCATGCTCATGGTTACGCGCGGTCCTACCGCGTGGTGATCGAACTACGGAAGGCGAGCGGTGAGGCGATGGTCTTGATCGTCTCGATCCCCTCGCCGACGCCGCGAATCGTCACGTCGCCGTAGTTGAGAATACGTCCAAGGATGGTCTGATCGACATCGACGCTCTCGACCTTGTCGAGCGCCATCTCGAAGGTGCGGCGCTTGATGAAGCCGGTCTTGTGCACGACCCTGAGGTTGGTGACGTCGGTCTCGGTGGTGAAGCGGTGGAACCAGCCCTTGAGGGTCCAATACACCGCCGCCAGCGCCGCGAGACCCGCAGCTCCCAGGCAAAGCAAAACGAGCCAGTCGACAGCCGCCTGCCGCGACAGGATCAGCAGGCCCAAAGCCACGATCCAGGCCAAAATCGCCGGAAAATAGAAGATCCAATGCGCATTGGTCGAATACAGCACCCGCTCCCCGGGCTGCAGGATTTCGTCAATATAGCGCGCCATAACCTCTGATAACCCATTGCCCGGATTGGCCGGAGCAGGAACCCGCTTGCCCCCGGCCCCGCCCCTCTGTATACGCGCGGTCGGGCCTGCGGCATCGCCTCGCGCGGGTCACCATACTTATCCTTATGAGGGAATGCACGCGTCGTCATGAGCCGCCTCGTGATGAAATTCGGCGGCACATCCGTCGCCAACATCGAACGTATCCGCAACGTCGCACGCCATGTGAAGCGTGAGGTCGACGCCGGCCATGAAGTGGCCGTGGTCGTCTCGGCGATGTCCGGCAAAACCAACGAGCTGGTGGCCTGGTGCACCGAGGCCTCGCCGATGCACGACGCGCGCGAATACGACGCCGTCGTCGCCTCCGGCGAACAGGTGACATCCGGCCTGCTCGCCATCGTGCTCCAGGGCATGGGCATCCAGGCCCGCTCCTGGCAGGGCTGGCAGATCCCGATCAAGACCAGCGACGCCCACGCCTCGGCCCGGATCGAGGACATCGACGGCAGCGAGATCATCAAGCGCTTCAGGGAGCGCAAGGAGGTCGCGGTCGTCGCCGGCTTCCAGGGCATCGACCCGAAGACCAACCGCATCACCACGCTCGGCCGCGGCGGCTCCGACACCTCGGCCGTCGCGATCGCCGCCGCCGTCAAGGCCGACCGCTGCGACATCTATACCGACGTCGACGGCGTCTACACAACCGACCCGCGAATCGTGCCGAAGGCCAAGAGGCTCGGCAAGATCGCATTCGAGGACATGCTGGAACTGGCCTCCCAGGGCGCAAAAGTGCTCCAGGTCCGCTCGGTGGAACTCGGCATGGTCCACAACATGCCGATCTTCGTCCGCTCGAGCTTCGACAAGCCCGAGGATATCGACCCGCATGCCAACCAGCCGCCCGGCACGCTGATCTGCAGCGAGGAGGAGATCATGGAAAGCCACGTCGTCACCGGTATTGCCTTCTCCAAGGACGAGGCCCAGATCTCGGTGCGCCAGATCGAGGACAAGCCGGGCGTCGCTGCCTCGATCTTCGGCCCGCTGGCAGAAGCCAACATCAACGTCGACATGATCGTGCAGAACGTCTCCGAGGACGGCAAGACCACCGACCTCACCTTCACGGTGCCGGCGGCCGACTATACCCGCGCCAAGGACACCATTACCGCCGCCAAGGGCAAGATCGGCTATGCGCGGCTCGATACCGCCACCGACGTCGCCAAGATCTCGGTGATCGGCAGCGGCATGCGCAGCCATGCCGGCGTCGCCGCCCAGGCGTTCTCGGCCCTCGCCGGACGGAATATCAACATCCGGGCCATTACAACCTCCGAGATCAAATTCTCGGTTTTGATCGACACCGCCTATACTGAGCTTGCGGTGCGCACCCTGCACACGCTCTACGGTCTCGATCAGGGCTAGACTAATTTTCTCTTAGCGGTCGCAGCAAACGCGAAGGTGTACACACCTTCGCGTTTGGCAGGCGTTTTGCTTGGCAAAACAAGCCTCAATTCGCTATACGGCGAACAGGGTGGGCTGCCGCAGACTGTGTCCCAGTTAGGCGGCGCTGATTCGGTGCAAGCGCTAGATCTCGTGTAGATTTTGGGTTTGTGCCTGCGCCGGACAAACAAATTGGTTGTTTTTCTGGAATTTTAGGCCAGCCGCCGGCCGATACCGCCGGGCCGGGCAGACGGAGGAGATTGACGGGACATGCGGAGCGCGTCGGGAGGTCCCCGCGTCTTGTTGAGACGGCTCCGCGAAACCATGGCGGAGCAGGTTTCGGCCCAGGAGCGGCTGGACAAGATCGTGGTGCTGATCGCCGCCAACATGGTGGCCGAGGTGTGCTCGGTCTATGTGCTGCGCATCGACAACACCCTGGAGCTCTACGCCACCGAAGGCCTCAACCGCGAGGCTGTGCACCACACCGTGCTCAGCGCCCATGAGGGCCTGGTCGGCCTCGTCGCCAGCGAGGCGACGCCGCTCAACCTGAGCGATGCGCAGAGCCACCCGGCCTTCTCGTTCCGCCCGGAGACCGGCGAAGAAATCTACCACTCCTTCCTCGGCGTGCCGATCCTGCGGGCCGGCAACACGCTCGGCGTGCTGGTGGTGCAGAATCGCGCCAAGCGCAACTATGTCGAGGAGGAGCTCGAGGCGCTGCAGACAACCGCGATGGTGCTGGCCGAGCTGATCGCCTCGGGCGAGCTGTCCGCGCTGGCGCAGCCGGGGCTGGAGCCTGCCGCGCGCCATTCCGCGCAGAAGGTCGGCGCGATCCTCTCGGAAGGCATCGCGCTCGGCCATGTCGTGCTGCACGAGCCGCGCGTCGTCATCAAGGACTACATCGCCGAGGACCTGCCCAAGGAAATCAAGCGGCTCGACACCGCGCTGGCCAAGCTCCGCGCCGATCTCGACCGCATGCTGGAGCGCGGCGACGTCGCCGAGGGCGGCGAGCATCGCGAGGTGCTGGAAGCCTATCGCATGTTCGCCAACGACCAGGGCTGGTCGCACAAGCTGCACGAGGCGGTCGCCACCGGCCTCACCGCGGAAGCCGCCGTCGAGCGCGTGCAGTCCGACACCCGCGCGCGCATGCTGCGCTCGACCGACCCCTATTTGCGCGACCGGCTTCACGATCTCGAGGATCTCGGCTACCGCCTGATGCGGCAGCTGGTCGGCCAGGACCACGCGCCCTCGCGCGAGCAGCTGCCCGACAACGCCATCGTCATCGCCCGCGCGATGGGCCCGGCCGCGCTGCTCGACTACGACCGCAAGCGCCTGCGCGGCATCGTGCTGGAGGAAGGCACCGCCAACTCCCACGTCTCGATCGTGGCGCGCGCGCTCGGCATTCCTGCCGTCGGCGAAGTGCCGAATGCGCCGGGCATCGCCGATCCCGGCGACGCCATCATCGTCGACGGCACCTCCGGCTCGATCTATGTGCGCCCCTCGCAGGAAGTCGAGGCGGCCTTCGCCGAGCGCGTGCGCTTCCGCGCCCGCCGCCAGGCGCAATATCTGGCGCTGCGCGACCTGCCCTGCGTCACCAGGGACGGCCAGAAGGTCGAGCTGATGATCAACGCAGGTCTTGCGATCGACCTGCCGCATATCGAGGACACCGGCAGCGCCGGCATCGGCCTGTTCCGCACCGAGCTGCAATTCATGGTGGGCCAGAGCCTGCCGCGCACCAGCGACCAGCTGGCGCTGTATCGCACCGTGCTGGATGCGGCCGGCAGCAAGCCCGTCACCTTCCGCACCCTCGACATCGGCGGCGACAAGGCGCTGCCCTATATGGAAGCCGTGATCGAGGAAAATCCCGCGCTCGGCTGGCGTGCGATCCGGCTCGGGCTGGATCGTCCCGGCCTGCTGCGCGGCCAGATTCGCGCGCTGCTGCGCGCCGGCGGCGGCCGCGCGCTGCGCATCATGTTCCCGATGATCTCGGAGGTCGCCGAATTCGATTCGGCGAAGGCGCTGGTCGAACGCGAGCTCACCTACTTGCGCCAGCACGGCCATACGCTGCCTGAAAGAATCGACATCGGCACCATGGTCGAGGTCCCCGCGCTGCTCTATCAGCTCGACGAGCTCCTGAAGAAGGTCGACTTCATCTCGGTCGGCTCCAACGATCTGTTCCAGTTCCTGTTTGCGGTCGATCGCGGCAACGCAAAAGTATCCGAGCGCTTCGACACCATGTCGGCGCCGATCCTGCGCGCGCTGCGCGAGATCGCGCGCAAATCGCAGGCGGCGAACAAGTCGCTCTCGCTCTGCGGCGAGATGGCGTCCAAGCCGATCGGCGCACTGGCCCTGATTGCGCTGGGCTACCGCTCGCTGTCGCTTTCGGCAACCGCGCTCGGTCCCGTCAAGGCCATGGTCATCGATCTCGATGCCAAGAAGGCCGAAGCCATGCTCGGCCCGCTCCTCGACGCGCCGGCGGGCAGCGTCTCGATCCGGCAGAAACTGACGGAATTTGCCGAGGCCGAAGGCCTGGCATTGTAGCGGGCCTGTCGCCGCTCGCTGCCGCCTCGCCTCCTTCCGTCATTTGAGACTGAACCGATGTCGTCACTCCCCGAAGCCAAACTGGACGTGCTCCTTGCACATCACGCCTCTCTTGAGGCCGAATCGCTGGGACAGCTCTCCTCCGAGCGCTATGTGCAGATCACGCGCGAGCTCGCCGAGATCACCCCGCTGATCGAGGCCGTGAAGGCATATCGGTCTGCCGTCAAAGAACTCGCCGACACCGAGGCGCTGATCGCCGATCCCGCGACCGATGCCGAGATGCGCGGCATGGCGGAAGCCGAACGCGACGAGCTCGCGCCGAAAATCGAGGAGCTGGTCCAGAAGATCCGCGTCGCGCTGCTGCCCAAGGACGCCATGGACGACCGCAACGTGGTGCTGGAAATCCGCGCCGGCACCGGCGGCGACGAGGCCTCGCTGTTTGCCGGAGACCTGTTCCGGATGTACGAGCGCTTCGCTGCCTTGCAGGGCTGGAAGGTCGAGGTGATCTCGGCCAGCGAAGGCACCGTCGGCGGCTACAAGGAAATCATCGCGGAGGTGCAGGGCCGCGGCGCGTTCTCCAAGCTGAAATTCGAATCCGGCGTGCATCGTGTGCAGCGCGTGCCGGACACCGAGACGCAGGGACGCATCCACACGTCGGCCGCGACGGTGGCCGTGATGCCCGAGGTCGAGGAGGTCGACGTCGACATCAAGAACGACGATCTCAGGATCGAGACCATGCGCGCGCAAGGCGCCGGCGGCCAGCACGTCAACAAGACGGAATCGGCGATCCGCATCACCCACATCCCGACCGGCATCGTGGTGATGATGCAGGACAGCCGCTCGCAGCACAAGAACCGCGCCTCCGCCATGAACATCCTGCGCTCGCGCATCTACGACGCCGAGCGCCAGCGCGTCGATGCCGCGCGCTCGGCCGAGCGCAAGGAGAAGGTCGGCTCAGGCGACCGCTCCGAGCGCATCCGCACCTACAATTTTCCGCAAGGGCGCGTCACCGACCATCGCATCAACCTGACGCTCTACAAGCTGCCGCAGGTGATCGCAGGCGAAGCGCTCGGCGAATTGACCGATGCGCTGACCACCGAGCATCAGGCCGCGCAGCTCGCCGCTCAAGGCGCGGCAGCCTGATCCCTGCCTCAGCGCACCTTTGCCGGGAACGATCGCAGGATCTTGCCCAACGCGGGTGCAGCGGCGCTCAGCTCGTCCAGGTGAATGCGCGAAAGCGACCGCAGCTTCTGCTCGCCCTTGGCCGTCAGCTTGACCAGGACGCGCCTTGCATCCTCGGGATCGGCTTCCCGGCCGATCAGCTTCAGCTTCGCCATGCGGTCCACCAGTTCCACCGCCGTATGGTGCCGGATCAGGAGGAAGCCGGCGATGTCGCCGACGCTGGCACCGCCGGGGTCGGCCAATCCCTTGATCGCCAGCAGGGCCTGGTGCTGCTGCGGCGTCAGTCCGGCGTTCTGGGCCGCCGCTTCACTAAAGGCGAGGAAAGTGCGCAGCTGATAGCGGAATTGCGCGAGCGCCGCATAGTCAGCCTCACGCATTGCGCCGCCCCTCGAGGGCGTAGCGCGCGCCGTGCGTCCAGTCTTCCGCTTCGCGTCAGCCATTCCGTACCTTCGACCTCCGCCCGCCAGCGGAGCGGGCGCTGCCGAGACTAGCAAGGATGGCCGGGCGGAACCACCGACGGGCGTCGCAGATGCACAAATATAGGGTGCTTTACAGCCCTGCTATTCGAAGTTGGAGAGCTTCTTCACCAGGATGACCTGAAACGCGATCGGAATACGAACGCTCTTCCGCCTGATCGAGCGCTGGAGCGCACTGGCGATCTCGGCGCTGGTCAAGGCGCCTTCGGATGCATTCGTGATCAACTCACCCCACATCTGCGACAGCGAGCCGACGGGCGGGATCACCGGCTTGATGGTCACGCCGCAGCCCTGCGCCCAGTCGATGATCTCCCGCATCGTATGAGGACCGCAATTGCGCGTCGTCGCAAGCCGCTCGGCCGTCAGCGCGAGCAGCAGATCGCGCGAGGGCGACCAGGCCCCCTTCGGCGGCTGCTCGCCGGTGAGCTCGACCGCGAGCTCCTTCAGGACGTTCTGGGCCCGCACGCTCAGTCTCTGCATCGGTACGGGCGTGCGCTTGGCCTGAACGGAGCCGACGGCCGGCCCCCGCTGACCGGCGGACCGGCTGCGCGGCTCCGGCATGCGCAAGGCATCGCCGGGCTGCGGCGATGCGCGCTGGTCGCTCCCCTCCCCGGCAGGCCACGCCGCCTCCTGCCGCTCCGCCTCTTGCGGCCAGGACCGTCGCTTCCGGGTACCCGCTACTGTCGTCTGCCGCGGCATCTCTCTCGCCGAACCCGCCAATCTCGTACTCACAAAGACTAATATATATCGTGATCCGATATGTTTTCACGCGATAATTTTCGTCGTTCGACCAAAGGCGAAATTGACAGAAGGTGTTCACGAGCAATGTTTACGTCCAGGAGCCACACGCGGATGTGACGTGCCCGGTGCAGGCAGGCCCTTCGAGGCCGGTTGCCGCCGGACAGGTCGTGTTTTGCCTGCAAACAAGAACGATATCCGGAGGAAACGATCATGACCGACAATCTCATTCGCCGTGGCCTCTCGCGCCGCGGCCTGCTCCAGACCACGGCAGGCCTCATCGGCGGCTCGGTGCTGCCTGCGATGCCGGCCTTCGCCGAGGACAAGCCGGCCGTCGGCTCCTATCCCGCGGGCGTTTCGGGTTCCACCGCCTTCATCGGCATCTCGGTGCCGCGCACCGGAACCTATGCCGTTCAGGGCGAGGACGAGCTCAAGGGCTATCAGCTCGCGATCGAGCACATCAACAGCGGTCACGACCTGATCAAGAAGATCTCGCCGAAGACCAGCAAGGGCGTGCTGGGCAAGGAGCTGAAATTCGGCGTCGCGGATTCTGCGGCCAAGCCGAACGAGGCCGTGCAGGCGCAGCAGCGCTTCATCAGCGAGAACAAGGCGATCATGATCACCGGCGGCACCTCGAGCGCCGTTGCCGTGGCGCTGAACAAGCTCGCCCAGCGCGAGCATGTGCTGTTCGTCTGCGGCATCTCCGGCTCGAACGACACCACCGGCAAGGACTGCGTCCGTTACGGCTTCCGCCAGAACTTCTTCGGCCAGACCGCCGCGGCGGCGATCGGCCCCGTCATGGTCAAGGAGTTCGGCAAGGGCAAGAAGGCTGCGTATCTCACGCCTGATTACACCTACGGTCACACCGTCACCAAGTCGATGCAGGACTTCCTTGCGACCGCCGGCTGGACCACCGTGACCAACCAGGTCGCGCCGCTCGGCGCGCCCGATTATTCCTCGTATCTGCTGAACGTCGCGAATTCCGGCGCCGACGTGCTGATCAACGTCAACTGGGGTCACGACGCGGTGCTATCGACCCAGCAGGCCAAGCAGTTCGGCGTGCTCGACAAGATGAAGCTGGTCGTCCCCTACCAGGTGCCCTTCATCGCGCGCGAGACCGGCGGGTTGATGCAAGGCGTCTACGCCGCCACCGACTATTGGTGGACGCTCGAGGACAAGTTTCCGCTCGCCAAGATGTTCAACGAGGCCTTCGAGAAGAAGTACGGCTACAAGCCGGAATGGGGCGCGGAGAACGCCTATGTCAGCTTCGCGCACTGGGCCCGCATGTGCGAGCAGGCCGGCAGCTTCAACCCGCCCGATGTGATCAAGGCCTATGAGAAGGGCGAGACGCTGCCGTCCCTGGTCGGCGACGTGCATTACCGCCCCGAGGACCATCAGTGCGTCCGCCCGGTGATCATCGTCAAGGGCAAGCAGCAGAAGGACATGAAGACCAAGGAGGACTGGTACGACGTGGTCGAGATCGTCCCGGGCGAAGGCTTGATGCAGAAGCCGGACGCGTTCGGCTGCCATCCCGGCGACTACAGCTGAGCTCGCGCTACCCCCCTGTGACGCCGTAGGTCGCTTCCGGCTCCTGCGGCGTCATCCCTTTTGCGCACCGCCGGAACGCGCCACAACCGTGATCATTGCATGATTAGTTGGCCCAACCTCGTCTCGCAGCTCTTCAACGGGCTCGCGCTCGGCGCGCTGCTCGCGCTGATCAGCTCCGGCCTGACCATTATCTACGGCACGCTCGGCGTGCTCAACCTCGCGCATGGCGCGATGTTCATGATCGGCGGCTATGCCGGCTTCGTCGCCTACCAGTACACCGAATCGTTCATCCTCGCCGTGATCGCCGGCTCGCTGTTCGTGATGCTGCTGGGCGTTGCAATGGAACGCGTCATCATTCGCCATTTCTATCATCGGCCGCACGAGGACCAATTGCTCGTGACTTTCGGGCTCGGCATCTGCTTCGTCGAGATCATCCGGCTGATCTTCTCCAGCCAGTCGCAGCTGGTGCCGCCGCCGGCGATATTCCAGGGCATCACCAATCTCGGCTTCATGTTCTATCCGACCTACCGCCTCGCGGTGGTCGGCATCGTCGCGATCGCACTCGGCGCGCTGTTCATCATCCTGTACCGGACCCGGCTCGGCATGATCGTGCGGGCCGGCATCGAGGACTCCGTGATGGTGGATTCGCTCGGCATCAATGTCTACCGGGTCTTCATGGTGGTGTTCGGCATCGGCGCGATGGCCGCCGGCTTTGCCGGCATCGTCAACGCGCCGGTGGTGTCGCTGACACCGGGCATCGGTGACGACATCCTGGTCCAGACCTTCGTGGTGGTGGTGATCGGCGGCGTCGGCTCGTTTCCAGGCGCGATCCTGGGCGGCCTGATCGCCGGCGAGATCATCAGCGTCACCTCCATGTTCAACCCCGGCTACGCCTATGTGATGCTGTTTGCGGCGATGACGCTCGTGCTCGTGGTGCGACCGCATGGCCTGCTCGGCGTCCAGGGCCGCGAGTAAGTGGTCTCCTGATGCTCAAGCAACGCCCCTTCCTGATCGAAACACTGACGGCCATCGGCCTGATCGTGGCTCCCTTCGTGCTGCCCCATCTCGGCTTCGCGCCCAACACCGTGAACCGGATCCTGGTCTGGGGCCTGTTCGGCCTCGGCTTCGACATCCTGTTCGGCTTCACCGGCCTGTTGTCGTTCGGCCAGTCCGCCTTCTACGGCACCGGCGGCTTCGTCGCCGCCTACCTCCTGACCCGCGCCGGCTTCGGCAACGTGTTGGGCGCGCTGATCATCGGCATGATCGCGGCGGCCGCGACCGGCTATCTGATCGGCCTGATCGCGCTCCGCCGCACCGGCATCTACTTCGCCATGATCACGGTCGCGATCGCGGAAGTGTTCTTCTTCGTCGAGTTCAATCCGCTCTCCGACTTCACCGGCGGCGAGAACGGCCTGCCGGGCGTGCCGACGCCGAGCTTCGATCTCGGCTTCACCACCGTCCACTTCACCAATGGCTGGTCACTCTACCAGTTCATCGCGCTGTGCTACTTCATCGGCGTCATCATCGCGCTGAGGATCGTGCGCTCGCCGGTCGGCGCAATTCTGAGCGCGATCCGGTACAATCCGCTGCGCGCCACCGCTGTCGGCCACAACATCCACGGCTACAAATTGACCGCCTTCGTGATCGCAGCCGCCTACGCCGGTTTCGCCGGAGGCCTGCTTGGCGTGCTCCAGGCCTTCATGCCGCCGGACGCCTTCACTTTCGACACGTCCGGCCAGCTGGTGATGCAGACTGCCATCGGCGGCCGCGGCACATTGTTCGGGCCGCTGGTCGGCGCGACCGTCTGGCTCTTCCTTCAGGATTTCCTCCAGTCCGCGCTGGGCTTGGGTGCCGCCTGGAAGCTGGTGCTCGGCGTCGTGTTCGTGCTGCTGGTCTGCTTCCTGCGCGGTGGCATCATCGGCGGTCTGGCGGACCTTTATCGCCTCGTCGCCGGCAGGCGTAAGCGGCACGATACGGAGGCCGAGCCGGACACTGAGACGACGCTACAACCCGTGCCGGCGCCGATGCAGGCCAAGGAAGTCGCGCACCCCGCTTATTCCGGACCCATCCTGAAAGCCACCGGCCTGACCAAGCGCTATGGCGGCCTCGTCGCCAACAGCGACATCGATTTCAGCGTCAATCAAGGCGAGCTGCGCGGCATCATCGGTCCCAACGGCGCCGGCAAGTCGACCTTCTTCAAGATGCTGACCTGCGAGATCGCGCCGACATCGGGCCAGATCGTGTTCGAGGGACGCGACATCACGGGATTGAAGGTCACCGAGGTTTGCCAGCTCGGGCTCACCAAGAGCTACCAGGTCAACCAGCTCTTCACCGGGCTGACGGTGCGGCAGAACCTGACGATCGCCGCGCTCGCCGAGCTGCGCGGCAAGTTCCGCCTCGACCTCTTCCGCAAGCTGTCCAGCGTCAAAGGCCTGGCCGAGCAGGTGGAGCATACGCTCGCTTTGGTCAACCTGACCCGCCGTGCCGACACGCCGGTCTCCGAACTCGCTTATGGCGAGAAGCGCAGGCTCGAGATCGGGCTCGCGCTCGCGACCTCGCCGCGCCTGCTGCTGCTCGACGAGCCGCTCGCGGGCATGAGCCCGCGTGAACGGATCGAGACCGTCAAGCTGCTCAAATCGATCGCGCGGGGCCGCACCATGATCATCATCGACCACGACATGGATTCGCTGTTCGAGCTGGTCGAGCGCGTGACGGTGCTTCAGGAGGGCAAGGTGCTGCTCGACGGCACGCCGGAGGAAATCAGGACCAACGCCGCCGTGCAGGAAGCCTATCTCGGCGGCGTGCACGGGGAGATCGCCGCATGAGCCTGATCGAGGTCAACGGCCTGAACAGCTATTACGGGGATTCCCACATCCTGTTCGACGTCGCCATGCACGTCGAACGTCACGAGGTGGTGGCGCTGCTCGGCCGCAACGGCGCCGGCAAGAGCACGACGCTGAAGAGCCTGATGGGCGTCGTGACGCCGCGCAGCGGCAGCGTGAAGTTCGACGGCATCGATATCGCCGGACGCAGGAGCCACAGGATCGCGCAGGCGGGCATGCAGCTCGTGCACGAGGAGCGCCGTATCTTCGGCAGCCTGTCGGTGGAGGAGAACATCACCCTTGCCGGGATCACCGCGCCGAAACGCTGGCCGCTCGACCGCATCTTCGAGATGTTTCCGCGGCTGAAGGAGCGACGGAGCAACCGCGGCACCGAGCTCTCCGGCGGCGAGCAGCAGATGCTCGCGATCGCGCGGGCGCTGGTGCGCGATCCCAAGATCGTGCTGCTGGACGAGCCGTTCGAGGGGCTCGCGCCCGTGATCGTCCACGATCTCGTCAAGGCCTGTCGCGAGCTGGCGGCGGCCGGCCAGACCATCGTGCTGGTCGAGCAGAATTTGGCGGCGACGCTGGCGCTGGCGAGCCGGATCTATATCATCAACAACGGTCACATCGTGCACGAGGGCCCGGCACGGGAGCTCAAGGCCCAGCCGGAGCTGTTGCAGCGCTACCTTGGCGTTTAGTCAGCCGCCATTCAACAACCAGGCTCAGCCGCCAAGCGCCGCGATCATCCGCTTGGCGTGATCGGCGAGCACGGCCATATCTTCCTTGCGCGACTGCGCAGGCAAGAGATCGACGCCGGCCCTGACGGGCATGACGTGCATGTGCAGGTGCAGGACCACCTGCCCGCTGGCCGGCTCGCTGAACTGCTGGACGATGATACCCTCCGCGTCAAACGCCTTCATCGCCGCAATCGCGATTCGCTTGGCCGTCCGGGCGACGGCGGCCAGATCGTCCTCCGCGATATCCAGGATGCCGCGCGCCGGCGCCCGCGGAATCACCAGCGTGTGTCCGGGCGTGCGCGGCATGATGTCGAGGAAGGCCAAGCTGCGGTCGTCCCTGAAAACCTCGAAGCAGGGAATCTCGCCGCGCAGGACCTTTGCGAAGACGTTCTGATCGTCATAGGCCGTCATGGACCCCTCCGTCGCTGCGAGGCGCGATCAAACGCGCTCCTTTCCGTTGACGCAAGCGAGCCGGCCGATCTATCCACGATGGCAGGCAGGATGGCTCCATTGGCGACAAATATCGATCCCGGACATAATGTCGAGAGTGCGCGGCGCGCGCTCGCGGCACGGCTGCAATCGGCCGGCATCGAGGAGGCGACCCTCGATGCGCGCCTGCTCGTCGGCGCCGCGCTGGAGCTCGATCTGACCGGCATGGCGACGCAGGCATCGCGACAACTCACGCCTGAGGAGACCACGCGGCTCGAGCGATACGCGCAGCGCCGGCTCGCGCATGAGCCGGTCGCCCGCATTCTCGGCGCGCGGGAGTTCTGGGGCATGCCGCTGCGGCTGTCCGAGGCGACACTGGTCCCGCGGCCGGACACCGAGACCGTCGTCGAACTGGCGCTCGAGATCTTTCGCGGCCTCGCGATATCGGGGCGGCGCCCATTGATCGCCGATATCGGCACTGGATCGGGCGCCATCCTGCTCGCATTGCTGCGCGAGATTCCCGACGCTTTTGGCGTCGGCACCGACGTCAGCCTGACGGCGCTCGACACGGCGCGCGACAATGCGGCCGCTCTCGGCCTCGCCGGCCGCGCCGGCTTCGTCGCCTGCTCCTATCTGACGGCGCTGCGCGGCCCATTTGACCTCATCGTCTCGAACCCGCCCTATATTCCCTCCGCCGAAATTCCGAAACTGAGCATCGAGGTGCGCGAGCACGATCCGCATCTGGCGCTCGACGGCGGCAATGACGGATATGACGCCTATCGCGCCCTGATCCCGCAGGCCGCCGAGCGTCTCGCCCCCGGCGGAGCGCTGATCGTCGAGGCCGGACAGGGGCAGGCCAGAAATATTGAAACCTTGATGACGGCAGGCGCGTTAACGGTGGACAGGCCACCCAAGGCCGACCTGGCGGGCATTCCGCGGGCCGTTTCGGCCCGAAAAATGCCCCCATAAAAGCCGGATTGGCTTGCAAAAAGCTCTTGGAATATCCCTTGGGAACGACTACGTTCCGATCAACACATCGGTGCCGGCCCCGTAGACCTACGGGCGAAAGCCGGGCTCTCGGGCGAGAGCTTTACTGATAAAGGTTCCAAGCCGCAGGTCCTGTGAAGCGCGATAGCCATTGGAGCTGCGCTGCTCTCCGACCGCAAAGTGAACGAAAGCCTGATATTGCGCTTGAAGACTTACGCAACACAGCTGGGCTTGTTTCGGCAGGCAAAATGAATGGGTTCGCTGGCGATCAGTGCTGGCGGGTGGGGAACGCGTCCTTGTTGAACGCGACGGTCGACGAACATCGGCAGGGTTTGATCCGCTCTTGCGCGCGGTGCGCGCGAGCGATGTGAACCGCTGGCACGAGGTCACTCCTAGCAATCAGTAATGCGTGCAACGTTTAGGGCTGGAATTAAAGGCAGGACATGAGAAACGGTCAGAACAAGCAGCGGATGCGCAACCGCAACAATAACAATAACAACAACAACCGGCGCAGCCAGAACCCGATGACCCGGGTCTACGAGTCCAACGGACCCGACATCAAGATCCGCGGCACCGCCTCACACATCGCTGAGAAGTATCTCCAGCTCGCACGCGACGCGCGCTCTTCCGGTGACCCCGTTGCAGCCGAGAACTACTACCAGCACGCCGAGCATTATTTCCGCCTGATCGCCGCTGCCCAGGAACAGTTCCGCCAGAACCAGCAGCCGCGCGGTGACGAGCCGATCAGCAGCAACAGCGACGACGGCGACGACGACGGCGAGAACTTCTCGAATTTCGGCCAGGAGCCGGGCTTCGTTCCGCAGCCGCAACAGCAGCAGCCCTTCGCGCGCGACCGCGACGGCCAGCGCGATCATCACCAGCGTGATCATCAGCAGCGCGACAACCAGCCCTATCAGCGCGAACAGCAGCAACCGCGCGAGCACCGCGAGCGCGACCATCGCCCGCAGCCGCAATATCAGCCCCAGCCGCAACCGCAGAATCAGCCGCAGCCCGTCGTCACCGACGCCGGCAACGTCGATCGCCTGCCCTCCTTCATCACCGGTGCGCAGCCGCAGGTGAATGGCGGCACGAATGCCGGCCAGGCCGGCTTCGAGGGCGGTGCCGGCGGTGGCGAACGCTTCCCGCGCCGGCGGCGCCGGCCGCATGGCCCGCGCCCCGAGCGAGAGGCGGCTCCAGCCGCATCCGGCGACGATCTCGCGCCCAGCGAGTAAGTGAGCTTCTTCTGATCGACTGATCTGGAATCGTCCCGGCCTCGCCGGGACGATTTGTTTTTGACGACCATCGGTCGCGGCAACGCTGGTGAGACTTAGCTGCGCGTCGCCGTCGTCGAGGACGGCACCAGCACGGGCTTCGCCAGCGACGGAATGAGCCGCGCCCGCTCGCGCTTGGCGGGGATCGCGCGGTAGACCTGCTTGGTCGCCTCCACGATATGGACGCCGGCGAAGGGCAGCGACAGTGCCGCACCGGCGCGCTCCCACATCTGCGCCGATTTCAGCACCCAGCCGCCGGCATAGGGCGGCATGAACAGCGCCTCGCCCCAAGCGGTCGGGGTGAACCAGGTCTGGCGCAGCAGATCGGTGATCTGCGAGCGCGAATAGGGCCGGCCGTGACCGAACGGCGTGCTGTCGGTGCGGGTCCACACCCCGCGCCGGTTCGGGATCACCGCGATCACGCGCCCGGACGGCGACAGCACGCGCCAGACCTCGCGCAGCAGCGCGGCCGGATCGTCCGACATCTCCAGCGCGTGGACCAGCAGGATGCGGTCGACCGCGGCGTCGGGAAGCGGCAGCGAGAATTCGTCGACCAGCGAGGCCAGCGCCGGCCGACCCGTCGGCCATTTCAGGACACCCTGGGCCGCCGGCATGAAGGCGAGGCAGCGCTCGGCATCTTCGCGGAACAACCCCAGATAGGGTGTGGGATAGCCGAGGCCGAGCACGCGCTGGCCCTCCGCCCTCGGCCAGCGTTCCCTGATGCCGCGATTGATCATTTGCCGCGCCACGATCCCGAGGCGGCGGGAATAGAACTCGCGGAGGTCGACGACGTCGATGGTCATGACGGCAATGTAACATGCACGAGACCGCCGCCGCGCGCGGAATATTGCATTGCCTGCGCAACGTTAACGCCATATTTGTCTGGCGGGGCTGAGCCCGATGGAGATGACATGGCCGCCGAAATTCGTACTTTCAGCTGTTTAAACGACAATTTCGGCTATCTGATCCACGATGTGGAAACCAAGGCGACGGCGTCGATCGACGCGCCTGAGGCCGGCCCCATCCTGGCGGCGCTGGAGCGCGAGGGCTGGCAGCTCACCGACATCCTGATCACCCATCATCACGGCGATCATGTCGGCGGGGTCGCCGAACTCAAGCGGAAATACAATTGCCGCGTCGTCGCGCCGCACGACAAGACCACCGAAATCGCCAACGTCGACCTGCGTGTCGCCAATGCCGACGTGGTCAAGATCGGCAATTTGCTGGCGCGCGTCCTGGAGACGCCCGGCCACACGCTCGACCACATCTCCTACGTGTTCGACACCGAGAAGACGGTGTTCGCCGCCGACACGCTGTTCTCGATCGGCTGCGGCCGCGTGTTCGAGGGCACCTATCCGATGATGTGGGATTCGCTTCTGAAGCTGCGTGCCCTGCCCGACGACTTCAAGCTCTATTGCGGCCACGAATACACGGCCTCAAACGTCAAGTTCGCGCTCACCGTCGATCCCGACAATGCGGCGCTCCAGGCACGCGCGGCGGAGGTGACGAGGCTCAGGGCCGAGAACAAGCCGACCATTCCCACACTGCTCGGCGACGAGAAGCGGGCCAACGTGTTCCTGCGCGCCGACGAACCGTCGGTCGCAGCAAGGCTGCACATGAAGGGCGCGGATGCCGCCGCGGTGTTCGGCGAGCTGCGCGAGCGCAAGAACAAGTCCTGAAGAGCAAGTCCTGCAGAAGAAAGTCCTGACTGGATCGATGCCGACCGCAGCCGAGATCATCGCGCGCCTTGAACTCCGTCCGCATCCCGAGGGCGGCCATTACCGCGAGACGTTTCGCGACCAGACCACGGACGCCAACGGACGGTCGCGCTCGACCCTGATCTACTTCCTGCTGGCACGCGGCGAGCGGTCGCACTGGCATCGCGTCGATGCGGTCGAGACATGGCACTATTACGCCGGCAGCCCCTTGATGCTGCGCATCGCCCATGACGGCTGCTCGCAGCACGAGGTGCGGCTCGGCACGGACCTTGCGAATGGAGACCGGCCGCAGGCGATCGTGCCGGCGCAGGCCTGGCAATCCGCGGAGACGACGGGCGAGTGGACGCTGGTCGGCTGCACCGTGGCTCCGGCATTCGAGTTCGCAGGCTTCGAGCTCGCACCAAAGGGCTGGGAGCCGTAGCTCCCTTCACCTCTTCCTTAGCACCATGTCCTTCGCGGCAATCAAGCCGCCGCCGGCAATCAGGATCGCGGCAATGGCGATGTTGGCGCTGGCCTTGGCAAAACCGGCGGCGATGAGGAAGCCGGTCGAGAGCAGCGGCGTCGCATAGGAGGCGGCGCCGAGCACGCGGATGTCGCCGCGCTTCATGCCGACGTCCCAGGCGTAGAAGGCGGCTCCGACGGGACCGATGCCGAGCGCAATCACCGAGAGCCATTGCAGCGTGGTCTCCGGCCAGACGGTGGTCTCGAGCAGGCCGTGCATCAGCGCGGCAAGCGCGGCGGTGGCCAGGCAGAATCCGGCGACCGCATCGGTCGGCACGGCCTTGAGCCGGCGCGACAGCACCGAATAAGCCGCCCAGACGAACGCGGCGATGAAGGCCGCAGCCAATCCCGGCACCTGCCCCGCCGCGAAGCCGGAGGTGTTGCCGGCGAACAGCAGCACGGTGCCGACAAGGCCGAGCATCGCGCCGACGATGTGATGCGGGGCGAGCCGCTCGCCCGGCAGGAAGGACGAGAACAGCACGATCAGGAGCGGCCAGAGATAATTGAGCAAGCCGGCTTCGGCCGGCGGCGCGAAGCGCAGCGCGAGGAAATACAGCGCGTGATAGCCGAACAGGCCGCCGACGCCGACAGCCCAGACGACCAGCGGCTGACGCAGGCTCTTCGCCGCCTCGCCGCGGCCGATCCAGGTGAGCAGGCCGACCAGGCCGCCGATCGCGAAGGTCATGGCGGCGAGCTGGAACGCCGGGATCTTTCCGGTCGCCACCGTCATCACCGACAGCAGCGACCACATCAGGATCGCGGTCAATCCGATCAGCGTGGCTGTGCGCGGGGTCATTGAACGAAGGCTCTGAGGACAACGATGCCCGGCACGAGGCCGGGCATCGTCGCCTTCACTATCGCCTTGTCGCGCCTGAAGCTACAGGCATTTGATCAAAAGGCCTGGCGCCATATCAGGCCTGATATTGGCCGCCATTGATGGTCATGGTCGAGCCCGTGATGAATCCTGCCTCGTCGGCCGCGAGGAACACGACCGCGCGGGCAATCTCCTCGGGCTCGCCGAGCCGGGCGACCGGGATCTGCGGGATCACGTTCTTCTCCAAAACGTCCTTCGGCACCGCCTGCACCATTTCGGTGTTGATGTAGCCGGGGCAGATCGCGTTGACGGTAATGCCGCCCTTGGCATTCTCGAGCGCGAGCGCCTTGGTGAAGCCGATGTCGCCGGCCTTCGCCGCGGAATAATTGACCTGACCGAACTGCCCCTTCTGGCCGTTGATCGACGAGATCGAGATGATGCGGCCGAACTTGCGCGCACGCATGCCTTCGATGACCTGACGCGTCATGTTGAAGAGCGAGCCGAGATTGGTGTTGATGACCGCGTTCCACTGCTCCAGCGTCATCTTGTGGAAGGCGGTGTCGCGGGTGATGCCGGCATTGTTGACGAGCACCTCGACCGGCCCGAGATCGGCCTCGACCTTCTTCACGCCCTCGGCGCAGGCATCGAAACTGCTGACGTCCCATTTGTAGACGGCGATGCCGGTCTCGGCCTTGAACTTCTCCGCCGCCGTATCGTTGCCGGCATAGCTCGCCGCAACCTTGTATCCCGCCGCCTTCAGTGCCTTGCTGATCGCAGCACCGATGCCCCGCGTACCACCCGTGACCAATGCAACACGTGCCATGTCGTATTCCTTCCCTTGGACTCTTCGGACGTTTCTGAAGCGATCGTTTTTAACGTTGGATTATGCGGTTGGTTTGACGGACATCAAGAACAAAACGCCCGGCGTTGAGCCGGGCGTTTGTATTTAGTCGAGGCCTGCACGGTTGCGAAGAATATTTGATTTGCAACCGCTGCCTTTTTAGTCGGGTGCAACGCACTCACTGACGTGTGCAGCGCACGCGCAAACTGCGCGTAAGCTATCTTCAGTCGCGCGCGATGCACATCGCAATGCCCATGCCGCCGCCGATGCACAGCGTGGCGAGGCCCTTCTTCGAATCGCGCTTCTGCATCTCGTGCAGCAGCGTCACCAGCACGCGTGCGCCGGACGCGCCGACGGGATGCCCGATCGCGATCGCGCCGCCGTTGACGTTGACCTTGGAGGTATCCCAGCCGAGATCCTTGTTGACGGCGCAGGCTTGCGCCGCGAAGGCTTCGTTGGCCTCGATCAGGTCGAGATCGCCGACATTCCAGCCGGCCTTCTTCAGCGCGGCGCGCGAGGCCGGGATCGGGCCCGAGCCCATGATCTTCGGATCGACGCCGGCCTGCGCCCAGGACACGATCCGCGCGAGCGGCTTCTTGCCTTCCTTGGCGGCCTGCTTGGCGGTCATCAGCACCACGGCGGCGGCGCCGTCATTGATGCCGGATGCCGAGCCCGCGGTGACCGTGCCGTCCTTCTCGAAGGCGGGCTTGAGCTTGGCCATGCCGTCGAGCGTGGCGCCATGACGCGGATATTCGTCGGCGCTGACGACGATGTCGCCCTTGCGGGTCTTGATGATGACGGGAACGATCTCGTCGTTGAACTTGCCGGCCTTCTGCGCCGCTTCGGCCTTCTGCTGCGAGGCGACCGCGAACTCGTCCTGCTGGGCGCGGGTGATCTGCCACTGCCGTGCGACGTTCTCGGCGGTGTTGCCCATGTGGTAGCCGTTGAAGGCATCCCACAGGCCGTCCTTGATCATGGTGTCGACGAACTCGACAGGACCCATCTTGACGCCGCCACGCAGATACTGGGCGTGCGGGGCCATGCTCATGGATTCCTGGCCGCCGGCGACCACGATCTCGGAATCGCCGTTGAGCAGCGCCTGGTAACCGAGTGCGACCGTGCGCAGGCCCGAGCCGCAAAGCTGGTTGACACCCCAGGCCGGGCTCTCCACCGGAATACCGGCAGCGATCGAGGCCTGACGGGCCGGGTTCTGGCCCTGGGCGGCGGTCAGGATCTGACCCATGATGACTTCCGAGACCCGACCGGGCTCGATGCCACCGCGCTCCAGCGCGGCCTTGATGGCAATGGCGCCGAGATCGTGGGCGGGAAGGGTCGCGAACGCTCCGTTGAAGCTTCCGACCGGGGTGCGGGCGGCGCTGACGATGACGACATCGTCTGACATGGGCATCTCCTGAGGCTTGAGGTTTCTTGAAGGGGGCAGGCGGGGCTTTGAGAAAACGGCTCGCCAGTCTCGTCAGCCATCCTGTTAACGTCGTTGAGGCATGTCAATCGGCCGGCGACCGAATTCATACCGCAGCGCATTCAAAATAGCGTTCTTGGCGCTTTCGCAAGCAAGATTTTGCTCTGCGATTAACCGTGCCGCACAAAACGGTAGCGTGAGCCCTTTGAAAATGCTTATTTTGTTGCGTTGCGTACTCTTCCCGCCCTGCGGCATAGCCCGCTCGGTTCCCGTTCTCCGCGCTTGCAAGTGAGAGCCCATGGCGAAATCAGACCAACCCACGACCATCAAGAAATACGCGAACCGCCGGCTCTATAACACCGGAACGAGTACCTATGTGACGCTGGAAGACCTCGCCGCGATGGTCAAGGATGGCGAAGATTTCCTGGTTTATGACGCCAAGACCGGCGACGACATCACCCGCTCCGTGCTCGCCCAGATCATCTTCGAGCAGGAGAACAAGGCCGGCCAGAACCTGCTCCCGACCACCTTCCTGCGCCAGCTCATCCGCTTCTACGGCGACAGCATGCAGATGGTGGTGCCGAAATATCTGGAGCAGTCGATCGCGACCCTGACCCAGGAGCAGGAGAAGTTCCGCAAGCAGATCGCCAACACCCTGTCCGGCACTCCTTTTGCTCCTCTGGAAGAACAAGTCCGCCGGAACATGGAGCTGTTCCAGCAGACCTTCTCGATGTTCAAGCCGTTTGCTCCCAATGCGGGCCGTCCGGCGGCCGCCGCCGAGACGGAGTCCGACGCGAACGCCGAGACGCCGAAGGACAGCAACATCGACGATTTGCGCCAGCAGATGAAGGACATGCAGGAGCGCCTCGAGCGCATGTCGAAGAAGGACGAGTAGGCCTTCCCGGTCGCGCTCGCGCGTCAGCCTGCGGCGGGCGTGCGATTGGCAAATTTGCAGGCTCCCACCATTTCTTCTTCACCGGCTTTAGCCCCGTCATCCTGAGGGGCGAGGCCCGTAATGCAGAGCATTGCGGGCCGAGCCTCGAAGGATGAGCGGCCGGGATACAGCCGGGCCGTCGTCCTTCGAGGCCTCCGCACCGGCGCCTCAGGATGACGGCTTGACACGCACGGAGCGCGCGATGCCCGACCGCACCATGCATTGGGACAACGTCTACGCCACCAAGGGCGAGGCCGAGGTCAGCTGGTTTCAGGACAGCCCGACGATCTCGCACGACATGATCCGCGCGGCCAATCCGGATCACGCCGCGGCGATCATCGATATCGGCGGGGGCGCTTCGCGGCTCGTCGATGCTCTTCTTCAAGACGGATATCGCGATCTCACCGTGCTGGACCTCTCCGCCAACGCGCTCGACGCGGCGAAGGCGCGAATCGGTCAGGCCTCTTCCGCGGTCGACTGGATCGTCGCCGACGCCACGACTTGGCGGCCGGCCAGGACTTACGATGTGTGGCACGACCGCGCGGCCTTTCACTTCCTGACCGAACCCCGCGACAGGGCGGCTTACGTCGAGCGCCTGCGATCGGCGATTGCGCCCGGCGGCCAAATCATCATCGCGACGTTTGCGCCCGATGGTCCGGAAAAATGCAGCGGCTTGCCGGTGCAACGCCATGACAGCGCCAGCCTTGCCGCGGAGCTCGGGCCGGATTTCGAGCTGGTCGATACGCGCCGCGAGACGCATCATACGCCGTGGAATTCGACGCAGGCGTTTCAGTTCAGCCGGTTTCGAAAGCGCAACTAAGATCAGCTGTCATGCCCCGCGAAGGCGGGGCATCCAGTACGACGAGGCCCATCGGTTCAATCACTGCTGTCTCTGGAATACCGGATCGCCCGATCAAGTCGAGCGATGACAACGGAGTAAATGGCAGCTACGCCGCCAGCTTCACCGCATGCGCGAAGTCCCAATAGAGCTTGCGCGCGCGGGCGTAGAACGGGCCCGGCTTCAGCTCGCGCTCGTCGATGCGGATCACCGGGGCGACCTTGGCGAAATTGCCGGTGGAGAAGATCTCGTCGGCAGCCAGGAAGTCGGCATAGCGCAGCGTCTTCTCGACCACGGTAACGCCGTCGCCGCGAAGCAGGGTGATGACGCGCTGGCGCGTGATGCCGTTGAGGAAGGTGCCGTTCGGCACCGGCGTATAGACCACACCGTCCTTGGCCATGAACACGTTGGAATTGCCGAACTCGGCGACGTTGCCGAGCATGTCGAGCATCAGCGCGTTCTGGAAACCGCGGGACGCGGCTTCCGCGAGCGCGCGCGAATTGTTCGGATAGAGGCAGGCGGCCTTCGCCTCGACCGGAGCGCATTCGGCGGTCGGCCTGCGGAATGGCGACAGGGTGATGGCGTTGCCGACGGGTTTCGGCATCGGCGCCTCGTAGATGCACAGGCACCAATTGGTGGTCTCGGGGTCGAACAGCACGCCGCCGCCCGAACCGTTCTGCGCCCAATACATCGGACGGACGTAGAGCTCGGCATTGACCGCAAAGCGTGCAATGCCTTCGGTCGCGAGCGTGAGCCAGGTGCCGGTATCGACCACCGGCTTCAGGCCAAAATTGATCGCGGATTGATTGGCGCGGGCAAGGTGGAGGTCGAGATCGGGTGCGACACCCTCGAACGCGCGTGCACCGTCGAACACGATCGAGCCGAGCCAGGCCGCATGCGTGCGCGGCCCCATGATCGGCACATTGCCGTCGTGCCATTTGCCCTCGAAGAAGGTCCAGCTCGGCGAATATTCGATCGGCTTCCTGATCTCGGCCATATCAGGCCTCCCCTTGGCGTGCTGCCGCATGATAGCGCCACTATTGGACGCAACATCTAAATGATTCCCTGCGCGGAATTGGTGGGTTACCCTCTTCTGCCAGGGGAAAAAGGAAGCAGCATGTCGCTCGATCCGCTCGCAAAGCGCTTGTTGACCATGATGGCTGCGGCTGGGCCGCGGGCGAGGGGCCGGCCGAGCGTGGAGGCGCGGCGGCAATCGCTGGCCAAGCTGATGCAGTTCGCGCGCACCGATGCGCCGGATGTGACGGCGCGCGACGGTATGCTGCCCGGCCGCGCCAGCGAACTGCCCTATCGGCTCTACACGCCTGCAAATGCCGATGAGCGTGCGCCTGGCTTCGTGTTCTTCCATGGCGGCGGCATGGTCGCGGGCGGCATTGCCACGCATGATCGCATCGCGGCGGCGCTGGCGCACGCCACCGGCTGCCGCCTCGTCTCGGTCGACTACCGGCTCGCGCCGGAGCACAAATTCCCGGCTGCGATCGACGACGCGATCACCGCCACCGAATGGGTTGCACGCGAGGCCGATTCGCTCGGCATCGACGCCGACCGCCTGGTGGTCGGCGGCGATTCCGCCGGTGCAACGCTCGCAGCCATCGTATGCCAGGAGGCGGCGCAGACCGCAGGCCTCGCCATCGCCGCGCAATGTCTGATCTGCCCGGTGCTGGATTTCGAGGAAACCTCGCCCTCACGCGAGGCCTTTGCCGAGGGCCATCTCATCGACCGCGTCACGATCGAGGCCGATCTCTCCGACTATCTGCCTGACGGTATCGACACCGCCGATCCCCGCGTCTCTCCCTTGCGGGCAACGCGGCTCACGGGCCTGCCGACCGCGATCATCCACACGGCCGAGTACGACCCGATGCGCGATGAAGGCAATGCCTATGCCCGCAAGCTGCTCGCCGCGGGCGTCGCCGTCGAGCATGTCTGCCACGACGGCATGGTTCACAATTTCCACGCCATGGGCGCGATCCTGCCGCAGGCGCAGCTGGTGCTGTCGCAGATCGGCGAGCAGGTGCGGCGGGCGGTTGCGAGGTAAGAGCGCGAATCAGGCGCGCGCATCGATAACGGCCCTGGCTGCCACAACATAGTCAGGCCAATGCGCGTCCGCATAACGTTCGGCCTGCCGGGCGCAGGTGACATCGGGCGCATGTGCGGCAGCGATCATGCGCGCAAAGCGTTCTTCGGCAACCGTCGCGTCATCGCGCACTGGCGCGGGTGCGGCCGCGACAGCGGTCGGAGCGACGGCAAGCCCCGCCATTCCGGCGAGCAGGATGCGGCGTGACGTGGTCATGGCTGTCGTCCTCCATAGTCCGGCCTGCACTTTGGCCGGCGAGCGTATCGGTACAATCGCGACAAGGTAGCCGCGCACATCGATGCCGTCCATCGTTTGCGGATAGCGCTTGACCACGGGAACGATCACGTTCCATCTAGCACACGATCTTGCCATACAGTCCCCGCGCGTCGGATTGTCACGTGTCCCATCACAGCCCATCGCATCGTCCGGCTTTGCGCACTGTCGCATTGGGACTGGCCTGTCTGACGATTTCGACCAGCGCCGCCTTTTCCGCCGAGGCCGAGGAGGACGCACCGGCAAAGCCTGCGGTCCCGAACATCTATCTCGATCTGCGCACGACCTATGCGACGATTCCGGCGGGCACGCTCGGGCTCGGCTTCGGCAACACGTCACTGTCGGCCGCGCTCCAGGCTTTGGCGGTGCGCAGAGGCGCAGCGCTGTCGAACGGCTTGCCGGCCGCGAAATCGATTGCCGTCGACCTGCCGCTGACCGTCGACGTCAACGACCGCGTCTCGCTCTATGGCGGCGTGTCGGGCTCGACGACCGACATCGGCGGCGGCTGGTCGACGTTCGACATCACAAGCTGGAACATTGGCGTGCAGGCCGACCTCTATCGGCAGAATGGCGGCTCGATCCCGACCATCACGTTGCAATCGACCTTGACGCAGTCGGTGCCGAACGATCAGGGCATGACGAACTCGTTCAACAACATCCTGGAATTCGACTACGCGCTCGACGAGGACGAGACGCGGGGCTGGCTGGCCGGCATGCAATACACCACCACCACCATCGCCAGCCCGTTCGCCAGCATCCGGCCGAACACGATCGTCTATGCCGGCGGCTATTACCAATGGCCGAGCAACTGGAAATTCACCGGGCGCCTCGGCCTGCAGTCGTTCGGCGGGGCGCAGCTCGCGGGCCGGACGCTGGCGGAGTCTTTTACGCAGCCGATCCTGCGGCTCGACCTCGATCGCATGGACGACAACGACAACCGCCTGTTCGGCATCACCGCGCAGATCGCCTGGATGCCGAAGCCGTCCTACCAGGTGACGTTGCGAACGCCGCTCTATGCGGTCCGCAACTGACTGGGATCATGGTGGATAGCTGGTAAACCGGATCTCCCGAGACCAGCCTGTCTCGTGCAAGGACCGTGGCGGATCGCATCCGCAAGCGCGTGATGGGCGCGCAAATCGTTGCCGGCGAGATTCAGTTCGGCCTCACCGTGAGCATCGGCATCGCCGAGGCCGCCGTCAGCATGTCCGGAATCGACGCGCTGATGGGCGCGGCCGATCATGCGCTCTACCAGGCCAAGGCCGAGGGCCGCAATCGCTGCATCGCCTTCGCAGCTCCGCCGCCTGCAAGCAAGGCGGCGGAGTGATAAGGACGCAGCTTTTAGTCCGGCACCGGCACGTCGAACGTATTGAGCGTGACCGAGACCATGCAATAGACGCCGACGAGATAGGACAGCTCGGCCGCGCCGTGCTCGCCGAACTCCTTCACCGCGGCGCGCCAGGTCAATTCCGGCAGCACACCGCCACCGACCAGCGCGGCTGCCACGTCATAAGCGATGGCCTCCTGCCTGGTGAGATCCACCGGCCGCTGACCGGCGACGATGGTCGCGAGCTTTTCGTCGGACAGGCCGCGCTGCTAGGCGACCAGCACATGGGCATAGAGCTCGTAGCCGGAGCGGAAATGCGAGCCGGTGACGAGGATGGCGACCTCGCGCACCGGAGCCGGCAGCAGCGGGTTCGATGCGATCGCCTTGACCAGCTCCCACACCGGCTTGCCGAAGCGCGGCTCGCGGACCCAGGGATTCCAGGGCCCGAGCAGCGCGCCGTCGTCGCGCATGTTCACGAAGCCCTTGAAGTGGTCCTTGATGCCGGCTCGCATGTCGTCATAGAGCGGCTTCTGTTCGTCGGTCAGATCCTTCGGATCGAGAATGGGAAGGCGCACGGTGGAAATCTCCTCGTTGAGAATATACGAGGCTTGCCCGCAGGTGCGCGCAACGCAAGTGAAGTTGCCGTGACATCGCACGCCAAGCGGGCGTTCCGACAAATTCGGCTATGTCGCCTCGGGGCCTCGTGCGCTCTGGGGATTTGCGAAATCGTCGACGGTGAGCGGCAGCGGCTCACCTGTCGCGAGAAACGACGACAAATTGGCCTCGAACTGCGTCGGATCGAGCCCGCGCGCCTTCAACCATTCGGGCTCATAATAGGTCTGCCGGTAGCGCTCGCCGGAATCGCAGATCAATGTCACCAGCGATCCCGTCACGTTCGCCTGCCGCATCTCCGAGGCGAGCCGGCACAGCGCCAGGAAATTGGTGCCAGTGGAGCCGCCGACCGTGCGGCGCAGCCGGCGCGACAACACGTTCATCGCCGCGATCGTGGCCGCATCCGGGATCTTCATCATGCGGTCGACCACGCCGGGCACGAAGGAGGGCTCGCAACGCGGCCGGCCGACGCCCTCGATCAGCGACGGGCGGTCGCAAACGCGGGAGCGGTCCTGCGAGCGGAAGCAATCGAAGAAGGCGGAATGCTCGACATCGGCGACGCACAGCCGCGTCGGATACTGGCGATAGCGCAGATAGCGTCCGATGGTGGCCGACGTGCCGCCGGTGCCGGCGCCCATCACGATCCAATCCGGCAACGGCCGCGGCTCGCCCTGCAATTGCGTGAAGATCGATTCGGCGATGTTGTTGTTGCCGCGCCAGTCGGTGGCTCGCTCGGCGAAAGTGAACTGGTCCATGTAATGGCCGTTCAGGCGCGCGGCGAGCGCGGCGGCCTCCGCATACAGCGCGCGGCCGTCGTCGATCAGATGGCAATTGCCGCCATAATGCTCGATCGCGGCGATCTTCTCCGCCGAGGTCGTGCGCGGCATCACGGCGTAGAAGGGCACGCCGATCATCTGCGCGAAATAGGCCTCCGACACCGCGGTCGACCCGGACGAGGCCTCGACGACGGGCGTGCCTTCGCGGATGTGGCCGTTGCAGAGCGCGTAGAGGAACAGCGAGCGCGCGAGGCGATGCTTCAGGCTGCCGGTCGGATGGGTCGACTCATCCTTCAGGTAGATGTCGATGCCTGATAGCGCCGGCACGATCAGCCGGATCAGATGCGTGTCGGCGGTGCGGCACTGGTCGGCCTCGATCGCGGCCACGGCCTGGTCGACCCAGCCGCGCCGGTAGGCCGGCCCGGCCGGATTGTGCTGGCGGAAAGGGAAAGTCTGCATCGAACGAATCTTTCATGATGCGTATCGCGCATCAATAGCTTCTGGTCAAAATTCCAGCGGCGCGTTGTCGACGACTTCCTTCATCACGAAGAAGGTGCGGGTCTGGCGTACGCCGGGCAGTGCGATCAGCTGCTCGCCATGGATGCGGTTGAAATCCTCCATGTCGCCGACGCGGATTTTCAGGAAGTAGTCGAAGTCGCCGGCGACAAGGTGGCAGTCGAGCACGAATTTCAGCTTGGCGATCGCCTGCTCGAAGATCGCAAAGCTCTCCGGCGTCGAGCGGTCGAGCACGACCCCGACCATCACCAGGGTGCCCTTCGCCACCTTCTTCGGCGCGATCATGGCGCGCACAGTGGCGATGAACCCGTCCTCGAACAGGCGCTGGGTGCGGCGATGGCAGGTGGCGGGGCTGATTGCGACTGATACGGCCAGCTCGGCATTGCTCAGCCGACCGTTGTTTTGCAGCAATCTCAATATCTTAAGGTCGGTGCGATCGAGCCGGGCAGACATGAAAGAAGCTTTCAAAGATACGCAATATTATGGAAGAATTATTAGCGATATTGGTCGTTTACGCAAGAAGAAGCGCAATATGTCCGCAACATTTGAAAGCACCTCTTTCAAACGTGATGCTAGGCAGATGGCAACGCCAACGCCCAACGGGATGACCCATGAAGCTCGACAGATTTCCGCGCTACCCCCTGACCTTCGGCCCGACGCCCATCGAGAAGCTGGAGCGGTTGTCGAAGCATCTTGGCGGCAATGTCGAGGTCTACGCCAAGCGCGAGGACTGCAATTCCGGCCTCGCCTATGGCGGCAACAAGCTGCGCAAGCTCGAATACATCATCCCGGATGCGATCGCCTCCAACGCCGACACGCTGGTCTCGATCGGCGGCGTGCAGTCGAACCACACCCGCATGATCGCGGCGGTCGCCGCCAAGATCGGGATGAAGTGCCGCCTCGTACAGGAAGCCTGGGTGCCGCACGAGGACGCGGTCTATGACCGTGTCGGCAACATCATGCTCTCGCGCATCATGGGCGCCGACGTGCGCCTCGTCGACGACGGCTTCGACATCGGCATCCGCAAGAGCTGGGAGCAGGCGATCGACGAGGTGAAGGCGGCGGGCGGCAAGCCCTACGCCATTCCCGCCGGCGCCTCCGTGCACAAGTTCGGTGGCCTCGGCTATGTCGGCTTCGCCGAAGAGGTGCGCAAGCAGGAAGCCGAGCTTGGCTTCAAGTTCGACTACATCGTCGTCTGCACCGTCACCGGCTCGACCCATGCCGGCATGCTGGTCGGCTTCGCCGCCGACGGCCGCGCCCGCAAGGTGATCGGCATCGATGCGTCCTTCACGCCGGCACAGACCAAGGCACAGGTGCTCGAGATCGCGCAGAACACAGCAAAGCTGGTCGAGCTCGGCAAGGAGCTGGTCGCCGACGACGTCGTGCTGATCGAGGACTACGCCTATCCTGCCTACGGCGTGCCGTCGGAAGAGACCAAGGAGGCGATCCGCCTCACCGCGCGTCTCGAAGGCATGATCACCGACCCCGTCTACGAGGGCAAGTCGATGCAGGGCCTGATCGACCTCGCCCAGAAGGGCTATTTCGAGAAGGGCGCGAAGATTCTGTACGCGCATCTCGGCGGCGCGCCCGCGCTGAACGGGTATGCTTACGCGTTTAGGAATGGGTGAGAGGTTCTGCTCGCGCCATACACACCGCTGTCGTCCCCGCGAACGCGGGGACCCATAACCACAGGAAGGCGTTTGACGAAGACTCGGAGTTCGGTACTTCGACCGATCGCAACCGATAGATCACGCGGTATGGGTCCCGGATCTGCGCTTCGCTTGTCCGGGACGACAGCGGAGTTAAGAGCGCCCCCTACCGCGTCCTGACGATCTGCAGCAGCTCGTCGCCGTAATGCTCGAGCTTCTTGTCGCCGATGCCGGGCACGTTGCGCAGCTCGTCGAGTGTCGTCGGCCAGGCCCGGACGATGCCGTCGATGGTGGCATCGTGCAGCACCACATAGGCTGGCACGCCGCGCTCGCGCGCAATGTCCGAACGCCACGAGCGCAGCCGCGCGCGCAGTTCGGGGTCGACATCGCCTTGCGGCGCGTTTGCCGCCGGCGCAAGATCGCCGCGGCGGGACTTGCCGCGGCTTGCGCGAATGCGCGTGCCGGGCGCTTCCTCGCGCAGCCACACCTCGGTCTCACCGCGCAGCACACCGCGGGCGGTCTCGGTCAGCTTCAGCGCGCCATAGGCTTCGCTGTCGCTCTGCAAATGCCCCATCGCCACCAATTGCCGCAGCACGGTGCGCCACTGCTTCTCGTTGAGCTCGCGCCCGATGCCGAACACCGACAGCTTGTCGTGGCCGAACTGCGTCACCTTCTCGGTCAGGCGCCCGATCAGCACGTCGATCAGGTGCATCGCGCCGAAACGTTGTCCGGTGCGGTAGGCGCAGGACAGCAGCTTTTGCGCCAGAACCTTGCCGTCGCGCATCTTTGGCGGCGTGAGGCAGTTGTCGCAATTGCCGCAATTGTTCGCGGTCTCGGTCTCGCCGAAATAGGCCAGCAGCCGTTTGCGCCGGCACTGTGCAGTCTCAGCAAGACCAACCAGCGCGTCGAGCTTGCCGATCGATACACGCTTGAAGTCGTCGGAGCCGCTGGACTCGTCAATCATGCGCCGCTGCTGCACGATGTCCGAGAGGCCGTAGGCCATCCAGGCCGCCGACGGCTTGCCGTCGCGGCCGGCGCGCCCGGTCTCCTGGTAATAGGCCTCAATGCTCTTGGGCAGGTCGAGATGGGCGACGAAGCGCACGTCGGGCTTGTCAATGCCCATGCCGAACGCGACGGTCGCGACGATGACGATGCCATCCTCGTTGAGAAAGCGGTCCTGGTTGCGCGAGCGCACCTGGCTGTCGAGCCCGGCGTGGTAGGGCAGCGCGGCAATGCCGGCCTCGTCGAGCGCGGCGGCGACCTCCTCGACACGGTTGCGGGACAGGCAATAGACCACGCCGGCGTCCCCGGCATGGCGCTCCCGGATGAATTCCTTGAGCTGCGACACCGCACTGCGCTTGTCGACGATCTCATAGCGGATGTTGGGCCGGTCGAAGCTGGAGACGAACTGCGGCGAGTCCGCGAGCTGAAGCCGCGCCACGATCTCCTTGCGCGTCAACTCGTCGGCGGTCGCGGTCAGCGCGATGCGCGGCACGTCGGGGAAGCGCTCGGCGATGATAGAGAGACCGACATATTCGGGGCGGAAATCATGGCCCCATTGCGAGACGCAATGCGCCTCGTCGATCGCGAACAGCGCCACCTTGGCCTGCGCCAGCAGCGACAGGCAGCGCGGCGTGACCAGGCGTTCCGGCGCGACATAGAGCAGATCGAGATCGCCCGCGAGCAGCCGCCGCTCGATGTCGGAGGCCTCCTGGAAGCTCAGCGACGAGTTCAACGCGGCGGCGTTGACGCCGGCCTCGAGCAGACCGGCGACCTGGTCGCGCATCAACGCGATCAACGGCGACACCACGATGCCGCAGCCTTCGCGCAGCAGGGACGGCAGCTGATAGCACAGCGATTTGCCGCCGCCGGTCGGCATCAGCACCAGGCAATTGCCGCCGCCCGTGACGTGCCGGATGATCTCGCCCTGCGAACCGCGAAAGCCCGGCAGGCCGAACACCGAATGCAGCACCGACAGCGCGTCGCGGCCGTTGGCCGGCGCAGGTCGCGGAGCGGTGGAAGGGGCATTCATGGGCGTTCGGGGAACAAGGCCAAGAGATTCGTCACAAGGCCAGTCGCATGCTGGCGTCGGCGTGGCAAGAGCGTTTGAGGGTCGAGGCGCTGCCGCTTCCTCCCTCTCCCCATTCTTACGGGGACAGGTGAATAGGCCCTAGGCCCCGATCCTGCGCAGCGCCTCTGCGACCGTCACGATCGGCATGTTGCGCTGCCCGGCGGCTTCCAGCGCATGACGCATCAGGTCCGGGGTGCAGCCATAGGGGCTCGGGGCGCTTGCGACGTCATGGCCATAGAAGATGAGCCATCCGCCGCTCGCCACCGCCTCGTCGAAATAGCGATCGACGCCCGCTCTGTCGATCTCGCAATCGACCAAAGGTGAAGCACGCAGGAACTGGAGATCGATGACGTCGCTGTTGACGCCGGGAAGGATGCCGCGCGCCGACCGGAAGGCTTTGGCGAGCTGCGGCTTGCGCCAGACCGATGCAATCCCATAGGGATAAGCGAAGTTCTCCAGATTGATCGAGGAATCGATGCTGCGAAAATAAGCGCGGTTCCGCTCGATCTCGCGCGCCATCGCGGCCTCGTCGAGATTGGCCGAGCTCTGGTGCGAGAAGGTGTGGCAGGCAATCTCGTGACCGGCGCGGTGAAGCCGCACGATTGCATCGCCCGACAGGCCATGCCAATGGTCCGACGGCTGCCCGATCAGGCTGCCGGCGAGATAGAACGTGCCGCGGCCGCCATGCTCTTCGAGAAGCGCGGCGCCCTCACCTGCAGCGCTATCCGGGGCATCGTCGAAGGTGAAGCTCACCATCGGCACATGCGCGGGCAGCCGGTGCGGCGCGGCGCGGAAATGCCGGGCCAGCCGATTGCTCACGCGTCCCTGGAGTGCCGACCACACGACTGCGTTTCCCGTGATTCCGTATGTCTGTACTGAAACATTCGCGCGCTGATCGAGGCAAGCCTAACGCCTGGGTAATCCTAACGCGGAACCAACATCCTTCGGCTAACGCGCAAGGACCGGCGCTTCGGCTTCCACACTGAGATATTGCAACCAATTGCGAAAAAGCACCGCCGCCGCGCTGCCGACGCCGATATCGGCGCGCAAATTCAGCCCAGGCAGCTCGTTGGTGAGTGCCGGATGGCGCTGGTGCGCCGTCTTCTTCTCGAAGCGGACCAATTTCTCTTCAGTCGCTGCGTCAAAATAGCTCACGGGCGGGCGCGGATAAGTCTCACGCTCCCGCGCAAGGTAGCGGCCGATGTCGCGCAGGTATTCGCGCTGGAGCGACAGCGCGTCATATTCCGGATGCCCCTGGAAGAACACGAACCGGCTGGCATATTGGCGAACAAAGATGTCGACGCCGGCCTCGGCCGAGCGTGTCAGCACCTGATAACCGGCCTGCTCCAGGTCGCTCTGCGCGAGCTCGTTCAGGCGCGAATGCGACACCTTCAGCGGCGCCGGCGCGGCGCGCGTCAGGGCATCGCTCGTCACGGCCTCGCAATCGAAGATGCCGTGACATTTGGCCGGCAGCCGCCGCCGTGCGATGCCGTCGAGATGCAGCACCGCCGCATGCGCGGCAAGGCACGACCAGATCGTCGAGCGCGTGTTGGCCTTGGCCCAGTCAATGAGGTCGGCGAGGTCACGCCAATAAGGCTCCTGGTCGAGCTCGGGCGCAACCGGCTCGGCGCCTGTCACGATCAGCCCGTCGAATTTCTGGCGCTTCAGCTCGGACAGGTCGGAATATTCGCTTTCGACATGCCACTTCGCCTCCGGCGAGCGCTTCACGCTGGGAAGCGAGAAGCAATGGAAGCGGATGCGGCGCGGACCGGCCGCAGCCTGAAGCAGCTTCAAGAACTGCCGCTCGGTCGCCTTCAGCGCCGGATCCGGCATGTTGTTGACGAGCCCGATCGTGAGCTCGCCGCCGCGATCGCGCGCAAGATCGCGTTCGGCCGGCACCAGCGCCGGGCTCGATATGACTTGATCTTTGTCGATCAAGATCGTCATTGGCGCCGCCGCCTACTCCGCGGCCTCGAGGCGCGCCGAGAGGCAGGCCTTGTCCAGCGCCTGATCGATGTCCTCGATGATGTCAGAGACATGCTCGATGCCGATCGACAGCCGGATCGTTTCCGGCAGCACGCCGGCGACGCGCTGCTGCTCTGCCGACATCTGGCGGTGGGTGGTCGAGGCCGGATGGCAGGCCAGCGACTTGGCATCGCCGATGTTGACGAGGCGCGTGATCAGCTTCAGCGCGTCATAGAAAGACTTGCCCGCCTCCATCCCGCCCTTGATGCCGAAGGTGAACAACGAGGAGGCGTTGCCATCGAGATATTTCTGCACCAGCGGATAATAGGGGCTGTCGGGAAAGCCGGCGTAATTGACCCAGGCAACGCGCGGATCCTTGCGGAGGAATTCGGCGACCTTGCGCGCGTTCTCGACATGGCGCTCCATGCGCAGCGCCACGGTCTCGATGCCCTGCAGCAGCAGGAAAGCGTTGAACGGCGACAGCACCGAGCCCATGGTGCGCTGATAGACGCTGCGCGCGCGCTCGATATAGGCGGTCCGGCCGAAGCGCTCGGCATAGACGAGGCCGTGATAGGAGGCGTCGGGCCTGTTGTAGGCCGGGAAGCGGTCGGCGTATTTCGCCCACGCGAAGTTGCCGGAATCGACGATGGCGCCGCCGAGCGTGGTGCCGTGGCCTCCGAGAAACTTTGTCAGCGAGTGCACGGCGATGTCGGCGCCGTAGTCGAACGGCTTCAGCAGGATCGGGGTTGCGACGGTGTTGTCGACGATCAGCGGCACGCCATGCGCATGCGCGATTTTGGCCAGCGCCTCGATATCGCAGACATTGCCGGCGGGATTGCCGATGGTCTCGGCGAACACCGCGCGGGTGTTCTCGTCGATCAGCTTCTCGACCGCCTCCGGCTTGTCGCTCTCGGCGAAGCGGCCGGTGATGCCCTGGCGCGGCAGGATGTGCGAGAGCAGCGTGTGCGTGGTGCCGTAAAGCTGCGGCATGGAAACGATGTTGCCGCCGTGATCGGCGACGTTGACGAAGGCGAAATGCAGCGCCGCCTGGCCGGTTGCGACCGCGAGTGCGCCGACTCCACCTTCGAGCTGGGCGATGCGCTTCTCCAGCACGGCGCTGGTCGGATTGGCGATGCGGCTGTAGCGGAAACCTTCGGCCTCGAGATTGAAGAGCGCCGCGCCGTGATCGGCGCTGTCGAAAGCGTAGGCCGCGGTCTGGTAGATCGGCACGGCGACCGCGTGCGTGGTCGCTTCGGGCTCGTAGCCGGCGTGAATAGCGATCGTCTCGTTGCGCATCGTGCCACCTCCGCGTGGAGCGGGCCGCACTTATTGGCCTAATGGGCATGTGCGTTGTCCGCCGCCCCCGTGTTAGAGGCGGGTGGTAAAGCGGACAATAATTCGCATAGAGATCGAGGAAGTAACCCTAACGCTTGTCGGCGAATTGGCCGGGATTCGGGTTAAAGCGGATTAACGAAGTGCAACCTGCACGGCCGTGGCGGCGCCATGCCTTCTCCTTGCGGAGAAAGGCAGCGCCGCCAATGCGGCGACAATCGTGGACTAAACCATGCTCTCCCACAGCCTGTGTGCAAACACGCCGGCGCGCTTCTCGATCGCGGCCGCCGCGTCGAGCGCGAGATCCTCGCGATAGCGCCCGGTAATGAGCTGCACGCCGATCGGCTTGCCGTCGTGGAGGGCCACCGGCACCACGGCGCCGGGCAGGCCCAGCACGTTGATCGCGGAGATGAAGCGGATCTCGCCCCAGAAGATCTCGCGCACGCGCTCGGCGCTGACCGTGTCCTCGCGCGGGCCCGGCGTCGGCTTCACCGTGGTCGGCGCCAGCACGACCGGGTACTCCTCGAAGAACAATTGCCAGGCGCGGATGTGGCCGTTGCGCGCAGCGGTCGCCTGCATCCAGGCCTTGAGATCGAGCACATTGGCCTTGTCCTTCATGCCGCCCCAGGCCTTGTGGAAATCTTCGGAGGTGACCTTCAGCATGCCGGCCTCCTGCATCACCACGGTCTCGTTGGTGATGATGTCGCACCAGGTCTGCCAGACGCCGTTGATGTCGGGCACCTCGACCTCGCTGACGCGATAGCCGGAACGCTCGAGGTGGTCCGCGGCCTGGCGCAGCGCCGCGCGCACGGAGGGGTCGACCTCCATGTCCTCGGGGATCTTGGCCAGCGCCACCTTGATCGGCCCCTTCGGCCTCTCGCCGACCAGCGGCGCCGGCACCCACCAGGGATCGCGCGGATCGCGCCGGCTCATCACCTCGAGCGCAAGGCGAACGTCGGCGACGTGGCGCGCGAGCGGCCCCTGCGCCGACATCAGATGCGCCAGCATCGGCCGCTCGGCCGTTGCGCTTGCGTTGAACGCGGGGATGCGTCCCTGCGTCGGCTTGATGGTGGCGACACCGTTGCAATGCGCGGGCCAGCGCAGTGAGCCGCCGATGTCGTTGCCATGGGCGATGGTGCCGATGCCGGCGGCGACCGCCGAACCCGCACCGCCCGAGGAGCCGCCGCAGGTGATATTGGGATCCCAGGGATTGAGCGTCAGCCCGTGCAGCGGATTGTCGGTAAAGCCGCGAAAGGAGAATTCCGGCGTGTTGGTGAGCCCGATGACGATCGCACCTGATTTCTTCAGGTTGCGCACGACCGGCGCATCCGACGGCGCGACCAGGTCCTTGTTGGCGGGCACGCCGTTGAAGTTCGGCCGGCCTTCGTAGTCGACGTTTTCCTTGATGGTGATGGGCACGCCATGCAGGAGGCCGAGCGCGCCGCCCTTGGCGCGCTGCTTGTCCGCGGCATGCGCGGCCTTCAACGCCTCTTCCGAGAGATCGACAACGACGGCGTTCAGCTTCGGATTGACGGCCCGCATCCGTTCGAGATGCGCTTCGACGGTCTCGACGGCGGAGATTGCGCCGGAGCGGATCGCAGCCGCGGTCTCCACCGCCGACCATTGCCAGGCCGGTCCCTTGGGGCGGCGCGATGAAGCCGGCTTGAACTGCACGACCTTCTTGGCTTTCTTCGCAACGACGGCCTTGCGGCTTGCGCTGGTCTTGCCGGAGGTCTTCGCCGGTTTCTTCGAAGCAGTCTTCTTCTTGGTAGTCTTCTTGGCCGTCTTCTTCGCCACGTCGCATCTCCTGAAAATTGCGCGGCGGAGGTTACGGATGGCGTGGGGACGTGTACAGGTGCGTTTTCTGCATGACGCAGTGGCGCGACGCGGCGAATCGTCCGCGGTCGCGCCGCTGCGCTATTCGGCGGGGCACGCCGCGACGGCCGCCTGCGCGCGGTCGAGCCGCAGGCTCCACAGCGCCAGCACCAGACCGACAGCGGTGATGCCGGCTGCGACCAGAGGCAGCGCCGAGAGGCCGAGCCCACGGTCGATGGTGACGCCGCCGGCCCAGGCGCCGAGCGCGTTACCGAGATTGAACGCGGCGATGTTGAGGCTGGAGGCGAGCGTCCGGCCGCTGGGGCCGGCCGCTTCCAGCACGCGAAGCTGGAGCGGGGCGACGGTCGCAAAAGCGGCGATGCCCAGCAGCAGGATCAGCACGATCGCCGGGATCTTGACCGACAGCACGGCGGCAAGGCCAAGCAGCACGATGGCGAGCGCGGCGAGCGTTCCGATCAACGCGCCGGCGAGGCCACGGTCGGCGAGCTTGCCGCCGGCCACGTTGCCGATCGCGAGCCCGACGCCGAACACCAGCAGGATCGGCGACACCGCGCCTTCCGAAAAGCCGGTGAAGCGGGTCAGGATCGGCTGGATGTAGGTGAAGACCACGAACAGGCCGGCAAAGCCGAACACGGTCATGGCAAGGCCGAGCAACACCTGCGGGCGGCCGAGCACCGATATCTCCTCGGCCAGCGAGACCGGCTTGTCGCCGTTGCCGACATGGCCGGGCACCAGGGCTGCGACCACGGCGAAGGCGATCAGGCCGATGACCGTCACGGCCCAGAACGCCGCGCGCCAGCCAAGCATCAGGCCGAACCAGGCGCCGAAGGGCACGCCAAGCAGCGTCGCGACCGTGAGGCCGATGAACATGGTGGCAATCGCGGAGGCTCGCTTGTCCTCGGCGACGAGGCTCGTCGCCACCACCGACCCGACACCGAAGAAAGTGCCATGGGCAAGCGAGGTCAGCACGCGCGCCGCCATCAGCAATTCGTAATTCGGCGCCAGCGCACAGGCCGCATTGCCGAGCGTGAAGATCGCCATCAGCGCGAGCAGCACGGTTTTGCGCGGCATCCGCCGCGTCGCCAGGGTCAGGACGGGCGCACCGACGAACACGCCGAGCGCATAGCCGGAGATGAGCAGGCCCGCGACCGGGACCGAGACATGCATGTCGGCGGCGACCTGCAGCAAGAGGCCCATGATGATGAATTCAGTGGTGCCGATGCCGAAGGCACCGGCGGTGAGGGCGAGGACGGCGGGAGGCATGCGTGGGCTCCGATGGATGAGACGAGCCACGCAGATAGCCGTGCCCGCGCAAAACCATTAGGATGTCCCCAATCCAATCATTTGTGACGTGAATTCAACATGGCCCGCTTCGACACCAACCGCTCCGCCGAGATGGAGGTCTTCGTCCGCGTCGTCGATCTCGGCGGGTTCACCCAGGCCGCGCGAAAGCTGCGGCTGACGCCGTCGGGGGTGAGCAAGCTGATGTCGCGGCTGGAGGCGCGGCTCGGCTCGCGCCTCGTCAACCGCACCACGCGCAAGCTGACCCTGACCGAGGAAGGCCAGGCATTCTATCAGCGGGCCGTGCGGATTCTCGCCGAGATGGAGGAAGCCGAGCGCGAGGCGGCGTCAGGCGCGGCGCCGCGCGGCCGCCTCACGGTCAACTGCAACATCCCGTTCGGCATGCTGCATATGATGCCGCTGATCCCCCGTTTCCTGGAGCAGCATCCCGAGGTCACGCTCGATCTCGTGCTGACCGACACGCTGGTCGACTTGATGCAGGAGCGTGCCGACGTTGCGATCCGTGTAGGACCTCTGAAAGCGTCCCGCCTGATCGCGCGCAAGCTCGGCAGCAGCCGCATGGTGGTCGTCGGCACCCCCAACTATCTGGCGCGCTTTGGCACGCCCAGGACGCCGGCGGATCTCGCCGATCACCGCGGCATCGGCTGGACCTTTCCGCGCATCCGCGGTGGATGGCCATTCCGGCGCGGCGATCGCACCGAGGAAGCCGTGCCGCCGCCGGTCGCCCGCGCCAGCGACGGCGAGGTCGCCCGCCGGCTGGCGCTGGGCGGCGTCGGCCTCGCCCGTCTCGCCCTCTTCCACATCGGCCCCGACATCGAATCCGGCCGCCTCGTGCCGGTGCTGCAGAACTACAATCCCGGCGACCGCGAAGACATCCACGCCGTCTATGTCGGCCACACCGCCCCCCTGCCCGCACGCGTCCGCGCCTTCATCGATTTCCTCGCGGAGCACGTGCGTGTGAGCGACCCCGCGCTGAAGCGGGCGGGGGATGGGAGTTGGAAACTGGCGGGATGAGGCTGATGGCGGAGAGAGCGTCAGTCAATCCAGACTGATGCGATCGTGTTCCGCGTGGCTGGACCGTTGAGGACGCACCGCCGACGCTTGCGCGAGGGTGCCGAAACCGCGAAAGTCCTAACTGTTTCAGAACTTGTCAGGGGAATTCCACACAAATGCAGTTCGATGACGTCATCCTCGGTCGCCGGAGTATCCGCGGTTACAAACCCGATCCGGTACCCAAGGAGCTGATTGCGGAAATCATTGGTTTGGCGATGCGCGCTCCGTCGTCGATGAACACCCAGCCCTGGAATTTCTATGTCATCACCGGCGAACCGCTGGATCGGATCCGCGCCGGCAACACCGAACGGATGGTGGCGGGCATCCCGCAGTCGCGCGAGTTCCGCACGGGCCAGGCCTTTGCAGGCAAGCACCGTGACAGGCAGGTCGGCGTCGCCAAGCAATTATTCTCCGCAATGGGAATCGAGCGCGACAACACGGAAAAGCGCCAGGACTGGGTGCTGCGCGGCTTCCGCCAGTTCGACGCGCCCGTCTGCGTGATCATCACCTATGATCGCGTGCTTGACGGTAGCGACGATACGCCCTTCGACTGCGGCGCCGTGGCGACCGCCCTGGTCAATGCCGCGTGGTCCCGCGGGCTCGGCGCCGTGATCAACAGCCAGGGCATCATGCAGTCCCCCGTGGTGCGCGAGCACGCGGGCATAGCCGACGATCAAGTCATCATGAAAAGCATCGCGCTGGGCTGGCCGGATGAAACTTTTCCGGCGAATGCCGTGGTGTCGGAGCGGAAATCCGTCGAGGAAGCGACGGTGTTCGTCGGTTTCGAGAAGTAGCGGCGTGCGGTCGGAAGGGCTGGAGGCACAGCAGTGATCCGCGCCATGGTCCGACGTGTACTTGTGCTGGCGACGGCTTTTGCCACTGCCTTGACGCCGGTCATTTGTCTTGGCGAAAGCAGCAAGCCGTTGCCAGCCAAGGCAACGAGGGAACTACCCGCTGAGCTGCTCTCGCTGCTCGAACAGAAGAAGATGCCGAAATATTCACCTATCGTCGTGCGCCTGTTCAAGGAGGAGGCCGAGCTCGAGGTCTGGAAGCAGGACGCGACCGGCCATTTCCAGATCCTCAAGACCTATCCGATCTGTCGGTGGTCGGGCGACCTCGGGCCGAAATTGTACGAGGGCGACCGACAGGCTCCGGAAGGGTTCTATACGATTACACCCGAGCTGATGAATCCCAACTCCAACTTCCATCTTTCGATCAACCTCGGCTTCCCCAACACGTTCGACAAGGCGAACAAGCGCAACGGCAGCTTCCTCATGATCCACGGCGACTGCTGGTCGAGCGGTTGCTATGCCATGACCGACGAACAAATAGGCGAAATCTATTCGCTGGCACGCGACTCATTCCTCGGCGGCCGGCCGTCGTTCCAGGTCCAGGCCTATCCGTTCCGCCTGACGCCGGCAAACCTGGCGCGGCATCGAAATAGCCCCAACCTGGCCTTCTGGAAAATGCTCAAGATCGGCAACGATCATTTCGAGACGACGCGACTCGAACCAAGGGTGGATGTGTGCGACCGCCGCTATGTGTTCGATGCGCGACCTCCCCCGAATTCGCCGTCGCCTCCAGTGTTCAACCCTACCGAAAAATGTCCCCCCTTCGTCGTCAACCCGGAAATCGCGCGGCGGGCGCTGGAGAAGAGGCGCTCCGACGAGCTCGAATACGCGCGATTGGTTAAAGACAGCGTGCCGGCTGCCCCGATATACAGCGGACTGGACGGCGGAATGAACAAGGCATTCCTCACACAATTTCCGGGCAGAGTGACGCTTGCGAAAGTCATGCCGTATGCATCCTACCTGCCGCAATTGCCACCGATCCCCTGGATCGACAATGATGGCTCGTTGGCGAGTAGATGGTTTGGCAGCTCGTTGGACAAGCCGCCGGAGTGCAATCCGACGCGTGTCGGCTTCCCGTCAGGTTGGTGCTGAACGCTCGTGCGGCGTCGGAGCAGAGGTCTGTCGAGAAAGCTACGGTGTTTGTCGGTTTCTAGGGTTAGATGGCCGCCGCGTAACATGATGGGTAACGAGGATGACGTCGAAAAGGCCCTTTGACGGCTTCGATTTCGAAGGCTTCTGGAACGACTGTCCGTATTCCCTGGAGAACTATGTCGAGCCTCCGCCGAGCGACGAGCTGATTGCCTCCATCGAACAGGAGATAGGCGGGTATCAGCTGCCTGCGGCCTATGTCGATCTCGCACGGCGCCACAATGGCGGTATGGTCAAGCGCAACTGCCACCAAATGAAGGAGCGTACAGGCTGGGCGGAGGACCACGTGGCTATCGAGGGGCTCTACGCCATCGGGCGCACGGCCAAATATTCGCTCGCCGGCGAACTGGGCCCCAAGTTCATGATCGAGGAATGGGACTACCCGCCGATTGGCGTCGGCATCGCCGACACCCCGGCCGGGGGCCACGAACTGATCATGTTGGACTACCGAACCTGCGGAAAGCGGGGCGAGCCGCAGGTCGTGTACGTCGACCAAGAGGCAAACTACCGCATCGTCGTCGTCGCGCCAGACTTCGAGACCTTCATTAGAGGCTTGGTCGAGGAGTCCGAATACGACACCGCTGACGAGGATCTGGCTGCGGCGATCGGCGGCGACATCGTCGAGATGGCGGAAGTCTACCATCTGACTCCCAAGGCTGAGGCGACCCTGCTCGGGCGCTTGGCGACGATCGCTGGCCCCGAAGTCAATAAGCCAGCGCGATGATTTGAGACTGATGCGATCCAGTCTACGAGATTCCTTGCTCGCACCGGCAGCGCACAAGTTCAGAATCGTGAAAATGGCGGAGAGAGTGGGATTCGAACCCACGGTACGGTTTCCCGCACACACGCTTTCCAAGCGTGCGCCTTAAGCCACTCGGCCATCTCTCCGGAGCGCCCTCTCTTGAAGGGGCGCCGATGATTTTGCAAGGGATCGCGGGGAAATCGGGTGAATTTTCCGTAAGATGTTGTATTTACGGGATAATATCTGGCATCGCAGATGCCCTGACCCGCCTGCCGGCTGAACCGGTGACGGGTTTGGCGCGACGATTCACCTGAGAACAGCAGACACGACCGGGGACGCCATGACCATCCGCAGCACCATCGCCGCCCTCAGCCTGATTTCGGCCCTTGGCTCCGCCTTCGCCGTGCCCGCCGCCGCCCAGGTCTGCACCCGGCAAGGGGTCGATGTCAGCTGCAACGACGGCCGGCGCGGGATGCTGTCGGGCGATGCCATCATCTGGCCGGACGGCACGCGCTCGAGCTCGACGCCGCATCCGAGCGTGATCATCGGCAACAAGAGCTCGGTGCATGTCGGGCCCGGCGTGTTCGTCGGCCAGGGCAAGGGCATGGTGCCGATGGACGATCCGAATGCGCCGAACAAGCGGCAATGCGCGATTCTGGATGGCGTGTCGTATTGCTATTGAGGCTCTCGTTTTCACCTCTCCCCGTAAGAACGGGGCGAGGGAGAGTATCCTAAATCAGCCGCACGCCTGAGATCGCCGACTTCAGCCAGCGCAGTGCCTGCGGCGGCTGCGTGGCGAGCGGGGCGACCGCGGCCTTCTCCGTCCGGCACTTTTCCAGCTCCGCGACGAAATCGGCCGACCATTGCTGGATGGTGTGGCCGCGCAGCTTCTTCATCATCGCGTCCCAGCGCATCTTGCGCTCGGTGAGCGGCATCGCGGCGGCGATCGCGATCGCGCGGGCCATGCCGTCGATGTCGTGCGGATTGACGAGCAGCGCGGCGTCGAGCTCGTTGGCCGCGCCTGCGAACTTCGACAGCACCAGCACCCCGGGATCGGCCGGGTTTTGCGCGGCGACATATTCCTTGGCGACGAGGTTCATGCCGTCATGCAGCGGCGTGACCACGCCGATCTGCGCAGTCCGGTACAGGCCGGCGAGCACGGCCTGGCTGAAGCCCTTGTTCAAATACCGGATCGGCGTCCAGTCGACCTCGCCGTGGCGGCCGTTGACGTCGGTGACGAGGCGCGCGACGTCGTTCTGCAGATTGCCATAGGCTTCGATGCCGCCGCGCGAGGGGTTGGCGATCTGAAGCAGCGAGATGCTGCGCAAGAATTGCGGCTGTTCGGTCCAGAGCCGGTCGAACGCGCTGATGCGGTTGACGAGGCCCTTCGAATAGTCGAGCCGGTCGACACCGATCGCGAGGCGCTCGCCATTGAGGCTGCGCCGCAGCCGCGACACGTCGGGATGCGAGGCCGATTTCGCAGCGTATTGCGCGAACTTCTCCGCATCGATTCCGATCGGGAAGACCTCGCAGCGAGTGCGGCCATGCTGCGAGACGGCAACGCCGTCCTCGACGGCGAGGCCAAGCTCGCTTGCGACGTAGCCGAGAAAATTCTGGCAATCCTCCTCGGTCTGAAAGCCGAGCAGATCGTAGGCCAGCATTGCCGTGATCAGCTCGCGATGATTCGGCACGCCCTGCATCACCGCGGCGACCGGCCACGGCGTGTGAAGGAAGAAGCCGATCGGATCGTCGACGCCGAGATCACGCAGTTCGGCGCCGAGCGCGAGGAAATGATAATCCTGCACCCAGAACGCGGTTTTGGCTTTTCGGAAGCGCATCAAGGCGCGCGCCATGAAGGCGTTGACCTCGCGATAGCTGACGTAATCGTCGCGCGAGACGCGGATCAGATCGCTGCGCGAATGCAGCGCGGGCCACAGCGCCGAATTGGCAAAGCCTTCGTAATAGCCGCCGTAATGCGCCGCCGGCAGATCCAACGTCGCAATCGCGCCCGATCCGAGCGCTTCGATCTCCGCGAACGGCTCCTTCTGATGGCCGTCACGCACGCGGCCCGAAGAACCCACCCAGATCGCGCCCGAATGTTCCACCACCGGCAACAAGGCCGCCGCGAGGCCGCCCGTCATGGGCTCGTTAGGCTTGCCGCGCGCGACGCGATTCGAAACGAGGATTAAATTCACAGGTCGTCCCCTCCTGTTTCATTCCACCCCATTTAACTGCCGTTCATCAATATGGTTCCTGTCATCGTTTCAACCAATTGAAACCAAAATCGGGCACGCGCGTTGGAACTGGTTGCGCTTCGGGAACCCGAGATTTCGTTGCAAAGTCAGCTTATGCGGCCATGTTGCGCAGCAATCATAGCGGCGCGACGGCGCCGTTCCCAAAGCATCATGTCTGTGACGTGGCGCTGCCTTTATTTCACCTCGGGTCGAGCAGGCGGGCAAGGAACGCACGCACATCGTTCGGCGCGTCGAAATGGCCATTCACGCCCATGGCACGGCGGCCGACCGAGAAGGCAAGCCCGTTCATGTCGGGCATGATCGCGAACACGGTTTCATCGGTGACGTCGTCACCGATGAAGATCGGACGCCGTCCTTTGAACGGCTCCCGTTTCATCAATTCGCGCACGCCGGTCGCCTTGGTGAATCCGGAATGCTTGATCTCGCAGACGAACTTGCCGGGCAGCACCTCGATCGGCGCATTGGGCAGGTCGGCGCGGATCACCGAGACCGATTCGTAGATCGCTTTCTCCGCATGCGGCGCAAGGCGGTAATGCAGAGCGAGTGAATAGCCCTTGTCCTCGAGCAGAATGCCGGGGCTGAGCTTGGCGATGGCGGCCAGCCGCCGCTTCAGCTCCTTGTCCAGCGGCGGGGCATGCACGTCATCGGCCTCATTGTCGATCGACAGCCGCATCTCCGCGCCGTGGCCGGCGACGGCGCGGAACACATCGGGCGCGAAGATCAGGTCGATGTCGTTGAGCGAGCGGCCGCTGACCAGCGCCAGCGCGCCGGAGGTGCGCTCGGTCAGCCGATTCAGCGTGTCCGACAGGCCCGGCGGCACCCACACTTCGCGCGGCGTCGGCATCAGGTCGAGCAGCGTGCCGTCGATGTCGAGCAAAATCGCGATCTCGTCGAGATGCGGCACCAGCGCATGCGGCACCGGCACCGCATCGGGTGCTTCGTCGTCCGGCATGGTGCGCTTCTGGTCCAACGCCATTTCTGCAAATTCCGATTTCATCAATCTACTCCATAAAGGCGAGCGGCCGCGCGATTTGTTCGAGCGATTTGCGTTCCGCAGGGACGGCGTAGCGCCACGCCACGATCGCGGCCGCGATCATCAGGGCTGACCCCAGCAGATAGCCGGCGAACACGCTGGTGCGCGATCCCGTGTCGATCAGCACGCCGAACAGCGCCGGCCCGATCACGCCGCCGATGCCGGTGCCGACCGCGTAGAACACCGCAATCGCCAGCGCGCGAACTTCGAGCGGAAAGGTCTCGCTGACGGTGAGATAGGCCGCGCTCGCGGCCGGCGAGGCGAAGAAGAAGATCACCATCCAGGCGATGGTCTGCCCCTGCGCGGTGAGCACGCCGATGGAGAACAGGTAGCCCGAGATCGCCAGCAACAGGCCCGACATGCCATAGGTGAACATGATCATGACGCGGCGTCCGAGCGTATCGAACAGCCGGCCGAGCAGCAGGGGCCCGAGGAAATTGCCGGCGGCGAAGGGGAGCAGGTACCAGCCGACATGATCGGCGCTGATGCCGTAGAAATCGGTCAGCACCAGCGCGAAGGTGAAGAAGATGGCATTGTAGAAGAACGCCTGCGCGCTCATCAGCACGAGGCCGACCACCGCACGCTGGCGGTACGCCGAGAACAGCGTGTGCACGACCTCGCGGATCGGCGTGTGATCGCGCATCTTCAGCCGGATCTTCGCGAAGCGCCCGTCGCTCGTATCCTGGTCATGCCCGATCACCGAGCGTTCGATCTCGTCGACGATTGCGTGGGCCTGATCGGGGCGGCCGTGGATCATCAGCCAGCGCGGGCTCTCCGGAATCCACATCCGCATCAAGAGCACGACGAGGCCGACGGTCGCGCCGATGAGATAAGCCAGGCGCCAGCCGAGATCGCGGTTGATCACGGCAGGATCCAGCAGCACGATCGACGCAACCGCGCCCATTGCGGCCCCGATCCAGAAACTGCCGTTGATGACGAGATCGGTCCAGCCGCGATAGCGCGCCGGCACCAGCTCCTGGATGGTCGAGTTGATCGCGGTGTATTCGCCGCCGATGCCGGCACCGGTGAGGAAACGAAACAGCGCGTAGCTCGCGACATTCCATGACAGAGCCGTCGCGGCCGTCGCCGAGAGATAGAGCGCCAGCGTGATGAAGAACAGCTTCTTGCGTCCGATGCGGTCGGTCAGCCAGCCGAAGCCGAGCGCACCGAGCACGGCGCCGGCGAGGTAGGCGGAATTGGCAATGCCGAGATCGAAATTGGTGAATTGCAACGACGGGCTCTGCTTCAGCGCACCCGAGAGCGCGCCGGCCAGCGTCACCTCGAGCCCGTCGAGGATCCAGGTGATGCCGAGCGCCAGCACGACGCGGGTGTGAAAGCCGCTCCAGGGCAGCGCGTCGAGCCGCGCGGGAATACTGGTCTCGACGATGCGATCGGTCGCGGCTGCCGCGACCACAGGAGCATAGTTCGGCGCTGGGCGTTGCTGCAATTCCATCGGGCTGTTGTGTCTGATCAATAAAAGCGCCCCCGGTCACATGATGTGGACGGGGTCGATCCGATCATCGGGGTGCGGCATTCCGCCTGCGACAACGTCTGCGGCGAGGCCGGGTTCCCATGGGAACGGCCCTTCCTACCGCTCGTTTCCGATGGAGCCGCAGGGAGTTGACGCATGGCTCATGTCAGAAAGAGGACACATTCGCGCAAAACAGCCGCGCGCAGGACGATGAGCGCCAAGCGCGGCGATGCTGACCTTCTACATCAACCGCGCCGGCAAGACTTGCCGAAGACGCAGCGCACGCGACTGGAGAAGGCGAAGCTGGAGCTGAAGCGGGTGTCTGGAAGGGAGTGAGATCAAACCTCCGCTGTCGTCCCGGACAAGCGGAGCTCTTGGCAACGCGTCGCGTTGCCGGGAGCGGAGCGCTGATCCGGGATCCATAGCCACAGGATCGGGTTTGGTGATAGCTCGAAGTTGTCAGCGTCCGTCGCAACTCCTCGCTGGGAGTATGGGTCCCGGATCGGCGCGCCTTGAGGCGCGCTTGTCCGGGACGACAGCGGAGTATGAGGCGGCGACGCGAACTTCAGAGGCCGCGAATTTACGCCGCCCTGATATTCCCCATGAAGCGATCGAGCTCGGCGCGCAGGCGGGTGCTTTCGGATGACAGCGTCTTGGCCGAGTGCAGCACCTCCTCCGAGGCCGAGCCAGTCTCGGCGGCGCCGCGGTTGACCTCGCCGATGTCGGTGGCCGCGGTCTGGGTGCCCTGCGCGACAGTCTGGACGCTGCGCGCGATCTCCTGCGTCGCCGCGCCCTGCTGCTCGACCGCGCTCGCGATCGACGTCGAGATCGACGAGATCTGGCCGATGGTCGCGCCGATCTCCTTGATCGCCGCAACCGACTCGGCCGTGGCGCCCTGCATGCCCGTGATGTGCGAGGAAATCTCGTCGGTGGCCTTCGCGGTCTGGCTCGCCAGCGACTTCACCTCGCTGGCGACCACCGCAAAGCCGCGCCCGGCCTCGCCGGCCCGTGCCGCCTCGATGGTGGCATTGAGCGCCAGAAGGTTGGTCTGCTCGGCAATCGCGGTGATCAGCTTGACCACCTCGCCGATCTGCTGGGCGGCATGCGACAGCTTGCCGATGCGCCCGTCGGTCTCCTTGGCCTGGACCACGGCGGCTTCCGCAATCCGGCTGGAATCGCGGACCTGACGGCCGATCTCCTCGACCGAGGCCGAGAGCTCTTCCGTCGCGGTGGCGACCGACTGCATGTTGGAGGACGCCTGCTCGGACACGCCGGCGACCTGGCTCGACAGGCTCTGGGTGGTCTCGGCAGTGCGCGTCAGCGTCGAGGCCGCCGATTCCAGCTGCACGGCCGAGGCCGACACGTTGGAGACGATGGCGCCGACCGCGCTTTCGAAATCGTCGGCAAAGCGGATCAGCTCGGAGCGGCGGGCCGCGCTCGCCTCCCTGTTCTGGGCTTCGCTGGCGGCGGCATCGCGCTCGGCTTTTGCCACGGCTTGGACCTTGAACTCCTCGACGGCGCCGGCCATCTCGCCGATCTCGTCCTTGCGGCCGAGACCCGGCAGCACCACGTCGAAATTGCCCGAGGCCAGCTCGCGCATCGCCTTGCACATCGCGATCATCGGACGCGAGATGCCGTTGCCGAGCCACAAGGCCAGCACCGCACCGATGGCAAGGCCGCCGAGCGCCATCATCAGCATCAGCCGCTCGGTCTCTCCGATGGTCGCATTCGCGCTCGCCTCGATGCGCTGCTGGTCGGCGGTCAGATCCGAACGCAGCTCGGCCGAGAGCTTGAGGATGGTTGCCGCCGTCTTGGTCATCTCACCGTTCGACTTGACGATGATCTTCACGTTCTCGGTCAGCTTTGAGAACGAGGTGCGGTACTGCTTCAGCAGATTGCCGATCTCGGTGACGCGGTCGGTGATCTTCTGGTCGCTGGCATAGATCGAGACCAGCAGCGTCTCCAGGAATTTGATGCGGGCGATCACGCCATCGGCGGTCTTCGGCTCCGGCTTGGCCACGAAGGCGCTGACCGAGGTGGAGACCGCCAGATATTGCGAGGTGATGTCCTTGGCCGTGGTCTGGACCGATGCCAGCCCCGCCAACGCGGCGGAATCGGCGAGATCGTCGAACTTGAAGCGGATCTTGTTGCCGACGCTGTTGAGCTCATCGGCCGCAATCTTGTTGTTCTCACGCGTCAGGACGATGATCTCCCCGAACACCTTCGTGAAGCGCTGAAACTCGGCTTCCAGCTTGCCGACCTGCTCACGGCGGGCGGCGCCGGTCGTGGCGGACATCGACTTCGCGATCGCGCTCTTCAGATTGTCTTCGGCGGCCTTGGCTGCGGTCTCGTCATCCACCGCCCCGGTCAGGGTATAGGCCCGAGCCAGTCCTTGATAGGCGATCAGCTCGCGATCGACCGTCCGCGCGAGGTCGGCTTCCGACACGCTGGTGCGGTAGGAAGCCACCGCGGCCTGGATCCGCTCGAAGCCGAAATAGGCGAAAGCCATGCTGACGGCGAGGATGGCTAGCACAGCCACGAAGCCGAGGATGATTTTTGCACGAAAACGCAAGGTTGGCAGCTTCGATTGGTTCGACTTCGACTTGGATTTGGACTTGACCGACATTCCCCCACCCCATTCCATTCGCGGAAAACCAGGCGCAGCCCGGAAGCAGCCCGCTTCCTGACTCGTCCGCACGGTAATTGGCAAAGGATAAGCCACGGTAAATTTATGGCGCCGCAACTTGCGGTTAGGTGACGCGGGGAAGATGCACACTCCGCTGTCGTCCCCGACAAGCGAAGCGCAGATCGGGGACTTCCGCGCGAGCGCTTGCGCTCGTCGCGATAACCCCAGGGAGGAGTTTGGCGAAGACTCGGAGTTACCTGCTCGCTCCATAACCGCTCCCTGGGGTTATGGGCCCCCGCGTTCGCGGGGGCGACAGTAGAGAGTGGGGCGACAGCGGAGAGTCTAGCTCGCGACGAGCCCAAGCAACTTACGCCGCCCGGATATTCCCCATGAAGCGGTCGAGCTCGGCGCGCAGGCGGGTGCTTTCGGATGACAGCGTCTTGGCCGAGTGCAGCACCTCCTCCGAGGCCGAGCCGGTCTCGGCGGCGCCGCGGTTGACCTCGCCGATGTCGGTGGCCGCGGTCTGGGTGCCCTGCGCGACGGTCTGGACGCTACGCGCGATCTCCTGCGTCGCCGCGCCCTGCTGCTCGACCGCGCTCGCGATCGACGTCGAGATCGACGAGATCTGGCCGATGGTCGCGCCGATCTCCTTGATCGCCGCAACCGACTCGGCCGTGGCGCCCTGCATGCCCGTGATGTGCGAGGAAATCTCGTCCGTCGCCTTCGCGGTCTGGCTCGCCAGCGACTTCACCTCGCTGGCAACCACCGCAAAGCCGCGCCCGGCCTCGCCGGCCCGTGCCGCCTCGATGGTGGCATTGAGCGCCAGAAGGTTGGTCTGCTCGGCAATCGCGGTGATCAGCTTGACCACCTCGCCGATCTGCTGGGCGGCATGCGACAGCTTGCCGATGCGCCCGTCGGTCTCCTTGGCCTGGACCACGGCGGCTTCCGCAATCCGGCTGGAATCGCGGACCTGACGGCCGATCTCCTCGACCGAGGCCGAGAGCTCTTCCGTCGCGGTGGCGACCGACTGCATGTTGGAGGACGCCTGCTCGGACACGCCCGCGACCTGGCTCGACAGGCTCTGGGTGGTCTCGGCGGTGCGGGTCAGCGTCGAGGCCGCCGATTCCAGCTGCACGGCCGAGGCCGAGACGTTGGAGACGATCGCGCCGACCGCGCTTTCGAAATCATCGGCGAAGCGGATCAGCTCGGAGCGGCGGGCCGCGCTCGCCTCCCTGTTCTGGGCTTCGCTGGCGGCGGCATCGCGCTCGGCTTTTGCCACGGCTTGAACCTTGAACTCCTCGACCGCACCGGCCATCTCGCCGATCTCGTCCTTGCGGCCGAGCCCCGGCAGCACCACGTCGAAATTGCCCGAGGCCAGCTCGCGCATCGCCTTGCACATCGCGATCATCGGACGCGAGATGCCGGTGCCGAGCAGGAAGGCGAGGACCGCACCAAGCAGCGTACCGCCGATGGCCAGCATCAGAACCAGTTGCTCGGTCTTCCCGATCGTCGCTTCCGATTCCGAATCCAGCCGCTGCTGCTCGGCGACGAGGTCCGCCTTCATGGCGGTGGCGCCTTGCAGGATGGCACCGGCCGAGCCGCTCATTTCGGTGACGAGGCTGTCGACCAACTTGGCGTTGGCGATCAGCTTTTCCAGCGCTTCGCGATAGGCGCCGAGGATGGTCTTGGCCTCCTTCAGGCCGTCGACGATCTTCTCGTCCATGGAATAGACCGCGCCGAGCGAGTTCTCCACGAATTTCAGCCGCGCCAGCGCGCTGGTCGCGATCGCCTGATCGGACGTGAGCACGAAATTGGTGGCTGCAGCACTCGCGGTTTGGAACTGGGCGTTGACCTGCTTGGTACCGAACTCGATCGACTGCGCCTCGGAATCGGAAGCGTTGTTGCCGATATCGTCCAGCTTGTACTTCAGGAGATTGGCTTGGCGCTGCAGCTGGTTCTGCACCAGCAACGTGCTGTCACGCTTGGCCTGCAGAACCTTGGCGAAGGTTGCGGAGAAATTCGCGAACTCCTTGGCGAGCTTGTCGAGACTCTCGCCCCGCGCCGGGGCCTTGGCACTCTTCACGGCCTGGTCGATGGCGTTCTTCAGGCTGGCCTCGGCATCAATCGCCGCCTTGGCGTCATCTTCCTTGCCGGTGACGACGAAATATTTGACGGCCGAACGGTAGGCGAGCAGCTCGCGGTCGATGTTGCGGGCGAGGTCGGCCTCCGACACGCTGCTGCGGTAGGACCCGACCCCGGCCGAAACCCGCTCGAAGCCGAAATAGGAGAAAGCCATGCTGCCGGCGGAGATCGCCAGCACGACCGCAAAGCCCAGGATGATCTTGGCGCGGAACCTCAGGGTGGGAAATATTGTGCGCTTTGACGGCGACGCGATACGCCCGGACATTCCCACCCCCATTATTCATTCCAAACAGCCACGATCCGGAGGCGCCCCGCCTCCCCGACCGGATGCGCAAAACTAAGGCAGAATCGTCAAGGGGCGGTAAATTCCTCCGGCTCGCAATCCCGGGCCGCGCAAGCGCCAGGCCGGCAGCTTCCCGTCCGGACGACACTGTGCGACTTGTTGCGGGTAGAATGAAAAAGCCCTACTGTTTTCGGCACTTGGCGACAGATCTTGGCGACAGACCAAGCCGGTCCTTGAGGAGAGAAACGAAGTGGGGCAGGCCGATCTTCGGTTTGGCGGTTCGTCCGGCGTTGCGGTCGCGAAATCGAAAGCTCCGACCGTCGACGAGGCCGTTGCCGAGCTGGTCGCCCAGCTTCCGTCGGACGAGCTGGCCCTGGTCCTGGTCTTCCTCTCCCCCCGCTACGATCCTCATCGGTTCATCGCCGAGATCACCAGACACTTCGCGGACGCGCCGGTCTGCGGTTGCACGACGGCAGGCGAGCTGGCGCCGGACGGCTGGGACGAGAACAGCGTTGTCGCGATGACGTTCAGCCAGGCCGACTTCAACGCCGTGGTCCGGCCGATCCTGAATCTCGCCAATTTCCACGTCGAGGACGGCCGCCGGATCGGCAGCGAGCTTCGCCACGAGCTGCTGCGGACAACCTCGGAGGTCAGCGGCCGCAACCCGTTCGGCCTGGTGCTGATCGACGGCATGTGCCGCCGCGAAGAAGCGGTGATGTCCGCCCTCTATGCCTCGCTCGACAATATCCCGATCGTCGGCGGGTCGGCCGGCGACGGCCTGCGCTTCGAAAGGACCTGGGTGTTCTTCGACGGCAAGGCCCACACCGACGCCGCTCTCCTCATTCTCCTCAACACGTCGCTGCCGTTCCGCGTGTTCAAATGCGACAATTTCGAGCCGACCGCACAGAAGATGGTGGTCACCGAGGCCGATATCGAGCAGCGCGTCGTCAAGGAATTGAACGCCGAGCCTGCCGCCGCGGAATATTCCCGTGCCGTCGGAATCATCGACGCAAAGCTCGACCCGTTCTCCTTCGCATCCCATCCGGTGCTGGTCCGGGTCGGCGGATCCTATTATGCGCGGTCGATCCAGCGCGTCGATCCCGACGGCTCGCTGCGCTTCTTCTGCGCGATCGACGAGGGCATGGTGCTGACGACGGCAACCTCGTGCAGCCTGGTCGGAGCCACCCGCGACGCCTTCGCGGAAACCCGTGACCAGATCGGCGACGTCTCTCTATATATTGGCTTCGAATGCCTGCTACGCCGGCTGGATGCCGAGCAGCATCAGCTTTCACGCGAAATGTCCGAGCTGTACCGGCAGAATCGCGTCGTCGGGTTCCATACCTACGGCGAACAGTTCGGCTCGATGCACGTGAATCAGACCTTCACCGGCGTCGCCATCGGCAGGCGGCCGACGTAACGGAGCCGACGTGGCAGAGACCTGGCAGGATGCCGAAACGATCGAGCAGCTCCGGCGGGAGTCCGTCAAGCTGAAGAAGATCAATGCGGCGCTGATGTCGCGCGTCGAGCGGTCGATGGACCAGCAGCTCAATGCGTTCTCACTGTTCGAAACCGCAATCGCGCTCGACCATCAAGTTCGCGACCGGACGCATCAGTTGCGGGATGCCCTGCGTTCGGTCGAGCGGGCCAACGAAGGCTTGTACCGTGCCAAGCAGCAGGCGGAAGCTGCAAGCTCGCTGAAATCGTCCGTGCTGATCTCGGTCACCCACGATCTCCTGCAGCCGCTGAACGCGGCGCGCCTGACCCTGTCGGCCCTCACCGAGATGATGGAGTCGCAGGAAGCGGGCCTGCTCATCGACCAGGTCGACCGCTCCCTGGTTACGCTGGAAGACCTGCTCCGCTCGCTTCTGGAGATCGCGAAGCTCGATGCGGGCGCGCTCCGGCCCGACGTGCGGCCGATCGCGCTTGGGCCGCTGCTCGACCAGCTCCGCGACGAGTTCGAGCCGATCGCCTGGAGGCAGGGACTGTCCCTGCGCGTCCGCGCCTCGCCGCTCGCGGTCCTGTCCGACCCGATGATGCTCCGGAGGATCCTGCAAAATCTGCTCGCGAATGCGATCCGTTATACCCGCCGCGGCGGCGTCATCATGGGATGCAGACGGCGTGGTGATCGCATCGCGATCCAGATCTCCGATACCGGCCCCGGAATTGCGCAGGCGCAGCAGGAGGCGATCTTCCGGGAATTCCAGCGCGGCGACGCGAGCGCGACCGACCAGGCCGGCTTCGGTCTCGGACTTTCGATCGTGCGCCGCTTCGCGACGGCGCTCGGGCACGAGGTGCGGCTGTCCTCGCATGTCGGCCGGGGATCGACCTTTGTGCTCGAGCTGGAGCAGGCCGATCGCGCCGATGTCAGCGACGACCTGCAGGAGATGAAGCCCGCCGACCTGCACTATGGCGGTCTGGGAGGGGCCAAGATCCTGCTCATCGAGAACGACGCCTCGGGTGCGGAGGCGCTGGCCGCCTTGCTGGAAGGATGGGGCTGCGATGTCGCGACCACGAGATCCGCCGCGGATGCCGCCCAGCGTTTGAGTGAGCTCGGCGGCACGCCGGACGCCATCATCGCCGATCTCCACCTCGATCACGGCGAAAGCGGATTGTCGGCCGTCGAGGGAATCCGGCAGCGGTTGAAGTCGGACGTGCCGGCGATGATCATCACGGCGGATTATTCCGAAAAGGCTGCGGCGGAAGCCAGCCGCTACGGGCTGGAAGTGCTGAAGAAACCGATCAGGCCGGCGGAGATGCGCGCGCTGCTGTCGTTCCTGCTGAGCTAGTTCATCACCTCGCGCCGCATCGACGGCGAGCGAGGGCTGCATCATGCCTGCGGATCGGTCCGGGCGCGGTCGCGCTTCGCGGCCGCTCCCGCGCCCGCCAGCGTCGCAAAATCGATCTTCGACATTTCGACGATCGCCTTGGTGCGGCTCATCACGTTCAGCTTGCGCAGGATATCCGAGACGTGAACCTTCACGGTGGTCTCGGAGATCTTCAGCTCAAAGGCGATCTGCTTGTTCTGCAGGCCGCGCTTGAGCATTTCGAGGACACGCAATTGCTGGGGCGTCAGATCGTGAAGGCGCTTCAGGAGCTCCTGGGCCGCAATCGGCGAACGCTGCGGGCGGGCCAACGCGCGAAAAGCGGCCGGCAGACACACCGCGCCACGCACGACTTCGCTGATCGAATGCGCCAGCTCCTGCTTGGACGAGGATTTCAGGATGTAGCCGGATACGCCGAGCGACAATGCGCCCGAGATGATCTGCGCGTCCTGGTGCCCCGACACGATGACGACGGGAATGCGCGGGAACGCCTTGCGGATGCGGATGATGCCGGACAGTCCGGTCGTCCCGGGTATCGACAGGTCGAGAAGAATGAGGTCGACATCGGGCCTCGACGCCAACAACTCGAGCGCACCGTCGATCGAGGTGGCCTGAAGCATCTCGGCATCCGGCGTCGCCATTTGCAGCGCTCCCTCGAGCGCCTCGCGAAACAGCGGATGATCCTCGACAATCAGAAACCGCATCAGATTTGGGCCGTTCCCAGCTCGTCACCGAAGTCAGCGATCAGACCGGCGAGCATGCCGTCGCCGGAGCAACCCGGCTTGATCCAGATCAAATCGGACCAGCAGCTCATTGCGGCCTCCCGCGATCGATCCTCGGATGGGGCCGCCGTGGATCCGGCAGGTCGACCTTGCCGATCTCGACGATCGCCTTGTTGCGGCTGAACAGTCCGAGCTTGCGCAGGATCTCGGTGATGTGTGCCTTCACGGTCGATTCGGCGAGTTGAAGCTCCTGCGCGATCTGCCGGTTCGGATAGCCGCGGCGAAGGAGATCGAGCACGCGAAGCTGCTGCGGCGTCAGCTCGCGAAGCTTGACCCTGAGTGCCTTGCTGCTGTCGGCCCGCTTCCGCTGCGGCTCCGCCACGAAATCCTTCGGCACGGATACCGATCCGCCGAGCACGCCTTCGATCGACTGCGCGAGCTCGCGCTTGGACGTGGATTTCGGCAGATAGCCGGCAGCACCCAGCGCCAGCGCCTCGCGGACCACATGCTGATCCTCCTCGCTCGAGACGATGGCGACCGGCAGGCGCGGATAGGTCTCGCGCAGCCTGAGAAAGCCGGAGAAACCGGTTGCGTCGGGAAGCGAGAGATCGAGCAGCGCAAGGTCGATCCCCCGTTCGACCGAAAGAACCCGCAAGGCGTCCTCGATCGACATCGCTTCCAGAATGCGGGCCTCCGGCAGCGCCAACCGCACGGCATTGCCGAGCGCCTCGCGAAACAGCGGATGATCGTCGATGATCAGGAAGCTGGTCATGGCACCTTCCCCGGGGTCCATCGCGCGGGCGCATCCATCGGACGTTCGTGCCGATGGATGCGAAACGGCCCCTAGAACATCTCCCCGATGCCGTCCGGTCAAGTCCATTCAGTCGTTCGATTCGGCCTGAACCGTCAGCAGAAAGGCGTAGATGTTGTCGAACTGGCCGTCGGTGAAGACCTCTTTCCAGGACGGCATGCCCTTGGCCGGACGTCCCTCGTGCACCGTGGTCAAGAATTTCTCTCGCATCTCGTCGCCGTAGCGGTGACGCAGCAGCCTCAGATCGATCTTCCGCTCGCTCTGGATCGCGTCGGGACCATGGCAATGCGCACAGGTGCCGTTGAAGATCTCCTTGCCCAGGCCGACAGCTTCGGCATTCGATGCCAGCGCGTCGCCCTTGGTCTCGGTCGCGACGACGCTGGCCACTTGCGCCGCGCCGGTCCCGGCTCCGGTCGTGGTTCCCGCCGGCGTCTGCACGGCATTGAAGTGGAGAGCCTGACCGGTCGGCAGGCCATACTTCGCCTTGAGGTCGGCGATGGTGCGCTCGAGGTCCGGCAAAACCGCATCGATCTGGTCGCGCAGTTCTGTCGAGGCCTTTGCGAAGCCGATCGCCGCGTCCCACGACAGACCTTCGCCTTCGGTGAGCTGAACGCGGTACCGATCCTGGTAGACGGTCTTGTTCAGCCAGCCCGCCACGGGTCCCCAGATAAAGGCGACGTCGGCATTGCCCCGATCGAGCGCCTGCATGCCTTCCTCGGGCGACAGCACCGTCACCTTCTGGATCTCGTCACGCGTCGCCAGGAGGTTTTGCGGTGTGCTGGCGAACTGCACGGCGACCCGCTTGCCCCGGAGATCGTCGACCCCGGAGACCGTCCGGTCCTTTGCGGTCACGAGGGCGTAGCCTTCACGCGCAACCGTGCTCGAGAAGATGACGGCCGGCCCCATGAAATCCTCGGAGCGCGGCAGGCCGATCATGGCGTCGCACTGCTTGCCGAGCAGCGTCACGCGGACGGTGCGCTTGCCGAAATACGACTTGTACCAATCATAGGCGATCGGCCGCCCGAGCGCCCGCGCCAGCGCCTGCCCGATCTCGACATAGAAGCCGGGTTGCGAGGGGCTGTTGCTCGAGAACGGAAGATTGGTCGGGTCGGCACAGAGCCGGAACGGCTTCACTTCGTCGGCGCGGCTTGTGGCGGCTGGCACGATGAGCGCGGAACCGGCAACACATGCAAGTAAAGCTGCGATGGCGCGACGTTTGCTATGGCCAAGGCCAGAACGATTTGGACGCATCCTCACCTCCCGTGGTTGGGCATTGTTGGCGTGACGTTGCGACATGGCCCTGCCTCGGCCGCAACGACGCGATCACACTTCGGGAAAAGAGCGCGTGTATCCCGTCACCCCGGGATACACGCGCCAGTGGTCACTGGACGGAGAACACGAAGAGCGAGCCGCCCTCGGGAGCTGCAGCCGTCATCTTCTTGCCAACCTCGCCCAGGAACGCGGGCAGTGCTGCCGTACGGCCGACGACGATGGCGACGTATTGCTTGCCGTCGACCATGTAGGTCACAGGACCCGCACCGATGCCGGAGCCGAGATTCTTGCTCCAGAGCACTTTGCCGGATTTCGCATCGATGGCGCGGAAATCGCCATGGATGTTGCCGGCGAACACCAGACCCCCGCCAGTGGTCAGCGTACCGCCATTGAAAGGCAGGTCTTCCTTGATGGACCAGACTTTCTTCTGGTTGACGGGATCCCAGGCCACGAGCTCGCCGAGGAAGCCGCCGGGGCCTCCCTTGGTCGGGAATTCGGCGCCGAGATAGAACACGCCGCGCTTGTAGGCGACGTCACTGACCGACCAATCCATGCAGACATTGTTGGAGGGAATGTAGACGAGGCCGGTCTGCGGGTTGAACGACATCGGCTGCCAGTTCTTGCCGCCGATCAGATTGGGACAGATGTCCTTGGCGGGATGGCCGGGGCCCGGACGCTTGTCGGGATCCTCGACCGCGCGCATGGTGGCGAGATCGAATTTCTGCGCCCAGTTCGAGAAGACATACTTCTCCGCCGAAAGAACCTTGCCGGTCTCGCGGTTGGCGACGAAGAAGAACCCGTTGCGATCCGCCTTCATCAGCGCCGGAACGTTGCTGCCGCCGATGTTGAGGTCGGCGAGCACGGCCTCGTTCACGCCGTCATAGTCCCAGGCGTCGGCGGGCGTGGTCTGGATATGCCATTTGATCTTGCCGGTGTTCGGGTCGAGCGCCAGCGTCGAGGCCGTGTAGAGGTTGGTCAGCTTGCCGAAATCGCCATTGCCGGTCGAGCGCACGGCAGTGTTCCACGGCCCGGGATTGCTGGTGCCCCAATACACGGTATCGGTCTTGGGATCATAAGAGCCGACCAGCCAGGCCGCGCCGCCGCCATGCTGCGCGGAATCGCCCTTCCAGGTATCGCCGCCGGGCTCCTCCGGCGTGGGAACGGTAAAGGTCTGCCAAGCGAGCTTGCCGGTGTTGATGTCGAAGGCCTGAAGCGCGCCGCGCACGCCGTACTCGCCACCGCCGAAGCCGGTGATGACCTTGTCGCGCACGACCAGCGGCGGCGAGGTGATGACCGAGCCCTGCTTGTAATCGACCACCTTCGCCGTCCACAGCGCCTTGCCCGTCGCAGCGTCGAGCGCGGTCAGCTTGCCGTCGAGCCGGCCGACGAAGATCTTGCCGTCGGCGTAGGAGACGCCGCGATTGTTGACGTCGCAGCAGGCGTATTGCAGCACGTCGTCCGGAATCTCCGGCTCGTAGGTCCACTTGCGCGCGCCGGTCGCGGCGTCGAGCGCATAGACGTATTTCGGCCCCCATGATGTCGAGACGTACAACGTGTTGCCGATGACGATCGGCGAAGATTCGTTCGAGCGCAGCGATGCAAGCGAGAACGAATAGGCAAGCGACAGCTTGCCGGCATTCTCGGCGTTGATCTGGTTCAGCGGGCTGAACCGCGTGTTGGCGTAGTCATGGCCCGCCACCGCCCATTGATTGGAATCGGATTGCGCTTTGAGCAGTGAATCGTTGGCGCGAACGCCAATCGTGCCGGCGCCCAGGATCGCGATCATCGAAATGCCGGCCAAGAAGCCCCTCGTTCCAAAGGTCATTATTCCCTCCGTGATGTTGCTTTGCGCGCCACGTTGGGCGCCGATGCGCTCTTGCGCTTTTCGATACGCAGTTCACCTGCGAACCATCACGGAAATTACAGCATCGCCCTTTCGCGCTTAGTATAGGCGGAAGGTAGTAGTGCAAATCACTGTCAGGCCTGGCCACTCATCTCGTTGTCGGCACTCGCTTCTTGTCGCTCGTTGGCAGCTCGAAACCAGCGATCGGATTGCGGCAACATCGTGCAGCCATCCGCGCGTTCCGTCGAAAGTCGGCATCCGCGACGGCCACAAATCACGACAACGGTTCAGCCGCGACGGATGGCCGCTGGGCGTTACGATATCCGTCAATGTCACGGTCTCGTTGTCGCTCGCTTTGACCGGCCCGCCTTCAGCACGACGGTAGGCGCGCGATTGGCGAGGCCATCTCGAGAGATCGGCTGTTTCTTCGCGTCCACCGATCGCCAGGGGGTATAGGCGGACTCGGGCAGTCCGCTTCCCGGCAGGCCCCCGAGCCGGCCCGGCTCGTCGCGGGCGATCAGCGCTTCAATGAAATCAATGGCTTACCGCACCAAATCCTACTACCAAGATCGCGATTACAAAGTCGCCCGGCCGTGCTCCTATTTGCGGAACGACGACAAGAATCCCAAGGGAGAGACAATCGGCGGCGCCAGGACCGACATCCGCGGGGCGAGCAGCCTTCGCGCGATGCCAGAGGTGGACGCTGCGGAAAACGAGAGACCATCTCCTTGCAGGTTTCGGACAGGTCGCGCCATGCGCTGGCGGCGGCACGGATCGCTGTTGTCTGATCGCGGCGCCTCGACGACCGTTTCGTGACGCCCGGCGACCCAAAATCCCAGTTGCAAAGTTTCATTGCGCTGTTTCTAATTGGAATAACTACAAACATTCTGGGAGGACGACATCGTGTCTACAGTCAAACTGACAGTGAACGGCAAGGCCGTTGCTGTCGACGTCGAGGACCGCACGCTGCTGGTCCAGCTGCTGCGCGATCACCTCAACCTCACGGGGACCCATGTCGGCTGCGACACCAGCCAGTGCGGCGCCTGCGTCGTGCACATGGACGGCCGCGCGGTGAAATCCTGCACCATGCTGGCGGGCCAGGCCGACGGCGCCAGCATCACCACCATCGAAGGCATCGCCAAGGGCGACGAGCTGCACCCGATGCAGGCCGCCTTCCGCGACAATCACGGCCTGCAATGCGGCTATTGCACGCCGGGCATGATCATGTCGGCGATCGACATCGTGCATCGTCATGGCGGCCAGCTCGACGAGGCCACCGTTCGCACCGAGCTGGAAGGCAATATCTGCCGCTGCACCGGCTACCACAACATCGTCAAAGCCGTGCTGGATGCAGCCGGACGCATGAAGGTCTCGCAGGCGGCCGAGTAGAGCGGCTCGCCTCGAAAAGAACCACGGCTGCAGCTTTCGAGGGAAAGCGCGGTCAAAGAAATTTCCGGTCGGGAGGACCAGACATGGGTGTAGAAGGCATCGGCGCGCGAGTCGTGCGCAAGGAAGACAAGCGTTTCATTACCGGCAAGGGCCGCTACGTCGACGACATCAAGCTGCTGGGCATGACCCATGCCCACTTCATCCGCAGCCCGCACGCGCACGCCAAGGTGAAGGGGATCGATTCCTCCGCCGCGCTGAAGATGCCGGGCGTGGTCGCCGTGCTCACGGGCCAGCAGATTGTCGACGACAAGGTCGGCAACCTCATTTGCGGCTGGGCCATCACCTCCAAGGACGGCAGCCCGATGAAGATGGGCGCATGGCCGGCGATGGCGCCGGAGACCGTGCGCTTCGTCGGTCAGGCCGTCGCGGTCGTGATTGCCGAGAGCAAGAATCTGGCGCGCGATGCGGCCGAGGCCGTCGTCGTGGATTACGAGGAGCTTCCCGCGGTCGCCGACGTCCACGCCGCGATCAAATCAGGCGCGCCGCAGCTTCATCCCGAGGCCCCCGGCAACCAGGTCTATGACTGGGTGATCGGCGACGAGGGTGCCACCGATGCCGCCTTCGCCAAGGCGGCCAACGTCGTGAAGCTCGACGTCACCAACAACCGCCTCGCCCCGAATGCGATGGAACCGCGCGCGGCGATCGCCGATTACGACGCGGCGGAGGAGCATTTCACGCTCTACACGACCTCGCAGAACCCGCACGTCGCCCGCCTCGTGCTGTCGGCCTTCTACAACATCGCGCCGGAGCACAAGCTGCGCGTGATCGCGCCCGACGTCGGCGGCGGCTTCGGCTCCAAGATCTTCATCTATCCCGAAGAGATGGTGGCACTGTGGGCCTCCAAGAAGATCGGCCGTCCCGTGAAATGGACCGGCGACCGGACCGAGGCCTTCCTCACCGACGCGCATGGCCGTGACCACGTCACCCATGCCGAGCTGGCGTTCGACGCCAGCAACAAGATCACCGGCCTCAAGGTGAAGACCTACGCCAATTTCGGCGCCTACATGTCGCTGTTCTCGTCGTCGGTGCCGACCTATCTCTACGCGACGCTGCTGTCGGGCCAGTACAACATCCCGGCGATCCACGCCGAGGTGATCGGGGTCTACACCAACACCACGCCGGTCGACGCCTATCGCGGCGCGGGCCGCCCCGAGGCGAGCTATCTGATCGAACGGCTGATGGAGACGGCGGCGCGGCAGTTGAAGGTCGATCCGGCCGCGCTGCGCCGGACCAACTTCATCACCCAGTTCCCGCATCAGACGCCCGTGATCATGGCCTACGACACCGGCGACTTTAACGCCTCGCTCGACGCTGCGATGAAGGCGATCGACTATGCCGGCTTCCCCGCCCGCAAGGCCAAGGCGAAAGCCGACGGCAAGCTGCGCGGCATCGGCGTGTCCTGCTACATCGAGGCCTGCGGCATCGCGCCGTCGAAGGCGGTCGGCAGCCTCGGCGCCGGCGTCGGTCTTTGGGAATCGGCCGAGGTGCGCGTCAACCCGGTCGGCACCATCGAGATCCTGACGGGCTCGCACAGCCACGGCCAGGGTCACGAGACCACGTTCTGCCAGCTCGTCGCGGAGCGCCTCGGCGTTCCCATCAGCCAGGTCTCGATCGTCCATGGCGACACCGACAAGGTGCAGTTCGGCATGGGCACCTACGGCTCGCGCTCGGCGGCCGTCGGCCTCACCGCGATCCTGAAGGCGATGGAGAAGATGGAATCGAAGGCCAAGAAGATTGCGGCGCACGCGCTGGAAGCTTCCGAAGCCGACATCGTCATCGAGAACGGCGAGTTCAAGGTGACCGGCACCGACAAGGCGATTGCCCTGCCGATGGTCGCGCTCGCGGCCTATACCGCGCACAATCTGCCTGACGGGATGGAGCCGGGTCTGAAGGAAAGCGCCTTCTACGACCCCACCAACTTCACCTTCCCGGCCGGCACCTATATCTGCGAGCTCGAGGTCGATTCCGGCACCGGCAAGACCTCCTTCGTCAACTTCGTCGCGGCCGATGATTTCGGCCGGCTGATCAATCCGATGATCGTCGAGGGCCAGGTCCATGGCGGCCTTGTTCAAGGCATCGGACAGGCGCTGCTCGAGCATGCGATCTACGATGCCAACGGCCAGCCGGTCACGGCCTCGTTCATGGACTACGCCATGCCGCGCGCCGACGACGTACCCTCCTTCAACCTCTCCCACACCACGACGCTGTGCCCGGGCAATCCGCTCGGCATCAAGGGTTGCGGTGAGGCCGGCGCGATCGGCGCCTCTGCAGCCGTGATCAACGCGATCACGGATGCGATCGGCAAGAACAACCTGGAAATGCCCGCAACCCCTGACCGGGTGTGGCGCACGATCCACGCGGCTTAAGAGGGAGGAACGAAGATGTACCAGACCACCTATCATCGCGCTTCCTCGGTCGACGAGGCCGTCAGCCTGTTCGCCAAGGGCAGCGAGTCGAAGTTCCTTGCCGGCGGCCAGACGCTGCTGCCGGTGATGAAGCAGCGCCTCGCAAGCCCCTCCGACGTGATCGACCTCGGCAAGATCAAGGAGCTGCAGGGCGTCGAATTGTCGGGCGACACGCTGACCATCAAGGCCGCCACGATCTATTACGACATCATGACCAATGCCGATGTGAAGAAGGCGATTCCCGCGATCGCCTATCTCACCTCGGTGCTCGGCGACCCCGCCGTGCGTTACCGCGGCACGATCGGCGGCTCGATCGCCAACAACGATCCGGCCGCGGATTTCCCGGCCGCTTTGTTGGCCCTTGGCGCCACCGTGAAGACCAACAAGCGGTCGATCTCGGCCGAGGACTTCTTCCAGGGCCTGTTCACCACGGCACTCGAAGACGGCGAGATCATCACCGCCGTGTCGTTCCCGGTGCCGGCAAAGGCCGGCTACGAGAAGATGCGGCATCCGGCCTCGCGCTTTGCGCTAACCGGCGTGTTCGTCGCGCAGACCAAATCGGGCGAGGTCCGGGTCGCCGCGACCGGCGCCTCACAGAGTGGCGTGATGCGGGTGCCCGCGATCGAGGCCGCGCTGAAAGCGAACTGGTCGCCGGCGGCGATCGACGGCGTCAGCATTTCGGCGAATGGATTGCTGGCCGATATCCACGGCACGGCCGAATACCGAGCCAATCTCGTCAAGGTGATGGCGCAGCGCGCGGTGGCTGCGGCAAGCTGATCTCGTCGCCAGCGTCTCGACACAAATTTTCCGCGGCGCGCACTTCGGTGCGCGCCGTTTTATTTTGGCCGTGCGGCATCAAAAGCGCTTGCCTCGCTGGCATGAAGGCGGGAAAAGTTAATCAGCCGATTAACTCGCTCCAAAGAAGAATGTCAGCGGCGATTGCCGAACCACCGGCATTCGCCCGCGACCCGAGGAAACAACAACGTGCTCGACAAATCAGCCAACGAAAAATCAGAAGGCTCCTCCGTCCGCAGCTCCGGCCCGCTCTCGGGCTTTCGCATCGTCGAATTCGCCGGCATCGGACCCGGTCCGTTCGCCTGCATGATGCTGGCCGACATGGGCGCCGACGTCGTCACGCTCGACCGGGTCGGCGCGAAGAAGAGCATGAAGTCGGTGGCGGGGCGCGGCCGCAAGGTGATCGAGCTCGACCTCAAGGACAAGGCCGCGATCGCTGAGGTGCTCGACCTCTTGGCCAGCGCCGATGCGCTGGTCGAGGGTTTTCGTCCCGGCGTGATGGAGCGGCTCGGCCTCGGGCCGGACGTCGTGCTCGCGCGCAACCCCAAACTGGTCTATGGCCGCATGACCGGCTGGGGCCAGGAAGGCCCGCTCGCCAATGCCGCGGGCCACGACATCAATTACATCTCCATCACCGGTGCGCTCGCCGCCATCGGCACGAAGGAAGCACCGGTGCCGCCGCTCAATCTCGTCGGCGATTTCGGCGGCGGCGCGCTCTATCTCGTCGTCGGCGTGCTTGCAGCGCTGCTGGAGGCGCAGCGGTCCGGCAAGGGCCAGGTCGTCGATGCCGCGATGTGCGACGGGGCGGCATCGCTGATGTCGTTCTTCTTCGACATGACGACGATGGGACGCTGGACCGAGGGGCGCAACCAGAACTTCCTCGACGGCGGCGCGCATTTCTACGGCGTCTATGAATGCGCCTGCGGCCACTTCGTTTCGATCGGCTCGATCGAGCCGCAGTTCTACGCGCTGCTGCGCGAGCACGCGGGCCTCGCCGATGCCGATTTCGACGCGCAGATGAACCCCAAGGCCTGGCCGGCGCTGAAGGAGAAGCTCAAGGCCGTGTTCAAGAGCAAGACGCGCGAGGACTGGTGCAAGATCATGGAAGGCACCGACATCTGCTTCGCGCCGGTGCTGACCATGTCGGAAGCGACCAAGCACCCGCACATGGTCGCGCGCGAGGTCTTCATCGAGCGCCACGGCGTGAAGCAGCCGGCACCCGCGCCAAGATTCTCGCGCACGCCCTCGACGGTGCGCGAGCCGGAGGGAGCGGAGATCGGGGCGGTGACGAAGGCGTGGGCGGGGCGTTAGACTCTCTGCTGTCGCGTCAACCTCCGCCGTCGTCCCGGACAAGCGCGCCACAAGCGCGCGCAGATCCGGGATCCATAACCACAGGATTGTGTTTGGCGAAGACTCGGGGTTGGCGCTCGCTCTACAACGCGACCCTGGGGGGTATGGATCCCGGATCTGCGCTTACGCTTGTCCGGGACGACACCGATGATGTGGCGGCAGGCGTCTCACGCGCAACGCTTACGCCGCCGTCTCCACCTTCAGCACCCCGCGCCGGATCTGATCCTCCTCGATCGATTCGAACAGGGCCTTGAAATTGCCCTCGCCGAATCCGTCGTCGCCCTTGCGCTGGATGAACTCGAAGAAGATCGGACCGATCGCGTTGGCCGAGAAGATCTGGAGCAGCACCTTGGTCTGGCCGCCCTCGACCACGCCTTCGCCGTCGATCAGGATGCCGTTCTTCCGGAGCCGCGCGAGATCCTCGCCATGCTCAGGCAGGCGCGTGTCGACCTTCTCGAAATAAGTCTCGGGCGGCGACGGCATGAAGCGCAGGCCGGCGTCGCGCAGGCCTTCGATGGTGCGGTAGATGTCGCGGCAGCCGCAGGCGATGTGCTGGATGCCCTCGCCGCGATAGGTCTTCAGATATTCCTCGATCTGTCCGGAATCGCCGGCGTCCTCATTGATCGGAATCCGGATCTTGCCGTCCGGGCTGGTCAGTGCGCGCGAGAACAGGCCGGAAGCGCGGCCCTCGATGTCGAAGAAGCGGATCTGGCGAAAGCTGAACAGCTTTTCGTAGAAGCCGGCCCAGACATCCATGCGGCCGCGGTGGACGTTGTGGGTGAGGTGGTCGAGATAGAACAGGCCGGCGCCGGCTGGCCGCGGATCGCGTGCGCCGAGCCATTCGAACTCGGCCTCATAGGCCGAGCCCTTGGCACCGTAGCGATCGACGAGATACAGCAGGCTGCCACCGATGCCCTTGATCGCGGGCACATCGAGCGTCTTCTGCGCGGATGACACATCGGCAGGCTCCGCACCGAGCGAAATCGCGCGGTCATAGGCCGCCTTCGCATCGACGACGCGGAACGCCATCGACGGCGCACACGGGCCGTGCGCGGCGACGAACTCGTAGCCATGCGTGCCGGGCTCCTCGTTGACGAGATAGTTGATGTCGCCCTGGCGGTAGACCGTGATTGTCTTGGTCTTGTGGCGCGCGACGGGCGCATAGCCCATCAGCTTGAACAGCGCGTGCAGCTCTTCCGGATTGGGATGCGCATATTCGACGAACTCGAACCCGTCGGTGCCCATCGGATTGTCGGCGGTGATCGTGGCCGGCGGTGCATCGTGCGGAAACGGACCCATGGTGCTCTCCCAAATGGCTGCTGGGAAGGAATTATCCTTCATGAGACGCGCAAGAAGCGTGCAAACGGGACGGTATTTGACTATCCTATGCATGATCTGTGCATGGAATGGACAAAACACACATGATTCAGGTTGACGCTTTTGACCTCAAGATCCTGGGCGCACTCCAGGACGACGGCCGCCTCACCAACCAGGAGCTGGCCGACCTCGCGGGACTTTCGGCCTCGCAATGCTCGCGGCGGCGGATGCGGCTGGAGGAGGAGAAGGTGATCGCGGGCTATCACGCCGATCTCTCCAGCGAGGCGCTCGGCTTCGGCGTGATCGCCTTCATCCAGGTGGGGCTTGCGACCCATTCGCCGGACAATTCCAAGCGGTTTCGCGCGCTGGTGAACCGGATCGACGAGATCCAGGAGGCCTATTCGCTCACCGGTGATGCCGACTACGTGCTCAAGGCGGTGCTGCGCGATCTCAAGGGCCTCTCCAACCTCGTCAACGACGTCTTGATGCCGCATCAGAGCGTAGCGCATGTGCGCTCCTCGATCGTGCTGGACAGGCTGAAGGAGAGTTCGCGGCTGCCGCTCAAGGAGATCAAGAGCGGCTGAAATCGAGGGAACTACGTCATTCGCGCTCCACGCGCGGTCTGCGATGATCCCAGCCAATCCGGAGATTCAGCCATGGCCCTCCAGCTTCGACCGAACTGCGAATATTGCGATTGCGATCTGCCGCCGGATGCCACGAACGCGCGGATCTGCTCCTATGAATGCACGTTCTGCGTGGACTGCGTCGAGACCAAGCTGTCCAACGTCTGCCCGAACTGCGGCGGCGGCTTTGCGCCGCGCCCGATCAGGCCGACGCAGGAATGGCGCGCGGGCGTGTGCACGAGCAGGCAGGCGCCGTCGGACAAGCGGGTGCATCTGAAATACAGCGTCGAGGACGTCGCGGCGCATTGCGCGCGGGTGCGCGACGTGCCGCCGGAGAGGCGGTAGGTCTCTCCACGGCGTTGATGCTTAGGGTGGGTTAGCGCAGCGTAACCCACCACGTCTGCGACCGCGGACACTGAAGAGGTGGGTTACGCTGACGCTAACCCACCCTACAAGACAGGAGCGCGCGGCTACTCCGCCGCCAAAATCGTCCCCTCGACCTCGCCGAAGCCCACACGATAGCCGCTGCCCTGGCACCAGCCGCGCATGACGAGGCTATCGCCATCCTCGAGGAACGAGCGCCTGGCGCCGCCGGGGAGCTCGACCGGCTCGGTGCCGTTCCAGCTGATCTCGAGCAAGCTGCCGCGCTGGTTCTTTTCTGGACCGGAGATGGTGCCGCTGCCGAGGAGATCGCCGACATTCATGGCGCAGCCGGAGGAAGCGTGGTGCATCAGCTGCTGCACCGAGGACCAGTACATGTACTTGAAATTGGTGCGGCTGATGCTGGCGGGCGCGTTGGCGCCGGCGGCGCGCAAGGAGACGTCGAGGTCGACATCGTAATTCTGCGGCTTGCCCTGCCTGAGATAGTCGAGCGGCACCGGCTCCTGCTCCGGTCCCTTCAGGCGGAACGGCTCCAGCGCCTCGCGCGTCACCACCCATGGGCTGATCGAGGTCGCGAACGCTTTGGCGAGGAACGGGCCGAGCGGCACGTATTCCCATTGCTGGATGTCGCGCGCGCTCCAGTCGTTGAGCAGCACGAAGCCGAAGATCATCTCCTCGGCCTGGCTCTCCGTCAGCATGCCACCCATCGGCGAGGGCTGGCCGACGACAACACCCATCTCCAGCTCGAAATCGAGCCGCTTGCATGGCCCGAAGCTCGGCACCTCCACATTCGGCGGCTTCAGCTGCCCGCGCGGCCGTTTCACCTGGGTGCCGGAGACCACGACCGTGGAGGCGCGGCCGTTATAGGCGATCGGCATATGCAGCCAGTTCGGCTGCAGCGCATTGTCCTTGCCGCGGAACATCACGCCGACATTGGTGGCGTGCTCCTTGGACGAGTAAAAATCGGTGTAGCCGGAGACGGTGAAGGGCAGATGCAATCTCGCATCGCGCATCGGCACCAGCGCGCGCTTGCGCAGCTCCTCGTTGTCGCGCAGCTCCGGATGATCCGCGCGCAAAAGCTCGCTGACCCGTGCCCGCGTCTTCGTCCAGACCTTCGGACCCAGCGTCATGAACGGATTGAGCGAGGCCCCGGAGAATACGCCGAGCGGGCCGACCTCGAGCCGGCAATCCTGCTCGAGCTCCCAGAGATCGAGCACGTAATCGCCGATCGCAACGCCGACGCGCGGCGTCGGATTGGCCGCGGTCGAGAACACGCCATAGGGCAGGTTCTGAATCGGGAAGTCGGAGGAAGGATCAATCTCGATGAAGGAGCGGAGGCTGGGGTCGTTGGGATGGGGCATGGGTTTCCTGCCGGAGTTGTTGACGGTTTTTCCGCTGTCATTCCGGGGCGCGCGGAGCGCGAGCTAAGATGCGCAATTGCGCATCTGAGAATCCATACTCACGATCGTGGTTATGGATTCCGGGCCTGCGCCTTCGGCGCATCCCGCAATGACGAAAGGACTACGGTTTGCTCGGATCGAACCGCTTCTCCAGGCCCTTCCAGCAATCCGCGTAATCGTCCTGCAGCGTGGACGCGTTCGCGGCATGCGCGGTGACGCGCTGCGGGTAGCGGGTCTCGAACATGAAGGCCATGGTGCCCGTCAGCTTCACCGGCTTCAATTCGCCGTTGCTGGCATGCTCGAAGGCGTCACGATCGGGGCCGTGCGGCAGCATGCAATTGTGCAGGCTCATGCCGCCGGGGACGAAGCCTTGCGGCTTGGCATCGTAGACGCCGTAGATCAGGCCCATGAACTCGCTCATGATGTTCATGTGATACCAGGGCGGCCGGAAGGTGTTGTCGGCGACCATCCAGCGCTCGGGGAAGATGACGAAGTCGATATTCGCGGTGCCCGTGGTCTCCGACGGCGAGGTCAGAACCGTGAAGATCGAGGGATCGGGATGATCGAAGCCGATCGCACCTACGGGAGAGAAGGTGCGCAAATCGTATTTGTAGGGCGCGTAGTTGCCGTGCCAGGCGACGACGTCGATCGGCGAATGCGGCAAGGTCGTCTTGAACAGCGAGCCGCCCCATTTCACGAACAGCTCGGTCGGCGTGTCCTTATCCTCGTAATGCGCCACCGGCGTCAGGAAATCGCGCGCGTTGGCGAGGCAGTTGGCGCCGATCGGCCCGCGCTCCGGCAGCGTGAAGGCACCGCCGTAATTCTCGCAGAGATAGCCGCGTGCCGGTCCGTTGGGAATCTCGACACGGAACTTGACGCCGCGCGGGATCAACACGATCTCGCCAGGCTCGGCGTCGATGCGGCCGAACTCGGTGACGAGGCGAAGATTGCCCTGCTGCAGCACGAACATCAGCTCGCCGTCGGCATTGTAGAAATGCTGATCCACCATCGATTTGGTGATGAGGTAGACATGCGCGGCCATGCCGGCCTGCGTGTTGACGTCACCCGCCGTCGTCATGGTCTGCACGCCCTGAACGAAAGTCACATCGTCCTTCGGGAGCGGCGTCGGGTCCCAGCGCATCTGCGCGATCGGCAGATCGTATTCGTGACACGGCGCCGAACGCCACAGGCCGGCATCGAGTTTCTCGAAGCGGCCGGAATGCTTCACCGAGGGGCGGATGCGATAGAGCCAGGAACGCTCATTGGTGCCGCGCGGCGCGGTGAAGGGCGAGCCGGAGAGCTGCTCGGCGTAGAGCCCGTAGGCGCAGCGCTGCGGCGAGTTGCGCCCGATCGGCAACGCGCCCGGCAGCGCCTCGGTCTCAAAACTGTTGCCGAAGCCGGACATGTAGCCCGGGGTGACCTGCGCCGTGCTGCGGACGATCTGATCGGGCGAGGTGTTGATGTTCATGACTATCCTCCTCCTTGCAGGGCCGCCCACATGTCCTGGTCGCGCTTGTCGGTCCAGATCACGGGATCGTCGATTCCCGACGCCTCGTCATAAGCGCGCGACACGTTGAACGGCAGGCAGTGCTCGTAGATCGCGAAACTGTGGAATTTCGGGTCCATCACTTCGCGCGTCGCAGCCATCGATTCCTTCAGCGTGCGCCCCTTGGCGACCGAGATTTCGGCCGCGCCATAGAGCGAGGTGACGAAGTCGCGCGTCATCGCAATCGCCTCGCGCACCGTGGCCGCACCCTTCAGCGCATCGCCGCGGCCCGGCGCGATCGCCTTGGGATTGAAGTTGCGGATCTCGTTCAGCGTCATCGGCCATTCGCGCAGATGCGCATCGCCACAATAGCAGGCCGAGTGATATTCGATGAGATCGCCGGAGAACATCACTTCGGCATCGGGCACCCAGGCGACGATGTCGCCGGAGGTGTGGCCGGCCCCTAACTGCATCAGTCGCACCTCGCGCTTGCCGAGAAAAATGGACATCTCGCCTTCGAAGGTCAGCGTCGGCCAGGTCAGGCCTGGGATGCTTTGCGCATCCTGGAACAGCCGCGGGAAGCGGCCGTATTCGGAATCCCAATCCTGCTTGCCGCGCTCCTCGATCAGACGATAGGTCTCCTGCGAGGCAACGATGCCTTGCGCCTTGTAGGCGGAGGCGCCGAGCACGCGCACGGCGTGATAGTGCGACAGCACGACATATTTGATCGGCTTGTCGGTGACAGTCTTGACGCGCTCGATCACCTTGTTCGCCATCGCCGGCGTCGCCTGCGCGTCGAACACCAGGCAGCCGTCGTCGCCGACGATCACGGCCGTGTTCGGATCGCCCTCGGCGGTGAAGGCATAGAGATCGGTGCCGATCTCGGAGAAGGTGATTGTCTTCTCGGCGAGATCGCCGGTGGATGCGAAGTTCTTCGCCATCAATTCGTCCTTTGAGTCTTTTGGGTTATTGTTGTTGCTGTTGCTGCTGCTGACCGTCGATCATGCGGCGCTTGGCAAGCTCGATCGCCTCACGCAGCACATCGATCTCGCCGATATGATTGGCGAGGATCAGCACCAGCGCCGCATCGAAATCGGCGCTCTGCTCCTCCGTGAGCCCGCGATGCGCTTCGACGATGGCGCGAAAGGCATCGTCCGGCCGCGCAAAGTTGGAGCTGGTGGACAACGGCATGCGAAACCTCAATTGAGACCTTGAGCCTGCGACAACGCCGCCGCGATCGCGGCGCGCGTCGGATGGCGGAAGCGCGCGGCGACATAGCCGTCGGGCCTGAGCAGATAGGCAGCGCCCGGCGCGGCGTCATAGCGCTTTGCGACGAGGCCCGAGGGATCGGCAAGTCCGCCCTCGCCACCGATGCGAACATCCTTGACCCCGTCGGGCACATCGATCGCCGTGCCATTGCTGAACGACAGCAGGGTGAAGTCCGTTCCACCCTTGCGGAAGGCGTCCGTCAGATAGGCCTGCTCGGCGATTGGTGCGTCGAGCATGGAGCAGCCGGGAGATGGTCCGCCGCGCCAGGCATCTGCATCCGGCGATGACAGCGGGGAATCGTAGCTGCACGGCACCGAGAGCCGGCCGCCATTGACCATGCGCTTGCCGAACTCGGTTTCCTTGGCGAGCGACAGCACCGCCTTGCGCAGCCGCGCTTCCTGATGCGAGTTCGGCGCCATGAAATCGGTCGAGCGGGTGGATTCGCGGATGTTCTCGTCGGCCGCCAAGCTGCGCTCGACATGATAGCTCTCGAGCAGGCTTGCGGGCGAAGTGCCGCGCAGCACGCGGTCGAGCTTCCAGGAGAGATTTTCGGCGTCCTCGAGCCCGGAATTGGCGCCGCGGGCACCGAACGGCGAAACCTGATGCGCGGAATCGCCGGCGAAAATCACCCGGCCATGGATGAAGCGGTCCATCCGCCGGCACTGGAATTTGTAGAGCGAGATCCACTCGAACTCGAACTTGTCGTGGCCGAGCATGCGCGCGATCCGCGGCCGCACATTCTCGGGCTTCTTCTCGACCACGGGATCGGCGTAGCGATTGAGCTGAAGATCGATGCGCCAGACGTCGTCGGGCTGCCGATGCAGCAGCGCGGAGCGGCCGGCATGGAACGGCGGATCGAACCAGAACCAGCGCTCGGTCGGGAATTCCGCGGTCATCTTGACGTCGGCGATCAGGAACTGGTCCTCGAACACCTGTCCCGCGAACTCGGCGCCGACCATCTGCCGCAGCGAGGAGCGCGCGCCGTCGCAGGCGATCACATGTTGCGCGTGCAGGCGATAGGCACCGTCGGGTGTCTCGATCGTCAGCGCCACGCCGTCGTTACGCTGCTCCAGCGCCGTCACCTTGTTGCGCCAGCGCAAGTCGATCTCGGGCAGATCGCTGATACGATCGACCAGATAGGCTTCGGCGTAATATTGCTGGAGATTGATGAAGGCGGGCCGCTTGTGGCCGTCCTCGGGCAGGAGGTTGAACTGGTAGAGCAGGGAGTCCCCGTGGAAGATCCGGCCGACGCTCCACACCACGCCCTTGGCGACCATACGGTCGCCGACGCCGAGCCGGTCCCAATATTCCAGCGACCGCTTCGAGAAGCAGATCGCGCGGGAGCCCTCGCCGATGCGGTCGGCGTCATCCAGAAGGACGACGCGCTGACCGCGCTGGGCAAGATCGATCGCGAGCGACAGCCCGACCGGGCCGGCGCCGACAACCACGACCGGATGCTCGGCCGGATTCTGACCGGGACGATCCTGATCGGGGTGACGGCGATAGCCGAATTGGGCTTTGGCCTGATGCGTGTTGACCTGATGTGTCTTGACCTGAAGTGGCTTGGCCTGCGCCATACTCGAACCTCGGCTATGGTCAGGAGAGCACTGATCTGCTAGATAGTCTCACGTGCAACTATTTTGGACCGGAGCCGGCCGGCCGTCAACTGGAATTCGGAGCGCGCTCCTTGGCGAGGACATCTGGCGATATCGCACTGAAGGCACGCGAAGCCGATGAGGCCTCGGCGCGGCCAAAAGCCCGACTCGATCTGTTCAAGTTCGTGCCGTTCCGCCTCAACCGGCTCGCAGCCGAGGTCAGTTCCGCGCTCTCGGTCGAATATCAGGAACGGCATGGCCTCGACATTCCGGCCTGGCGCGTGATCGCCACGCTCGGGTTCCGCAACGATGCCTGTAGCGCGCAGTACATCGCGCAATGCACCCGCACGCACAAATCCACCATCAGCCGCGCGGTGACCACGCTGCTCAGCGAGAGCATGATCGAGCGGGTCGAGAACGAAGCCGACCGCCGCGAATTCCGCCTGCAACTGACGAAGAAGGGCCGCGCGCTCTACGAGGAGCTGTTCCCGCAATTGCTGCGACGGGAGGACGAGATCCTCGCCTGCCTCTCCGCGCAGGAGCGCAAGCAGCTCTCGGCGCTGCTCGGCAAGATCGAGGAGAGTCTCGATCTGATCCAGACCAGCAAAGAGGCCGACGCCAAGCAGGCGTATTAGGGACTCATAGAGGCGCAGACGTCGGCTTTTGGGAGTCCGGTTGAGAGAGCTTGGTAGGCCCGTGACGGCAGTGGCGTATATAGCGATGCTACTTGTGGCCTTTGCTGCAGCTCGCGCATACGCGGTTGACATGGGTTATCTGGCTCCCCCCGGAGTCGCTGCAAACGAGTTTCCCTCACCGCAGCGCCCTGTCGCACGAATCGTCAGCCCGCGCCGCTCCGCCGAAGAGCGCCGCGACGCCCTCAATGAGGCCGGTCAAATCGCACGCGTTCTTGAACTGAAACCAGGTATGACAGTCGGTGACATTGGAGCAGGCAGTGGCTACCACACGGTCAGGCTCTCGCACCTCGTCGGACCCGCCGGCTCTGTCGTTGCCCAGGACGTCACGCGAGATTACCTCGTCGAACTCGCCAGGCGAACAAAACTTCTGAAGTTGACGAACGTGCAATTCGCGCTCGGCGAACCGCACGACCCGCGTCTGCCCGCTTCCTCGCTGGACGCCGCAATCCTTGCGCATATGTATCACGAGATAGCCCAACCCTATGCCTTCCTCTACAATCTCGCGCCCGCCTTGAAGCAGGGTGCACGGGTGGGAATTGTCGATCTTGAGCTTCCGACGTCGAAGCACGGCACGCCAATTGAGCTCTTGCGCTGCGAATTAACTGCCGTCGGCTATCGCGAGGTCGCCACATCTAAGCTCGCAGGGGACGGAGGATACCTGGCGATATTCTCTCCGCCGGAGCTAGCGGCTCGAAAATCTCCCCGCGATATCGTTGCTTGTGTGGATCCTGCCGGCACTCGTTGAAACCATATCTGCCGCCCGTCTCAGAGGCTGAACGGGTCCGAAGAAGGCGGCAGACCGGAAGTCGCCGGCTGAGACTCAAGCCGGAGATTTTGACCCGTTGCGGACTTAGGGCTCTCCTGTCAATGTTCCTCATATGGCATCCGGCTTGGAAAAGGCTCGACGAATGGATTTGCGGCGCGCGACCGCCACGCGTGCCGATCCGCGTCCTCGGCCCCCTCGTCCAGAGCTATCGTTGCAAGGACGCAACTATCTCATAGCCCATGCCTGTTTCGCGTGCCGAAAATCGTGGAAGGTTCGGGCAAATGCGAGCACTGTTTGCCCGCATTGCGGTTCTTGCCTTCATGAAATGGGCCGCGCGTTCAGGGCTCCGAAGCGGACCGATGCCGAGCAATGGCTGAAGGTGGAGGCCCTCTGGTCAGCAGGCTTCCGCTTCTGGCACTACGCCGGTGCGCAGCCATTGCCAGAACGATTGCGGGATGTTGAGGACTTCATTCGCCGCAACCCGGAGCATCCGGCGCGCATCGCGCGCGTGTGAGCGCATGCCTACGGACCGTAAATATCTTGACCGGATTGCTGATCTAGCGCCTCAATTGAGAGAGTCGCTCGCTACGCTGAAGGCGGAGTGGTCACCTGAGGTGGTGCCAATAACTGTAGCTGGCGGCGGATTGGCACAGGCTCTCATCGAGCATTTTGAGCAGCTGCCAAAAGACACGGTAAGGTCCGTTTTTGAACTCTGCGAGCAGGTGCTAGACAATGGCTCTGCCGAAGAACAGGCCGCCTTGTCGACGGGCTTTCTTGAAACATTGCAGCATGCGGACGGCGGGAGATTATTCGATTTTAAGGCACTGATTAGCTATCTCGGACCAAAGTCCAAAGAGCATTGCTTAGCGATGGACGAGTTCTGGAAAGTTACAACGCGCGGATTGTAGGGGGTCCGCTTGTGGCCCGGCTCGGACCTCCGACGATGTTCTTTTCGAGCGGCATTCCGAAGCATAGCGGACACGAGGCCTGCCTGAACTGAGCCGCAAGAGCGCTCTCGGCGCTGCTCGGCAAGATCGAGGAGAGTCTCGATCTGATCCAGACCAGCAAGGAAGCCGACGCGAAGGAAGCGTATTAGGGCGCAGGCTGACGCGCCAACATTCCGCGACTAGTCGACAGCGCGATCGGAGACTCGAGCCTGGACGTCACTGTCTTCCGACGTCATTGAGACACTCGTCGCCCCGGTTTCCTCCTCCGCTGATAACGACGGTGGCTGGGGCTGATCTTCGGCGCGGGTACCGCGGAAACGGCGATGCAGTTTCTCACCCTGGTCGAAAATGATGTTGAGCAGCCATCCTGCGATTGGTCGCGCGATTGCACGAAACGGCCTGGCGATGATGAAACCGCCTTTGACATTGTCGATCGGGAACGCCAATGCGTTGATCAGGGTATCGGCGGTAACGTACCGATAATTTTCCGCCAGATGCTCGGTGTTCATCAGCATCTGGAGGGCAGGCTTGTCATTCTCACCGTCGATCAGGATCATCGAGGAAAATTTATCGTCCGAGCCGGTTAGTGCATTGGCCTCTGCGGTTGTGAGGGGATGCAGGCGTACCACGCCGGCTTCGGTCTGCTGGCGGTAGTGCACGGCCAGCGTAAGCTCGCCCATCTGCACCGCGGCAAGCAGCGTATTGAGATAGTCAGCATTAAGCTCCGGCTTCTCGAAGCTGACGCCCGGGACCATTTCGATGATATCGAGAATGCGCCCCAGATCAGCGGCGGCCGCGGCGCGGCTGGCAAGACTCGCGGCCAGGTCGGCAATTGCCCCGGAAGCTTTCGAGAAATGCCCGCTGACGCCTTTCACGGCGTCAGCGGCAAGATTTTTGAGTTTTGAAAGCACGCCCAACACCTCTGTGAATGTCAGACACAACCTAGAAATGATGGATGAGCACGTCAATCGGCGCGCACGATCGCGCATCGTGGGCCGATGCCTCGCATCGCCACCTGAAGGCGGGTGATCAAATTTGTCTCCAAGGTGACGACATCGTCACTTCGCAAACGACCGCGACGGCGCGAGATGCAGCGCCCAGGCATCGACCTTGTCGCTGGCACGCGGATAGATCTCCGTCACGATCGGATCGTGACCGGGGATGAAACGATCGGGATGTCCGGCGAGGCGCTCGATCGTCTCCCAACCGACCGCCATGTCGCCGACATTGTAGACGATCGGGAACGGGCTCTTGCGCTGCAGATTGGCGTAGTAATGCGCGGCATCGGACGCCAACACCACGGGCCCGCGCGCGGTTTCGACCCTGACCACCTGCAAGCCGTCGGAATGGCCGCCGACACGATGCACGGTGACGCCGGGCGCGACCTCACCGTCGCCGGAATAGAAAGTGACGCGTTCGCCGTACACATGTCGCACCATCTGGGTGACGTGCTCGACCGAGAAGGGATGTCGCAGCAGGCCGTTGCACATGCAGCGCCCCGTCGCATAAGCCATCTCGCGCTCCTGGAGATGGAAGCGCGCATTCGCAAAGCGGTCGAGATTACCGGCATGATCGTAATGCAGATGCGTCACGATGACGTCGCGAATGCTCGATGCCTTGACGCCAAAACGCTCCAGCGCATCGACCGGATTGAGTGTCAGCTTGCGCGCCCGTGCGCTCGCCTCCTCGGCATTGAAGCCGGTGTCGACCAGGATGTCGCGGCCACCCCCGCGGATCAGCCAGACGAAATAGTCGAGGTCCTGCGCCGCGCTGTCATGCGGATCGGGCTGAAGGAAGTTCATGCTGGGGGTGCGCGGCGACATCGTCGCGTAGCGCAGGGCGTAGATTTCGTAGGCGTTTCCCATGATTCCTGCTTTTTGCTTTGCTTTTCTGAGTGGACCTTCCGGGACGATCCTGCGCACCAAGCCATTGTCCGCTGCAAAGGTCAAACGCCCCGCGGCGCGCGACGGGGCAGGCCTTCAATGTGAGACCAATCACATTTTGGTCGCCATGGAGGCCCTAACGTGCTGCCGGTAAGATCTAGCCGGATCAGGTCGAGCACAAACATGACAGACTGTTTATTCCCCCAGCGGCGCACCCAGGCGTTGCGGTCAATCGTCGCGATAACGCCGAATCTCCAAGTGGTTGACGCCCTCCGTCCCCGGTTTGATAATGCAGGAAGCGTAAGTTAAGGTCGCCGCGGCGCAAGCTGGTAACGGCGCCTTTTTGGCTGGACCGCGCTGATTATGAAAATTCGCTTCTTTCTTCTTCTGCCCTTGCTCATCTCGCTCGTCCCGACTGCCCCATCGCTTGCGGCCGGTGACCGTTTTGCGCTGGTCATCGGCAACGCCAAATATCCGGATGCGGATGCCCCGCTGAAGGAACCGATCAACGATGCCCGTGACGTCGCCGACGAGCTCAAGCGCGACGGCTTTTCGGTCGAGATCGCCGAGAATCTGACCGGCGACGGCATGCGCCGCGCCTTCGACAAGCTCTACGGCAAGATCAAGCCGGGATCGGTGGCGCTGGTGTTCTTCAGCGGCTTCGGCATCCAGTCGGCGCGCCAGAGCTACATGTTGCCGATCGATGCGCAGATCTGGACCGAATCCGACGTACGCCGCGACGGTTTCAGCCTCGAGACCGTCCTCGGCGAGCTCAACACCCGCGGCGCCGGCGTCAAGATCGCGCTGATCGACGCCTCCAGGCGCAACCCGTTCGAGCGCCGGTTCCGCAGCTTCTCGGCTGGCCTGACCCCGGTCATCGCGCCGAACGGAACGCTGGTGATGTATTCGGCGGCGCTGGCCTCGGTCGTCTCCGACGCCGGCGGCGAGCACAGCCTGTTCGTCCAGGAGCTCCTGAAGGAAATCCGGGTCCCCGACCTGATGGCCGAGGAGACACTGAACCGGACCAAGATGGGCGTCACCCGCGCTTCACGCGGCGAGCAGGTGCCGTGGATATCCTCTTCATTGGCCGAAGATTTCTCGTTCAGCCCGGGAGCCGGCGGATCGCGCCCGGCACCGGCGACGCCGCCCGCGCCTCCCGCGCCGCCGCCGGTCGTCGCCAACAACCCGCCGCCGGCACCGCCCGCGCCGCCGACACCACCTCCGCCGCCGAAGCCGGCCGACACCGCGGCGGCACCCGCGCCTGCTTCGCCACCGGCGCCAGCGCCCGCACCGGCCCCCACACCGAAGCCGCAGGTCGAGGCCGCCCTGCCCCCGCCGCCACCGCCGGTAAAACCGATCGATCCCGCTCCGGCGCCGAGCACGGACAGCGGGCCGAGCGCTGCCGCGCTGGCCGACGATCCCACGATCAAGAGCCTGACCTCCAAGATCGCCGCCAATCCGGACGATGTGAATGCGCTGTACCGGCGTGGCCAGGTCTATGCCAGCAAGGGCGCCTACAACCTCGCCATCAAGGATTTTGACGACACGCTCCGGATCAACACCAAGGATGTCGAGGCGCTGAATAACCGCTGCTGGACCCGCACCGTGGTCGGCGACCTCCAGGGCGCGCTGAAGGATTGCAACGAGGCGCTGCGGTTGCGGCCGAACTTCGTCGATGCGCTGGACAGCCGCGGGCTCGTCAACCTCAAATCCGGCGCGGTCAAGAATGCCATCGCCGATTTCGATGCGGCCCTCAGGATCAACCCGCGCCTGACCTCCTCGCTCTATGGACGCGGCCTCGCCAAGCAGCGCAATGGCTCAGCCCAGGAAGGCGCGCTCGATATCGCCAATGCCAAGGCGATGGATCCGAACATCGTTCAGGAATTCGCAAGCTACGGAGTGCGCTAGTATTTTTTTGAATTGAGGCAGGCGGCGGCTCGAACCCCTGGGGGCCCAGGGAAGACTAACGAACGGATGCCGCAGGCGGCCTTCCCCGGGGGGCTCATTGCAGGAATTTTGGCAGGAATTTTGGAACCGCGCGAGCTGACTGCGCAGGAGGGACTGGCTATGAAATCGGCTGCAAAGGGACTTACCGCGATCCTGTCCGTCATCACGCTTGGCATCACTCTTGGGGCCACGCTGTCGCTGCCGGCCTCGCCGGCCTTCGCCGGCGATGACGGCAACAGCAAGAACGTCACCGAGGACGACATCGTCCGCGCTTTGGCGCCGGCGCAGAAGAAGCCCCTGACCCGCGGCCTCTCGATCGCCCCGCAGGCCGATCCCGCGCCGAACGCCGCCGAGAGCAAGCTGATCCAGTCGGTGCGCGGCCGCTCGACGCGTTCGCTGTCCTCGACCGAGCGCGAGGAAATCGCGTCAGTCGCCAAGGACAAGCCGAACATCGATCTCGAAATCACCTTCGACTACAACTCCGCCAATATCAGCGCCAAGTCGATGCCATCCGTGCAGGCGCTCGGTCGCGCGCTGACCAGTCCCGACCTGAAGGGCTCCACCTTCGTGGTGGCCGGTCATACCGACGCCGCGGGCGGCGAAACCTACAACCAGGACCTGTCGGAACGCCGCGCAGATTCGATCAAGCGCTACCTCGTCGAGAAGTACAGCATCTCCGCGACCGACCTCGTCACCGTCGGCTACGGCAAGAGCAAGCTGAAGAACCCGAGCCAGCCGATGGCGGAGGTCAACCGCCGCGTCCAAGTCGTCAACATGGAAAACAAGACCACCGCATCGAAGTGAGCACGACGTAATCCTTTGAAGTGACAAGTCGTGATGTGGTGTAAAGTCTCGCTTCCAGAGCGCGTCCCGCAGCCTTGCGGGACGCCGCTTTGTTTCAGGGAAACGCTTTTCATGGGCCTCGCGCGGACGGCCGTGAGCCAGGCCAGGATGATCCGGCGATGAATCTCTCCGAATATCTCAAGCCTGCCGGAACCGTGGTGTTCGTCGTCGCGCTCGGCGTCGGCTATTACCTCTTCGAGCATCGGAAGCGCCCCGAGCCGAAGGAGACGCAGAGCGAGGCGCTCGTCATCGTGACGAAGTCGACCAATGCCTGCTTCTCCGACCTCGTGCGGGTGACCGGCTTCTTCGTGCCGCGCCGCGAGGCCGTGGTCGTCGCCGACCAGGAAGGATCCAAGGTCACCGATCTCTTCGTCACCGAAGGCACCGTCGTTGCCGACAACCAGGAGCTGGCGCGCCTGACCGCGCCGCCGCAGATCCCGGGTCAACCGCAGCGACCCGGTCCGCAAGGCCCGATCTCGCTGAAGGCGCCTGCGCCGGGCCTCGTCACCGAGGTCCGCACCATCGTCGGCGCGCCCGCATCCCCGCAGGCCGGCCCGATGTTCCGCATCGCCGTCAACAACGAGATCGAGCTCGATGCTCAGGTCCCGGCGGTGCACATGCCCAAGCTCAGCTCCGGCGCCACCGTGCGCATCAGCCGCGACGACGCGCCCGATTTGATCGGCCGGGTCCGGCTGGTTGCGCCCGAAATCGACCGCGCCACGCAGCTCGGCCGCGTCCGCATCAGCGTTACCAACAATCCGTCGCTGAAGGTCGGCGTATTCGCCCGCGCCTCGATCGACGCCAAGCGAAGCTGCGGCGTCTCGATCCCCAAGACCGCGATCGACCATCTCACCATTCAGGTCGTCAAGGGCAACACGATCGAGACGCGCAAGGTGCGGGTCGGGCTCTCGTCCGACAACGCGACGGAAATTCTGGAAGGCCTCGACGTCGGCGAAATCGTCGTGGCCGACGCCGGCTCTTCGCTCCATGACGGCGACCAGATCAAGACCATGTTCGCCGATGAACTCGATCGCACGCGGGTACGCTGATGGCTCTCAATATCTCGGCTTGGTCGATCCGGAATCCGCTGCCGTCGGTCGTCTTCTCGATCATCCTTCTGATCCTCGGCTGGGTGTCTTTCACCAAGCTCGCGGTGACGCGGCTGCCTTCGGCCGACATTCCCGTGATCTCGGTCGCGGTGTCGCAATTCGGCGCGGCGCCCGCCGAGCTCGAATCCCAGGTGACCAAGACGGTCGAAGACGCGGTCTCCGGCGTCGAGGGCGTGCGGCACATCACCTCGCAGATCACCGACGGCCTGTCGGTGACCACCATCCAGTTCGCGCTTGAAACCAACACCGACCGCGCGCTCAACGACGTCAAGGACGCGGTGACGCGCGTACGGTCGAACCTGCCGCAGAATGTCACCGAGCCGCTGATCCAGCGCGTCGACGTCATCGGCCTGCCGATCGTCACCTACGCCGCGATCTCGCCCGGCAAGACGCCCGAGCAGCTCTCCTACTTCGTCGACGACGTGGTCAAGCGCGCGCTGCAAGGCGTGCGCGGCGTCGCCCAGGTCGAGCGCATCGGCGGTGTCGAGCGCGAAATTCTGGTCTCGCTCGATCCCGACCGCCTGCAGGCGATGGGGCTGACCGCGGTCAATGTCAGCCAGAGCCTGCGCGGCACCAATGTCGACGTCGCCGGCGGCCGCGCCGAGATCGGCAAGAACGACCAGGCGATCCGCACGCTCGCCGGCGCAAAGACGCTGAGCGATCTTGCCGGCACCATGATCCCGCTGTTCGGCGGCGGCGAGGTCCGGCTCGACGATCTCGGCACCGTCACCGACACCATCGCAGACCGCCGCACCTTCGCCCGCTTCAACGGCGAGCCGATCGTCGCGCTCGGCATCAAGCGCTCCAAGGGCGCCAGCGACGTCAAGGTGGCCGAGGCCGTGCAGAAGCGCATCGACGTACTCAAGGCCGCCTATCCCGACGTCGACCTGAAGGTGATCGACACCTCGGTCGAATATACCAACGGCAATTACCACGCGGCGATCTCGACCCTGTTCGAAGGCGCCATCCTCGCCGTCGTCATCGTGCTCTTGTTCCTGCGCGACCTGCGCGCCACCATCATCGCCGCGATCTCGCTGCCGTTGTCGATCTTCCCGGCGTTCTGGGCGATGGACCTGCTCGGCTTCTCGCTGAACCTCGTCAGCTTCCTCGCCATTACGCTGTCGACGGGTATTCTGGTCGACGACGCCATCGTCGAGATCGAGAACATCGTCAGGCACATGAACATGGGCAAGTCGCCCTATCGTGCCGCCCTCGAAGCCGCCGACGAGATCGGCCTCGCGGTGATCGCGATCTCGCTCACCATCATCGCGATCTTCGCACCGGCGAGCTTCATGTCGGGTATCGCCGGACAGTTCTTCAAGCAGTTCGGCATCACCGTCTCGGTGCAGGTGTTCTTCTCCCTGCTCGCGGCGCGCTTCGTCACGCCGGTGCTCGCCGCCTACTTCCTCAAGCCCGGCACTCACGAAGAACCGCCGCCCGGCCGCGTGCTGCGGTCCTATCACAGGATCGTGGCCTGGTCGGTAAAACACTATTTCATCACGGTGCTGGTCGGCTTCGGCGTCTTCGCCGCCTCGATCTGGAGCATTACGCTGTTGCCGCAGGGTTTTCTGCCGGCGCAGGACAGTTCGCGCTCGCTGCTTGCCCTCGAGCTGCCGCCGGGCACCCAGCTCGCCTACACCGAGAAGGTCACCGAGGACATCGTCGCGCGCCTGCGCAAACGGCCCGAGGTAAAGAGCATCTTCGTCGACGGCGGGCGCGTTCCGCCGGGCACCCAGGAAGTCCGGCGCGCCGCACTGATCATCAATTACACGCCCAAGGATGCCCGCGACATCACCCAGCGCGAGCTCGAATTCTCGATCAGCCAGGAATTGGAGAACATTCCCGACATCCGCTTCTGGTTCCTCGACGAGAACGGCCTGCGCGCCATCTCGCTGGTCGTGACCGGTGTCGACGCCAACATCGTCAACAATTTCGCGAGCGAGCTCGCGACGCAGATGAAGCGGATTCCCACCATCTCCAACGTGATCTCGGAAACCACGCTGGAGCGGCCGGAGCTGCGCGTCGAACCGCGCGCCGATCTCGCCGCGCGGCTCGGGGTCTCGACCGAAAGCCTGTCGCAGACCATCCGCGTCGCCACCATCGGCGATGTCGGACCCGCGCTCGCCAAATTCGACGTCGGCGACCGCCTGGTGCCGATCCGCGTGCAGCTCGAGGATGCCGCGCGCGGCAATCTGAAGACGCTGGAGCAGTTGCGCGTGCCGCTCGGCGAGCACGGCGAGAAGGGCGGCGTGCCGCTCTCGGTCATCGCCGACGTCAAGCTCGACCAGGGTCCGACCAGCATCAACCGCTACGATCGCGAGCGGCAGGCGACCGTCGCCGCCGACCTCGTCGGCTCCGCCGCACTCGGCGACGCCACCAAGAAGATCTACGACCTGCCGGTGATGAAGAGCCGGCCGAAGGGCGTGAAGGTCTCTCCGTCCGGCGACGCTGAAAGCCTCAACGAGCTGTCCGACGGCTTCGCCACCGCGATCACGGCGGGCCTGATGATGGTCTACGCCGTGCTGGTGCTGCTGTTCGGCACCTTCCTGCAGCCGATCACTATCCTGTTCTCGCTGCCGCTCTCGATCGGCGGCGCCATCGCGGCCCTGCTCATCACCGGCAAGCAGCTGACCACGCCGGTGTGGATCGGCATTCTGATGCTGATGGGCATCGTCACCAAGAACGCGATCATGCTGGTGGAGTTCGCGATCGAAGCCATTCACGCCGGCAAGCCGCGCGAAGAGGCGATGATCGACGCCGGCATGAAGCGCGCCCGCCCGATCGTGATGACCACGATCGCGATGGCCGCGGGCATGATGCCGAGCGCGCTCGCGGTCGGTGCCGGCGGCGAGTTCCGCTCGCCGATGGCGCTCGCGGTGATCGGCGGCCTGATCTTCTCGACCATCCTGTCGCTGGTGTTCGTGCCCGCGATGTTCATGGTGATGGACGATCTCGGCGCCCTGATCTGGCGCTTCGCCAAGCGGCTGATCGTGCACAGTGAGGATGCCGAGACGGGTGGTCATCACGACGCCGCACCGGCGGAAGCAGGGCCAGCGCCGAAGAATATCATCCACCCCGCGGCGGAGTAGGGTTCGAGCGGCTGGAGCCGGATCATACGGGTCGGCGACGACCGGCCGACCTTTGTCACCTGTTGGGCGCTATGATGAGCGCAACGAACAAGAAGGAAGATCGGGCACCGCGAGCGCTGGACGTCGTCGCATTGCTCGCAAACCTGCCTGAGCACCGGTTGGCGAGGGGAAACGTTGGCACGATCGTCGAAGAGTTCGACGACGAGACAGTACTTGTCGAATTCAGCGACGACGATGGGCGGCCCTACGCCGTTGCGCCCTGTTTGCGATCCGAGCTGCTGCTCTTGCACTATGTGCCGGAGGCAGCCTAGCTGCTACTCGTTCCGCGCGATCGCAGTCAGCTTGGTCATGTTCCGCAGCAGAATACGCCCGCGCTGGAGATCCAAAATCGCTTCCTTGCGCCAGGCCTGCAGCTGGCGGTTGACGCTCTCGCGGGCGGCGCCGACGAAGACGCCGAGCTGTTCCTGCGAGATGTGCACCTCGGAACCGAAATCGGCGGCGAGTGCGCAAAGCCGCCGCGCGAGGCGCACCGGCAGCGGCTGCAGCATGGATTCCTCCATGCGCTCGCTCTGCCAGCGGATGCGCTGGCACAGCAATGCGATGATCTTGATCGCGACCTTCGGCTCGCGTTCGAGGAAGCTGAGAAAATCTTCGCGCCGCAGCACGAACAATTCGCTGGCCTCGCCCGCGGTCGCATCCGCGGTGCGATTCTGGCCGTCCAGCACCGCGACCTCGCCGAACAGGTCACCCGGCCCCATGAAATTGAGTGTCAGCCGGCTGCCGTCGGAAGCGCCGGTCTCGATGCGGACCTGGCCGCGGCGCACGCCGAACAGGGCGTCGCCGGCATCGCCCTTCTGGAACAGCACCTCGCCGTTCCCCAGATGCTGGGTGTGACAGAGATTGGACAACCGCTGGAGCTCGTCTGTACCGAGATCCGCGAACATTGCGTTCATCTTCAGGATGACCGCAAATTCGGCCTGCTTGCTCATTTCAATGTCCTTGTGAAGTCCTGGTCAGTTGTCTCGTCAGACGTATTTTCAGTCGTCTTGGCAAATCGCTTGAAATCATCACGATCAGGATCGCGTAAAACCGCGTCGAGGAAGTGTGTCATAAGTCACATAACTTTGCAGCACCCCCTGACTATTTTTACGCGCTTGGAGCCGCTTCCCGTCCGGGGATAAGCTCGGCCGTGAAGGATGGATAGCCGGCGGGATTCGACGCCGATCGTCCGTCAGTGGAAAGTCGAGATGAGAGCAGTAAAATTCGCCGGCGCGGCACTGGCCGCCGTCATCATCGTGATCGCACTCCTGCTGGTGGTCGGAATCCCCTCGGGCTTCCTGACCTCGACGATCGCCTCGCGCGTCGAGAGCGCGACCGGCTATCGGCTGTCGATCGACGGCACCACCAAAATCAGCCTGTGGCCGACGCTGAACGTCACCCTGAACGACCTCTCGCTTGCCGATCCCCGGGATCGCAGCGGCATCACGCGCCTGACGGTCGACAGCGTGCAGGCCGACATGTCGCTCTCCAGCGTGTGGTCGGGCCGCCCTCAGATCAGCGAGCTGATCGTCACCCATCCCGTGCTCTACCAGCCGCTGCTGCGTGAACGCCTGCCGAATGCGGCAGGCTCGTCGAAACCGCTCGCGCTCGATGTCGGCGGCGCATCCATCGACCGCGTCAGGGTCACCGACGGCGAAGTCGCATTCGCGCGCGTGCGCGATCGTGTCGAGGGCCGCATCAGCGCCATCAACGCCGACGCCACCATCGGCCGCGACCGCAAGGTCGGCATCACCGGCACCGCGCGCGTCGGCGACCACCCGACCAAGTTCGACATCAAGGCGACCACGCCGGCGCCGCCGGCCGACCGGCCGACGATCCCGGTGGATTTCGCCATCGACATGCCCGATGTGCTGAAGTCTCAGCTCAACGGTCACGCCGAGATGCGAATGAACGGCGATGTCGTGATGATCAACGGCGTGAATGGCCGGCTCGGCGACGGCGCCTTCAACGGCTGGGCTTCCGTCGACATCGCGAGCAAGCCGCTGGTCAAGCTCGACCTCGACTTCCAGCGGCTCGCGATTCCGCTGGCGAAATCGCCGGAGGGCACGGCCGGGCAGCCCTGGAGCAATGCGCCGATCGACGTGTCCGGGCTCAATTATGTCGATGCGCAAGTGCGGATCTCCGCGAGCGAGGCCGTGATCGGCGATGCCCGCATCGCGCCGCTGGCGCTCGATGCAAAGCTCGCCGGCGGCGTGCTGAAGGCCGGCACCGCCAATCTCGGCGCCTATGGCGGCCAGGTCTCGGGCGAGGTGATCCTGGATGCGACCAGCGGCGCGCCGAGCTTTGCCATGCATTCCGATCTCGTCGGCGTGCGCGCACTGCCGCTGCTGCAGGGCCTTGCCGAATTCGACCGCATCGACGGCAAGCTGCAGGCCAAGCTCGCTCTTCGCAGCGCCGGCACCAGCCAGCGCGCACTGATGGCGAACATGCAGGGCACGGCCTTCGTCAATTTCCAGGACGGCGCCATCCGCGGCATCAATGTCGCGCAGATGATCCGCTCGCTGACGTCGGGCACGCTGTCCGGCTGGCAGGACAACCAGAATGCCGGCCAGGAGCAGAGCACGGATTTGTCGCAGCTCTCCGCCTCCTTCCGCATCGACAAGGGCCAGGCGGTGACGACCGATCTCAACCTGATCGGGCCGCTGGTGCGCGTCACCGGCGCCGGCACCATCGCGCTCGACACCAAAATGATGGGTTTTCGCGTCGAGCCCAAGCTGGTGATGACGACCGAAGGCCAGGGCCGCGCCAATGAGCCGGTCGGCTTCGGCATTCCCGTGATGATCCAGGGCAGCTGGTCGCAGCCCAAGATCTACCCCGACATGGCCGGCATGCTGGACAATCCGGATGCCGCCTATGCCAAGCTGCGCGAGATGGGCAAGGGCCTGTTCGGCCCTGATGGCGCCGGGCTCGGCAACATCCTGGGCAGCCTCGGTCTCGGCGGAGCCACCGCACCCGGCGGCAATGCGGCCGGAAATGCCAATCCGCAAGCCCAGCAGCCGGGCCAGAACAATCTGCTCGGCGGTCCCTTGGGCGAGGCGATCGGCAATTTGATTCAGCAAGGGCTGTCCAATGGCGCGGGAAGCAGCACCGGCGCCGCGCCAGGCAGTGGCCGCAGCCGCAGCCTGCCGGCAACGCCCTCTACGCCGGCGCCACAGGCCTCGCCCGCGGCTCCGGCCCTGGAGGACCCGCCGGTCGCGCAGCAGGACAGTCAGCCAATGAACGACGTGCTGCGGCAACTTTTCAACCGGTGATGGGCGGATTCGCGGGCTTGGCTCCAAGGTCATCCGCTTACACCAGCCGCCCCGCTTCCGGCTTCCTCCGAACGGAGGAGGCCTCGGCAATCCGTCCCTTTTTACCTGCGACGGCGTCCCACGGCGAGTAACCACGCCGGCTGCTCGGCGGCCCTTTGGCCCGAATTGTGATAGAAGGACCCCGCAGCGCCGGCGTCGATGGCGGCGCGAGAGGATCGGGATGGCAGGAGCGAACGACAAGACACGGTTTCTGCGCGAGGGCCTGTTCGCCAAATACGTCGTCTCCCTCGTCGGCCTCGTCGTGTTCGTCCTCGCCGTCAACGGCGCGATGGAGACCTGGATCTCCTACCGCGCCACCAAGACACAGCTGACCGACGGGCTGGAGGACAAGGCACAGGCCGCCGCCCGGCGGATCGAGCAGTCGATCTCGGAGCTCGATCGCCAGATCAGCTGGGTGACGCGGGCGAGCCAGGACACCCTCGAAAAGCGCCGCGCCGACTACGCCCAGCTGCTGCACCAGGTCTCGGTCGTCAACCAGCTGTTCCAGCTCAACGGCGAAGGCCGCGAGGTGCTGCGCGTCTCCCGCCAGTCGACCACGACCGGCAGCAACGCCGACCTCTCCCGCGACATGCGCTTCACCGACACCGTGGCCCGCGGCGTCAGCTATGCGCCGGCCTGGTTCGCCGACCGGACGCCGTTGATGTCGATCTCGGTGGCGCATTCCGGCTTCAATGCCGGCGTCACCGTGGCCGAGATCGATCTCGGCTTTCTCTCCGACTTCCTGTCCGACGCGCAAGTCGGCAAGGCCGCCTTTGCCTATGTCGTCGATCCCCGAGGCCGCGTGCTGGCGACGTCGTCGAAGGGGCCCGATGTCGGCAAGGATTTGTCGAAGCTGCCGCAGGTGGCGGCTGCGATCGCACCCGGCCACGAGGGCGACAGTTCGGGCACCGACTTCAACGGCCATGCGGTGATGAGCGCCGCGAGCACGGTGCCGAAGCTCGGCTGGAGCGTGCTGTTCGAGCAGCCGACCACGCAGGCCCTGATGCCGATCCGCGACCAGCTGGTGCGCATCGCGCTTCTGATCGGCATGGGCCTGATGGTCGCGATCCTCGCCGGCACGCTGCTCGCCCGCCGCATGATCATTCCGATCACGGCGCTGCGCGACGGCGCCTACAGGCTCGGCGAGGGCGATTTCAGTCACCGCATCGAAGTACGTACCTCGGACGAGCTGGAAGATCTCGCCGGTCAGTTCAACCGCATGGCCGGCCAGATCCAGGAGACCTATTCGGACCTGGAGACCAAGGTCGAGGAGCGCACGCGCGATCTGGCGCAGTCGATCAACGAGCTGAAGGTGCTGGAAGAGGTCGGCCGCGCCGTCGCCGCCTCGCTCGATCTCAACGCCGTGCTGCCGACGATCGCCGCGCGCGCGATCGAGATCACGCATGCCGATGCGGTGCTGATCTACGGCTTCGATGCCGAGACGCGCCGCTTCAATCTGGTCGAGGCCAACGGCATCGACAAATCCGCTGACGGCGCCCATGTCACCATCGACGAAGGCGAGAACATCCTGAGCGATGCCGCCGAAAGCGGCGAGCCGATCGCGATTGCCGAGCTCGGCGCCGCCGCCGAGCAGCCGCTGCGCGAGGTCGCCATCGCGGCCGGCTTCCATTCGGTGCTGGTGGTGCCGCTGGTCGACCAGCAGGGCACGCTCGGCTCGCTGGTGGTGCTGCGCCGCGCGAGCGGCGAGTTCGCCGCCAGCATCATCGGCCTGATGCGCACCTTCGCCAACCAGGCCGTGCTGGCGATGCGCAATGCGCGGCTGTTCACCGAGGTCGACCACAAGAGCCACGCTTTGGAGACGGCGAACGAGACCGTGCGCGCCCAGGCCGACAAGCTGCGCGAGCAGACCGAGCAATTGAAGAACTGGAACAAGTCGCTGGAGGAGCGCGTCAAGACCCAGCTCGGCGAGATCGAGCGCATCCGCAAGCTCGAGCGCTTCCTGGCGCCGCAGGTGGCGCAGCTGATCGCCTCCTCCGACAGCCCCGAAGGCTTGCTCACCAGCCAGCGCCGCGAGGTGACCGTGGTGTTCTGCGATCTGCGCGGCTTCACCGCGTTCACGGAAGCGACCGAGCCGGAAGAGGCGATGAACGTGCTGCGCGAATATCACGCCGCGCTCGGCAAGCTGATCTTCAAATACGAGGGCACGCTCGACAAATACGCCGGCGACGGCGTGATGATCCTGTTCAACGCGCCGATCCAGTTCGAGGACCACACCAAGCGCGCCGTGAAGATGGCGGTGGAGATGCGCGACACGATCGGCCCGCTGACCGAGCGCTGGCGCAACCGCGGCCACAGCCTCGGCTTCGGCATCGGCATCGCGGTCGGCTATGCCACGCTCGGCCAGGTCGGCTTCGAGCAGCGACTGGAATATGCCGCGATCGGCAGCGTCACCAACCTCGCCTCCCGCCTGTGCGGCGAGGCCAAGCCCAACCAGATCGTGGTGAGCCGCCGCGTCTACGGCATCGTCGAGCCCTGGGTTGAAGCCCGCGCGCTCGACGACCTCCAGCTCAAGGGTTTCAATCATCCCGTGCTGGCGATGGAGATTCTGAACTGGCGCGAGGAAGTGGAGAACGTGGTGGATGCGTCAGTCGCGCGTCGAAGGGGCTAGGCTCCTCGACGGTGCCGTAGCCCGGATGGAGCGAAGCGCAATCCGGGGTCGTGCCACAAGCGATGGCGGTCCCGGATTGCGCTCCGCTCCATCCGGGCTACGGGCCCTTCTATCCCTCACAGACAGCCTATCGCGATCCCGCGGCACATAGCGCCCGGGTTTTGCGTAGGCCACGGCACCCTTCGAAATGGAAGGGCGCAGGGAAGACCGGGCACCGGCTGGCACCCGCAAGACCCCTGTGCATGAGTGCGTGATAGTCGCTCACAGGGGAGAAACAGGTGCGACCGGATGCCCGGCCTTCCCTGCGCAGTGGTTGAAACGGCTTATGTCGCGCTCTCGCCGGTGAGACGATCCCTTTGCCACCGTCGCCTTGCAGCTTTCGAGGGATGCGCAGGTCCGGTCGGACCCACGCACCGCTGCAAGACTTGACGCCGGATATTCGGGCGTCGCGACCACACGATTTTGCCGTACGCGAGGCAGCACCGTCGTACACGCGCCCGCTGATCGCTCACGGGGACTACCCGCCCTGCGACCGCATCTGGCACCAACACCGCCCGCGTCCACCGCCCCTCACCCCACGAACCCTGACGATCGCGATCCGTCCCTTACCGGGGGATGAGTTGGGAGGGATCATAGGGTGTGTCGCGGTTCGGGTAAAGTGAATTTTTGATTGTCCGAATACAAACGCGGGCATCAAACCCTGCTTGAAATATGAAAACAACCCCATGCACAGTGGACGGTGGCTGACAGATCAATGGGTTACGGAGGCGGTCGGAAGCGACAATTCAACGCGGCGGGTTTTCGCGCAGCCCGCCCCTGGTCCAGAGTCTCGACAGTGGTCGCGCTTCCACCGGTGACGACGATTTCGTCACCCTCCCTGAGCGCAAGCTGGTCGATCAGCTTCGGGGGAAGAGCCACAGCCAGATCGTCATCCCATTTGAAACCTTCATCGCGGCCTCCGCTGGGAGCAGACCTATGGTCGGGGCGAGTGCTGCTTCTCTGCGTCGAGGCGCTCGATGTCTTCCCTGAGGAGGGTGTTCACGAGGTCGTTCAGCGAAGTGCCCTGGGTCTCTGCGAGGTCCGAGAGGTAGGTTAGAACCTCGGGCTCCAGGTGGACCGGCGGCACGAGGCGAGCGCCTTTGCGGAAGAACTTGCCGCGCGCGGCGGTCGAGAAATCGTATTCGTCCTTCATCGGATCACCGATCAACCTTCATAAGACCCGATCTCGCGGCGGCTCGGGTAGCGCCCCGAGATGATGCGGATCGCGGCCCGGTCCGCTGTCAGCTCGACATAGGTATGAACGACCAGAAGCAGGTTACCAGCCGGGCTCCGGCCCATGGTAACCCATCGCTCCTCCCCTTTCGCCAGACTCATTGTCGAGTAACGACAGGGCCAGCGGATCGCTGAAAACGCCCCTCGCCGCCTCGAAGGCGCCCCCATGCTTGCGCCGATTGCTCTCCGCCTTGATCGGGTCCCAATCAAACTCGAACTGCATGGTCAAAGCTGCCCGGAGAAGACGCCGTGCTGGAGGGCGGCGAAGAGGACATCAATCGTTTCCTTCTCGCAGAGCGTAGGAATAAGCCTTTCCGTAAGAGCTTCCAAGCGGACAGATCAGATAGGGGTAGAACCGCCTCAGCGTGCCCTCACCGGTCGTCACACCCCTACCGCGCGATCTACCGGCTGCGGGATGCCTGAGATCGAACACCTCATCTTCGCCAAACTTCTTCCTGTGGTTATGGGTCCCGGCGTTCCCGGGGACGACAGGGGAGAATGAGGCGACGCCGTTGCCAACAATCCCCTGCCCCCGAACCACATCCCTCCTCCCTGCGACTAACCCTCGCCTCAACGGCGAGGCGACTTTGTTGGGAGCGGCCCGTGGCGTTTGCCTTGCCTTCGCGTGCTTATGATCTGCAGATGCTGGACCGTCCGGTCGACCGTGCGCGCGACCAGGGCTGGGTCTACGGCCTGCCGCCGGGCATTGCGAGCGCGCAATGGCCGCTCGATCCCGTCACCGGCTATCCGCTGATGCACGGTTTCACGCTGCTGCTGCCTGAGGATTATCGCGTGCATGGCGAGGACATCGTCGCATTGTCGTTCTTTGCCACCGCGCCCGATCACAATGACGGCGGCGCGCCCGATGATCCCGAAGTGCGCAACGCGGTGATGGCGCGGCCATCGCATCCGCGGCTTTCGCGCATGACCGATATCCTCGATTACGAATATGCCGCGCTGCTGCTGACGCGCGCCGAATACGAAGGCCCGTTCGCGACGCCGCCCGCGCCGCTGGCGCTGGCGACGGCCGAGCGGCCGCGATGGCTCGATGTCGGCGGCGCCAGCGCGTTCTTCGAGGCTGCTCCGACTTTCGCCAAGAAGATGTTTGCCACCCCGCCACGCACCGATCTCGGCGAGACCCGCGCGATTGGCATGACGGCGCGCGCCGATGATCCCAACGCCGGCAAGGGCCCGCAGGACGAGCACGTTCGCAGCAACCCGCCGACCGGCTACCAGCCCTATTACTACTATGTCGGCGGCAAACCGGGCCGCGACAATTTCCGCCTGCACGAGTGGAGCAAGGACTACGCCCACAACCATCTCGGCGGCACCATGCGGCCGTGCCAGGCGGTGCCCGAGATGAGCCCGTTCTACATCGAGTTCGAGGAATATTTCGGCGGCACCAATTTCGGCGGCGGCAACGCGCAGCTCGACTTCAAGGAGATGAAGTTCGACTGGGCGTGCGGGTGATGGCGGCGAGCGTGCGGCTGCCGCCGACGCTCAACCAGCGAAAAAATCGATTTTCGATTTTCTGTTGACCGCGGGGCGCCGCCTTGCAATCATCGCCCCGATGGGTCCGCTTCAATTCGATATGTCCGGAAACCCCGGGGATGGTCCGCGCAGCCTGACGTCGGCGCTGCACGAGCGGTTGCGCGCCGATATCCTGGCAGCGCGGCTGCTGCCGGCCCAGAAGCTGCACATCGCCGGCCTCGCCAAGCAGTTTTCGGTGAGCCTTGCCGCCGTCCGCGAGGCACTGTCGCGCCTCGTCGCCGACGGCCTGGTGCAGGCCTCGGACCAGCGCGGCTTCCGCGTCAGCCCGGTGTCGCTCGCCGATCTCGCCGACGTGACGCAGACCCGGATCGACATCGAGGGGCTTGCGCTGCGACGCTCGATCGAGCGGGGCGACGATGCCTGGCTCGCATCGGTGAAGTCGACCTGGGCGGATCTGAAAGCCGTCCCCTATCACTATCCCGATGATCCCACGGTGCATTACGAGGAATGGGTGATCCGTCACCGCATTTTCCACCGTGCGCTGGTCAACGCCTGCGGCTCGCCATGGCTGCTCGGCTTCCGCGACGTGTTGCACGAGCAAAGCGAGCGCTATCGGCGTCTGTCGATCCGTCGCGAGCCCGGCGTCAAGCCGCGCGACGTCGCGGCCGAGCACGCGGCGATCGTCGCTGCCGTGACGAAGCGCGACGCGGATGCGGCAGTTCGCGCCTTGTCGAAGCATTTCGGCACCACCAAGGAGTTCGTCGAGCTCGCCGCCTCGCGCATCGCGGAGGTGAGCCGCACGACCTGACGATCCCCAAAAATTCGGCACAAAAAAAGACAGACCGGGAGGAAACAATGAAGATCAATCGCCGTCATGCGCTCCTATCGCTCGCCGCCGCCGCAATCCTCGCCGGCCCTGCGAGCGCCGCCGACACCATCCGCGTCGGCCTGCCCACGAAAACCTACTGGCCGACGACGATCGCCGAGACGGCGGTGCGGCAAAAGCTGTTCGAGAAGGAAGGCATCCAGGCCGAGCTGACCATCTACCGCAGCGGCGCCGAGACCTTCGAGGGCATGGCCGCAGGCGCGGCCGACATCATCCTCGATCCGCCGTCGCTGGTCTCCGCCGGGCGCAAGAAGGGCGTGATGTCGCGCATCGTCGCCAACGCCGCGATGGGCAATTTCGGCTGGCAGTTGATGGTGCCGACCAAATCGACGCTCGAGGTCAAGGACCTCAACGGCAAGAAGGTGGCGATCACCGCGGCCGGCTCGGGCTCCGACCTGCTGGCGCTGTGGACCATCCAGGACAAGAAGATCGATTTCACGCGCGTGCCCGTCGGCGGCGGCGGCCTGGTGCCGAACCTCCTGGCCGGCAATGTCGAGGCCGCCGTGGTCTATTCGCCGCTGAGCTTCCAGATCTCGAAATCCGGCGAAGCCAAGACCATTCTCGACTACGCGACCGCGGTTCCGCCGAACCTCACCGCGGGCTGGATCGTGCTCGACAAGCTCGCCGAGGCCAAGCCTCAGCTGGTGCAGAAAGCGGTGAACGCCCTCTATGGCGCGGTCGCGTTCATGCGGGCCAACCGCGACGTCACCGTCAAGCTGATCGCCGAGCTCTACGAAATGCCGCCGGAGATCGCCGGCCTCGAATACGACAACACCATCATGAAGCTGGAGACCAGCGGCGACATGGGCGCGGCCAATGTCAGCGCCGCCGTGCAGCTCTCGCTCGATCTCGCCAAGCTCGGCGGGCTCAAGGACATCGTGCCGGTCGAGGACGTGATCTCGACCAAGTTCAAGCCCGTCCCGACCAAGTAGCAGCGATGCAGGGCACGCTCGTCATCAACCTCGCGCGGATCGCGATCATCGTCGCGGTCCTGGCGCTGTGGGAGGTGCTGTCGCGCACCGGCATCGTCAATCCGCGGCTGCTGCCGTCGGCGTCCGACACGTTCGTGACGCTCGGTGATCTTCTGCGCCGCGCGGCGGTGCAGAAGGATTTGATGGTCACCGCGACCGAGGTGTTGACGGCGTTCGCGCTGGCGGTGCCCTTCGGCGCGTTGATCGGCTTCCTCGTCGCGGAGAACCGCTACTTTGCCGATGTCGCCAAGCCGCTGCTGTTCTTCGCCTTCAGCATCCCGAAATCGATCTTCCTGCCGATGTTCATCCTGGTGTTCGGCGTCGGCTTTGCCCAGAAGGTCGGCTTCGGCTTCTTCTCGACGATCTTCATCGTGATCATGTCGACCACGACGGCGGTCGAGTCGGTCAAGGTCGAGCATCTGACGGTGGCGCGCTCCTATGGCGCCACGCGGATTCAGACCGCGTTCCGCGTCTATCTGCCGAGCATGCTGCCGGTGCTGCTGGAGGCGTTGCGGATCTCCATGATCTTCAACCTCACCGGCGTGATCCTCGCCGAGATGTACGCCTCGCGCGACGGCATCGGCCACCAGATCGCGACCTGGGGCGAGAACTTCCAGATGAAGCAGCTCCTCGCCGGCGTCGTGATGGTCGCCGCGATCGCCATGACCTTCAATGAACTTGTCAGATGGGTGGAAACGCGATGCAGCCATTGGCGAACGTGACCCAATTGAAGCCCGCCGCGCGCGCCGGCGCGATCGAGGTGAAGAATGTCGGCCAGGTGTTCAAGACAAGGTCGCAGGACGTCGTCGCGCTGGAGGACGTCTCGCTCGACATCAAGCCCGGCCGCTTCGTCGTGCTGGTCGGCCCCAGCGGCTGCGGCAAGTCGACTCTTCTGATGATGATGGCGGGGCTGCGCCAGCAGACCGCGGGCACCATCACCATCAACGGCGCGCCGATCCTGCAGCCAGACCCCGACAGGGTCGGCGTGGTGTTCCAGGAGGCGAGCCTGTTTCCCTGGCTGACGGCCGAGGACAATGTCGAGTTTCCGCTGGCGCTGCGCGGCGTGCCCAAGGCCGAGCGCCGCGCCAAGGCGCAGGATGCGCTCAAGCTGGTCGGGCTCGACGGTTTCGGCAGGCGCCATCCGCACGAGCTCTCGGGCGGCATGAAGCAGCGCGTCTCGATCGCGCGCGGGCTGGTGCAGGATCCGCCGGTGCTGCTGATGGACGAGCCGTTCGCGGCGCTCGACGAGCAGACGCGCATGACCATGGGCGACGAGCTGCTGCGCATCTGGGCTGCGACCGGCAAGACGGTCGTGTTCGTCACGCACAGCCTCACCGAAGCCGTCTATCTCGCCGACGAGGTGATCGTGATGTCGGCGCGGCCCGGCCGGATCGTGGACCATCTTCAGGTCCAGCTGCCGCGGCCCCGCACCTACGAGATGCTCAGCGGCGATGCGTTCGGCAGCCTGCGCGACCGCATCTGGCGGCACATCCGCAAATCGGCGTGAGACGATCATGAGCGCCAGGATCAGTGCGAGAGTAAGTGCAAAGACGTTGCGATATCTGATCGTGATCGGCCTGATCGGCTTGTGGGAGCTGCTGCCGCGCACGGGGCTCATTCCCGAGCTGTTCCTGCCCTCGCTGTCGTCCACGCTGATCGCCGGATGGACCGACGCGGGTGAATACGGTCATGCGCTCGCGGTCACGCTCTACGAGGTCGTGGTCTCCATGGCGTTCGCCTGCGGCGGCGGCATCGTGCTCGGCGCCGTCGTCGGCAGCCTGCCGCGCCCGCGCGTGCTGATCATGCCGATGGTGTCGAGCCTCTACGCGGTGCCGCTGGTGATCCTCTATCCCGTCTTCACCGTGTGGCTGGGCATCGGCTCGGAATCCAAGATCGCGTTCGCCTCGATCTACGGCTTCCTGCCGACCATGCTCGCGACCGCCGCCGGCATCCAGACCATCGATCCGCAGCTCCTGCTCGCGGCGCGCAGCATGGGCGCGACGCTGAGCCAGCGGCTGGTCCGCGTCATCATCCCTGCGGCGATCCCGACCGTGCTGTCCGGCCTGCGTGTCGGCGGCGCGCTGGTGATCGTCGGCGTGGTGGTCTCGGAGATGCTGATCTCCTCGGCTGGCATCGGCTATTTGATCTCGCGCTACCGCACCATCCTCGACAGCCCGCACGTGTTCGCGGGCGTGCTGCTCGTGCTGTTCCTCGCGATCGGCTTCAACGCCGTGATCCGGTGGATCGAGCGCAAGGCGGCGATCTGGCAGACCGGCACCCGCGCCGGCCAGGCCAACGACGACATCGCGACGGGCGCGATGCAGCCGGCGACCTGAGGTAGCTGCGTGTACGACCTGACCCTGACATTCGACAACGGCCCCGATCCCGATGTGACGCCGCGCGTGCTCGACATTCTGGCCGCGCGCGGGATCAAGACCACCTTCTTCGTCATTGGCGAGAAGCTCGCCGACCCCGAGCGGCGCGGCCTTGCGGAGCGCGCGCACCGCGAGGGGCACTGGATCGGCAACCACACCTTCACGCACAGCATTCCGCTTGGCGAGCAATCCGGGCGCGATACTGCGGAGAACGAGATCGGCCGCACGCAAGACGCGATTGGCGATCTCGCGCATCCGCAGCGCTGGTTCCGGCCGTTCGGCGGTGGTGGCAATCTGGACACGCGGCTGCTCAAGCCGTCCGTCGTCGACTATCTCACGCACAAGAAGCACAGCTGCGTGCTCTGGAATGCCATCCCGCGCGACTGGGACGACCCCGATGGCTGGACCGAGCGCGCGCTCGAGCAATGCAGCCGGCAGCCCTGGACGCTCATGGTGCTGCACGATCTGCCGACCGGCGCGATGGCGCATCTGGAACGCTTTCTCGACCGCGCCGATGCGGCCGGCGCCCGCTTCCGCCAGGATTTCACGCCGACATGCGTTCCGATCCGGGGCGGCGAGATCGCGCTTCCGATCAACGACTATGTTTCCTCCATCGAAGAGAGTGTTTGACCCATGAAAGTCGCAAGCTTCACCATCGCGGGCACCGCGAGCTATGGCATCGTCACCGACAAGGGTGTCATCGATGCCGGCAAGCGCCTCAAGGCCTATCCGACGCTGAAGGCGCTGCTGGCGAAGGGCTCGCTCGACGAGTTGAAGAAGCTCATCGCCGAGAAGCCCGACTACGCATTGCAGGACGTCGCGCTGCTGCCGACGGTCCCCGATCCCGACAAGATCTTCTGCATCGGCGTCAACTACGCCACGCATTTGGCCGAGAGCGGCCACCCGACGCCGGCGCATCCGATGATCTTCACCCGCTTCGCCAACAGCCAGGTCGGCCATGGCCAGCCGATGATCCGGCCGCTGGAATCCGAGCGGTTCGACTATGAGGGCGAAATGGCCGTCATCATCGGCAAGGCCGGCCGCCGCATCGCGCGTGAAGCTGCGCTCGGCCATGTCGCCGGTTATGCCTGCTACAATGACGGCAGCATCCGCGATTGGCAGCGCCACACCTCGCAATTCGCGCCGGGCAAGAATTTTGCCGGCACCGGCGGCTTCGGGCCGTGGATGGTCACGACCGACGAGCTGACCGATGTCGCCGCGCAGACGCTGATCACACGGCTCAACGGCGTCGAGGTGCAGAAGGCACCGATCTCCGACCTCGTCTTCGACGTGCCGGCCCTGATCGCCTATTGCTCGACCTTCACCGAGCTGGTGCCCGGCGACGTGATCGTGACAGGCACGACCGGCGGCGTCGGGGCCTATCGCACGCCGCCGCTGTGGATGAAGGGCGGCGACGTCGTCGAGATCGAAATCTCGGGCATCGGCATCCTGCGCAATCCCGTCAAGGACGAGGGTGCGGCCGCGGCAACGCGCGCGGCCTGACCAATCGCGTTCAATAACAACAAGAAGGAGAACCCCATGCCCATGCCGACGCACATCCTGCCGACCACCGTGGTCGGCTCCTATCCGCAGCCGGAATGGCTGGTGAATCGCGCCATGCTGTCGAAGGTGGTGCCGCGCACCCGCCTGCACGACATGTGGCGGCTGCCGGCGGAGCATCTGGAGGAAGCGCAGGACGATGCCACCATCGTCGCGATCCGCGACATGGAGCGTGCCGGCATCGATATCGTGACCGACGGCGAGATCCGCCGCGAGAGCTACTCCAATCGTTTCGCCACCGCGCTCGACGGCATCGACGGGGACAACCCCGCGATGATCGTGGCGCGCACCGGCAACACAAAGACGCCGGTGCCGCGCGTCGTCGGCCCGATCAGGCGCGAAGGCCCGGTCGAGCTGCATGACATGCAGTTCCTGCGCAAAAACACCGAGCGTGCGGCGAAGATCACCCTTCCCGGCCCGTTCACGATGAGCCAGCAGGCCAAGAACGAGTTCTACAAGGACGAGGAAGAGCTGGCGATGGCGCTCGCCGAAGCCGTCAATGCCGAGGCGCTCGATCTGCAAAAGGCCGGCGCCGACGTGATCCAGCTCGACGAGCCCTGGGTGCGCAACAATCCAGACCTCGCCAAGCGCTATGCCGTCAAGGCGATCAACCGCGCCCTGCAAGGGATCACGGTGCCGACCGTGGTGCATCTCTGCTTCGGCTATGCGGCCGTCGTGCCCGGCTCGAACAAGCCGGCCGGCTATTCCTTCCTGGCCGAGCTCGACGACACCATCGCCGACCAGATCTCGATCGAGGCGGCGCAGCCGAAGCTCGACCTCGGCGTGCTCAAGGATTTGTCGTCGAAGAAGATCATGCTCGGCGTGCTCGACCTTGCGGATCCCGCGATCGAGAGCGTCGATACCGTCGCCGATCGCATCCGCAACGGGCTCAAGCACGTGTCGCCCGATCGTCTGATCCCCGCGCCCGATTGCGGCATGAAATACATGCCGCGCGCGACCGCGTTCGGGAAGCTGAAGGCCATGTGCGATGCGGCCGCGAAGGTCAGGCGGGAGATTAGCTAACCGATTTCACGGGGAGGCGTCTCGCCGTCGGCCTCACGCGCCGCGCTTCGGCCCGATCGCCTCGAAGCCGGCCTTCTGCTCGTCGCTCAGATCGGCCTCGAAATCGTCGAGCGCATCGGTGACGCCGTTCACCGCTTGCAACATCGTCTGCAGCCGCGCTTTCACGGCGGTGAGGCGGGCCTGTGGTGTCTCCGGCGTCTGTGACGGGCAGGCGCTGAGCGTTTCCATGGTGCGCAAGGTGGTGTCCTGGAGCACCTCGAGGCGGGCGCGGGCGGTGTCGTCGAGGCGGAGCGTCGATGCGATGTCGCCTGCCGGCCATTGCTGCTGCACGAGCTGCTCGTACTGACGCTGCAGCTTTTCGTCATAGCGGGGATCGCTGTTGGGGTCGCAGGCGCTCGAGGCCTGCGCATCCTTGCTCGTATCTTTGCGCTGCATGGCCGCAAGCGCGGCACGACGGTCCTTGGAGAGCGCCTCGAGCTTTGCCTTCTGGCCGTCGTCGAGCAAACCTGTGAACTTCGACAGCGGCGCCTCGATGGCGTCGGTTGCCTTGATCATGGCCTCGAGGCGCGCCTGCATCAGCCCCAGCCGCTCCAATGCGCTGGCGGGCGCCTGCGCCAGGCAGGCGGCGCGGATGGTGTCGCGCGCATTGGTCCAGGCGGTCGCGAGCTCGTCGAGCGCCACGCGCTGCAATTCGTTCGGCTGCAGGGCGCTGGCGATGCGGTCGACCGGCAGGCCGCCGGTGTCGCTGGCCTCGCACAGGGTCTCCGCGGTCGGGACTCGTCGTCCGCGCCGGCCTTGCGATGCGGTGTAGGCCGCGAGCTCGGTCGCCGCATAGGGCGCGAAGATCGCGGCATAGATATCGCCATAGCCGTAGAGCGAGAGGCTGGTTGCATCGCCGAAGATGACGGCATTGGTGAGGTCGTCATGCGCGAACGGCCAGAACACCGGGCCGACCCAGCCGTAACTGCCGTCGGGATGGCGCCACCAGCCTTGTGGGCGGCGACCGCCCTGCCAGCCCGACAACGCCGCTTGCGCCGTGAGCGCGGCACGCAGGACGTAAGGATTGGAAGGTTGGCCGCGCTCGGCCCCGCGCGAATCTTGACGAGGATCCTGCGATCTCAACGCGGCGGAGCGATATCGGCCACCCCGTACCGCCATGCGGGAATGACGCAAGCGCGACATGCCGATCACGTGGCCGACGGCGAAGCGTGCGACGCCAAGCGGACCGCCGCGCAATCCGAACTGCGCTTCGGCCTTACCAGGCAGCAGCACTGCCGCAATCAGGATGGTCGCGCCCGCCAGCGCCAGTCCCATGCGTCCTGACACGACCGCTGGCTTGACCAATTCGGCCTCCTCCCGGCTGCCCGCGCGCACTGCGGCGCATCGAGATGACGCGCGAGGGAACCAATTGTTCCCCGGGGGGATACAGGGCAAAGCGTCGCGGGCGGCGGCTGACGTCATTCCGCTCGCGGGAGAAGGAGGAGAAAGACAGCGCCCTCACTCCGCCTTTTGCGGCATCACAAACGTCTGGCCGGGATAGATCAGATTGGGATTGTGGATCTTGTCGCGGTTGGCCTTGAAGATCACGGCGTAGCGGGCGCCGTCGCCATAGGCGAGCCGGCTGAGCGCCCACAGGCTGTCGCCGCGGGAGATCACCCGGCTGCCTGTCTCTGCCGGCGCGGCGCTGAGGACGTCCGCCGGCGAGGCCGATGCAACGGTCGTCGCCGCCGGCGCCCGCGCCATGACCCGGGGTTTCGGCGCACCGACCAGCCTCGGCCGGGCCGCCTGCCTGTCGGATGCCGAGGCCAGATGCGGCGAGGTCGACGGCAGGGACGCCACGACATCCGATTTGTCGTCCGGCTTCTCGGCCTGCTTGGCGTCTTGCCGCACGTCTTGCCTCGCGACCGGCGCCGGACGCGCGGGCGGCGGCGCCGTCTCGGTGATGGTCACCGGCATGGTCCGGCCGGACTGCGTGACCGTGCCGTCCGGCGCCCTGGCGCGGAGCGTCAGTTCATAGGAGCCGGCGGGAAGCTGCGGCGGGGTCATCACGAACTGGCCGGAGGCGTCGGCGACCACCGTATCGAGCGGCTTGCCGTCGCGCAGCAGCTCGACCTTGGCACCCGGCGCGGCCTGGCCCGCAATCACCGCCGCCTCGCCGTGATCGTCGACGCGGGCGACGTCGAAACGGGGGCCGGTGTCGGCGACCGCCGGCGGCGGCTTGACCGGTGCGAGATCGGGCAGTGCCGTGACCTGCTTCTGGGTCTCGCCCAGCGCGGCCACCTTCGGCTCGGGAGCCGGGGCCGCCGCGGGCGCAGGCGGCGCGATGGCGGCAAGCTTTGGCTGGTCCGGTTTGGGCTGTTCCGGTTTGGGCTGTTCCGGTTTCGGCTCGGGCTTGAGGTCGACCTTGGCCTCGACCTTTGGTTCGACCTTGGACTCGGGTTTGGCGGCGACGGCGGTCTTGGTCCCGTCCGGCAGCAGGCGGCGCAGCTCGGTCGGGCCGATCACCAGCACCGTGCCGACCAGTGCAAGCAGGCAAAGAGCAATGAAGGCCTTGGATGCGGTCATCATCGGAAAAGAACCTTGGGTGGCAAATCAACCGAGGGAGGCAGGGTGCGCCGAATTGGCTGCGGCAGCAAGACGTTCGATGGGATGAGACTCCGTCCCGGCGCCCAGGGATGAACCGGCGCCACCCCGCCGGCGTCAAACCACGCGAGGCCGCATCGCGGCATTTTTTGAGGAATTTTCCCGTGACCGCATTTCGCCGTTCCGCCCCAAGTCTGGCCCTCGGGCTGGCGCTTGCCCTGATGCTCGCTGCCGCCCCCGCACTCGCGGCCTCCGGCCCGCCGCCAGGCTTCGTCCTCTCCGAGAGGCCCGAGTTCGCCTTCACCTCGCCCGACGGCGCCACCAAGCTCGAGCAGTACATGAAGGACAGTGAAGACCTTTTCGGCGTCAAATGGCAGGTCTGGGCGCGGCGCGGGGATCAGATGACGGAGCTGAAGCCCGAGCAGGGCTATGGCGCCGGCTTCCGCTTCACCAGCGACTCGCAATGGCTGGTGCGCATGCAGAAGACTGGCTCGGGCTCGCAGGACCTCTTTCTCTACCATGTCGAGAACGGGAAGTTCGTAAGCGCAACGAAGAAGTCGCTCGGCGATCTCGCTTGGGACTATTTCCACAGCCGGTCCGACACGAAGAAGATGAAGCTCGACTACCACATCTCGGCCAATCTCATGAAAGGCACGGAGGATGGGTATCGCTGGCTCGGCGTCGACTGGCCCAACAACCGCTACCTGCTGATCTCGCTGTCAGGCGAAATGGACAAGCATCCGAAGAACGTCGCCGTGAAGGGGCTCGCCGACTGGAAATGCCGCTATGACCTCAAGACCGGCAAGTTCGATGTCCCGGCGATGTTCGCCAAGGGCAATGCGGAAGCGCTTGAATGGGAGATCAAGCGGTGAGTGCAACGCAATCGCCGCGAGCGCTGGAACCAACCCTCTGATTTCGTTCCGATTCATAGTTTCCTAACCCTCGCTGGTAACGGGGTCTTGTCGGTTTTGCTGCATCTTGCATCCCACGGGAGGGCTGGATGGGCAGATCGATCCGATGGACCGCGCGCATGCGCGCGCTGCTGCGTCGCTGGCGGGGAGCGCCACTGACATGGCTGATCGTCGGCGGCTTCGTGCTGATGGCCGCGACCGCAATCGGCACCGCGCTCACCGTCGACCGCTTCCGGCAGAATGCGATCGAGAGCGGCCGCGACAGCCTTGAAAATTCCGTGCGCCTGCTGGCCCGGCATTTCGACCGCGAGTTCGAGGATTTCGCGGTGCTCCAGAAGAGCATCATCACCGAGCTCGAGAGCCGCGGCATCGAATCCGCCGACATCTTCCGCAGCGAGATGGGCACGCTGGCCATGCACGAGGTGCTGCGTGCGAAAGCCAGCGGCTGGACCGACGTCGCCGGCGCCAATCTGTTCGATTCCAGGGGCATGCTGATCAACTCGTCGCGGCGCTGGCCGGTCGCCGACGTCTCGGTCGCGGACCGCGGCTACTTCAACCGCCTCAAGAACGATCCGACCGCGCAGGAAGACGTGGAGGTGGTGAACGGCCGGCTCGGCAGCGGGCCGGCGATCGTGTTCGCGCGGCGCGTGTCCGGCCCGCATGGAGAATTCCTCGGGCTGGTCTCGCGCGCGATCGTGCCCGAGCAGCTCGAATCCTTCTTCGCCTCGACCGGGCTCGGCGAGGACTCCTCGATCGCGATGCACCACCAGAACGGCCAATTGCTGGCGCGCGTTCCGCGTGTCGATGCGATGATCGGGCAGAACTTTCGCAAGGGCACGCCGGAGCAGGTGGCAGTGTTCGACCGCACCTTCGTCACCATGCAGCTCGCCAGCCCGATCGACGGCAAGGACCGCATCGTCGCCTCGCGCCTCCTCGCCGGCGAGCCGCTGGTCGTGGTCGCGACCAAATCGCTGGATGCGACGCTTGCGACCTGGCGCACGCAGACGAAATTCTTCGTCACCGTCGCCGTGCTGTCGATCGGCCTGCTGGTGCTCACGCTGTTCCTGATCTTCCGCCAGGTGACGAACCGGCTCTCGCTCGAAAAGCAGCGGCTCGACACCGCGATGAACACGATGACGCAAGGGCTCCTGATGTTTGATCAGGACGAGCGGCTGATCGTCTGCAACCGGCGCTACATCGAGATGTACGGCCTGTCCGCCGACGTGGTGAAGCCCGGCGCCACTTTCCGCGACGTGATCCGGCACCGCCATGACACCGGCTCGTTCCACGGCGACGTCGGGGCCTATTGCGACGACATTTTGAGCCATGTCGGGCGCACCCAGAGCACCATCGTGGAGACCGCGGACGGCCGCCTGATCGAGATCAAGAACCAGCCCGGCGCTGCCGGCGGCTGGCTCGCGACCCTTGACGACGTCACCGCGCGCATCCGTGCCGACGAGCGCATCGCGCATATGGCGCATTACGACGCGCTGACCGACTTGCCCAACCGCGTGCTGCTGCGCGGTCATCTGGAGCGGCGCGTGGCGGAGCTTGCCCAAGGCAAGCCGTTCGCCATCCTCTATATCGACGTCGACGAGTTCAAGGGCGTCAACGATTCGCTGGGACACGAGGTCGGCGACGAATTGCTGCGGCAGGTGGCGGTGCGCCTGCGCGCCTGCGTCAGCGGCAACGACCTCGTCGCGCGGCTGGGCGGCGACGAGTTTGCCATCGTCAAGGCCGCGACCTGCGATCCGGCCGAGCTGTCGGCGCTGGCGGAGGATATCCTCAAGGCGTTGCGTGCTCCGGTGGATTGCAAGGGCCAGGACATTCCGACCGATGCCAGCATCGGCATCGCGATCGCGCCCGACCACGGCGACAATCTCGACGATCTGCTCAAGCGCGCCGATCTTGCGATGTACGCGGCGAAGTCGGAGGGACGCCGCACCTACCGCGTCTTCACGCCGGAATACGACGCCAAGGCGAGGCTGCGCCGTCAGCTCGAGCTCGACCTGCGCCAGGCGCTGGCTCGCGGCGAGTTCGAGGTGCACTACCAGCCGCTGGTCGACCTCGCGGCCGACGTCGTGACCGGCTGCGAAGCGCTGCTGCGCTGGCGCCATCCCGAGCGCGGCATGGTCTCGCCGGCGGACTTCATTCCCGTCGCCGAAGACACCGGACTGATCGGCGAGATCGGCGAATGGGTGCTGAAGCAGGCCTGCCATGAGGCCGCGTCCTGGCCCGGCCAGATTCACATTGCCGTCAACGTCTCGCCAGTGCAGTTCCGCTCGCGGACGCTGGCGCTGAAGGTCGCAGCGGCGCTCGCGGAATCAGGACTTGCGCCCGGCCGGCTCGAGCTCGAGATCACCGAGACCGTGCTGATCCGCGACGACGAGGAGGCGCTGACGATCCTGCAGCAGCTGCGCGAGCTCGGCGTGCGCATCGCGCTCGACGATTTCGGCACCGGCTATTCGTCGCTGAGCTATCTGCACCGCTTCCCGTTCGACAAGATCAAGATCGACCGCAGCTTCATCAGCGACATCGGTCAATCCGAGGATTCCTCCCCGATCGTGCAGGCCGTGGTGCACATGGCGGCCGCGCGCCACATGGCGACGACCGCCGAAGGCGTCGAGACCGAAGCCCAGCGCGAGGTGCTGCGCCAGCTCGGATGCAGCCAGATGCAGGGCTGGCTGTTCAGCCCCGCCGTGCCGGCGGCGAAGCTGAGACAGCTCTTGTCGGTGCAGGCGGCGGCTTGACGTGCGCTCTTCAGCCCGTCGCCTTGATCATGCGGAAGGCTTCGTCGAGCAGATGCGGCGTGTGCTTTCCGGACGACAGAATGCAGGCGCGATCGAAATAGTCCTGGAGCGCCGGCCGGAATGACGGATGCGCCGCATTGCCGATGATGCTTGCCGCGCGCTGCTTGGGCGACAGGCCGCGCAGATCGGCGAGGCCCTGCTCGGTCACGATGATCTGCACGTCATGCTCGGTGTGATCGACGTGGGTGACCATCGGCACGATGGCCGAGATCGATCCGCCCTTCGCGGTCGACGGCGTCATGAAGATCGAGAGATAGGCGTTGCGGGAGAAATCGCCGGAGCCGCCGATGCCGTTCATGATGGCGCTGCCACGAATATGGGTCGAGTTGACGTTGCCGTAGATGTCGGCCTCGATCATCCCGTTCATGGCAATGACGCCGAGCCGCCGGATGACCTCCGGATGGTTTGATATCTCTTGCGTGCGCAGCACGATCTTGTTCTTCAGCCTGTCGATCTCGCTGTTGAATTGCCTGGTCGCTTCTGCGCTGAGCGACAGCGCGGTGGCGGACGCGAGCATCATGCGGTCCGAGCGCAGCAGGTTCAGCATGCCGTCCTGCAGCACCTCGGTGTAAGCCGTCAGCCGGCCGAAAGGACCGGCATCGAGGCCCGCCATCACGGCATTGGCGACATTGCCGACCCCGGACTGGATCGGCAGCAATTCCGGCGGCAGCCGGCCGCGGCGAACCTCATGGCCGAGAAAATCGAGAATATGGCCGGCGATCGCCTTTGATGTGGCGTCGGGCGCGGTGAAGGTCGTGTCGCGGTCCGGAGCATTGGTCTCGACCACGGCAATGACTTTGTTCGGATCGCAGCGAAACGCGGTCTCTCCGATCCTGTCGCCGGGCGAGACGATCGGGATGGGCTTGCGATGCGGCGGCAGCCTCGTGCCATAGTAGATGTCGTGCATGCCGTGCAGGGCTGTGCTGACGCCGGAATTGACCTCGAGGATGATGTGGTCGGCCTGGTCCAGCCAGGTCTTGTTGTTGCCGACGGAGGCCGAGGGCACCAGACTGCCGTCCGGCAGGATGGCGGTGACCTCGATCAGCGCGACGTCCAGATGCCCGAGAAAGCCGAACCAGGCGAACTGCGCGACATGGCTGAGATGGAGGTCGATGTAGTCCATCGCACCGGCATTGATGCGCTCACGCGTGACGGGATCGGACTGATAGGGCAAGCGCAACTCGATGCCGTCGACCTTGGCGAGCGCGCCATCCAGCTCGGGCGCGGTCGAGGCGCCGGTCCACACGCCGATCCGAAGCTGGTCGCCGCGCGCATGCGCCTGTTCGATCCGGCGCGCCAGCGCCATCGGAACGGCCTTCGGATGTCCGGATCCGGTGAAGCCGCTCATGCCGACATTCGCGCCGTGTGGCACCAGCGTCGCGGCCTCGTCAGCGGACATGATTTTCGAACGGAACGCCGGCGCCGAGATTCGCGAATGATCGATGGACACTTCAACCTCACAGATTGCGCGAAGTCTCCATGAAACGGGCCGGCTCTACATGATCTAGGTCAAACCCGTGATGCGGTGCGGTCGAGCCGGACGAGGCCCGGCTACGGAGGCGAATCCGGACCGACCTCGGCCGGCGGACTTCCCCGTTGAGGCGAAGCCACGATCGAGCGGGCTTCAACAGATGCGATGGCTCACATCTGCCGTCTGGCAGCCTGCACTTCGACAAACTCGGAATCGGGGTGGCTGACGATGGTGGCGACCATGATGCCGCTGATGATCAGCGACCAGGCGGTGTTCCAATAAATCCAAAACACGAGCCAGCCTCCGTTTTCCATCTCTCACGCCTGCGGGAACAGGTAACGGCAAAGCGATGCCGCGGTTCCCAACACGAGGCGCGGCAGGACCGCGCGGCACGGCGCTATTTTGATTTGGTCGGCGGCGAGGTGTGATCGGTTTGGCCGGTGTGGCGCTTTGCCACGACGTCCTCATCGTGTTCGCCTTGGTGCGGTCGTGGCGGCGACTTCGGGAGGCCGGCCTGACCACCATGCTTGCCACCCATGTCGGGCTTGCCTTCAAGATCGTTTGCGCGGGGCATGCGGGTTCAATGCGCTCGCGCGGCTTTGGTTCGCACGGCGCCGGCCGATTTCGGCTGTGAACGAGTTCATAGGATTGCCGCGGTTTGCGGTGCACGATCGAGCGCCCGGGACCTTCATGACGAATTCGACCTGATGCGAAAACGGCTCATCACCTGGACCATCCTGACATCCGCGCTGGTTGCGGTCGGCGTGTGGACCGTGCTCGGGCCGCCCGGCCACTCCTCCCGGGCGCAGCTGCCCTCGCGCACGGCGGCGGTGCGGTAGCCTCTCCGGCGACCGATACAATTTCGGCATCGATCGATCCCAATTGGAATTTGGTGCGGCGGCGCGCCGCCCGCTATCCTCGCTGGCAAAACGACAAGGCCGCGACCGGCCCGCGAGGAGGAGCCCAATGTTGAGACCGACCCGACGCATCACATCCAAAGCGCCACGCGCTGCGATCGCCACCACCCTCACCTTCCTCGCCCTCGTTTCTGGAGTCCGCGCCGGCATGGCCGAGACCTTCGCCTATGTCGGCAACGCCGACAGCAACGACATCAGCGTATTCAAGATGACCGAGAGCGGCGAGATGATTCCGGTGCAGACGGCCGCCTTCAAGGGCGTCGACAAGCCCGGCTCTTCGACGCCGCTCGCGATCACGCCCGACCACCGCGTGCTGATTGCCGGCATCCGCTCGCAGCCATTCCAGACGATCAGCTTTGCGATCGATCCCAAGACGGGCCAGCTCAGTCCTATCGGCAACGGACCGCTCGCCGACAGCATGGCGAATATCGCCGTCGACCGCAGCGGCAAGTTCCTGTTCAGCGCCTCCTATGGCGGCAACAAGGTCGCGCTGAATCCGCTTCTTGCAAACGGCGTCGCCGGCGAGCCGAAGCAGGTGATCCCGACCGGGCTGAACGCGCACGCCTTCCTGCCCTCGCCCGACAACCGCTTCGTGTTCGCGACCAATCTCGGCTCCGACCAGGTGCTGGGCTTCGCGTTCGATGCCACGGCCGGCACGCTGACGCCGAACGATCCGCCGGCCCACAAGGTGCCGGAGAAATCCGGACCGCGGCACTTCGTATTCCACCCCAACGGCAAGTTCGTCTATCTCGTCCATGAGCTGAACGGCGACGTCGCGGCGTTCACCTATGAGGCCAGGAGCGGCGCCTGGGACGAAATCCAGCGCACCACCGCGCTGCCGGAAGGCTTCAATGGCAAAGAGTCTGGCAAGAAACCTTGGGCCGCCGACATCCACATCACCTCGGACGGCCGCTTCCTCTACGCCTCCGAGCGCACCACCAACACGCTCACCGCCTACAAGGTCGACGCCACCAGCGGCAAGCTGACCACGATCGGCAGCGTGCCGACCGAGAAGCAGCCGCGCGGCTTCCACATCGATCCCTCCAGCCGCTACCTCGCCGCGGTCGGCGAGCTCTCCGACAGCATGACGGTCTATGCGATCGACCAGGGCAGCGGCGCACTGGCCAAGCTGAAATCCTATCCCACCGGCAAGAAGCCGAACTGGGTGGAGTTCCTGACCCTGCCATAAGGGGGGCGCCACCACCGACCTACGTAATCATCCGTAATTTCGGAAGGCGCGCCTTGCCGTCATATCAGGGTCATGGACCGTCATATCGTCTTCAAATGCCCGCAGACCGGCATGAACGTGCAGCATCGGCTCGGCGACGAGCCGGCCGACCGAACGCATGTGTCGGTGTCCTGTCCGGCCTGCACGCGCCTGCATTTGATCGATCGGGCCAGCGGCAAGCTGCTGGGCGACCGCCGCGGCTGACAGGCCGTTTATGGCTGCCCGGTGACCTGCGCCGTGACGTCTTCGACGTGGTGCAGCAGGTAGACCAGATGGCCCGCCGTGTCGTGGATCGGCGAGTTGATCGGCTGCCAATGACGCTCGACGAAGACTCCGTCCGGATCCCGGATGTCGTAGCGCTGGACCGCCATGGCATGCGCCCGCCCGGTTTCACCGACGATCCTCAAGCTGCCGTAGAGATTGCTGACGCCGTCGGCGAGCGGATCGTTGGGATTATCGGGAAATATCTCGAACAGCGAGCGGCCGACGATTTCGGCCCGGCCGGTCAAAGTCGCAGCTGCATAGGCATCGTTGATGTCGACGATCAGCAGGCCCGGCCCCGGGTCCAGCAGCATATAGGGATGCGGTGAGGCATCGAATTCGGGCTGGAATTGCTGCCGGATCGTGTCGGTCTCGCCGTGCTGCCGCCGGCGCTGTTCGAACGGCGTCGTATCGGCCCCTGATACCGCCGAGTTCAGCAGCGCCAACTGACGCTTCGCCGATGCCAGCAGCGCGCGCACGGTGTTCTGGACCGTCGGGTCGGCCGTTTCATTGAGCAGCCGCTCGAAATGAACGATATTCTGCTCGCAAACGAACCGTTGCATCCCGCCTCGACCATGAGCTGTGCGGCCGCCCTGCCGCGTCATCCTGATTCTAGTTCCTTACAGGCGCCCCCGGCAGATGAGAAGACCGTGACCGGCGGCACTTTGGGAGTAGGGCCGACCCCGGCGCCCCGCCCGGGAAAAGCGAACCTGTTCTCCAATCCTGCGACTAATCAAAGACTTGCTGCGACGGCCCGCGGCGGCGTGGCCTCCCTTTTTGGGACAACGCTGCCGTAGTCCGCAGCCCTGCCATCTGCTATCGATTGGAGGCATAGCCCCCGTGGAATTTCCGATGCGTCATTTGCCCCGTGCCGTCGTTCGAAGCCTGTGTCCCGCAGCCGTCGCCGGTATGCTCTTCCTCGGTCCCTATCCGGCCGGAGCCGCCGACGACGACGCGCCCAGGGGGCCGGCGGTCACGGTGCTGAAGGTCGCAAAATCCTGCTTCTCCGACATCGTCGAGGCCACCGGCACGATCATCGCGCGGGAGGAAACCTCGGTGCGGCCCGAACGTCCGGGCCTGAAGGTCACGGACGTGCTGGCGGAAGCCGGCGACACCACCACCGCCGGCCAGGTGCTGGCGCGGCTGGCGCTCCCCGAGGGCGGCACGCTGCAGGTCACCGCGCCCGTGGCAGGCGTGATCGCGACGTCGACCGCCCAGATCGGCAATTTCGCCTCGGCCAAGGGCGAGGCCCTGTTCACGATCGTGGCGCGCAGCGAATATGATCTCGTCGGTCTGGTGGCGACCACCGATATGCGCAAGCTCGCAGTCAACCAGCCGGCAACCGTGCGGATCGCGGGCGCCGGCGACATCGACGGCAAGGTGCGCCGCATCGGCCCGACCGTCGAGCCGAACATCCAGCAGGGCATGGTCTATATCGGCATCTCCTCGCAGAAGCGGCTGCTGCTGAAGGCGAGCGGACGCGCGCTGATCAAGACCGGGCAGAGCTGCAATGTCGCGGTGCCGCTGACAGCAGTGCAATATTCATCCGCCGGCACCGTGGTGCAGGTGATCCGCCGCAACCGCGTCGAGACCAAGCGTGTCGAGGTCGGATTGATGTCGGGCGGCAATATCGAGGTCCGCGACGGCCTCAACGACGGCGATGTCGTCGTCGCCCGCGCCGGTGCGCTGCTGCGTGAAGGCGATCCGGTGCGCCCGGTGATGGCCGCGGAAGCGGCGAAGTAGGCTTCCTCGTGTCCCGGACGCGCTGCAGCCTGTAACGCTGCTGCGCAGAGCCGGGACCCATCTCGTCACACAGCGACGGTCAAAAAAACTGGGCCCCGGCTCTGCGTCGCATCATTGCATGATGCGCCGCGTCCGGGGCACGAGAGATCGTAAATTTGATAAAAACTAGCCGCCGGCTTCGCCGAAATGGACGTCTTCGAGCAGCGAGGAGGAGACGGTCGGGACCTGATCGCCTTCGCTGGCGCGGGAGATGGCGACGCGGGTCTTGTTGAAGACGCTTTCGGCGCTGCCCTTCGCACTGAGGTTGTTGAGGAACTCGCTGACCAGCACGCTGTGCTCGCCCTTGCCGTCGTCGACGACCTTGCCGGGCGAAGCCGAGGACAGGATCAGCGCGTTGTCGGACGCGCTGATCGGCGCGAGACCGTGGCTGTAGGAGCGGAAGCGGCGCTCGTAAGGGTTACGGCGGGAGGCGTCGACGACGACGAGCTTGGCCTTGGCGCCCTGCTCCTTCATCATGTCGATCACGCCGTCGATCGAGACGCCCTGGCGGCGGACGTCGCTTTCCTTCCAGATCACGGCATCGACCGGCAGCATGTAGCTCTCGCGTCCCGCCTGCACGCCGTAGCCGCCGAAGAACAGCATGACGACGGTGTCGCGCTTGATCCGGGACTTCAGGCGGCCCACGGCGCGGACCATGTCGTCCTTGGTCGCGTCTTCCACCATGTCGACGTCAAAACCGTTCTTGCGCAGCGACGAGGACAGCGCGCGGGCGTCGTTGATCGACTGCGTCAGCGGCGCGCTGGCGTCGGGATAATGTCCATTGCCGATGACCAGCGCGAGGCGCGAGGTCTGGCCGATCGAGCCGGTGATCTGGTCGGTGGAGACGGCCTTGGCAGCATCGATCGCGCGCATGTTGAGAGCAGCATGGGCGCCGATCACCAGCGAGACCGTGCCGATGACGGCAGCAGCCAACGCGATGGTGCGTCGGGAAAGGTCGAGCTGCTTTACATTCATCTCGGTTCGTTTCCTGTGCCAAAGACCAGCCAAGCGCGCGCACACTGTTTGAGTAGCGCGATAGCGTCTTTAGGTTTGAGGGATTGGCCGGGGATGTGCCCCCGAATTGCGCGCAATTTGCGGCGCCGCACCAAACAAACCTTTAACCGGATATAGGGTGCCCGGCAATAGATTGCCCAAAATTTGAGCTAAACCACTGACGACGTTCGTTAATTCTCCTACGCAGATTTGTTGGTCCTTGCTCCCCGACAGCCTTTCCGAGCCTCGATCATGCAGCCTTCGTGCCGGCTTTTTCCGTGACTTTCATCACATTTGTATTTCCTGCGAATCCGGATAGCCTTTTCAACGACTTGCAGGGGGTGGCGCGTGGCTGGAAGCGCGCTGGCCGGCCCCCGGCCAAAACCCCGCCAAAGGCCCCGCGACCAGGTATTTCATGAGCTTTCATTATTTTGCCGGCGCCGCCTGCCGGGCGCTGACCGCGCGGAAGGATGGGCCCTCGCTTTACGACGTGTGCGATCCCGTCTTGTCTGCTGCGGCCAGGGGCGATCCGCATCTGGCCAAATTCTACAAGACCGCGCTCGGCAACCCCGCGCTGCGGGTGCTGCTGCGGCGGGCCGGACTGCCCGAGCTGCGCGATGAGGCCCGGCTGGCGGCGCTGCGCGCGGCGCTGGCGCGCGCCCGCGACGAGGCCGAGCCCGACTGGGCCGCGGTCGGCCAGCCGGTCGCCGATCTCGTCGACAGCATCGCGCTCGACCATCCCAAGCCGCCGCCGGCGATGTTCACCGGCTCCGCGCCGCCAGAGGCGCAGATCGACGGCGTGATCCGCGACTGCGCGCAGCATCTGCTCGGCTCGTACCGCAAGAACGGCTTTCTGCCGACCTATGCCGCCTTCAATTTGATCGGCGACCCTGACTTTCGTGGACGCGAGCTGATCATGGCGCTCACGGGCCTCAACGCCCGCGGCTACAAGAACTCCTCGCTGCTGTTCAACCTCGCCCGCGTCTTCATCGCGCGCTCGCCGACCCGGGCCGTCGTCAATCCGCCCTGGCGAGGGATCGCGGAGCCGATGTGGGAACCGGTGCAGATCCGTCACCGCTCGGCCTATTACGATGCGTTCTTCATCGAGGCGCTGCTGAGCTATGGCGAAACCGGGCTCGCCTCGCCGGCCGACAAGATTGCGGCCGAGCGCGCCATCGCCGACATGGTGGATTTCTGCGTCAACATCAGCCGCGAGGAGGTCGAAGGCACGGGCGGCGCGCGCTTTGACGTCGTCACCGCGCTGGCGCCCGCGCCGCATCCGCGCTTCTCGCGCTACTTCGCGCAGATCAAGCAGGATCTCGGCTTCGGCGTTTACGTGCCGGATTGCGACACCACGGCCTGCTCGATCTCGGCCGCGACGCAGGCCGGCTGCCTTGACGAGATCATCGATCAGCCGCTGCTGGATTTCTACGCCGGCTACCAGGTGCGCGCCGGCGTCAACGAACCGCGCGTGACCGTGCCGCTCAACGACAATATCGACTATGAGGGCGGCGTCGCGACCTGGATCGACAACGTCAAGGGCGAGCGTCCCTACGGCAACGATCTCGATCCGACGCTCAATCTCGACATTCTCGAGGTGAGCTTTCGCAACCTCGCGCGCTGGAAGGTTCTGGAGACGCCGGCGCGGCTCGCGACCGTGCACCGCATCATCGGTTTCCAGAAGCGGCTGGCGGCGAGCGGCGCCTTCGCCAATCCACGCTCGCACATCTATTATTTGCCGGAACTCTACAGCGCCTATTTCGGCCGCTGCTATGCGGCCTTCCTGGCGCTGCCGCTGGCGGCGCAGGCCGCGATCGATCCCGCCGGCGATTTCGACTTCATCCGGCATCGCGTGCTGTCCTACGTCAAGGGCGAGCTGATGGCCGCCGAGATGAACGTGTTCGACGCGGCGCTGGCGCTGATCGCGCTCGGCCATCTCGGCGCCGACCCGCGCGCCTTCGCGCCGGCGCTGAACGTGATCATCGCCGGTCTCGGCGAGGGCGGCCGCCGCGGTCCGTTCCGCGCCTATGAGTGGAACAAGATGAAGACGCCGACGCGGATTTTGGTGGGCGGGCCGGAGGTGACGTCGGCGTTCGTGCTGATGGGGCTCGCGGTGGCCAAGCGGGCGATGGCGCGGGGGTGAGGGCGCACCGTATCCGTGCCCCGGACGCAGCGCAGCGCCCCCGGCGATGCGAAGCATCGTCCGGTGCGGTGCGCTGCAGAGCCGGGACCCATGCCTCCGCGAGATGTGTCTGTGAATTTCTGGGTCCCGGCTCTGCGAAGCGGCGTTACACGCCGCACCGCGTCCGGGACACGAGCCGAGAGGCCTCCCGCAATGACGGGAAGTTGAAAGCCTATCTGTTGAGCATAAGCTGGCCCGATGGCCAAAAGCCGACCACAATCGCGCGCTCTGTCGACATTTCATCACACGCGGACCGGCATGTTGCGAAAGATCCTGATTGCGCTGTCCTTGCTCGCTCTTCCCTCGCTCGCCCAAGCCGCTGACATCACCGGCACGGCAAAGGTGCGCGCCGGCGATGCCGTGGTGATCGGCAACACGCGGATCCGGCTCGGTGGCATCGATGCGCCCGCGGTCGACCAGCTCTGCCTCAACACCAAAAGCGAGCGCTGGACCTGCGGCGTCGCGGCGCGCGACGAGCTCGCCAAATACGCCGAGGGCAAGAGCTGGGTCTGCCATACCCGCTCGATCGACCGGCGCGGCCGCACCGTGGCGCGCTGCGAGGTCGGCGGCGAGGACATCCAGAAATGGCTGGTGCGCAGCGGCTGGGCGCTGGCCTACACCCGCATCTCCAAGGACTACGAGCCCGACGAGGCCGCCGCGCGTGAGGCAAAAGCCGGAATGTGGCAGGGCGCCTTCATCGCGCCCTGGGACTGGCGTGAGCGCAACAAGAAGACCGTCATCCTCGGCGCCACCAAGCCGCCCGACGGGGCGCATGCGGTGCTGCTCGCCTCGGCCTCGGGACCGGTGGCGCCCTCCCCGGATTGCACCATCAAGGGCAACGTCAACAGCGCCGGCGAATGCATCTTTCACCAGCCGACCAGCCGCTGGTACACCCAGATCAAGATGAAGATCAGCAAGGGCACCCGCTGGTTCTGCTCGGTCGAAGAGGCGGAAGCCGCCGGCTGCCGCGAGACCAAGAGATGAGAGCCCCAGACCTGCGTTTTGCGTGCTTTTCTTGGCGGGTCACGGCGCGTAAAACGTGATTCAACAACCCACCTGTCCGTTCTCAAGCAACAAGGACCAACAGCAATGACCGTTCGCGCGGGCCGGGAATTTCTGGCCATCCCCGGGCCCACCACCATGCCCGACGAGGTGCTGCGGGCGATGCATCGTCCGGCGATCGACATCTACTCCAAAGAGATGCTCGATCTGACCGAGAGCCTGCTCCGTGATATCTCGAAGCTGTTTGCGACCAAGGGCAAGTCCTACATCTACATCGCCAACGGCCACGGCGCCTGGGAAGCGGCGCTGAGCAACGTGCTGTCGCGCGGCGACAAGGTGCTGGTGCTGGAGAGCGGCCGCTTCGCGATCGGCTGGGGCAATGCGGCGGCGCTGATGGGCGCCGAGGTCGAGGTGCTCAAGGGCGATTGGCGCCGCGCGGTGCGGCCGCACGAGGTCGAGGAGCGCCTGCGCCGCGACAAGGAGCACACCATCAAGGCCGTCGTCGTGGTCCAGGTCGACACGGCCTCGGGCGTGCAGAACGACATCGAGGCGATCGGCAAGGCGATCAAGGCCAGCGGCCATCCAGCGCTGTACATGGTCGACACCGTGGCTTCGCTCGGCTGCATGCCGTTCGAGATGGACAAATGGGGCATCGACGTTGCGATGTCCGGCTCGCAGAAGGGCCTGATGACGCCGCCCGGCCTCGGCTTCGTCGCCGCCAATGCGCGTGCGCTCGAGGTGCACAAGAAGGCGAATATGTCGACGCCCTATTGGAGCTGGAGCGAGCGCGAGGGCACCGAGAATTATCGCAAATATGCCGGCACCGCACCGGTGCACCTGCTGTTCGCGCTGCGCCAGGCGATCGACCTCTTGCACGAGGAAGGGCTGGAGAACGCCTTCCGCCGCCACAGCCTGCTCGGCGAGGCCGCGCGTCGCGCCGTTGGCGCATGGTCGGAAGGCCAAGTGCTCGGCTTCAACGTGGCAGAGGCCAGCGAGCGCTCCAACACCGTGACCACGGTGACCATGAGCAACGGCCACGATCCCGCGGTGCTGCAACGCTATTGCAAGGACAAGTGCGGCGTCGTGCTCGGCACCGGCATCGGCGACCTCTCGGGTCAGGCCTTCCGCATCGCCCATATGGGCCACGTCAACGCGCCGATGCTGCTCGGCACGTTAGGGGTGATCGAGATCGGCCTGAACGCGCTGAAGATCCCGCACGGCAAGGGCGGACTGGAAGCCGCGGTGGCCTATCTCGGCGACGAGGTGGCGGTGTAGGCGCAGATGTCGTCCCTGCGAACGCAGGGACCCATACCGCGTGATCTACCGATGGGGCGCGGTCGCAATACCGAAGGCATCTTCACCACGAATCTTCGCCAAACTTCTCCCTGTGGTTCTGGGTCCCGGATCTGCGCGCGCTTGAGGCGCGCTTGTCCGGGACGACAGGTGAGTTTGCGGCAATCACTTCGGCACGCGATACGCTTCGACCTGAGCCTTCAGTTCATCCAGCGACGCCGTCGGCTGCTTCGGATCCACCCGATGCTTCCCACTCGCCAGCCACTGCAGCACCATCGCGTCCACCACCGGCGAATGGTGGATGACGTCGCCGTAATTGCCGAGATCGTGCGTCACCGCCTTGATCGCGCGGAAATCGTAGAGGCGCACGTTGGGCAGCTGCGTCAGGCGCTGCGCCATGAGTGCCGTCAGATCGGTGACGATCTTCAGCGTCTCGGGTGAGGCGTCGCGCATCGCGACGAATTGCAGGATCGAATAGGGCGGGAAGTAGATGTCGAAGGTCACGTCGGGGTGGCGCGTGATCAGGCCGACGGCATCGCGCTCGAAATGCCGGGCCATGGCCTGATAGCCGTAGCCTTCGCCGAGAAAGCGGCTGCGCACAGGGCTTGTGATGTAGGCGAAGGCGGCGAGCGTCTTCTTCGCATTGTACTCGCGCGCGACGTCGAAATCCCGCGGCAGCGCGTAGATGTCGTCGACATCAGCCAGCGCGAACTTGACGGGAAGAAACGGCGCCGCACGGGTCAGCGGCCCTTGCAGCGGCGGGACCGAGCGCAGCAGTGCGAACAGCGACTCTTTCGCCATCGCAGCGCTGAGCAGATAGGACGCGATGCCCTTGGCCGTCCCGCGATAGAGATCGACGGACAGATAGGGATCGGCCTCGATATCGGCCGCATCGACGAAGATGAAATCGTCCATCGCCCAGATCACGCGCCTTGCGCCGCGGTCGATCGCCTGCTCCAGCACAAAACCCTGCTGGCGCGAGTTGGAGCCGGTCATCGCCAGCTTGAGCGAATGCACGCCGAGCACCCGGTCGATGTCGCTCTGGCGGAAATGGATCGCGAGCGAGGTGCCCATGAAAACGGTGTCGAACGTCTGGCTGCGGATCAGCCCGGCATTCTGCACGCGCGTGTCGTCGGAATAGAAGGCGGTGCGCGAGGGGCGAAACAGTTGCAGGGGATCGACGACGTAGGTGAGCACGATAGCACCGAGCACGAACGCGATGCTCGCGAGCAGAAGACGCTTGAGACTGGTGAACGGCCTGCGCATCAGAACCGGAAATAGATGAATTCGCTGTGGCTCTGGATGCCCAAGATGCCGAACGCAAGCACCAGCGATGCGGCATAGAGAAACAGCGGCCGCATGCGCCCTGCCCGCAAGTTCTCGCCGACCCGGCGGTTCGCGTGATCGTATCCCAAGATGCCTTGCGTGTTCGGCGCCAGCCACACCAGCGCGGCGTAGATCGCAACCAGCACCAGCGCGGAGATCTCCTCACGGCCGAAGACGATATTCGAGGGATCGGCCATGGCGTGGAGCACACGCAGTGCCCATGCAACGCTCTCGGCGCGGAAGAACACCCAGGCGACGACGACGGCGAGGAACGTCAGCACCGCGCCGGCGATGCGGGCCGGGCGCATGAGAACAGATGGGATGTTCGGCACCAACGCATTGAAGGCGTGATTGACGCAGAGATAGGCCCCGTGCAGTGCGCCCCAAATGACAAAAGTCCAGGCCGCGCCGTGCCAGAGCCCGCCGAGCAGCATCGTGATCAAGAGATTGACATAGCGCAGCACGCGGCCGTGGCGGTTGCCGCCGAGCGGGATGTAGAGATAGTCGCGCAGGAATTGCGACAGGGTCATGTGCCAGCGGCGCCAGAAATCGACGATGCTCGTTGCCTTGTAGGGCGAGTTGAAGTTGACGGGTAGGAAGATGCCGAACATCAGCGATATCCCGATCGCCATGTCGGAATAGCCGGAGAAATCGAAATAGAGCTGGAACGTGTAGGCGAGCGCGCCAAGCCAGGCCTGATCGAAGCTCGGCGAGCGCGCCTCGAAGGCAAGCGCGACCAGCGGCTGGATGCCGTCGGCAAGGCACGTCTTCTTGAACAGGCCGATGGCGAAGATGATGACACCGCACAACATGAGATGCCCGTCCGGGCGCTTGGTCTCCTCCCGCTCGAATTGCGGGATCATGTCCTTGTGGTGGAGGATCGGCCCCGCGATCAGATGCGGGAAATAGGTCACAAACAGCGCATAATGCGGCAGCGCGTAAGCGGCGACCTGGCCGCGATAGGCGTCGACCAGGAACGCGATCTGGGTGAAGGTGTAGAAGGAGATGCCGACCGGCAGCAGGATGTGAATCGCGGCATGCGTGCCGAACAGGGCGTTGAGGTTCTCGGTGAGGAAGCCGGCATATTTGAAGATGCCGAGCACGAGCAGATCGGCGGTGATACCAAGCGCGAGCGCCACCTTTCGCTGTGACGGAGTGAGCTCCGCCACGATGAGGAGATGGCCGACGCCGTAATTGAAGGCGATCGACAGCAGCAACAGCGCCACGAACTGCCAGTTGCCGATGGCGTAGAAGGCGAGCGAGGCCAGCGCCAGCCAGATCACCGGCGTGAGATTGCTGCGCCGCCCGAGCCAGAAGTATCCGGCCAGCACGGCCGGCAGGAACAACAGGATGAACGGGTAGGAATTGAACAGCATCAGGCTGGACCGGCGGCGGGGATATTGGTCCGTAAAGCATACAAGCGCCCCATCAACAACCCGGCGGCCTGGCACGTTCCTGTCTTTGGCTGCGCTGGCAATTCGTGGAAGCGGGACGATATAAGGGGGAACGCGCCTTCTCCCCTCCAGGCAAGCGGGGGAGAGGTGAAGAACGGCGACACCGCGACGATGTATTGAGATGAGGACCGAGTGACCCAGGCCAAAACCCCTTCCCAGCCCCCCGTCGCCCCGCGCCGGCCGCATTCCTTCACGCGGCACGGGATCACCGTGACCGACGACTATGCCTGGCTGAAGGACGAGAAATGGCAGGAGGTGCTGCGCGATCCCAAAGTGCTGGATCCCGATATCCGCAAATATCTCGATGAGGAGAACGTCTACACCGACAGCCTGCTTGGCCACACCGCCGGCCTGCAGAAGACGCTGGTGCGCGAGATGCGCGGACGGATCAAGGAGGACGATTCCAGCGTACCGTCGCCGGACGGCCCGTTTGCCTATTTCCGCAGGTTTCGCGAGGGCGGGCAGCACGAGCTGTTCGGCCGCATGCCGCGCGACGGCGGCGACGGCGAGATCGTGCTCGACGGCGACGCGCTCGCCAAAGACCACAAATATTTCAGGTTCGGCGGCAGCCGGCACTCGTATGATCACAAGCTGCAGGCCTGGAGCGCCGACACCAAGGGCTCGGAATATTTTTCGATCCGCGTGCGCGACTGGGCGACGGGCAAGGATCTCGACGATCTCGTCGAGGAGACCGACGGCGGCGTGGTCTGGGCCGCGGATTGCAAGAGCTTCTTCTATGTGAAGCTCGACGACAACCATCGCCCGATGCAGGTGTGGCGACACAGGCTCGGCACTAAACAGGCTGACGATACGCTGGTCTATGAGGAGCAGGATTCCGGCTGGTTCACCCATCTGCACGAGAGCACCAGCGGCCGCTTCTGCGTGATCGCCGGCGGCGACCACGAGACAAGCGAGCAGAGGCTGATCGATCTCGCCAACCCCGAAGCGCCGCCGCGCCTGGTCGCGGCGCGCGAGGAAGGCGTGCAATATTCGCTGGCCGATCGCGGCGACCAGCTCTTCATCCTCACCAATGCCGACGACGCCATCGACTTCAAGATCGTCACGGCGCCGCTTGGCCAACCCGAGCGCAAGAACTGGCACGATCTGATCCCCTATCGCCCGGGCATCTACATCATCGACCTCGATCTCTATGCCGGCCACCTGGTGCGGCTGGAGCGCGCCAATGCGCTGCCGGCGATCGTGATCCGCGATCTCGCCTCGAACGAGGAGCACGCCATCGCCTTCGACGAAGCCGCCTATTCGCTGGACACGATGGGCTCCTACGAATTCGAGACGACGAATTTGCGCTTCGCCTATTCGTCGATGACGACGCCGTCGGAAGTCTACGACTACGACATGGCCAAGCGCACGCGCACCTTGCGCAAGCGCCAGGAAATCCCGTCCGGCCATAACGCCGCCGACTACGTCACCACGCGCATCACGGCGAAGGCGCATGACGGCGCCGAGGTGCCGGTGTCGATCCTCTACCGCCGCGGCCTGAAGCTCGACGGCTCGGCGCCGCTGCTGCTTTACGGCTACGGCTCCTACGGCATGGCGATGCCGGCCTCGTTCAACGCCAACCGTCTGTCGCTGGTCGATCGCGGTTTTGTGTACGCCATCGCGCATATTCGCGGCGGCGCGGACAAGGGCTGGGGCTGGTATCTCGACGGCAAGCGCGAGAAGAAAACGAATTCGTTCGACGACTTCGCCGCAAGCGCGCAGGGGCTGATCGCCGCAAAGTACACCAGCGCAAAACGCATCGTCGGCCATGGCGGCTCGGCCGGCGGCATGCTGATGGGCGCGGTCGCCAACCGTGCCGGCGAGCTGTTTGCCGGCATCGTCGCCGAGGTGCCGTTCGTCGACGTGCTCAACACCATGCTCGACGACACCCTGCCGCTGACGCCGCCGGAATGGCCCGAGTGGGGCAACCCGATCGAGAGCGAGAAGGATTTTCGCACCATCCTGTCCTACTCGCCCTACGACAATGTCGCGGCAAAGGACTATCCGGCGATCCTGGCGATGGGCGGGCTTACTGATCCCCGGGTTACCTACTGGGAGCCCGCCAAATGGATCGCACGCCTGCGCGCCACCATGAGCGGCGGCGGTCCGGTCCTGCTCCGCACCAACATGGGCGCCGGCCACGGCGGCGCGTCGGGGCGGTTCGACCGGCTCGATGAGGTCGCGATCGTCTATGCGTTCGCGCTGTGGGCAGCGGGGATGGCGGAGGCGGGGGTGTAGCGATAGCGTCCGCCGCACAACACCTTCCGCTGTCGTCCCCGCGAACGCGGGGACCCATACCGCGTGATTTATCGGTGAAAGGCAGGAGCGGTACCGGCGAAGACTTCTTAACTGCTAGTCTTCGTCAAACTTCTCCCTGGGGTTATGGGTCCCTGCGTTCGCAGGGACGACAGCTGAGATTCTGGGCGCGCTATCGCCCCACAAGCAAGACTCACACCGCCCCGTGCGCCTCGACATACAGCGCGTAGACCGAATGGCTGCTGGCCATGTACAGCCGGTTGTTCTTCGGGCCGCCGAAGCAGAGATTGGCGCAGCGCTCGGGGAGCCTGATGAAGGCGAGCGGCTTGCCGTCCGCGTTGAACACCATGACGCCGTCGAGATCTTCCGGCTTGGCCTTGAGCTGAAACACCTTGCGGCCACCGATTTCGGTCGGCTCGCCCTGCAGCGCGCCGTTGGAGCCCCAGCCGCACCAGAGATTGCCGTCGCGGTCGACGCGGAAACCGTCGAGCGAGCCCTGGTCGGCGGCGTCGATCAGCTTGGTCTTGCCGCTGAGGCTGCCGTCGTCGCCGACATTGTAGCTCCAGATGCTGCGGTTGGGCGTGCCCTTCCATTCGACGACATAGAGCTTCTTCTCGTCCGGCGAGAAGGCAAGGCCGTTCGGATTGACGAGGTCGGTGAGGACGGCGCTGATCTTGCCGTCCTTGGCGATGCGGTAGACGTTGGTGGTGGCCTGCTCGGCCTTTTCCTTCTTGCCCTCCCACTCGCCGTTGATGCCGAACAGCGGATCGGTGAACCAGATGCTGTCGTCCGATTTCACCACGATGTCGTTCGGCGCGTTCAGCCGCTTGCCCTCGAACTTGTCGGCGAGCACGGTGATCTTGCCGTCCGTCTCGGTGCGGGTGATGCGGCGGGTCACGGAGTGCTCGCAGGTGACGAGACGGCCCTGGCGGTCGCGCGCATTGCCATTGGCGTAATTGGCGTTGGCGCGGAACACGCTGGTCTGCCCGGTCTTCTCGTCGAACTTCATGATCCGATTGTTGGGAATGTCCGAGAACAGGAGATAGCCGCCCTCGGGGAAATAGGCCGGGCCTTCGGCCCAGCGCATGCCTGATGCGACCTGCTCGAGCGTCGAGGAATAGAGCCGGTATTTTGCAAAACTGGGATCGAGGATCTGGACAGCGGGGTCGGGATAGCGCTGGTTGGGCGTGAACGGAAACGACTGGGCGCCGGCGGCGCGGGCGAGAAGCGTCGTTGCTGCCGCTGCGCCGGCGGCGGCCATGAGGTTACGTCGCGTGAAATTCATTGAAATCCTCCCTGCTTGATAAAAGGCCGGCGCTTGCTGCGCCGGCTCGTTTCTTGACGTGAGTTCGCTTTGGCTTAGCGGCCGTTCTTCTTCCGCCACTCCGCGAAGTCGGTGAGCGTCTGCGGATCGGTGGCGGGATAGAGGCCGAAAATGCCGCGGCCCTTGCCGACTTCCTCGGTGACGAAATCCTCGAACGCGGTCATCTCGAAGGTTTCGTTGGCGATCTCGTCCGCGAGATGGGCGGGGATCACGATGACGCCGTCGGCATCGCCGAGGATGACGTCGCCGGGAAACACCGGCGCGTCGCCGCAGCCGATGGGCACGTTGATCTCGATCGCCTGGTGCAGCGTGAGATTGGTCGGTGCCGACGGGCGGTGGTGATAGGCGGGGATGCCGAGCTTGGCGATCTCCGCGGAATCGCGAAAGCCGCCGTCGGTGACGACACCGGCGACACCGCGCTTCATCAAGCGCGTCACCAGGATCGCGCCGGCCGAGGCCGCGCGCGCGTCCTTGCGGCTGTCCATCACCAGAACGCTCCCCGCCGGGCAGTCCTCGACCGCCTTGCGCTGCGGATGCGAGCGATCCTTGAACACGTCGATGGTGTTGAGATCCTCGCGCGCCGGCATGTAGCGCAGCGTGAAGGCTTCGCCGACCATGGTTGGCTGATCCGCGCCGAGAGGATGCACGTCCTGGATCATCTGGATGCGCAGGCCGCGCTTGAACAAGGCCGTGGCCACTGTGGCCGTGGAGACGGATTTGAGCTTGTTGCGGGTGGCTTCGCTGAGTTTGGGCATGGTCTATCCTCTTGTCATTCCGGGGCGCCGCGCAGCGGCGAGCCCGGAATCCATCGGGCCGCATACACCGCGGTGAAATGGGTTCCGGGTTCGCGCTCCGCGCGCCCCGGAACGACAGTCAATAAATCGACGGCTCGCCGATCGGCGCGCCGAAATCGGTCTCGAGGAAGTCGAAGTCGCAGCCGTCATTGGCCTGCTTGATGTGTTTCGTGAACATCCAGCCATAGCCGCGCTCGAAGCGGCGCTCCGGCTGCTTCCAGGCGGTGCGGCGCTTTTCCAACTCGGCTTCGCTCACATCGAGATTGATGGTGCGGGCGGCAACGTCGAGCGTGATGCGATCGCCGTTCTGCACTAAAGCCAGCGGGCCGCCGATGTAGGATTCCGGCGAGACGTGCAGGATGCAGGCGCCATAGCTGGTGCCGCTCATGCGCGCATCCGAGATGCGCACCATGTCGCGCACGCCCTGCTTCACGAGCTTTGTCGGGATCGGCAGCATGCCCCATTCCGGCATGCCCGGGCCACCTTGCGGCCCCGCATTACGCAGGATGAGAATGTGGTCTTCGGTAACATCGAGATTGGGATCGTCGACCGCCTTCTTCATCGCGGGATAGTCGTCGAACACCAGCGCAGGTCCCGTATGCTTGAGGAAACGCGGCGCGCAGGCGGAGGGCTTGATGACGCAGCCGTCCGGCGCGAGGTTGCCCTTGAGCACCGCAAGCGCGCCCTCCTTGTAGATGGGATTGTCGATTCCGCGGATCACGTCGTCGTTGTGAACTCCGGCACCCTCGATATTCTCGCCTAGCGACTTTCCGGTAACGGTGATGCAGTCGAGATGCAGATGCGGCTTGATCTGGCCCATCAGCGCCGGCAGGCCGCCGGCATAAAAGAAGTCTTCCATGAGATAGGCATCGCCGCTTGGCCGCACGTTGGAGATCACAGGCACCTTGCGGCTGGCGATTTCGAAATCGTCGAGGCCGATGTCCTGGCCGGCGCGGCGGGCCTGTGCGATCAGATGGATGATGGCATTGGTCGAGCAGCCCATTGCCATCGCGACCGCAATCGCGTTCTCGAAGGCTTTTCGGGTCTGGATCACCTTCGGCGTCAAATCCTCCCACACCATCTCGACGATGCGGCGGCCGCATTCGGATGCCATGCGGATGTGGTTGGCGTCGGCGGCGGGAATCGAGGAGGCGCCGGGCAGCGTCATGCCGATCGCTTCGGCAATGGCCGTCATGGTCGAGGCCGTGCCCATGGTCATGCAGGTGCCGTAGCTACGGGCAATGCCGGCCTCGATGTCGAGCCAGTCCTTGTCGGAGATCTTCCCCGCACGCCGCTCGTCCCAATATTTCCAGCCGTCGGAGCCGGAGCCGAGCGTCTTGCCCTTCCAGTTGCCGCGCAGCATCGGGCCGGCCGGCAGATAGATCGCCGGGATGTTCATCGAGGTCGCGCCCAAGAGCAGCGCCGGCGTGGTCTTGTCGCAGCCGCCCATCAGCACGACGCCGTCGACCGGATGGCTGCGCAGCAGCTCTTCCGCGTCCATCGCCAGCAGATTGCGATAGAGCATCGTGGTCGGCTTCAGCAGCGATTCCGACAGCGACAGCGCCGGCAATTCCAGCGGCAGGCCGCCGGCCATCAGGATGCCGCGCTTGACGTCGTCGACGCGCGACTTGAAATGCATGTGGCAGGGCTGCGCGTCCGACCAGGTGTTGAGGATCGCGATGATCGGGCGGTCCTTCCACTCCTCCGGCGCATAGCCCATCTGCATGGTGCGGGAGCGGTGGCCGAATGAGCGGAGATCGTCGGGCGCGAACCAGCGCGCGCTGCGGAGCTGGTCGGGCGTTATTTTCTTCTTGGTCATGATTGGGTGCCCCATTTCTGCACGGTGTTCCGCTCGATGGCGCGGAAGATCAGGTTCTCGACAAAGAGCCCGATGATGATCACCGTCAAGAGGCCCGCGAACACGGCGGGTATGTCGAGCAAATTGCGGTTCTCGAAGATGAACCAGCCGAGCCCGCCCTGCCCCGAGGACACGCCGAACACCAGCTCGGCCGCGATCAGCGTGCGCCAGGCAAAAGCCCAGCCGATCTTGAGGCCGGTGAGGATCGAGCCGAAGGCGGCCGGGATCAGGATTTTGGCGACGTAGGGCAAGCCGCTCAGGCCGTAATTGCGGCCGACCATGCGCAGCGTGTTGGACACGCTCTTGAAGCCGGAATGGGTGTTGAGCGCGACCGGCCACAGCACCGAATGGATCAGCACGAAGACGAGGCTGCCATTGCCGAGACCGAACCAGATCAAGGCGAGCGGCAGCAGCGCGATCGCCGGCAACGGGTTGAACATCGCCGTGACAGTCTCGAGGAAATCGGTGCCGATGCGAGTGGAGATGGCAAGCACCGTGAAGATCGCGGCGAGCGCGATGCCGGCCGAATAGCCCATGAACAGGACTTTCAGCGACGCCCAGGCCCGCATCGGAATCGTGCCGTCCTTGACCCGATCGAACAGCGTGATGGCGGTATCATGCAGCGTCGGGAACAACAGCGGATTGTCGAGGGCGACGCCGTAGGCTTCCCAGACCGCCGCCAGGAACAGGATGATCACCGACTTGCGGACGAAGCCGTCGTTCCACAACAGCTCAAGCACGCTCAGCTTGCGCTCGACCTCGCCTGCGCCGATGGCAGCAACCGGTTCGGCCCGCAGCAATATCCTGGCTTCGCCCATCAGAGGCTCCTCAATGCGCGGTGGCTTCGCCGGCGAACAGGAGATCGTGGATCTCCTTTTCCAGCCGGCCGGCGCTGCCGTCTTCGTTCGAGACCTTGTCGACGTCGATCACCTCGGCCTTGACCCGGCCGGGATGCGGCGACAGCAGCAGGATGCGGTTGCCGATGCGGATCGCTTCCGCGATCGAATGGGTCACGAACAGCACGGTGAACTTGGTCTCGCTCCAGAGCTGGAGCAGCTCGTCCTGGCAGGTCCGGCGCGTCAGGGCGTCCAGAGCGGCGAACGGCTCGTCCATCAAGAGGATGTCAGGCTCCATCGCCATGCCGCGTGCGATCGCAACGCGCTGCTTCATGCCGCCGGAGAGCGTGTGCGGATAGGCGTCGACGACGCGGGTGAGGCCGACCTTCTCGATATAGGCCCTCGCCTTGGCCTCGGCGTCCCTGCGCGACAGTTTTCGCGCGGTCAGCAGCGGAAACATCACGTTGGCGAGCACGCTCTTCCAGGGCAGCAGCTGGTCGAACTCCTGGAAGATCATCATGCGGTCGGCGCCGGGACCATGGATCTCGCGGTCGCCGATGGTCATGCGGCCCTCGCTCGGGGTCATGTAGCCGCCGACGGCCTTGAGCAGGGTCGACTTGCCGCAGCCGGACGGACCGAGCAGCACGAAGCGGTCGGACTTGTCGACTGTGAAACTCACCCTCTCCGTGGCGGTGACGACTGCGCTGGAGGTCTTGTAGCGCAGCGTCACGGAGCTGACGTCGAGCAGCGCCATCAGTTGCCCTTCAGATCGTGCGCGACGGGGAGATAATAATCCGTCCAGGCCTTGGGCTGGCTCTTCAGCGTGCCGGTCTTGAACAGGTGCGCAGCGAACTTCATCGTGCCCTGCGGCTCGAGATTCCACTCCATCATGCCGGGCTCCTTGAGAAGATCGAGCAGCTCCTCGACCGAGGTCTTGTCGCCGGTGATCTCCTTGTAGATCTCGACCGCCTGTTTGGTGTCGCTGCGGATCAGGTCCTGCGCTTCCTTGGTCGCGTCGCGCACGGCCTGGATGATCTTTGGATTGGCGTCGGCGAATTTGGTGGTGGTGAAGAACTGGGCCTGGCTGAGCGGCCCGCCCATCACGTCCGGCGACGACAGCACGATGTGCGCGCCCGGCACGTTCTTCAGCTCCAGGAAGGTGAACGGCGGAATCGAGAAGTGGTTGTGCACCTCGTGCTTGGAATTGGACAGCGCCGCATAGGCGTCGGGATGGCCGAGCTGCACGGTGTTGGCATCGAGCTTCGACCATTGGTCGGCGCCAAACGCCTCGGCGGCCGCGATCTGAAGCACGATCGCCTGGGTCGAGACCTTGACGGTCGGCACCGCGATCTTGTCGGAGGGGCCGAAATCCCTGATCGACTTGATGTTGGCATCGCGGCTGATCAGCGTCATCGGCTGCGCCGAGGTCGCGACGATACCCTTCACGCCGCCGCGGGTGCGGTCCCACAGCAGCAGCAGGTTGCCGGTGCCGGTGTTGAGGATGTCGACGCCGCCCGCGAGCAGCGCATCGGTCTGCGCCCCGCCGCCGGAGAAGGTGATCCATTTGGTGGTGACGCCTGCGACGCCGAGCGAAGCTGCGTGCTTCTCGATCAGCTTCTGCTTTTCCATGATGTGGCTCGGCATGTAGAAGATGCCGGGCTGGCGCGACAGCGCGATCTCGGATTTCTGCTGCGCACGCGCCGGCGAAGCCGCCAGCACGGTTGCGGCGATCAGGGCGATGGCGGCAACGCCACGCTGGAATGGCTTGATCATTGTTGTTCGTTTCCTCCGGCCGCCATTGACGAGCGGCCCTGCTGATGCACTAATGCATTAGTGCATCAAAGGCAAGTCCGCCGGAGCTTTTCCATGGAAACCGCCCATCCCGCGCCCCGCGCGGCCCGCCCCGGCGCACGGCTCGACCGGGCCCGGCAGGCCGCGCCGCAGGTGTTCGAGCGGCTGCGCAACGCCATTCTCGCGCTTGAGCTGCCGCCGGGATCGCCGCTGTCACGCACCGATCTCGCCGCCCAATTCGGCGTCAGCTCGACGCCGATCCGCGACGCGCTGATGCGGCTCGAGGAAGAAGGGCTCGTGGACGTGTTTCCGCAGCACGCGACCGTGGTCAGCCGGGTCGATGTCGGCCGCGCCGAGCAGGCGCATTTCCTGCGTCAGGCGCTCGAGCTCGAAATCGTCCGGCTGCTCGCGGAGCAACATGACCAGGCCCTGGTCCTCCGCCTCGATCATGTGATCGCGCTGCAGCAGCAATTCGCGAAAGCCGGAGACTTCGAGAGCTTCATCGCCGCCGACAATGATTTTCACGCCCAGCTTTATGCCGCGGCCGGCAAGCAGGAGCTCTGGACGCTGGTGCGCAGCCGCAGCGGACATATCGACCGGCTGCGCCGGCTGCATTTGCCCTCGCCCGGCAAGGCCCAGAACATCGTCCGTCACCACCGGCTGATCACGCGCGCGATCGAGGCCGGCGACGCCGACGCCGCGCGACAGCATCTGCGCAAGCATTTGTCGGGCACGCTGAGTGAGCTCGACAAGATCCGGAGCCACTATCCGGAATATCTGACCGATTAGACCGACCACCAGCCCGACGAAACCCTTATGCACGAAACCGTGCATAAGCAGGCTTTCGGCTTAGGCGAGCATTCACCGGACGTTCGCGAAGTGCTTGCAGGCCGGGCGGAATCCGCGCAACAATTTCGTCTTTGATGGTTTGATTTGCGGCCGGTGGGGACGTCCCATCCGGCCCGGAGGAATTCAGACGTGGCCAACATCCTGATCGTGGATGACGACCCGGCCGTTCAGATCACGATCCGGCTGCTCCTGGAGAGGGCCGGTCATCACGTCACCGTCGCCGGCGATGGCCGCAAGGGACTTGCGCTGTTCGAGGCCAGCCGGTTCGACCTCCTGTTTCTCGACATCTTCATGCCCGGCATGGACGGGCTGGAGACAATGCGTCACATCCGGGTGCTGGCTCCGGCCATTCCGATCATCGTCATTTCCGGCCGTTCGATCACGCCGGATGCCTATGCGGAACCGGACTTCCTGAAGATGGCGACCAAGCTCGGCGCGGTGGCAAGCTTGCAAAAGCCGTTCCGGCCCGACGCCCTGCTCGCCGCGGTCGATGGCTGCCTGAAAGCAGGCGAGCCGGAGGGGTCCGATGTCAGCTCCGGCCACCGGTGACGGGGACGCCGCTGCTCCAGGCCAGACCAGGCGCGGTCATCCGGGAAGCCCTGCGAACATCCGCTTGACCCTCGCAACGCGGCTGGCGATCGCGATGATCCTGCTGGTGGCGGTCACCGTCGCCGCAGTCGGATGGCTCGGCTTTCGCAACACCACGCAAGCGGTCATTCCGCGCGTCCTGGAGCGGGTCGAGGCCCAGTCACGCCTGCTCGCGGCCAATCTGGAATCCTATGTTGCCGGAGTCCGCGGCGATTTGATCGGCTATCGCTCTGCCGCGGCCATCAACGGCCTGATCCGCGCCCATGTCGGTGGAGGAGTTGACCCCCTTGACGGCGTTACAGAGCAGACCTGGCGCGAGCGCATCGCGACGCGGCTCGCAGCAGAGATCGAGGCCAAGCCCAGCTACGCGCAGTTTCGAATCATCGGACTTGACGACGACCAGCGCGAGCTGGTCCGCGTCGACCGCTCCGGACCGAATGGAGCGGCGCGGATCGTCCCCAACAGCGAGCTGGAGCGCAAGGGCGACCGAGCCTACTTTCAGGACACGATAAGGCTGGCGCCGGGCGAGCTTTACGTGTCGCCGATCGATCTCGCGACCCGCCAGGGGGGCACCACGGTCTTGCACACTCCGACGCTGCGGGTCGCGACGCCGCTGTTCACGCCGGATGGCAAGCCGTTCGGCATCATCATCGCCAATGTCGACATGCGTCCGGCCCTCGACCGCATCCGCGCGACGACGAACTCGGGTGGCGAGATCTACGTCGTGAATTCGCACGGCGATTATCTCGTTCATCCCGATCGCGCGCGAGAATTCGGCTCATTGCACGGCCACCCCACCAACTGGCGCGATGATTTTCCATTCTTCTCGGCCATGCCCAGCACGTCGGACGTATCCACGCGGCTCATGACCGACGGGTCGGGCCGGCCGACCGGCGCGGCGATCGCGCCGGCGCTTCTGGCGGGCAAGGAATGGACCGCAATCATCGTGACCATTCCCCCGTCCGTCTTCGGCCGGGTGCCGGCCGCCATTCAAAAGACGTCCGTGCTGGTCGGCGTGCTCGCCGTCCTTGCCGCGGCTTCGCTCGCGGTGCTGCTGGCGCGCTCATTGACCCGCCCGATCGGCCGCCTGACCGCGGCCGTGGAGGCGATCGGCCGCGGACGGCAAGTGGACATCCCAGTCGATGCCAGCGGCGAGACGGGCGTGCTGGCGCGGGCTTTCGCCCAGATGGTCGAGGAGACGCGGGCGAAGACAGCCGCTCTCGAGCGCGAGGTCCGGGAGCATCGCCGCACCGAGGCCGCACGAAGCCATCACGCGGCACGCGAGCAGTTGTTCAGTGCCGCCGTCGAATCGTCCGACGATGCGATCGTGATGCAAACGCTCGACGCCGTCATCACGGGCTGGAATCCGGCCGCCGAACGGCTCTATGGCTATTCGGCGAGTGAGGCGATCGGGAAATCCACCGCGATCATCGTGCCGCCCGACCGCCGCGAGCATGGCAGGGGCTATCTGGCGCGGATCGCGCGGGGCGAGTCGATCGAGCGGTTCGAGACGGTGCGCCTGCGCAAGGACGGCACGCCGGTCGAGATCTCTCTCAGCCTCTCGCCGATCAGGGGGCCGTCCGGTGAGATCATCGGCGTCTCCGGCACCGCGCACAGCCTCACCGAGGCGCGGCGGGCCGAGCGACAGCTGCAGCAGCAGCTCGAGGAGCGTCGGCAGATCTTCGACACCTCGCAGGATCTGATCATGGTCATGGACCCGCGGGGCCATGTCGCGCAGATCAGCCCGAGCAGCGAGACCATTCTCGGCTACCGGCCGGACGAGATGATCGGCCGCAGCGGCGCCGACTTCATTCACCCCGACCATCTGGCGCAATCGCGCGAGGACATGCGCGCGCTGCGGCGCGGCGAGCGCCCCAAACTCGGCGACACCCGCTGCTTTCACAAGAGCGGACACGAGGTCTGGCTGTCCTGGCTCGGCAACTGGTCCGAGCAGGCGCAGCGCTTCTTCTTCGTCGGACGCGACATGACGGAAGCGCGGCTCGCGCAGGAATCGCTGCGCGAGAGCGAGCGGCTCGCCCGCAACATCGTCGAGACCTCGCTCGACGCCTTCATCCAGACCGACGAGACCAGCAGCATCCTGAACTGGAACTCGCAAGCCGAGCAGCTGTTCGGCTGGCGCCGCGACGAGGTGCTCGGCAAGAGCACGATCGACCTGATCGTCGCCGAGAGCGAGCGCGAGAGGGTCAGGGCTGGCCTGAAGCAATTCCTCGAGAACGAAGGCGGCAGGACGCTGAACCGCCGCCGTGAGCTGATGTGCCGCCGCCGCGACGGCAAGGAATTCAGGGCCGAGGTCAGCGTGACCGCGCTGAACCGCCGCGAGGGCCTGCTGTTCAACGTGTTCTACCGCGATCTCACCGACAAGATCGCGGCCGAGGAGCGCATCCGGCATGTCGAGAAGATGGAGGCGATCGGCCAGCTCACGGGCGGCGTGGCGCACGATTTCAACAACATCCTCACCGTCATCACCGGCACGATCGAGATCCTCGCGGAGGCCGTCGAGAAGGAGCCGCAGCTTGCGGCCATCACGAAGATGATCGACGAGGCCGCCGCGCGCGGCGCTGATCTGACCCAGCACCTGCTCGCCTTCGCGCGCAAGCAGCCGCTCCAGCCGCGCGAGATCGACATCAACTCGCTGGTCGTCGACACCGCGAAGCTGTTGCGACCGACGCTGGGCGAGCATATCCAGATCGAATCGGTGTTCGAGGACGAGAATTGCGTCGCGATCGTCGATCCCAACCAGCTCACCACCGCGATCCTCAATCTCGCGCTCAATGCCCGCGACGCCATGCCCGGCGGCGGCAAGCTGATCGTCGAGACCGGCGCCGCCTATCTCGACGAGGTCTATGCCAGCGACAACGACATCCGCCCCGGCCATTACGTGCTGATCGCCGTCAGCGACACCGGCACCGGGATCCCGGCGAACATATTGACGAGGGTGTTCGATCCCTTCTTCACCTCGAAGGGACCGGGCAAGGGCACCGGGCTCGGGCTGTCGATGGTCTACGGCTTCATCAAGCAGTCCGCAGGCCACATCAAGATCTACAGCGAGGAAGGCCACGGCACCACGATCAAGATGTACCTGCCGCCCGGCAAGACGCCGACAGCCATCGGCGAGGGCGTGACGCCTGCGACGATCGAGGGCGGACACGAGACGATCCTGGTGGTCGAGGACGACCGGCTGGTGCGCGACTACGTGCTGGCGCAGCTGCATGCGCTGGGTTACGTCACCCTGCAGGCCGCGAATGCCGCGGAGGCGCTCGCGATCGTTGCCGCCGGCGAGCCGTTCGACCTGCTGTTCACCGACGTCATCATGCCCGGCAAGATGAATGGACGGCAGCTCGCCGACGAACTGATGAAGACACGCCCCGATCTCAGGGTGGTCTATACGTCAGGCTATACCGAGAATGCGATCATCCATCACGGCCGGCTGGATTCCGGCGTTCTGCTGCTGGCCAAGCCCTATCGCAAATCGGATCTCGCGCGGATCATCCGGAAGGCGTTGAGCGCTTGAGACGCGATCTCGTGTCCCGAACAAGGCGCAGCGCGCAACACTGCGACGCAGAGCCGGGACCCAGAACTGTCAGCGGTGAAATTTGAGAGATGGGCCCCGGCTCAGCAGCGCATCATTGCATGATGCGCTGCGTCCGGGGCGCGAGACAGGATAGCCAGTCGCCTACGATGCGCGCTGGGCCGCGGTCATCACGATGCGGATCAGATCGGCGGCGTTGCGCGCGCCGAGCTTCTTCATGATGTTGGCGCGGTGATCCTCGATGGTGCGCGGGCTGATGCCGAGGGTGCGGCCGGCTTCCTTGTTGGACGCACCGGAGGCGAACTGCTCGAGCACCTCGCGCTCCCTGCGCGTCAGCGGCTCGCGTCCAGGGAAATGCAGCGAGCCGAATTTCGGCGAAGCGTTCTCCGCCTGCCTGCGCGCATAGGCGCCGATCGCCTCGTCGAGCCGGCCGACGATCTCGCTGCCGCGGAACGGCTTCTCGATGAAGTCGAGCGCGCCGCTCTTGATCGCGCCCACCGCCATCGCGATGTCGCCCTGTCCGGAGATCATGAAGATCGGTGCCGGATAGTCCTCGCCCTGCAGCTCCTTCAGAATGTCGAGGCCGGACTTTCCGGGAATGTGCACGTCGAGCAGGATCGCAGCCGGTGTGCGGTTTCGCGCGACGGAGAGCAGTGCTGCGCCGTCCGCAAAACAGATCACCTCATAGCCCGCCGCCTTCAACACCATCGACAGGGTGTCGCGAACGGCAGGGTCGTCGTCGACCACGAAGATTTCACCGCGAGAGCTTTGTTCGGCCATGTGCCACATCCGGTTGGCATGAAGGACTCGCGTCCGCGCCAACCGTTATGGCGTTCGGCGCGGATTCGGCCCACCCGTATTTGTACGGGACATGGACTTAACGCACAAGTAGCGGCAGGGTGCCTAATTGCGGGGTACGGAGAATATCCATGCTAAATTTCGCTGGCACACCCCCGCTCGTCGCGATGCCCGAAACCGACAGCCGTCAGTTGATCGCTGCCGATCTTCGCTCCCTGATTACACGGATCGAGAGCAGCATGCGCCTGATCGACGCAGCCATGATGGAAGCTGGCCCGTTGGAAATCGGCCTGGCGCACGACGATAAGGGCGATCCGGCCGGTTCCACCGACATTTTCGTGCTCGACGACGTCACGCCGCGCTATGCGACGGCGAGCGCCGCCCTCAACGCCTGCCGGGCGGGCCTTGGCCACGCCCTGCAATGCCTGTCGGAATCCGGCAGCCCGGCATAGATCGCGATCAGCGCGGCGCAACGGCCGCATGCCATCGCATGGCAGCTCCGCAGCCTAGGCGCGGTGCCGTTCCACGATCGCGTCGGTGGCGACACCACCCCAGGTATGGATCGCCGGAAGGCCCATCGCGGTCTTGCCGAGATTGGCGAGGCTGATGCGCAGGGCCGCGAGGTCGAGCGGCTTCGGCAGGCTCTGGAGCTCGATCCCGACGGACCGGGCGAAGCTGCGGGCGGCGCTGCGGCGCTTGCCGTCCATGCCGCTGATGACGATCACGGCGCCACCGAACTTCGCCGCCGCCATCTCGCGCAGCACGTCGATGCCGTCGCCATCCTCCAGCACGAGATCGAGCGTCACGCAGTCGAAGCGCGCGGCGCGGAGCTTCTCGATCGCATCCGCCACTGACGGCGCCACTGTGACTTCGTGGCCGGCCTGTTTGGCGGCGACCGTGATCAGGCTGCGCTGCGTGGCGTCGTCATCGACCACCAGGAGCTGAAGCGCACGCCGCTCGGTGCCGTCGGGCAGGTTTGAGGGGATGGGGGAAAGAGAACTTCTGGGCATTTCAGTATCCTGAGATTGGGACCATCAATGGATACACGGCTCGCGCTTAGGCCACGTAAAGTTCCTGTCGCGAATTCATTCGGATGTTTTCAGAAAATTTGAAGCAACGGACCGGAAAGGACGGCGACGGATGCGGGCTTGATCACGCCGCTTCGTCACGACCGCCGGCTGCGCCGCGCTTCTTCCGGTTCTTGCCGCGCAGGAACTGGATGTCCATCTCGGCGCCGTTGACGCGGACCAGCTCGCAGCGGCGATAGGCGAGTCCCGTGGACGACAACAGCAGGAAGAACTCTTTCAGGTTCAACCCCTGGATCGAGCCTTCCACCGTGAGGATGGCGTCGGTATCGGAGATCGCGTTGAGCTTGCAGTCGCGGCGCCAGGTGCCGTCGATGGCCATGATGCAGACATCGTAGCCGCGACTGAAGGTCACGCGTTCCGTACCCTTGCCATCCTCGGCCATGTCTACCGTCCTGCCATGACCGCGAGGCGCGGCGCCGCGCCGGCGAGAACCGGCTTGGCGGCTGCGGCACGCGGATCGTTCGGCTTGTAGAGGCCGCGCCGCTCCGGAATCGGCCGGAACGTATCGGTCAGGCCAACCACGGTTTCGGCCGCGCCCAGCACCAGGAATCCGTCGGGCTCGATCTGGCGCGCCAGCCGGTTGAAGATGTTGATCTTGGTGTCCTGGTCGAAATAGATCAGCACGTTGCGGCAGAAGATGACGTCGAAGGTGCCGAGCTGCGCGAAATCGTGCAGCAGGTTGAGCTGCCGATGCTGGATCATCGCCCGCAATTCGGGATTGACCTGCCAGGTCTCGCCGGTCTGCTTGAAATATTTCATCAGCATCTGGATCGGCAGGCCGCGCTGCACCTCGAACTGGCTGTAGATTCCGGCCTTGGCCTTCTCCAGCACCTCCTGCGACAGATCGGTCGCGATGATCTCGATGCGCCAGCCGGTGAGGGCCCCGCCCATCTCCTTCAGGCACATCGCCAGCGAATAGGGCTCCTGCCCGGTCGAGCCGGCGGCGCACCAGATCCGGATGCTGCGGCGGCCGGCGCGCGCCTTGATGATCTCGGGCATGATGGTGTCGCGGAAATGATCGAACGGGACCTTGTCGCGGAAAAAGAAGGTCTCGTTGGTGGTCATGGCTTCGACCACGTCGGTGATCACCGTGCGCGAGCCGCCTTGCAGCTTCTGCACGAGCTCGCCGATGCCGGAGAGCCCGGCCTTGCGGGCCAGCGGCAGCAGGCGGCTTTCGATCAGATATTGCTTGTCTGCGGAAAGATCGAGACCGGAATTGTCCTTTAGGAACTTACGCAGATACTCATACTCGGTCGGGGTCACGGATAGCCTCTTCGAAGCTGTACTGGAACACTCTGGCCGGAATATTCAGGCCAGACACACTCAGACCATGGCTTGTCCGACCGGGATCAAACCAACTTCAGCGAACTTGTCGGCGATGATGTCTTTGTCGAATGGCTTCATGATGTACTCGTTGGCGCCGCCGCTGAGCGCCTGAGCAATGTGCGCCACGTTGTTCTCGGTGGTGCAGAACACCACCTTGGGCTGCTCACCGCCGGGCAGGCGGCGCATGTGGCCCATGAACTCGAAGCCGTCCATCACGGGCATGTTCCAGTCGAGCAGCACGGCATCGGGCAGCTGCCGCTGGCAGATTTCGAGTGCCTTCGAGCCGTCCTCGGCTTCAGTGACTTCGAATTCCAGGCCCTCCAGAATCCGGCGCGCGATCTTGCGCACCACGCTGGAATCATCGACCACCAAACACGTTTTCATTTTGGTTCTCCGGCTTCGATGTTTCGGTTGGCTCACGCAGCCATTTGCACTTTGGTTTCGAGCTCGAGGACGCGATCGACGTCGAGGACGACCATGAGCTGGCCGTCGAGGCGGTGGACGCCGCCGGCGAGCTTGGCCATGCGGGGATCGAGGTTGACGGGATTTTCTTCCATGCCGGCTTCGGGCAGGCGCAGCACCTCGCCGATCTGGTCGATCAGGAGGCCATAGGATTCACCGCGCAAATCGACGCCGACCGCCATCGGCACCTTGCCGTCCTCGGGCTGCGGCAGGCCGAGACGGGCGCGCATGTCGACCACGGTGACGATGCGGCCGCGCAGATTGAGCACGCCCGCGATCTCGCGCGAGGACAAGGGCACGCGGGTGACGCGCTCGGGCATGAACACGTCCTGGACCCGGGAGATCGGCAGGCCGAA
>NZ_BTIG01000016.1:0-4747 GCF_036247965.1 Bradyrhizobium sp. TM233 | reverse complement strand
CCCATGCCGCCGTGGACCTGCATGGCGCGGTCGGCGGATTCGCAGCAGAGGCGGTTTGCCCAGTAGTTGCACATCGAGACACGGTCGGAGAGCGTGCGCTCGATCTGCTCCTCGGTGAGCTGGTCCATCTCCCAGGCGGTCTTGCGGATCAGAAGGCGCAGCATCTCGGCCTGCGTCGCAAGCTCGACCAGCGGGAACTGGATCGCCTGGTTCTCGGCCAGCGCCCGGCCGAACGGCTTGCGCTCGCGCGCATATTTCACGCTCTCGTTGATGCAGTAGACGGCGGCACCGAGCGAGCTTGCGGCTTGCCGGATGCGGTTCTGATGCACGAAGCACTGCGCCAGCGACAGCCCGCGGCCGACCTCGCCGAACAGGGCGTCCTCAGGCACGAACACGTCGGTGAAGCTGACGCGGGGATGATCGGTCGGCATGTTGAAGGTCCACATGTATTCCTCGACCTTGACGCCATGGCTCTTGGCCGGCACCAGGAAACAGGTGATACCGCGGGCATCGCCGTCATTACCGCTGGTGCGCGCGAACAGCGCGCAGTGCGTGGCAACATGCATGCCGGTGGTCCACATCTTCTCGCCGTTGATGATCCAGCCCTTGACGTTGTCGCGGGTCGCTGGCACCGCGCGCGTCTCCATGTGGGTGGCGTCCGAGCCGTGATGCGGCTCGGTCAGGCCGAAGGTGATGCGGTACTTGCCCTTGATCGAGCCGTCGATCATCGCCTTCTGGTCGTCGCGGCCATAGCGGTCGAGCATGGTGACGACGGGGAAATTGCCGACGACGGAGTGCTCGTTCTGGAGGTCGTTGTGCAGGCCGAGGCCTTTTGCGGCGAAATGCTCGCGGATCACCGCCATCCAGAGATTCGAGCCGTCCTTGCCGCCATATTGCTTCGGCACGGGAAAGCGCAGATGTCCGGCGGCGTCCGCAAGATCCTTGGCCTTGCGCAACAGCGCCTCCCATTCGTGGCGCGGCAGGCCGCCATTCTCGAAATCGGTGCGCGCCCATTCGCGGCGATGATCGAAGAAGCGGATGTTGTCGTCAGCCTCTTCCAGCGGCTTGATCTCGCGTTCGATGAAACGATCGAGCTCCGCGAGATAGGCGACGAGATCGGCAGGCAATGAGAAGTCCACAGGTTCTCTCCCGGATTGATTTTATCATTTTGCGTTAAGGCGCTAGGCGCGTTTCTGCTTCGTGCGATTAAGCTGAGAAGAGCGCGTGCAAGTCAAGCAAGCCGAGGCGTGTGACGCGCGCAAGGCGCATCAGCGCAATTCGATGGTGCTCCAGCGCCGACGCGCGGTAGTATGCCGCCCATATTCCTTGACGAGAAAATGCGGGAGCGCGCGATGGAGCTGAAATTCTCAAAGGTGGAACGCAAGGGGCCGATCACAATCGTCACGCTGTCGCGGCCCGAGGTCTACAACGCGCTACACACCGATGCGCATTTCGAGCTTCAAAAGGTGTTCGACGATTTCTCCGCGGATGCCGAGCAGTGGGTCGCGATCGTCACCGGCGCCGGCGACAAGGCNNACAAGGCGTTCTGCGCCGGCAACGATCTGAAGTGGCAGGCGGCGGGCGGCAAGCGCGGTTGGGACAAGGGCGGCTTTGCCGGCCTCACCGCGCGCTTCGACTGCGACAAGCCGATCATCGCCGCGGTGAACGGCGTCGCGATGGGCGGCGGCTTCGAGATCGCGCTGGCGTGCGACCTCATCATCGCCTCGGAGAATGCGACCTTCGCCTTGCCCGAGCCGCGCGTTGGACTAGCCGCACTCGCCGGCGGCCTGCACCGGCTGCCGCGGCAGATTGGCCTCAAGCGCGCCATGGGCATGATCCTCACCGCGCGCCACGTCAGCGCCAAGGAAGGCCATGAGCTCGGCTTCGTCAACGAGGTGGTGCCGCAGGGCGAGGCGCTGTCGGGCGCGCTGCGCTGGGCGGAGATGATCACCAAGAACTCGCCGATGTCGATCCGAGCCTCGAAGCAGGCGATCCAGAAGGGCCTCGGCGTGTCGCTGGAGCAGGCGATCGCGGAGCAGCGCGAGTACCCCGCGGTGAAGGCGATGGTGGCGTCGCAGGATTACGTCGAGGGCCCGAAGGCATTCTCGGAAAAGCGGCCGCCGAAATGGGTGGGGAAGTGACCGCGCTTTGCGCGGTCATTCCGGGGCGCGNNCGCGACGCCCCGGAATGACGGGGCGCCGCCTACCCGCCCCGCCCCAGCTCGCGCTTGTACGACGCGTAGCTCGGCTGATCCACCGCGAGCTTGTCCATCGTGGTCGCCCACAGGTGCTCGGCGAGGCCCGGCGTTGCGAGGTCAACCTCGCCTTTGGCGATCCGGTCGGCAAGCGCGCGGTTGAGCTCGGTCACCGAGCCGTCGATGCCGAGCAGCGCGCGCAGGCGCTCGACCTCCGCCGCATCGCTTCCCTCCTCCCGCGTCAGCTGCCGCGTCACGAGGTCGAGAATGTTGATGGCGACGCGCAGCTTGAAGGCCTGGTGGCCGGAGATCAGCGGCGTGATGTCGTTGCGCAAGAAATCGGCGACCGATTTGGTCAGCTCGATTGGGGTCGGCTCGTCCTGCATGTGTCAGCTCCCGCGCGGCGCCAACAGCCGCAACAGATCGATCTCGGTCTCGGAGGCGCGGCGGCCGATCATCGCGCGTTCCATGGAATGGTCCGGGCCCTCGCGAAACCGCTGCATCATGCCGCCGCACATGATGCCCCAGCGCAGCGTCCCCATCACTTCCCAGAATTTCACGCGCGCGGGATCGACCTTGCGGCCGGCAGCCTCGTAGCCCGCGAACAGCTCCTCGTGCGAGCCAAAGCCGCCGACGGGCTTGTCGATCTCGCCGAAGCGCCAGGAGTTGACGCAGACCCAGCCGAGATCCTCCATGGGGTCGCCGAGATGGGCAAGCTCCCAGTCCAGCACGGCNNATCGTGGTCGCGCAGCCAGCGCAGCGCCAGCTCGAACACGGGCTTTGGCCAATTCAGGCTGTGATAGTCGCGCTCGAACTCGGAAATCTCCTGGGTCGCCGATCTGCCGCGAAGCTCGGGCAGCTTGTCCTTTGGCAGTCGATGCAGGCCGGCGAGAATGCCGCCGATCTGCCGCGCGAGATGGGGGCGCGCCGCCGCATATTCGTCATCGCGAAGAATCTTGCGCGCGATGGTTTCACCCTCGACCCGCTGCATGATGAAGCCGGTGCCGAGATCATCCTCCGGCACGAGCACATGCATCACGCGCGGCGACGGCACGCCGGCCTCATAAGCGAGCTGCATCAGCTGGGCTTCGGCGGCAAGGCCGGCCGCGCGCGTCGGCGCCGCGCCATAGCCCTTCGGCGAACGGCGCAGGATCGCGCCGATCACGCCGTCGGGATGCACGATATCGAAGCGCCAGGTTTCCTGACTGGCGCCGCCGGACAATTTGGCCGCAGAGGTCGCGCCGGTCGCGCCCTTGCACCAGCGCTGGACGCTGCGGGAAAGTTCGACCTCGATCATTTGCCTTTGAACTGCGCGGGCCGCTTCTCCAGGAATGCGCCGACGCCCTCGCGGAAATCCTGGGTGTCGCCGGCGCGGAGCTGGCACTGGAATTCGAGATTGAGCTGATCCTCGAAGGAATTTTCCGGGCTGTCCCAGTACAGCTTGCGGATCAGCGAAAGCGCGACCGTCGGACCGCTGGCGAGGTCGCGCGCGAGCTTCATCGCCTCCTCCATCAGCACGCCGTCATCATAGACGCGGTTGACGAGGCCCCATTCCAGCGCCTTCTCGGCCGGCAGCCGCTCGCCCATCAGCGACAATTCGATCGAGCGCGCCCGGCCGACGAGGCGCGGCAACAGCCAGGTCGATCCGCAATCCGGCACGAGGCCGATGCGCCGGAAGGCCTGAAGGAAGTAAGAGGACCGCGCGCACAAGATCATGTCGCCGAGCAGCGCGAAGCTCATGCCGGCGCCGGCCGCCGGGCCGTTGACCGCCGTGACAATCGGGCAGTGCAGATTGCGGATGCGGCGCAGGAACGGGTGAAAGCCGGTCTCCAGCGTCAGGCCGGCCTTGGTCTTCTTCGACTGATTGTTGCGCCCTTGCAGATTGGCGCCGGTGCAGAACGCGCGGCCCGCGCCGGTCAGCACGACGCAGCGCACCTCGTCCTTCTTCTCCTCGATCGTATCGAGCGCTTCGGCGAGCCCGCCCAGCATGTCCACGGAGACCGCGTTCATCACCTCCTGATGGTCGAGCCTGAGGATCGCGACCGAGCCATCGAAATCGAGCGTGACGTGTTTGAACTGCATGGCTTCCTCGTGAGTTGCGGCCTGCGTCAATTTCGCAGACCGGAATTGCTTTTGCCGGGGCGCATATTTGATTTTTGGCGCGGTCTTGTCCATGGTGATCAGAGCATAGCAAGCAATCTTGCGCGCAGCGGCTGATGCCCCGCATCCCAAGATGTCTCGCCCAAAAACAGGAAACGCGGCATGAACCTTTTCGACCTCTCCGGCCGCGTCGCCGTGATCACCGGCGGCAATGGCGGCATCGGCCTCGGCATCGCGCAGGCGCTCGCCGGCCAGGGCTGCAACGTCTCGATCTGGGGCCGCAATCCCGACAAGAACAAGGCTGCTGCCGCGAGCATGGCGGGGTTGTCAGGCAAGGTGGACAGCCGGGTCTGCGATGTCACTGACCCGGCTTCGGTCAATGCCGCGATGAAGGCGACGCTCGACATTTTTGGCCGCGTCGACGGCTGCTTCGCCAATGCCGGCATCGGCGGC
>NZ_BTIG01000015.1:0-181781 GCF_036247965.1 Bradyrhizobium sp. TM233 | reverse complement strand
CGTGCTTTAATGGTTGCTACCAGACTGATGATGCGGGGAGACGCCGAGAGCTATCCGCAATCACGCCGTCGCGCCTTTCGCCTTCGGCCTTCGCAGATGCTCGTCCAGCCGCGGCATGATCTCGACGAAATTGCAGGGGCGCGTGCGGTAGTCGAGCTGAGCGGCCAGGATGCCGTCCCAGCCGTCGCGGCAGGCGCCGGGGGAGCCGGGCAGGCAGAAGATGTAGGTCGCGCCCGCGACGCCGGCGGTGGCGCGGCTCTGGATCGTCGAGGTCCCGATCTTGGCGTGGCTCAGCATGTGGAAGGCGATGGAAAAACCGTCCATGCGCTTCTCGAACAAGGGCTCGATCGCCTCCGGCGTGACGTCGCGTCCAGTGAAGCCGGTGCCGCCAGTCGTGATGACGACGTCGATGCCGCTATCTGCGATCCAGCGGCGAACGACGGCGCGGATCGCCTCGACATCGTCGGTGACGATCTCGCGCGCGGCGAGACGATGGCCGGCCGCGGCTAGGCGGTCGGCAAGCGTCTGGCCGGACTTGTCATCCGCGAGCGCACGGGTGTCGGACACGGTGAGCACCGCGATGTCGAGCGGGATGAACTGTTTTGCTTCGTCAATGGAGGCCATGACCTTACTCCCGTTTCCCCGACCACCGCCGTTATCCTGAGGCGCTCGGCCTGCGGTGCAAGCGCACCGCGGGACGAGCCTCGAAGGATGGGCCGCGGGCTCGCCATCCTCAAGGGCTCGCCAAGAGGCGAGACTTCAGGATGACGCCACTACTCCCGGATTCCCAGATGGGCAATGGCGCATCATATTTCACGCTGCGTCCGGGCACGGACGCTTGTTGCAACTACTGCCCGCCGCCGAACGTGTTGCAGGCCTGGACCGAGCCCTGCTGGTAGCCGGTCATGAACCATTGCTTGCGTTGCGCGGCCGAGCCGTGGGTGAAGGAGTCAGGCACGACGCGTCCCGTGGCCTGGCGCTGCAGCGTATCGTCGCCGATCGCGCTCGCCGTGGTCAGCGCGGCGTCGATGTCGCCGGCTTCCAGGAAGTTCGGACGCTTCTTCGACTCGCGATTGACCCAGACGCCGGACAGGCAATCGGCCTGCAATTCCACCTTCACCTGGAGCGCGTTGGCCTCCGCCTTCGAGCCCGCCTGCTGCTGCAGCCGCGTCACGCGCGGAATGATGCCGAGCAGGTTCTGGATGTGATGGCCAGCTTCGTGCGCGATGATGTAGGCGGTGGTGAAGTTACAGGCGGACTTGCCGGAGCAGCCGCGGAAGCGCGTCTCGACCTCGCGGAAGAACGAGGTGTCGAGGAAGATGGTACGATCCGGCGGACAATAGAACGGCCCCATCGCCGACTCTGCCCGGCCGCAGCGGCCGCCATTGGTGACGTTGCGGAACAGCACGACCTTCGGCCCGGTGTAGGACTGGCCCGAGGCCTGGAAGATCTCGCTCCAGCGGTCGTCGATCTCGCCGAGAATGCCGGAGATCATGCTGCCCATCTCGTCGGTCGGGGCGCCGCGCTTGGCGGTCGAAGACGACTGGCGATCGGTCTGGTAGCTCGGCGCCTGGCCGCCGCCGGTGAGGATCTCGGCGCCGCCGATCAGGATGCGCGGATCGATGCCGAAGGCGTAGCCGACGAGGCCGAGCACGATGATGGTGCCGATGCCGAGCCCGCCGCCGCCCATCGGCAGGCCGAACCCGCCTCCGCCACCGCCGCCTCCACCATCATCGCGACGATCCTCGATGTCGTCGCTGCGGCGGAAATCATCGTAGCGCATGGCAGGTTTCCCTCAGTCCTCGATTGGCATCATTTGGGCGCGGAAGCGCGAAAGCTCAACGCGCCACACACGTAAAATTTCCGTTGCTTTTATCAATATCCCGCTCGGCAATTATTGCCTAGTGCGACAGCATGCCGATGCCAGCAATTTTTTCCGAGGGTCGAGCAATTTTTTCCGAGAGAAATTTGACGCCTTTTTGGAGCCATGATCGCTCCCGCAACGCGACGAAACGCGAAATCCACTGCAAAACACGGCGAATGCGCGCGATGAATCGGACGCGGGGAGCGATGCGAGGCCTGCCCACGAAAGCGGCGGGTTAAGTCGATTTTTACTTTGCCGCTTCATTGTAACGGTCAGTCGGTTGTTTGGTCCCGCGTCGCCGACAGCGTCGCCTGAGTCAGAGTTCTTGAGTCATGGTAGTGTCGCGTCGCGGGGCGTCTGCAAGGGCGCCCCGCACAAATTTCGAGTCCGCTTCGCACAGCATCATCCTCGGTGATTGCGTCGCCGAGATGTCGAAGCTTCAGGCTGGTTCGGTCGACCTCGTGTTCGCCGATCCGCCCTACAATCTCCAGCTCAAGGGCGATCTCAAGCGCCCCGACGAATCCCATGTCGACGCCGTCGACGACGACTGGGACAAGTTCGATTCGTTCTCCGCCTATGACGATTTCACCCGCGCCTGGCTGCTTGCCGCCCGCCGCGCGATGAAGCCGTCGGCGACGATCTGGGTGATCGGCTCCTATCACAACATCTTCCGCGTCGGCGCGATCATGCAGGACCTCGGCTTCTGGCTCCTGAACGACATCGTCTGGCGCAAGTCGAACCCGATGCCGAATTTCCGCGGCCGCCGCTTCACCAACGCGCACGAGACCATGATCTGGGCCGCGCGCGACGAGAAGGCCAAGGGCTACACGTTCAATTACGAGGCGCTGAAGGCCGCGAACGAGGACGTGCAGGCACGTTCCGACTGGCTGATCCCGCTCTGCACCGGCGAGGAGCGCCTCAAGGGCGCCGACGGCAAGAAAGTGCATCCGACGCAGAAGCCGGAAGGCCTGCTCGCGCGCGTGCTGCTGTCCTCGTCGAAGCCCGGCGATCTCGTGATCGACCCCTTCAACGGCACCGGCACCACCGGCGCGGTCGCAAAACGCCTCGGCCGCTCCTATATCGGCTTCGAGCGCGACAAGACCTATGCCAAGGCTGCGGAAGCCCGCATCGCCGCGGTCGAGCCGCTGCCGGAGGCAAGCCTTGCCCCGTTCATGACCGCGCGCGAAGCGCCGCGGGTCGCCTTCTCCGAACTGATCGAGCGCGGCATGATCATGCCCGGCACGAAGCTGTTCGACGCCAAGAAGAAGCTCGGCGCGCTGGTCCGTGCCGACGGCGCCATCATGTTCGGCGACAAGGTCGGCTCGATCCATCGTATCGGCGCGGTGGCGCAAGGCGCCCAAGCCTGCAACGGCTGGACCTTCTGGCACGTCGAGACCAAGAAGGGCCTCAAGCTGATCGACGAGCTGCGCGCCGAAATCCGCGCCGGCATGGCGGCGGAGTGATCCTCTCCGCCGTCATTCCGGGGCTCCCGAAGCGAGAACCCGGAATCCATCCAACCACAGCACATGCGGCCCAATGGATTCCGGGCTCGCGCAAGAGGCGCGCCCCGGAATGACAGCAGTGGTGGTTGAAAGCCGCCCCCGCCAGGACTAGATTCGCCCGATCAGCCCCGTCCTGACCGGTGGGCCCCATGCGACGACAGTCCGAGACTTTGCTGCTGGTGCCGCTGCTGCCGATCTTCCTGCTCGGCATGTTTCCGATGTTCCTGATCGCCCTGCTCGGATTCTTCGGCCTCGCGCTGTTCGGCGTGCTCGTGATCTCTGTCGGGCTCGCCAGCAGCAATGAGGCGCACGACAATTTCAATCACGACGTCATCGTTCACGGCTACGCGCGCGGATCGGAGCGCGCGGCGCGGGCCTCCGACATGCATCTGGCCACGCGGCTCGGGCTGCGGCTGGAAGCGGTCGGCGCCGCGATGGTCATTACGGCGGCAATCGGCCTTTGTTACGCCGCCTGATCTGCGTGGCGCGCAGATACCGCCCGGCAAACTCGCCGGTTGCCCTCCCGCAACGGGTTCGGGCAAGACAGGCCGCACGGCAATGACGCTGCGTCCGCGCCTTGCAAAAACACTGGGGAGATCGATGCTCAAATTCTATTTCAACGGATCGCCGAACCCGACCAAGGTCGCGCTTTATCTGGAGGAGTCCGGCCTGCCCTTCGAGCCGGTGAAGATCGACACCCGCAAGGGCGAGCAGTTCACGGCGGAATTCCTCAAGATCAATCCGAATGCCAAGGTGCCGGCGATCGATGATGGCGGCACCATCGTGTTCGACAGCAACGCCATCCTGCTCTATCTCGCCGAGAAGACCGGCAAGTTCCTGCCCGCCGCGAGCGTGCGCGGCGAGACGCTGTCATGGCTGATGTTCATCGCAACCGGCGTCGGGCCGTATTCGGGGCAGGCCGTGCACTTCAAGCATTTTGCGCCAAAGGACCAGAACCACGATTACGCCCATAACCGCTACCAGTACGAGACAGATCGCCACTACAGGATTCTCGACGGTCACCTCAAAGGGCGCAGCTACATGGTTGGCGACAGCTATTCCATCGTCGACATGGCGTTGTGGGGCTGGGCACGGATGCTGCCGTTCAAGCTCGGCGACGACGCCTTCGCGCGCTACCCGAACGTGAAGCGGCTGGTCGACGAGATCTCGGCCCGCCCCGCGGCGGCACGCGCGATCGCGCTGAAGGACAAGTTCAGCTTCAAGGCCGAGATGGACGACGAGGCACGCGCCAACATGTTCAAGCACATGGCGACCAAGGTCGCCTGATCGCGCCGCGCCGTTCTCGAGGCCACGCGCATGCGCGTGGCCTTTTACGTTCGAGATTCAGGCGGCGTGGACCGAGTTCAGGAACTTGGCCACTTCGAGCTTGAGGCGGTTGCTGTCGGCCGACAGCGAGCGTGCCGCCGACAGCACCTGCGATGAGGCCGATCCGGTTTCGGAGGCGCCACGCTGCACGTCGCCGATGTTGGACGACACCCTCTGCGTGCCATGGGCCGCCTGCTGGACGTTGCGGGAAATCTCCTGCGTCGCCGCGCCCTGCTGCTCCACGGCGGCCGCGACCGTCGATGAAATCTCCGACAGCCGCTCGATGGTGCCGCTGATCTCCCTGATCGAGCCGACCGATTCCTCCGTCGCGGCCTGGATGCCGGAAACCTGCTGGGCAATCTCGCCGGTGGCCTTCGCCGTCTGCTCGGCGAGCGCCTTGACCTCGGAGGCGACCACGGCAAAGCCGCGGCCGGCTTCACCCGCGCGCGCCGCCTCGATGGTGGCGTTCAGCGCCAGGAGGTTGGTCTGGCCGGCGATGGTGCTGATCAGCTCGACCACGTCGCCGATCCGCGCGGCGGCCTTGGAGAGCGCGCCGACGCGGTCGTTGGTCCTGCTCGCCTGACCGACGGCCTCGACCGCGATACGGGCGGATTCCTGCACCTGGCGGGCGATCTCCGACACCGAGGAGGACAGCTCCTCGGTCGCCGAGGCAACCGCCTGCACATTGGCCGAGGCCTCCTGCGAGGCGCTGGCGACCTCCGTCGACAGGTCCTGGGCCCGCGAGGCGGTCGTGGTCAAGGTGCCGGCGGAGGCTTCGAGCTCGTTCGATGCCGACGACACGGTGTTGACGATCTCGCCGACCGCCTGCTCGAACTGATCGGCGAGCCTGACCATGTCTTTCTTGCGGTTTTCCGCCTGCCGCGCCTCGACCTCGGTCTGCTCGGCGCGCAGGCGCTCGGTCTCGACCATATTGTCCTTGAACACCTGGATCGCCTTGGCCATGTCGCCGATCTCGTCGGCCTTGCCGCGGCCGGGAATCTCGACCTCGAGATTGCCGCCGGCGATCAGCCCCATCGCGCGCGTCATCGAGGCCAGGGGACCGACGATGCCGCGGGCGATCAGGAAGGCGACGATGCAGCCGAACAGGACGGCGAGGCCACCGGCGATCTCCTGAATGGTCGTCGTACCCGCGATCACGGCTTCGGCGGTCGTACGCGATTCCTGATAGTCCTTCTTCAGGGTCGCTTCCGCGGCCTTGAGCCTGCCGACGCTGTCGACGATGAGGGGCGCGAGGCTCTTGTGGTAGATCTCGTCGGCCTGAAGCATCGCGGCGGATGTCGTCTCGAACGCCGATTTGTAGATTCCGAGCGAGGTCTTCACCGGCGCGAGCGTGGATCGCAATTCCGCCGCCTGCGGGCTCTTTTCGATCGCCGCGAGCCGCTGCGCCGCCCTGTCTACGCTCGCCCTGAAATTCGCGGGTCCCTGCGCGTCGCGCAGCGCCAGGAAACGCCAGTTTGCGACCCGAACAAGGAGGATCCTGGATTCGAGGTCGGCGACGAGGGCCGCGGTGTCTTCGTCGACGGCGGCGCGCGCCGCATCGACCAGCTTGCCCATCTTGACGGCGAGCTCCTCGCCGCTCGGCAGCAACGTCGCCTTGCCCGTTCTCGCCTCGTTGACGGCGTCGCCGAGATTGTCACGCAGGCGTCGCATCTTGGCAATGTCGTCGATGAGGCCGTTGTAGAGCGCTCGTCGATCCTCCGAGAGCGTCCCCTTGGCGCCGACCCGCAACAGCTCGGTCGCAGCGGTTTCCCGCTCTTGCGCCTCCTTCATCGCGGGCTCGTTGGCGTCGTAGACGTAACGCAGATTGGCCCGCTGGATCGCCTGAAGCTGGGTCGATATCTCCAAAACCCGCGCCGTGCTGTCCGAAAGTGCGGATTGTCTTGCGACCTGATCCTGCACCGCCCGCAAATTCCAGACGGCAACCACCGCCATCACGAGACCAACCACCACCAAGGCCATGAAGCCTGCGTACAGGCGTCCCCTGATCCGCAAACGAAACTTCGGCATTCCCACTGTCCACCCAGATGCATTTCACTTCGAGCGGCCGAACAATTCCGGCAAATCACCACGACCACCCTGGCAGCCGCGCGTCTTTGCGACCCACGCTGCACTGCGACACAATGGGGGACACTCGTTAATTGAACCTTCAAATTTTTCGCGCGATCTGGATCTGCGGGCGCGAAAACTGCTGCTTTTGTCAGCAGCTATGCAAAGTTCGCGTACGAATCCCGAGCGGGATGCGCAGAGCTGCATGCGTTCACAGGGCGAACGACTATTGGGCGCCAGCCTGCTGCAATTTGCCGAGCGCGTGCTCGACCACTTCCAGCGTGTACGGCTTCTGAACCACCGGCGCCGAGGCCAGATCCACCGGAAGCGGCGCGCGCTCGCCATAGCCGGTTGCGAAGATGAAGGGCACGCCGATCTCCTTCAGCTTCTGCGCCACCTTGATGCTGCTCTCGCTGCCGAGGTTGAGATCGAGCAGGGCAAAGCTCGGCCGGGTCCGCTCGATCGAGCGCAGCGCCTGGTCGACGGTCGCGGCGGTGTCGACGTGACGCGCGCCGAGATCGAGCAGGATGACCTCCGCCGCCATTGCGATGATCAGATTGTCCTCGACGATCAGCGCGGTCTCGGAGATCCGGGGCCGGCTGGACTGCTGTTCCTCAAGACGCATGGCGGCTCCTGCTATCGACGGCACCAGCTCGACGAAATTGGGGGGAATGACGAACGTCGCCTGCACGCCCAGAAGGTCGAAGCGGATTTCGGCATCGCCCTTGAGATCGAACGGCACCGAGCGCTCGATGATCGTTGTGCCGAAGCCGCGCCGCGACGGTGGCTGCACCGGTGGCCCGCCGCTTTCCTTCCATTCGATCACGAGGCTCGACGAGGGATCGAGGCGCCAGACTACCTCGACGCTGCCGGTGGAATCGGCGAGCGCGCCGTATTTGGCGGAATTGGTCATCATCTCGTGGACGACGAGGGCCAGCGTGGCGAACGCCTTGGGATCAAGCGCGACGTCCGGGCCGCCCATCTTCACCCGGTCTGCGCGCGCCCCGAGATAGGCGCCGGCCTCCGATTCGAGGAGGGCCCGCAGCGCCACCGGCGCCCAGTTCAGATTGGTGATCTGGTCGTGGGCGCGGGCCAGGGCCTGGATGCGACCGCCGAGAACGCTCGCAAACTCCTCCACGCTCATCGCCGTGTCCTTGCTCTGCGCCACCAGCGCGCGGACCAGGCTCAGGATGTTGCGGACGCGGTGATTGAGCTCGGCGATCATCAGCTCCTGCCGCTCCTGCGCGCCGCGGCGCTCGCGCGCGGCGAGGTCGGACAATTGCAGGATCACTTCCAGCAGTGTGACGCGCAGACTCTCGGCGATGCGGATGTCCGCTGCCGACCACGGTTTCGACTGGCCCGCCACCGTCTCCTGCCAGAGCTCGAAGCTCTTGCGCGGCGTCAGGCGCGGCCCGTTCGGACCTTCGTCGTAGATCTTGTCGGGAGCGCCGGCCCAGTTCACCGACCGCGTAACCTCGCGCCGGAAGAAGATCAGGCAGTCGCGCGGGGCCCGTGAGATCGGAATGGCGAGAAAACCCGCCGCGCGGTCGCGAAAAGCCTGGCCGGCGGCATAGACCTTGGCGATCTCGGCGCTGGCGAAGATCCGGCCCGGCGAGGTCCGGTTGATGAAGGCGACGAGGTCCTTCACCTCGTCTTCGGTCGGCGTGTCTCCCTCGAGCGCGATCTTGTTGTCGGACCAGACCGCGACGCCGTCGCAGTCGATCATCTTGCGGTAGTCGCCGAGAAAGTCGACGATCGCGCGGCGGCTGTGGTCGTGCGAGGCCGCGATCTCGATCAAGCGCTCCTGGACCTGGTGGGCCCGCGCCTCATAGGCGACATCGCCCTCGCGCTCGCGTCCCTCGACGATCCAGGAGAACATCTGCCCGAACAGCTCGGAAGCTGTGCGCTTGTCGAACGAAATGTACCGCGGCGAATAATGATGACAGGCGAACAGACCCCACAGCTTGCCATCGCGCAGGATCGATACCGACATCGAGGCGGCGACCCCCATGTTGCGCAGATATTCGATATGGATCGGCGAGACCGAGCGCAGCACGCTCATCGACAGGTCGAGCAATCCCGCATTGTGCGTGGCGGTCGACATCAGGGCAGCCGACCTGGCGTTGACGTCGGCAATGATGCGCAGCCAATTGCGCTGGTAGAGGGCGCGCGCCTGCCTTGGGATATCCGATGCAGGATAACGCAGGCCGAGGAAGGATTCGAGCCCTGCTTCTGCGGTCTCGGCGATCACCTCGCCCGATCCGTCCGGGTGAAACTGGTAGACCATGACCCGATCGAATCCGGTCAGCACCTTGAGCTGACGCGCCGCCTCCCGCGCGAGCTCGGTCATGCCGCGCGTCTTGCGGATCCGTTCGAGCATCAGGCGGACGAGCTCGCCGGAATTGACGCCGGGCTCGTGGACGCTCGGCTCCGCCTCGACGATGAGGTAGACGCCGGAGAAATGGATCGAGAGATCGTAAAGCGGCTTGCCGGCCTGGAGTTCGACGCCGAACAGGCGCTCGGTCGCATCCGGCCCACTCAAATAGTCGACGCGGCCGCGGATGGTCTCGACAGCCGCTTCGGAGATGGCGCTCGTCAACGGCCGCTGGAGCAGATCGGAGACGTCGCTTCCGAGAAAGCTGCCGACATTGTCCGAGGCCAAGCAGATCGTGAAATCCGAGAGCACAGCGAGCATGAAGCCAAACGGCTGCACGCTGCCGGGAACGTGGATCGGCTCGCGATCGCAATTGGTGAGATTGACCGCCTCGTTCATGCCCGCTCCGCCGCCCGCCCGAACGCGGCGAAGGCAACCCGCGCCGCCGCGATCGCCTCGACCTCGTCGCAGGCCTCTCCGCCTTGAAGCTTCGACAGGAAACTCTGCCACAGGCGCTTGCCTGCACCATGGCCGAGATAGCTGGTGGCCTCCGTCATGCGCAGGTCGGCGGCCTCTGCGACCTCTTTCAGCAGGAACCTGGCCCCGAGCCGAGAGCCCTCCAGCACGTACATCGTACCGAGCATGCCGCTGGGCGTCAGCGGCGGCACGGATACGGTGGATCGCGCGGCGCTGCCGAGCCGCCCGAGATCAGCCGCGATCGCGGCACTGCGCGACCGCTCCGGCCAGTCCGGAAATATCCTGGCGACGCCCGCGGCGACGAGCGCGGCCTCGAGCGGAAGAAGCGCGCCGGCGCTGGCTTGAAGAAAGCGGCGATAGCCCGCCAAGACGGTGAGATCGAACGACGAAAGTTGCGCATCGAGTTCACGGTGCGCAGCCGCAGTCGCATCTCTCAGCCGCTCACGAAGTCCAGGGAAGCCAGGGTTCACCTGTGTCGAGACGTCCGAAACCCCAGCCAGCATGAAATTCCCACACGCGCGCAATGCCGGGGGCGCGATTGCCCCGGAAGCGAAGGAAACGCCGGCGGAATCCGAAGGTTCCGCCGGCACTGGAATATCTGGAGAGGCGCGGGCCGTACCCTCGACCCTTTATTTCCGCCGGCGGGGCTTGTGCAGCTCGTACGCGATCTCCGCCCTGGTCATCCCGCAGTCCAGAAGCTCCCGCTCGCTCATGGCGGCGAGTTGATCCCGGGCCCGGGACCGTTCGCGCCTGATACGGACCGTTTCGACCAGCGCCCGCCAGGCCCGCACGACCATCGCCGGCTCGGCCTGATGAAGTCGGCGGGCGGACGTGACGCGCAATCCACTCAGCTCGCAGCCCTCGCCGGTGCTTGCGGAAAAGGACCGAGCGCCCGCTCGGTCAGGATCGAGTCGCAATACTCGCGGATCTCCTTGATCTTGCCGTCCTCGAGACGAAACACCAGGCAATAGTCGTTGTCGTAGCGCACGCCTTCGGGCGTGACGTTGTCGCCCTTGGCCTCCACGACGACCACATCGCCGTCGGCGATGAAGCGGTGCGCGACCGTGCGCGTGCGGTCGCGCAGGCGGGTGCGCACATAGCCGTGCAGATCATTGAGGATCGACTCCTTGCCAGAGAAGACGCGCGACCAGGAATACTGGCCGGTCACGATCCATTTGGCATCCTCGGCAAGGCTTGCGGTGAACAGGGCGCGATCGCGTGCGGCCGGATCGGGATTGGCGGCGGCGGCGAAAATGTCCTGCATCAGTTTCTTGTTGGCGCTCGCGTTCATGGCGGCATCTCCGTTTGGTGGGAACGCGCAGATGATCGCCGCGGCATCAAAATTCTTCAAATCGATAGAGAATATGATATCTATTCGCCTGATGAATTTGAATTCGCTTGACCTCAACCTGCTGACCGCGCTCGACGCCCTGCTGCGCGAGGCCAGTGTGAGCCGCGCCGCGCTTCGCATGGGCCTGTCGCAGCCGGCGGCCAGCCACGCGTTGCAGCGCCTGCGCGACATTCTCGGCGATCCGCTGCTGGTGCGCACCGGCGCGCGAATGGAGCTGACACCGCGGGCGCAGGCCCTGCGCGCGCCGCTGGCACAGGCGCTCGATCAGGTGCGCGGGCTGTTCGTGCCTGACGAGTTCGATGCCGCACGCAGCGAGCGGCAATTCCGCCTGATGATGCCGGATCTCGCAGTCGAGCTGCTGATGCCGCCGCTGATGGAGAAAGTGACGCGGGCCGCGCCCAACGTCCGCATCGACGTCGTGCCATGGCGGGGATCGGCGATCTTCCACGCCGAATTCGCCCGCACCATCGACCTCGTGATTTCGATCGGCAACGCCTTCAAGGGCTTTCACCGCCAGTTGCTCTACGTCGACAGCGACGCGCTGGCGGTGCGGCGCGGCCACCCCTTGGCCGCGAAGCTGAAGCGGCGCGAGACGTTCCTGGCCGCGCGCCATGTCGGCGTGATCATCCGAGGCAGCAATGAGGATCTGATCGACACCTGGCTCAGGGCCAAGGGCATCGAGCGGCACATCTCGCTGGTCGTGTCAGGCTATCTCGAAGCGCTGCACGTGGCCGCCCGCACCGATCTCGTCGCCTTCGTGCCGCGCCGGCTGATCGCGGCACTGTCGAAACAGCTCGGCCTCGTCGCGGTAACGCCGCCGCTCGACCCCGGGATCGACGAGCAGTTCATGTTCTACCCGACCCGCGCGCAGATGGACCCCGGCTCGATCTGGCTGCGGCGGCTGATGCTGGAGACGGGGCGGGAGCTGGAGAAGAAAGAACGGCGTGCTGGGTAGGACGCAGCTTCAACAAACACGGTGTCGTCCCGGAAGCGCGCCCCAGGCGCGCGCCGATCCGGGACCCATAACCACAGGATGCGGTCTGGCGAAGACTGGTCGTTCGGGATTTCTACCGATCACAATCGATAGCTTCCGCGGTATGGGGTCCCGGGTCTACGCTTACGCTTGCCCGGGACGACAGCGGAGCATGTTGTCCTTACGCCTTCTGCGCGGCCATCACCTTTGCCACGGCGGGACGATCCGACATGCGCTTGAAATGGTCGGCGATCTTCGGGGTTGCGTTGATGTCGACGCTGTCGCCTTCGAGCCAGGTCGAGAGCGTGTAGAGATACGGATCGCAGATCGTGAACTGATCGCCCATCACCCAGGGCCCCCGAAACATCTTCTGCTCGATCAGGGCGAAGCAGGCGGCCATGGTCTTCGGGACCATCGCCTTCATGTCGGCGAACGAGCTCTCCTGCGTCGCCCAGCGCGGGCCGCGCATCTTGTGGGCATGATTGATGTGCACGGTCGAGCAGAGGTAGGAGTTGAACGACTGTACCTGGGCGAAGTCGAAGGGATCGTCGAGCGGCGCGAGCTTCGCCTTGGGAAAGGTCTGCGCGAGATAGGCCAGCATCGCCGGCGTCTCGGTGAGGACGCCGCGATCGGTCACCAGCGCCGGCACACGGCCCTTCGGGTTGATCTTGAGATAATCCGGGCTGCTCTGCTGGTTGTCCTTGAAGCTCAGCCGTTCGGCCGTGTAGTCGGCACCGGCCTCCTCCAGGGTGATGTAGGTGGCGAGCGCGCAGGTGCCGGTTGCGTAGTAGAGCTTGAGCATGTCGGACCTCATGGGGAAAACCCGAGGTTAACGGCCCTCCGCCGCGCCGTCCATAGGGGGGCCTCTTCGCAGTTGCCCACGGCCGCCCGGCTGTGCGAAGACGCCGTCAATCGGAGGGGGATTTTGTCATGACCGTACTCATCGCCGGTGGCGGCATCGGCGGGCTGACGCTTGCGCTCAGCCTGCACCAGATCGGCGTTCCCGCAAAAGTCTTCGAAAGCGTCGCGGAACTGAAGCCGCTGGGCGTCGGCATCAACGTGCTGCCGCATGCGGTGCGCGAGCTGATCGAGCTCGGGCTGATGGACAGACTGGACGCCAGCGGGGTGCGGACGCGCGAGCTCGCCTATTTCTCCAAGCACGGCAAGCCGATCTGGAGCGAGCCGCGCGGGCTGGAGGCCGGCTACAAATGGCCGCAATTCTCGATCCATCGCGGCACGCTGCAACAGCTCCTGCTCGACACTGCGATCGAGCGGCTCGGCCCCGACAACATCCTCACCAGCCACCATCTGACCGGCTGGACCGAGACGGCAGACGGCGTGCGCGCCGACTTCATCGACCGGACAACCGGCAAGGCCGCCGGGAGTTACGAAGGCACGATCCTGATCGCCGCCGACGGCATCCATTCCGCCGCGCGCGAAAAGCTCTATCCCCATGAAGGCCCGCCGATCTGGAACGGGCGCATCCTCTGGCGCGGCGTCACGCCCTCCAAGGCCTTCCTGACCGGCCGCACCATGATCATGGCCGGCCATGAGATCCTGAAATTCGTCTGCTATCCGATCAGCAAGGCGCCGGACGCGGCGGGCAACCATCTGATCAACTGGGTCGCCGAGCGCCACATGCCGCCGACCTATCAGTGGCGGCGCGAGGACTATAACCGCACCGCGCGGCTGGAGGAGTTCCTGCCCTGGTTCGAGAGCTGGCAGTTCGACTGGCTCGACGTGCCCGGCCTGATCAAGAACTGCCCGCACGCCTACGAATATCCGCTGGTCGACCGCGATCCGGTCTCGCAATGGACCTTCGGCAAGGTCACGCTGATGGGCGATGCCGCGCATCCGATGTATCCGATCGGCTCGAACGGCGCCTCGCAGGCCATCCTCGATGCCCGCACCATCACCCGCGAGATTCTCGCGCTTGGACCGACGACCGCGGCGCTGCTCGCCTATGAGGCCGAGCGCCGCCCCGCGACCACCGACCTCGTCCTGCTCAACCGCAAGAACGGACCTGAGCAGGTGATGCAGCTGGTCGAGGAGCGCGCGCCCGACGGCTTTGAGGTCGTCACCGACGTGCTGTCGCAGAAGGAACTGGAAGACATCGCCGCCAACTACAAGCGCGTTGCGGGCTTCCAGGTCGAGGCGCTGAACGCGAAACCGCCGATCGTCAGTGGAGATGCGAAGCGCGCGAGCGCCTGAAGGCGGGGCGGTAAGAGTTGTCCAACCGCCCCGCGTCCGTCACGGCCCGTCAATATCCATACTGTCCGGAACACACCCAATTGCCGTAGGCATCGTAGCAACGGTTGTTGTAGTAGCCGTACGCACCTGCCGCCGCCGCTCCGACTCCTACTGCCGCGGCTCCGTATGCGGCTCCCCGGTAGACGCCTCTGCGCGCCGCAGTACGTGCTACGGGGTACCCTGCTATCGGCCGGGAGACGTGAGCGCGGCCGCCGTAGCGACCAGCGTGAACGGCACCGCCTCTGTAGTGCGCGCCTCCTCCGTGAAATCCCCCTCCCCGATAGCCGCCACCTCCTCCGCGGCCGCCGCGCGCGAGTGCGTCATCGGGAACAAGGCTTGCGCCGACAAGAGCGGCTGCGGCCAAGCCAACCAGAGCATATCGAAACATGGGCGTCCTCCCGTCATTGGAGTGCCGGTTCTATCCGCAGGGTGATGCCGTCAACGGGACAGGCACTTGCCCCATCATTTGGCGCGCCCTGCATGTCCAATTGACCTAGATCAACGCCTGTCTGTTTCAAAGACCCGGGATGGTCCAGCGCTTTCAGGCCGAGGCTGAAGACCATGAGCGGCCGCAACCGCCCGCTGGTGCGCTTCGATCTAAGCCAATCCTTGGATGCGAGAGAAATTTGTCCATTCGATAGACGCGAATAACCGAGGCTGCGATCATGAAGTTCCGGGCGGGGTTGCTTGCGGCGGCTATCTTGCTGGCCGAAGTGCACGCAAGTCATGCGGCGATACGGATCGCTGGCGATCGTGGCGGACTAATCGACACCTATGTTGACAGATATGAACGCCTGCGCACTTCCGGAGAGACCGTCATCATCGATGGACTTTGTGCCTCATCGTGCACCATCGTTCTCGGTGCAGTTGCCGCTGACAAAATCTGTGTGACCTCGAAGGCCGCTCTCGGCTTCCACGCTGCTTGGGATTTCGGTCGGAAGGGAAGGACGATTACCGACCCTGACGCCACCAATTACCTATACTCCATGTATCCCGGGCCGGTGCAGCGTTGGATCGCGGCGCGCGGCGGGTTGAGGCCGCAACTCATCTTGCTGCGCGGCAAAGCACTTCAGGCGCTGTATAAGCCTTGCGCGCAGCACTCCGCGACACGGCCCCGACGGTAACGACTACCGCACCACCCTTGCCGCTTCCAGCAACCGCTCGGTCGCGCTGGCCGTCGCCAGCACCGTGCCGTTCTCCGCCATAAGCTTGGCCTCGACGAACGCAATGGTCTTGCCGAGCTGCGTCACCTTCGCCTCCCCGATGATCGGACCGGGTCTTGCGGGGCTGAGGAAATTCACGGTCATGCTGATCGTGGTGGTGTAGAGCCGGCCCTCGCTCATCACCAGCACCGCCGGGCCCATGGTGTCGTCGAGCATGGCCGAGAGCATGCCGCCCTGGATGAAGCCGGCCGGATTGCAGAACTCCGGCTTGCCCTCGAAGCCGAGCTTGATCCAGCCCTCCTCGGGGCGGGCATCGAGCAGGCGCCATCCCAACAGCTCCGCACAGGGGGGCCTTGGAAAATTGTCGAGCGCGGTCTTGACCATTGGTAGCCTCCATTTCCCACCCCGATAGCGTAGCGCTGCTGCCAGCGTGCTGTCAGGAGGACGAGCCCGCTGAAAGGTTGAGCGCGTGCGCGATCACCTTGCGCATGACGTTGGGCAGTGCCTCGTCCGCAAGGGTGGCGACCGGGACCCAGCGCATGCCCTCGGGCGCGCCGGTGCGGGCTGCGGCATTGGCCGTGTAGACCACCAGCTCCAGCGGAAAATGCGTGAAGACGTGGGTGACGACACCCATTTTGCGCTGCCAGCGCGACAGCCCCTTCAGCGCCGGCGCCTGCAGCTTCGCCGCCGCGTCGTCCTGGCCGGCGAGCCAGTCCGAGCCGGGCACTTCGGTCATGCCGCCGAGCAGGCCCTTTTCGGGCCGGCTGCGGACCAGCAGCTCCTCGCCGCGTGTGACGACGAAGGCCGCTCCGCGTCGCAACGTTCCGCTCTTCTTCGGCGCCTTGCGCGGAAAGGTCTCCTGCGTGCCCTGGAGGCGCGCGGTGCAATCCTCAGTGAACGGACACAACGAGCAAGCCGGCTTTTTCGGCGTGCAGATCGAGGCGCCCAAATCCATCAGCGCCTGCGCGCTGTCGCCGGCGCGGGAGTTTGCAAGCAGCGCCGCCGCCCGTTGCTGGATCAGAGGTTTCGCCTGCGGGAGTTCATCTTCAACTGCAAAGAGCCGCGACACCACGCGCTCGATATTGCCGTCGACCGGCATGGTATGGCGATCGAAGGCGATCGCCGCGATCGCCGCCGCCGTGTACGGCCCGATGCCCGGCAGCGCACGCAGCCCCTCCTCGGTGGCGGGAAAGCTGCCGCCATGCTCGCGCGTCACAGCGACCGCGCAGGCGTGCAGGTTACGCGCGCGCGAGTAATAGCCGAGCCCGGCCCACATCCGCAGCACATCATCCTGCGAGGCCCGTCCGAGCGCGGTGACATCCGGCCAGCGCGCGACGAATTTTTCGAAGTAAGGCCCGACCGCCTTCACCGTAGTCTGCTGCAGCATGATCTCCGACAGCCAGACGCGGTAGGGATCCGACGTCTCGCCGGGCGCGGCCCGCCAGGGCAACCGGCGCCGGTGACGGTCGTACCAGGCGAGCAACGCCACCGGGCGTGATGATGTCTCCGGCTGAGAAGGTTCCGGCTTCGGCTTACGGACGGATCTGGAGCTCATTCCTGCACTGTAACGGCAATGCACCAGCCTCTCTACGTCATGCCCGCGCTCGTCGCGGGCATCCACGCCTTTCTTCGAGCGAAGAACGGGGATGGCCGGGACATAGGCGAGCGAAAGCGACGCCGTCCTTCGGACGGCTAAGCCCGGCCATGACGCGCCGCGGGTCTGTGGTCCGCCCGCCGAAGTGCTATAAGGACCCATGTCCAAATTCCCTCCCAAACCCGGTCCGATCAGCGCCAAGCCGCTGGGCATCCTGCTCAACGACGTCTTTGCCGAGGCCTATGCCAAGCAGGGGTTTGCGGCACGCGAGCTGGTGACCCGGTGGGCGCAGATCGCAGGTCCCGAAATCGCCGCCCATGCCGAGCCGCTGAAGATGCAATGGCCGCGACCGGTGGAGGGCCAGCCGCAGGAGCCGGCGACCCTGGTGCTGCGGGTCGAGGGACCGATGGCGCTGGAGATCCAGCATTCCGCGGACGTGATCCTGGAGCGCGTCAACCGCTTCTTCGGCTGGAGCGCGGTCGGCAAGCTCGCCTTCCGCCAGGCTCCGCTATCGCGCCCGCGCCGACCGGTCCGACCCGGCCCGCCCGATCCCAAATCGGTGGCCAAGGTGGCGGAGAGCCTGGGCGATATCGAAGATGAACAACTGAAGACGGCGCTGGCGCGGCTGGGGGCCGCCATCAAGCGAAATTGAGCCTTATTTCGCGGCCAATCTGGACCCGTCTCTACCGCTCGCCATTGCCTCAAGCTACGTTTCAAGCTAGCGACAGGCCGCCCGGGCGGGAACTTCATAGACCCCTGGGGCGACATTTTGCCAATTCGGGAGCCGACCTTGATCATCACCCGCCGCGCCTTCACCACGATGCTGTCGCTGACCGGGCTTGCCGCGCTCGCCGGGCTGTCGCCGCTGCGGTTCATCTCCGAGGCTGCGGCGCAGTCCGCCGCCGACGTCACCAAGCCCGTGTCACTGCCCGACATGGCGCTCGGCCCGAACGATGCCGCCGTCACCATCACCGAATACGCCTCGATGACCTGCCCGCACTGCGCCGCCTTCAACGAGCAGGTGTTCCCCAAGATCAAGAAGGAATACATCGACACCGGCAAGGTGCGTTACATCTTCCGCGAGTTCCCGCTCGACATCAAAGCCGCCGCCGGCTCGATGCTGTCGCGCTGCATCGCCAATGGCGACGGGCCGAAATACTTCGCGGTCACCGACATGCTGTTCCGCCAGCAGAACGACTGGGTGGTGAAGAACACCACCGAGACCCTGACGCGGATCGGCAAGCAGGCCGGTCTCACCCAGCAGCAGGTCGAGGCCTGCCTGAAGGATCAGGCGCTGCTCGACAAGATCGCCGCCGACCAGAAGTATGCCAGCGACGTTCTGAAGGTGGATTCGACGCCGACCTTCTTCATCAACGGCGAGAAGATCAAGGGCGAGGCCTCGTTCGAGGAATTCGCCAAGAAGATCAATCCGCTGCTGAAGAGCTGATTCGCACGCCCCAGTTCTGATTCGCATCTCGAAAGCCGTATCTTTCCCGGCATAAATCCCTTGGGAAAAGCGGCTTTCGCCGGTTGCCCTCGCGGCGCACCGCGGCCATTGTCCAGCCGCATGAGGCGCCTCGCGCGACTCGCCCGGATAGCGACACTGCCTTCCATGGTATTGTCCCGGCAGGGGGATTCGCGCCTGCCAACAGAGATGCGTGCTTATGAAAATCACCCGCCTGCGCCTTCACGGCTTCAAGTCCTTCGTTGAGCCCACGGACTTCGTCATCGAGCCCGGCCTGACCGGCGTGGTCGGACCCAATGGCTGCGGCAAGTCGAATCTCGTCGAAGCGCTGCGCTGGGCGATGGGTGAGACCTCCTACAAGTCGTTGCGCGCCGCCGACATGGACGCGGTGATCTTCGCCGGCTCCGGCAACCGTCCCGCGCGCAACCACGCCGAAGTGACGATGACGATCGACAATGCCGATCGCACCGCGCCAGCGGCGATGAACGACAGCCAGCTTCTCGAAATCTCCCGCCGGATCGAGCGCGAAGCCGGCTCGGTCTACCGCATCAACGGCCGCGACGTGCGCGCCCGCGACGTGCAGATCTTGTTCGCCGACGCCGCCACCGGCGCGCGCTCGCCGGCCCTCGTCCACCAGGGCAAGATCGGCGAGATCATCCAGGCCAAGCCCGAGCAGCGCCGCCGCGTGCTGGAAGACGCCGCCGGCGTCGCCGGTCTGCACGCCCGCCGCCACGAGGCCGAGCTGCGGCTGAAGGCGGCCGAAACCAATCTCACCCGCGTCGAGGACGTGATCGGCCAGCTCGCAGGCCAGATGGAAGGCTTGAAGAAGCAGGCCCGCCAGGCCGTGCGCTACCGCGAAGTCGCGGCCAAGGTCCGCAAGGCCGAAGCAACCCTGTTCCACCTGCGCTGGATCGGCGCCCATGCCGACGTCAACGAATCCGGCCAGACCCACGATCTCGCCGTCCGCGAGATGGCGGAGCGCACCCAGCATCAGGCCGAAGCCGCTCGCATCCAGGCCATCCGGGCCGCCGAAATGCCGGCGCTGCGCGATGCCGAGGCGCGCGCCGCGGCAGGCCTCCAGCGCCTGACCAATGCCCGCGAGCTGCTCGACCGCGAGGAGGAGCGCGCCAAGGAGCGCGTCGCCGAACTCGAGCGCCGCCTCGCCCAGTTCGAAGGCGACATTTCCCGTGCGCAGCAACAAACCATGGACGCCGACGTCGCGCTGCAGCGGCTCGACACCGAAGACTCGGAGCTGAAGGAAGAGATCAAGTCGCGTGTCGAGAAGCGCTCAGGCGTCGATGAACGCGTCGGCGAAGCCGAGGCGGTGCTGACCGAGACCGAGCAGCAATTCGCCGAGCTCACCACCGCGCTCGCCGACCTCACCGCCAAGCGCAACCAGTTAGAGGCCAACGTCCGCACCCACCGCGACAAGCTTTCCCGGCTCGACCAGGAGATCGCGAACGTCGCCGCGGAAGAGCAGAAGCTTGCCGCCGAGACCGGCGGCTTTGGCGATCTCGACGAGCTGACCGCGACGGTCGAGACCGCGGAGCAGACGCTGGCCGCCTCGGAAGCCGCGGCGCAAGCGAGCGAAGCCGCGCACGTCGCCGCCCGCCAGACGCTGGAATCCTCGCGCTCGCCGCTCGTCGAAGCCGACAAGCGCGCACAGCGGCTCGAGACCGAGGCGCGCACGATCTCCAAGATCCTCAACGGCGAGACCAAGAATCTGTGGCCGCCGATCATCGACGGCATCACCGTCGACAAGGGCTTTGAAAAGGCGATCGGCGCCGCGCTCGGCGACGACCTCGATGCCCCGATCGACCCGTCGGCGCCGATGCGCTGGACCAATGTCGGACACACCGACGGCGATCCGGAGCTGCCGGAAGGCGCCGTGCCGCTCGCCAATCATGTGCAGGCGCCGGCCGAGCTGACGCGCCGTCTGGCCCAGATCGGCGTGGTGCCACGCGAGCGCGGCGCCGAGCTGGTCTCGCAGCTCAAGACCGGCCAGCGGCTGGTCTCGCCCGAGGGCGACGTCTGGCGCTGGGACGGCTTTGTCGCGGCGGCTCATGCGCCGACCGGTGCCGCGCGGCGCCTTGCCGAGCGCGCCCGTCTCGTCGACATCGAGAACGAGCTGGAGCAGGCCCGCATCGACGCGCAGATCAAGCGTCAGGCGCTGGAGAACGCCGAGTCCGAGCTGCAGATGGCAGCGAGCACCGAAGGTGCCAGCCGCGAAGCCTGGCGCGCCGCGCAGCGCGAGCTCAACGTCGCGCGCGAGCGTCATGCCACCGCCGAGCGCGAGATCAGCCGCCACGCCGCGCGCAAGGCGACGCTGTCGGAAGCGCACAGCCGTCTCGCCGCCGACCGCGCCGAGGCCGAGGCCGCCTACGAATACGCCGAAGCCGGCATCTCCGAGCTGCCGTCAAGCGAGGACACCGAGACCCGTCTCGCCGCGGTCCGCAGCGACATCGAAGGCCATCGCCGCATGGCGGCCCAGGTCCGCGCCGAGGCGCAGGCGCTGGCACGCGAGGCTGAGCTGGCCGACCGCCGCGTGCAGGCGATCCTGGCCGAACGCACCGAGTGGCAGAACCGCAAGGAGAGCGCGGCCTCCCACATCGACACCATCCAGGCTCGCATTGCGGAGCTCACGATCGAGCGCAGCGAGCTCGAAAACGCGCCGCAAGTGTTCGCCGAGAAGCGCAGCGCGCTGATCACCGAGATCGAATACGCCGAGAACGACCGCCGCATGGCCGCCGACGCGCTCGCCACCGCCGAATCCCTGATGGCGGAAACCGATCGTGCCGCGAAGCTGACGCTGGAAGCGCTCTCCAGCTCGCGCGAGGCCACCGCCCGCGCCGAGGAGCGTATGGAAGGCGCGCGGCGCCGGCTCGAGGACATCGAGCGCGAGATCCGCGACATGCTTGAGGTCGAGCCGCAGGCCGTCGCCGGCCTCGCCGAGATCGAACCCGGCGCGGAGCTGCCGCCGCTGCACGACATCGAGGAAGATCTCGAAAAGATGCGCCGCGACCGCGAGCGCCTCGGCGCCGTCAATTTGCGCGCCGAGGAAGAGCTGCGCGAGGTCGAGACCCAGCACACCGGCCTCGTCACCGAACGCGACGACCTCGTCGAAGCCATCAAGCGTCTGCGCCAGGGCATCCAGAGCCTCAACAAGGAGGCGCGCGAGCGGCTGCTGACCTCGTTCGAGGTGGTCAACAACCACTTCAAGCGCCTGTTCGTCGAGCTGTTCGGCGGCGGTGAAGCCGCGCTGCATTTGATCGAGAGCGACGATCCGCTGGAAGCCGGCCTCGAAATCATCGCAAAACCGCCGGGCAAGAAGCCGCAGACGCTGTCGCTGCTCTCGGGCGGCGAGCAGGCGCTGACTGCGATGGCGCTGATCTTCGCGGTGTTCTTGACCAACCCGTCGCCGATCTGCGTGCTGGACGAAGTCGACGCACCGCTCGACGACCACAACGTCGAACGGTACTGCAACCTCCTCCACGAGATGACCGGCTCGACCGACACGCGCTTCATCATCATCACGCACAATCCGATCACGATGGCGCGGATGAACCGGCTGTTCGGCGTTACCATGGCCGAGCGCGGCGTGTCGCAGCTGGTGTCGGTCAGCCTGTCAGAGGCCGTGGACATTCTCGACCAGAACGTGGCTTGAGAAGATTGACCGTCATTCCGGGGCGATGCGCAGCATCGAACCCGGAATCTCGAACCACAATCTCTGGATTCCGGGTTCGCGCGTCGCGCGCCCCGGAATGACGTGAGGTTGATGATGATCTCCCCCACCCTCCCCGCTGAACTCAAGGCCGCCCTTGACGGCAAGCTTCAGGGCTTCTCCCGCACCGACGCCGCGCAGCGTTCGCAGAAAATCTCGACCAGCTACCGCACCGGCGGCGGCTCCGGCACGATCAAGTCGGACGCCGATGCGCTCGCCTATGCGCTGGCGCGCATGCCGGCGACCTACGCGGCCGTCGCTGCAAGCCTCAATGCGTTGACGCAGATCGCACCGGATCTCACTCCGGAAACGCTACTCGACGTCGGCGCGGGCCCGGGCACCGCGAGCTGGGCCGCTGCGGAAGCCTTTCCCTCGCTACAGGATTTTACCCTGCTCGACGCCAACGCCGCGCTGAGCCGGCTTGCGCTGGAACTGGCGCGCGGCAGCACGCGACTCCTGGAATGCCGCTATCTGCCCGGCGACGCCGGCGGCAACCTCACGGAGGTCTCGCCAGCTGATCTCGTCGTCGCCAGCTACGTCGTCGGCGAGCTCACAGAAGGCGATCAGCGCAAGCTTGCGGAAGCGATGTGGACGAAAGCGCGTCACGCCCTGGTCGTGATCGAACCCGGCACGCCCGCCGGCTACGCCCGCATCCTCGCGCTGCGTCAGCAACTGATCGCGCTGGGTGCCTTTGTCGCCGCGCCCTGCCCGCACGAAAAGCCCTGCCCGCTCAGCGCGCCCGACTGGTGTCATTTCAACCAGCGCCTGCCGCGCTCGCAGGCACACCGCCAGATCAAGGGCGCCGAGGTGCCGTTCGAGGACGAGCGCTTCATCTACGTCGCGCTGACGCGCACGCCGCCCGCCGTGCGCGCCGCGCGCGTGCTGGCGCCGCCGGATGTCGGCAAGGCTGAGATTACCGCGAAGCTCTGCACGGTGCACGGTGTCGAACTCGCGAAGGTCCCCCGGCGGGACAAGGCCGCCTATGCAGGTGCCCGGCGTTGGCGCTGGGGCGACGCAGTCATTGCCGAAAGTTAACCTCGCGACCCGCTTTTGCCTTGAACTCGGGCGGCTCCCCATTCGACCAAGTCTTACCTTCCCTCTGCGCCGGGCTCTCATCTCGCGTCAATTTGGTCTAGGCTAGCGCCCAGCTTCTTCCCCCATCAGGAGTTCTCCATGTCGACCGGCTGGATCGTTCTCGGCGTCATCGTCGTTCTCGTATTCCTGGCGTTCAGCGCCTACAACCGCCTGGTGGCGCTGAGCCAGCGGGTCGGCCAGGCCTTTGCCGATATCGACGTGCAGCTCAAGCAGCGCCACGATCTGATTCCGAACCTGGTCGAGACCGTGAAAGGCTATGCCTCGCATGAGCGCGGCACGCTGGACGACGTCATTAAGGCACGCAATTCGGCGATGTCGGCGCAGGGCCCGGCGCAGGTGTCCGCGGCGGAAAACCAGCTCTCCGGCGCGCTCGGCCGGCTGATCGCGCTGTCGGAGGCCTATCCCGACCTCAAGGCCAACGCCAATTTCCAGCAGCTCGCATCCGAGCTCTCCGATCTCGAGAACAAGATCGCGGCGAGCCGCCGCTTTTTCAACAACGCGGTCCAGGAATACAACACCGGCATCCAGCAGATGCCCGCGGCATTGTTCGCCGGCATGTTCGGCTTCACCAGGAAGGACTTCTTCGATCTCGGCGCCAGCCGCACCGAAGTCGAGGCCACGCCGCAGGTGAAGTTCTAAAGTTGAGCCGATAGGCCGGCAGGGCACCCGCGTCATGGCCGCGTATGGTCTCTACACGCATATCGCCTCGAACAAGTTTCGTTCGATGCTGCTGCTCGCCGGCCTGTTCGCGCTGGTCTATGTGCTGGTCTATGCCGGCGCGCTGGTCGCCGAAGTCGTCATCAACAGCAATGAGACCGTCGTCTATTATCTAAGGCGCGCCCTCCACGATCTGATCGTGGCCGCACCGGTCGCGACGGTCGTGGCGGCGGTCTGGGTCGTGATCGCCTATTTCTTCCACCAGTCGATGATCGACGCGGTGACCGGCGGCCACGACGTCACAAGGCAGGAGGAGCCGCGGCTCTACAATCTGCTGGAAAACCTCTGCATCTCACGCGGCATCACCATGCCGAAGCTGAAGATCATGGAGAGCCCGGCGCTGAATGCGTTCGCGACCGGCCTCAATCCGCGGCAATATTCGATCACCGTCACCACGGGTCTGCTCGATGCGCTTGATGACAAGGAGATCGAGGCGGTACTCGGCCACGAGCTGACCCACATCAAGAATGGCGACGTGCAGCTGATGGTGGTCGCCGTCATCATCGCCGGCGTGGTCGGTTTCTTCGGCGAATTGTTCTTCCGCCTGTTCACGAATTTGAGCTGGAACTCCGGCGGCTCATGGTCCTCGGGCTCCTCCTCGTCGTCACGGTCGTCCTCGTCATCGAGCGACAGCAAGAGTTCCGGCGGCGGCGCGGTAATCGTGATCATCATCGCGATCGTGCTGATCGTGGTGGCCTGGCTGCTGTCCCAGGTGGTCAAGCTCGCACTGTCACGTTCGCGCGAATATCTCGCCGACGCAGGCTCCGTCGAGCTGACGAAAGATCCTGATGCGATGATCTCGGCGCTGCGCAAGATCGAGAATCGCGGCGAGCTGCCCGGCGCGACCTCGGCCGTGATGGAGCTCTGCGTCGACAATCCCCGCGAGGGCTTTGCCGATCTGTTCGCGACCCACCCCTCCGTGCAGTCCCGGGTCGACGCGCTGGTCAAGTTTGCCGGCGGCCACGATCCCGGTCCACTGCCGCTCGCCGAGGGAACGGACGAGCCCGAGGGACAAGCTGACCAGCAGGACGCCCCACCCCCGCTGCGTCATGGCCCGTGGGACGATGCGAGCGGCCCGGCCGCTCCCCCGCCCCTGCCGGCACCGGGCTCCTCCGGGACCGCGAGCAGCAAGCCGGCGGGCAATCGCATCGGCAATCCGATGGGTCCCTGGGACCGTCATTAAGCACGCGATGTCCCGCCATGCGTGGCGCGTTTCACCGCGATTGGGAAAAACTTCGGGAATTGCCGTATCGACGTGCCGAGGATTTGAATTCTCCCTTGTTTCTGCCATGTTCGCGCCCAACAGCAGACTTGGGACACCCCTGGGGACATCCTTGGGACATCGATTTGGGGCCCGGCCGATTGCGACCTCGCGATCGGGGGCGCGTTAGGGGACAGCAATGGCAAAGCCGGCAGTGGTTGTGGTGGGCGCGGACAAGGGCGGGGTCGGCAAGACCACGGTATCGCGCACCTTGCTCGATTATTTCTCGGCCAACAACGTGCCGACGCGCGCCTTCGACACGGAATCGCCGCGCGGAACCCTGAAGCGCTTCCACCCCGACATCACCGAGATCGTCGACATGACGACGACGGCCGATCAGATGAAGATCTTCGATACGCTCAACGCGACCAGCCCGTCGGTGACAGTGATCGACGTCCGCGCCGGCCTGCTCTCGCCGGCGCTCGCCTCGCTGCGCGACATCGGCTTCTTGGATGCCGCCAAGGCAGGCCAGATCACCTTCGCGGTGTTCCACATCCTCGGCCCCTCGATCGCCTCGCTGGACGAGATCGCCGAGACCGCGGGCTTCATGACCGGCGCAAAATATTTCCTGGTGAAGAACTTCATCAACGACACCCAGTTCTTTCAATGGGACCAGGCGACTTACAATTCCTACTTCCACCGGATCAAGGACGCGACCGAGCTGACCATCCCCAAGCTCAACGAAATGGCCTATGAGCAGGTCGAAGTGTCGTCGGTCCCGTTCCTGAAATTCGTCGCCAACAAGGGCATCAACGACGAAGCCGCGAATTATTCGTTCGTGCTGCGCGGCTATGTCCGACACTGGCTGGCGAATGTCTGGAGCGAGTTCGACCGGATCCGGCTGACCGATATCGTGGGTTCGAAGCCCGTCACCCGCAACAGCGAAAAATAGTTGCGCAAGCAGGGCTGATACGGCTGGATTGGTCGCCAGGTTCGACTGATATAGCTGCCGATGCCCGCAACGCCCGTCTACATCATCTGCTCGCCCCGCCCGCAGGTCGGCAAGACGCTGCTGGCGCGGCTGCTTGCCGAATTTCTGCTGCTCAAGAACGGCAATGTCGCGGCCTTCGACGTCAATCTGAAGGAACCGTCGCTGCTCGACTACCTGCCAAAGATCACGGAGACCGCCGACGTGATCGACACCTACGGCAAGATGCAGCTGATGGACCGCGTCATCGTCGATGACGGCATGGCCAAGGTGATCGACCTCGGCTTCCACGCTTTCGACGAGTTCTTCAAGATGACCGACGAGATCGGCCTGCTGAAGGAGGCCGCGCGCCGCCACGTCGCACCACAGATCCTGTTCGTCGCCGACACCGACCGCGCCTCGGCCCGCGCCCACGAGATGCTGCGCGGGCAGATCCCGCGGATGAACCTGATCACGGTGGACAACGAATACGTCATTCGGGGCGAGCTCCCGGCCGCGATGGCCGGCGGCCGGCTGTTCCGCCTGCCTGCCTTGCCCGGCTTCCTCAAGACTTATGTCGACCGGCTGAACTTCTCCTTTACCGGCTACCTGCGCCAGGAGAAGGACGCCTCGACCGAGCTGCACCAATGGACCAGGCGGAATTACTTTGCCTTCCGCGAGCTCGAGCTCAGCCTGATCCTGCAGCGGTCCTGATCTTTATTTTATCCGGGTAATATTGACTGCGGGCTGGAGCGGGCTTATTGAGGCAGGCATCGAAATCCCCTCAGTAAGGCCGTCACCCCGTGAGCATCGACCGGAAAGCAGCGATCGCCGCCTACAAGGAGCGCAAGACGATTGCGGGCATCTACGTCGTGCACTGCGCGGCGTCGGGGCAGGCCTGGGTCGGCCAGGCGCCGAACCTGGAGACGATCCAGAACCGCATCTGGTTCTCGCTACGTCAGGGCAACCACAATTGCCGCAACCTCCAGGCTGCCTGGAACACGCATGGCGAGACCGGCCTGACCTTTGGCGAGTGCGAGCGGCTGGAGGATGAGGAGACCGCCTATGTCAGGAACGCGCTCCTGAAAGAGCGCATGCTGCATTGGCGGGATGAACTGAAGGCGGAGGTGATCTGAGGATCGCAGCGACTCTCAGTGCCCCTCGAACGTCATCAGCGTGCGCACCGGCACGTCCATGGCGCGCAGCTTGGCGGCGCCGCCGAGCTCGGGCAGGTCGATGATGAAGCAGGCGGCGACCACGTTGGCGCCGATCTGGCGCAGCAGCTTCACCGCGCCTTCCGCGGTACCGCCGGTGGCGATCAGATCGTCGACCAGGATGACGCGCTCGCCGGGCGAGATGGCATCGACATGCATCTCCATCTCGTCGATGCCGTATTCGAGCGAGTAAGCGATCCGCACGGTGGTGTGCGGCAGCTTGCCCTTCTTCCGGATCGGCACAAAGCCGGCCGAAAGCTGGTGCGCCACCGCGCCGCCGATGATGAAGCCGCGCGCCTCCATGCCGGCGACCTTGTCGATCTTGTTGCCGGCCCAGGGATTGACGAGCTCGTCGACCGCGCGGCGGAAGGCCCGCGCGTCCGCGAGCAGGGTCGTGATGTCGCGGAACATGATCCCCGGCTTGGGATAGTCAGGAATGGTGCGGACGCTCGCCTTAATATCGTGGTCAAAGGTCATTCGGTTCTCATCTCAGTTGTCATTCCGGGGCGATGCGTCAGCATCGAACCCGGAATCTCGGGATTCCGGATCTGGTGCTAACGCACCATCCCGGAATGACGAGGTGAAATATCCTGCACTCAATTCGCCCCAGCATCCAGCCGGAACGCATTCTCGACAATACGTAGTCCCACCTCATTGCCGAGCGACATCAGCGATTCCGGGTGGAATTGCACGCCCGCGACCGGCAGCGTCTTGTGCTCCAGCGCCATGGCGACGCCGTCCTCGGTGCTGGCGGTGACGGACAAGACCTCCGGCATGCTGTCGCGCTCGACATAGAGCGAGTGATAGCGGCCGATGACGATCTCGTTCGGCAGATTGCGCATCAGGCGCCCGCCGCGCACCTGCACCCGCGAGGGCCGGCCGTGAGCGGGATGGGTGAGCTGCCCGAGCTCGCCGCCGAAATATTCGCCGATGGCCTGCACGCCCAGGCAGACGCCAAACACCGGCAGCTTCTTCTCCAGCGCCGCGTCGATCGTCTTCTTGATCCCGAAATCCTCAGGCCTGCCGGGACCGGGCGACAGCACCAGCAAATCCCATGGCTTTCGCTTGAGCATGTCGAGCGCGTGCACATGGCGGACCACGGTGACGTCGGCGCCGACCTGGCGGAAATAATCGGCGAGCATATGGACAAAGCTGTCGTCGTGGTCGATCAGCAGCACCCGCTTGCCCGAGCCGGTCGCGTCGGGCGCAAAGGTCGATAGCGGCTTTGGCGGATCGCCGCGCAGCGCCTGGAACAGCGCGGCGGCCTTGACCTGACACTCCCGGTCCTCCGCTGCAGGATCGGAATCGAACAGGCAGGTCGCGCCGACGCGCACTTCCGCCAGACCATCCTTCATGCGGATGGTGCGGATGGTCAGGCCGGTGTTGATGCTGCCGTCGAAGTTCACTGCGCCGATCGCGCCGGCATACCAGCGGCGCGGCGAGCGCTCGTGATCCTCGACGAACTGCATCGCCCACAGCTTGGGTGCGCCGGTGACGGTCACGGCCCACGCGTGGGTGAGGAAGGCGTCGAGCGCGTCGAAGCCGGGACGCAGCATGCCCTCGACATGATCGACGGTGTGGAAGAGCTTTGAATAGGTCTCGATCTGGCGCCGCGCCAGCACCTTGATCGTGCCGGGCACGCAGACGCGCGCCTTGTCGTTGCGGTCGACGTCGGTGCACATGTTGAGCTCGAACTCGTCCTTCTCCGAGTTCAGGAGCTGGCGGATCTGCTCGGCATCGCCGATCGCGTCGGTGCCGCGCGCGATCGTGCCTGAGATCGGGCAGGTCTCGACCCGACGTCCGTCCGAGCGCACGAACATCTCGGGCGAAGCCGAGACGAGAAACTCGCCCTCGCCGAGATTCATCAGCGCGCCGTAGGGCGAAGGGTTGATGACGCAGAGGCGCTGGAACACTTCGGCCGGCGAGCGATCGCAGGGCTCGGCGAACAGCTGGCCCGGCACGGCTTCGAACAGATCGCCGCGGGCAAAGGCCGCGCGCGCCGTCTCCACTGTCGCCTGATATTCGCCGGGGGCGTGATCGGCAAAGCCCTGGCGCGGCGTCTTCAGGTACGGGCTTTCGGCGGTCTCGCGCGGCAGACCCTCGGTCGACTTGCCCTTCCAGGCAAAATCGTAGCTCAGCACCACGCCGCGGCCGGTGGCGCGGTCATAGGCCAGCAGGCGATCGGGCACGTAGAGAACGATGTCACGCTGGTCGCTCTCTCGTGCGCGCTTCTGCACGAGGTCCTCGATCTGGAACACGAGGTCGTAGGCGAAGGCGCCGAACAGGCCGAGCAACCCGTCGTCATTGGCCGAGAAGGCGGCAATGATATCGCGCACCAGCGACATCACGCTGGCGCGCCGCGTGCGCTGGTCTTCCTCGACCGGGGCATCGCCGCGGATAATGTGGCCGGCAAGGCGCGAAGCCGTCTTCTCGGAGATCACGACGCAGGGCTCGCGCAGCACATCGCCGAGGAAGGCGATCAGCATCTGCCCGCGCGCGTTCAGCGCCTCCAGCTTGAAATTGACGCCAGATGTCTCGAGCTTGAGCGGGGGATCGGAGAAGCCGAGATCAAAGCTCTCGTAGCGGCCGGGCACGGTCGTGCCCGAGGACAGCACCACGCCGCGGCGGCGGTCGAGCAGGTTGATCAGGTCGTCGAGCCTGTTGGCGCCGCCGGTAAACTGCTCCGCCACGCGCGTGATCGCCAGACCCGCGCGGGTCACGTAATCGCTTCTGGCCGGGAGGGCAAAGACTGTCCTGTTCATGTCGTCCTCTTACGAAACTTGCCGAGGGAACGCCACACAGGACAAACGAGAAGGCCGCCGCACTGTGCAGGCGACCTCAGACGATTTGGGAAAGGTAAATCGCACCGGCCACCTCGTTAGGAGGTGCGCCACCAAAGACGGGCTGGGCAGGCTGCGGTGCTCATGGGCGGATACTCACCATGGCGCGGGGGCGGCGTCAAGGGTGGCGCTGGAGCCGTAGCCTGGATGGAGCGCAGCGCAATCCGGGTTCGTGCCGCGATGAGACAGCCCCGGATTACGCTGCGCTCCATCCGGGCTACAGATCAGAGGCCGCACCGCTTCCAAAGCGCGGCCATCTCCTCATCGGTAGCGAACTCGCCTCGATCCGCCTGATCAAGGCCTTCGAGAACGGCTGCCCGATGCTCCTCAGGGACGTTGAAGACCTCACGCTCTGAAGGCGCATCGGCTTCGATTCTGTCCTTCATTCGCCTACCCCAGATGCTTCCTGAAAAACTCCGTCGCCCGTCCCCAGGCGAGTTCGGCGGCTTCGCGGTCGTGCACGGCCTGGCGCTGCTCGTTGACGAAGGCGTGCTCGGCGTCATAGCGGAACAGCTCCAGCGACTTGCCGGCGGCCTTCATGGCCTTCTCGAAGCTGCTGACCAGCTCCGGTGTGCACCAATCGTCCTTGTTGGCGAAATGGGCCTGGAGCGGGATCTTGACGTCGGCGGGCTTGGCCGCCTGCTCCGGCGGGATGCCGTAGAACACGACGCCGGCCGCGAGCTCCGGGATCTTGGTCGCGCCGATGATGGTGACGGCGCCGCCGAGACAGAAGCCGGTCAGCCCGACCTTGGCGCCGTTACGCGACAGATATTGCGCGGCGCCGCGCACGGTCTGCGTGGTGGCGTCCATGAAGTCGAGCGAGTTCATCTCCTTGTTGGCGCTGTCCGTGTCGTGATACGGCACCACCTTGCCCTTGTAGAGATCGGGCGCCAGCGCATCGAAACCGGAAAGGGCGAAGCGGTCGCACAGGCCCTTGATCTGGTCCGACAGGCCCCACCATTCCTGGATCACGACCACGCCCGGCGCGTTGCCGCGCGCGGCATTGGCGAGATAGCCCGAGGCGTCCTTGCCGTCCGGGCGCTTGAAGGTGATGGCGGTTCCCATGGTGTCCTCCGATGAGTTTTGTGGGAGTGGTTGGCGGGTATTGTGGCGGGTGTACTCGCGCGACGCAATCGCGCCAAACAACACACTCTCGTGCCCCGGATGCTATGCATTGCGCCGCCCTTCGCGGCGTAGTGCATTGCTGATCCGGGGCCCAGCCTCGAGCAAGATGGGTCCCGGCTCTGCGCAGCAGCGTTACACGCTGCAGCGCGTCCGGGACGCGGCACCAACAAAAAAGCCCCCTTGCGGGGGCTTCTTCATTTCGTCGCGTCAGGCGTCGCTCAGTGCGAGCTGGCCCAGACCTTCTTCTTGGTGAAGTACATCAGGCCCGCGAACAGGATCAGGAACACGAAGACCTGGAATCCGAGGCGCTTGCGCGCTTCCATGTGCGGCTCGGCGGTCCACATCAGGAAAGTGGTGACATCCTTGGAATACTGCGCGACCGTGGTCGGCGATCCATCGTCATAGGTCACCTGGCCGTCGCTGAGCGGTTTCGGCATCTTGATGGCGTGGCCGGGGAAGTACTTGTTGTAGTAGGAGCCTTCCGGGATGGTCACGCCCTCGGGGACGTGATCGTCAAAACCCTGCAGCACCGCCGAGACGTAGTCCGGGCCCTGCTCCTGGAACTGGGTGAAGAAGTCGAAGATGAACCAGGGGAAGCCGCGGCCGTAGGAGCGCGCTTTGGTGATCAGCGACAGATCGGGCGGCGCCGCGCCACCATTCGCAGCACGAGCGGCCTGCTCGTTCGGGAACGGTGAGGGGAAATAATCCGCCGGACGGCCGGGGCGCTCGAACATGTCGCCCGCATCGTTCGGGCCGTCCTTGACCTTGTACTCGGACGCGAACGCTGCCGCCTGCGCCACGGAATAGCCGGGTCCGCCGGCTTCGGCGAGGTTGCGGAAGGCGATGTAGGACAGGCCGTGGCAGCTGGCGCAGACTTCCTTGTAGACCTTCAGGCCGCGCTGGAGCGCGCCGCGGTCGTACTTGCCGAAGGGACCTGAGAACGACCATTTGTTGCCCGGCGGCTTGTCGCTGCCCTCGGAGGCGCGGGCATCCTGCAGGCTGCCGAGGAACAGCGCGCTGGCGGCAACCAGCGCCACCGCGACCGAGGCCACGGCCTTGCCGCTCTTGGCGAGGATCGCCTCCGAGATCGAGTTCGGCACCGGCCGCGGCCTCTCGATGCGAGCGAGCAGCGGCAGCACGATCAGGAAGTAGGCGAAGTAGCAGACCGTCAAGACCCGGCCGGCGATCACGTAGATGCCTTCCGGCGGCTGCGCACCGAGATAGCCGAGCAGGATGCAGACCACGACGAAGATCCAGAAGAACTGCTTGGCCAGCGGACGATACTTCGACGACCGCGTCTTCGCTGCGTCGAGCCAGGGCAGGAAGCACAGGATGATGATCGCCGAGAACATCCCGATGACGCCTGCCAGCTTGTTCGGGATCGAGCGCAGGATCGCGTAGAACGGCAGGTAATACCATTCCGGCACGATGTGCGGCGGGGTCACGCCCGGGTTCGCCGGAATGTAATTGTCGGCGTCGCCGAGATAGTTCGGCATGTAGAAGATGAACCAGGCGTAGAGCAGCAGGAAGCAGGCGACGCCGAAACCGTCCTTGATGGTCGCATGCGGCGTGAACGGCACCGTGTCCTTTTCCGTCTTCGGCTCGACGCCGTCGGGATTGTTCTGGCCTGCGACGTGCAGCGCCCAGACGTGGAGCACGACGACGCCCGCGATCAGGAACGGCAGCAGATAATGCAGCGAGAAGAAGCGGTTCAGCGTCGGGTTGCCGACCGAATAGCCGCCCCACAAGAGCGTCACGATGCTCTCGCCGAAATAGGGAATGGCGGAGAACAGGTTGGTGATGACGGTGGCGCCCCAGAAGCTCATCTGCCCCCAGGGCAGCACATAGCCCATGAAGCCGGTGGCCATCATCAGGAGGTAGATGATGACGCCGAGGATCCACAGCACCTCGCGCGGCTCCTTGTAGGAGCCGTAATAGAGGCCGCGCAGCATGTGGACGTAGACTGCGAAGAAGAACATCGACGCGCCGCAGGCGTGCATGTTGCGCAGCAGCCAGCCGTAGTTCACGTCACGGACGATCAGCTCGACCGACTTGAAGGCGAGATCGGCATGCGGCGTATAGTGCATCGCCAGGATCACGCCGGTCAGGATCTGCATCCCCAGCATGAAGGAGAGGATGGCGCCGAAGGTCCACCAATAGTTCAGGTTGCGCGGGGTGGGATAGACGACGAAGGAGGAGTGCATGAGGCCGAGGATCGGCAGGCGCCGCTCGATCCATTGCAGGGCCGGATTGCTCGGCTGGTAGTCGGATGGTCCGCTCATGATGCGATCCTGAGGAAATAGTACGACGAGACGGCGCGAAGCTTCGGACGAGGGTCCGAGGCTCAGCCGATCTGGATTTTGGTATCGGAAACGAACTGGTACGGCGGCACTGGCAGGTTCGCGGGCGCGGGCCCCTGGCGGATGCGGCCGGACGAATCGTACTGCGAACCATGGCAGGGGCAGAAGAACCCGTCGTAGTTGCCCTCATGGGCGATGGGGATGCAGCCGAGATGCGTGCAGATGCCGATCACGACCAGCCATTGCTCGTGGCCCGACTTGACCCGGGCCTCGTCGGTCTCCGGATCGGGCAGGCTCGCGACATTGACGCCGCGCGCCTCGTCGATCTGCTTCTTGGTACGGTGGCTGATGTAGATCGGCTTGCCGCGCCAGAACACCTTGATGTCCTGACCTTCGGCGACCGGACTGAGATCGACCTCGATCGGCGCACCGGCGGCGATGGTCGAAGCGTCAGGATTCATTTGGGAGATGAAGGGCCAGAGCGCGGCTGCGCCCCCTACTGCTGCAGCTGCCCCGGTTGCAACGAATAAGAAATCACGGCGTGTCGGATGGTCCGCCGAAGACGCTGTCGTCACGATTCCAACCCTTTCTTCTTACGCCACCGGTGGAACCGCTCCGGGAGCCCCCAAGGTCCCCGGAACAGTCTGCCGGCGCCCGCGGCCCCCCGCGGCGGCAGAACTTCGCTTATCCACCTCTAAACAGGCGAAACAGCAGTCCAGAATCGTTCTATTGGCACCCTTGCCGGGCGAGCGCAAGCCCGCTATCGGCGCGGGAGCGTGCCATGCACGAATTCCCGGGCGGGCGATGTTTTATTGAGACATTTCCGGCCCGCATCGCCCCCGATCCAGCCCTCGCACAACCCATGCAGATAGCACTTTTCCAACCCGACATCGCCCAGAACACCGGCACGATTCTCAGGCTTTGCGCCTGCCTGGGCATCGCCGCCCATATCATCGAACCGGCGGGCTTCCCCGTCTCCGACCGCCTGTTCCGCCGGGCGGGAATGGACTACCTCGACCATGTCAGCCTTATCAGACACGACTCCTGGGCCAAATTCGAGGACTGGCGCGCAGCACATCGCTACCGCCTGCTGCTGTTCACCACGAAAGCTGCCACCGACTACCGCGATTTCCGTTACCAGATGTCGGACATCCTGCTATTCGGACGCGAGAGCGCCGGTGTCACCGACACGGTGGTCGAGGCCGCCGATGCCCGGCTGGTGATCCCGATCGCCCCGGGACTGCGGTCACTGAATGTCGCCATGACCGCGGCCATGGCCGCCGGCGAGGCGCTGCGGCAGATCCGGAACCCGCAAGTCTGATTGGCTCAAGTCTGATTGGTTCAAGTCTGATATGTTGAGGAGAGACGATTGAGTTACGCGGTCAAGGAAATCTTCCTGACCCTGCAAGGCGAAGGCGCCCATGCCGGGCGCGCGTCCGTGTTCTGCCGTTTTGCCGGCTGCAACCTCTGGACCGGCCGCGAGGCGGACCGTCAGGACGCCACCTGCAAGTTCTGCGACACCGATTTCGTCGGAACCGACGGCACCCTCGGCGGGCGCTACGGCTCGGCCGCGGAGCTCGCCGACACCATCGCCGCACAATGGACTGCGGCCGCCGCCAACCGCTACGTGGTGCTGACCGGCGGCGAGCCGCTGCTCCAGGTCGACGCCGCGCTGATCGAGGCGCTCCACGCCCGCGGCTTCGAGATCGGCGTCGAGACCAACGGCACCATTGCAGCTCCGGACGGGCTCGACTGGATCTGCGTCAGCCCCAAGGGCGGCAGCGAGCTGGTGCTGCGCCGGGGCCACGAGCTGAAGCTGGTCTATCCGCAGGCCCTCGCCGCGCCCGAGACGTTCGAGGGCCTCGCCTTCGAGCGCTTCTCGCTGCAGCCGATGGACGGGGCCGAGGTCATCGAGAACACCGCGCGCGCGATCGACTACTGCCTGCGCCATCCGCAATGGCGGCTCAGCGTGCAGACGCATAAATCGCTCGGCATCAGATAGGACGCGACCGGGAATGCAGATGGACATGTCGACGATCGAAGACCGCAAGGCCCGCGCCCGCAGCTGGTTCGAAGCCTTGCGCGACGACATCTGCGCCAGCTTCGAGAAGCTCGAGGACGACGCCCCGCAAAGCCTCTACCCAGGCGAAGCCGGCCGCTTCAAGCGCACGCCCTGGCAGCGCACCGACCATACCGGCGCGGCCGGCGGTGGCGGCGTGATGTCGATGATGCATGGCCGCCTGTTCGAGAAGGTCGGCGTGCACTGCTCGACCGTGCACGGCGAGTTCGCGCCCGAGTTTCGCGCCCAGATCCCCGGCGCCGCGGACGATCCAAAATTCTGGGCGTCCGGCATCTCGCTGATCGCGCATATGCGCAATCCCAACGTGCCCGCCGTGCACATGAACACCCGCTTCGTCGTCACCACGAAAGCGTGGTTCGGCGGCGGCGCCGATCTCACGCCGGTGCTCGACCGAAGGCGGACGCAGGACGATGCCGACACCATCGCCTTCCACGCCGCGATGAAAGAGGCCTGCGCCGGGCCGAACGGCGTTGCCGACTACGACAAATACAAGAAGTGGTGCGACGAGTATTTCTACCTGCCGCACCGGAAAGAGGCGCGCGGCATCGGGGGCATCTTCTACGACTGGCACGACAGCGGCGACTGGGACGCCGACCTCGCCTTCACCAAGGACGTCGGTCGCGCTTTCCTGACGATCTACCCCGACATCGTCAGGCGCAATTTCGCGGCGGGCTGGACCGCCGCAGACCGCGAGGAGCAATTGATCCGGCGCGGCCGCTATGTCGAGTTCAACCTGCTCTATGATCGCGGCACCATCTTCGGGCTCAAGACCGGCGGCAATGTGGATTCGATCCTGTCGTCGATGCCGCCGGAGGTGAAGTGGCCATGACTGTTTCGAGGCCGCTGCCGCGCGCCATGCTGATCGACATGGACGACACCATCCTGTCGGCCTATGGCCGGCCCGAGATCGCCTGGAACACGATCGCGAACGAGTTTGCCGAAGAGCTGGCCCCGTTGCCGCCGCGAGAGGTCGCAACCGCGGTGCTCGCGTTCGCGCGAAACTTCTGGGCGAACGCGGAAGCCGCATGGCGGATGAAGCTCGCCGAGGCGCGGCACCTGACGGTCAAGGGCGGCTTCGCCGCGCTCGCGGCCGTCGGCCACCGCGCCCTGCCCGACGACCTTGCCATCCGCCTCGCCGACCGCTTCACCGCCTATCGCGAGGAGGAGATGTTCGTCTTCCCCGGCGCGCATGAGGCGATCGATCAATTGAAGGCGCGCGGCATCAAGCTCGCGCTGGTGACCAACGGCGCCGCCGACACCCAGCGCGCCAAGGTCGAGCGCTTCGAGCTGGCGCACCGCTTCGACCACATCCAGATCGAGGGCGAGCACGGCTTCGGCAAGCCGGAGGAGCGCGCCTATCTGCACGCGATGGAGGCGCTGGGCGTCTCCGCGAAGGACACCTGGATGATCGGCGACAATCTGGAATGGGAAGTGGTGACGCCGCAGCGCCTCGGCATCTATTCGATCTGGATCGACGTGCACGGCGACGGCCTGCCCGAAGGCTCGAGCGTCAGGCCCGACCGCATCATCCGCTCGTTGACCGAGCTGGTGCCGGGCTGACCCAACCAGGGCGCAAAAACAAAAAATCGAAAAACAACCCCATGCACAGTAGGGCGCTGCTGCAAAATCAATAGCTTACGGATTTTTCGAATCGGCATGGCTTCGTCGGGCAAAACAGGGGTATGATGCCATCGTCGACGCTTGCGATGAGCGCCCTGAAGTGGCCTTCCGGCACCGAGACTTGATGCATCGGACAGCGCAGCCCGTCTCGAGCTCCTCTCCCGGCGGCCTCCGTTTTCCGCGTGTCATGACAAGTTGCTAGCCTCCTCGGGGTCGATCAACTCGAAAGGACAATCCATGGAATTGAAAGCCGGCGATGTCGTGATGCTGAAATCCGGGGGCCAGCCGCTGACCGTCGCTGAGGTGAAGGAGGACGGGGTGCTCTGCCTCTGGATGGGCATGGAAGGCGACCTGTTCCGCGAGACGCTGCCGCTGGCCACGCTCGTGCAGGTGGAAGAGGATGACGAAGACGAGGACGAAGACGACGAGGAGTAGGCACGCCTAAGACCGCATCCTAGTCAGGCTGGAGCGCTCCGCTCCGGCGCACCTGATGTCCGCTTCTCTGCCAATAACGGCGCAATAGCGGACATCGCCAGATGTCGTGAAAGTCCAAAGGCCTTTGTAGGCGGCTCGTCTGATTTCGAATCATGCTGGGGCGCACGTCGCTGCAGGCGATCATTCGCTCTCCAGCAGACAGGGGCGACAGTTTGACGCGACTGTGAGCCGCAATTTTGGACCGCGGTGGATATAGTCGAACGCAGCATCCACGCGCACCTGCGATGGAACAATCGAACGTTCCGGCAGATAGCGTGACACCGCTCCGAATTTCCACCACGTCGAGATGAGAGGCTGGCGCACATCGCGCTCCGGGGCTTCTATGCTTTGCGCGGCGCTCTCGCGGCCGCAGTTTCCGCCCGCTCAAGTCGGCACCATCGCGAAAATCTAGCAGTAGAGATATCCGCCTGCGTCGGCTAAGCAATTGAGGACCAGCGGACGACCTCTCGCCACCTCGCAGTTTGGGGCAATGAACGCAAATGTTCCTCCTTGCCGTTCTCGTCCTTCCTTTCGCCGGAAGCTGCATTGCCGCCCTCTTGCAGGTCAATGCGCGCAACGCCGAGGCATGGCTCGCCGGAGGAGTTGCACTCGCCGCGTTCGGCCTCATCGCCACGGCTTATCCCGATGTCGCGAATGGTGGCGTCATCGGGTGGCGAACGGAGTGGGTGCCCGAACTCGGACTCGCGTTTGCGCTGAGACTTGATGGCTTCGCGTGGGCCTTCGCAATGCTGGTCACCGGAATTGGCTTTCTGGTGGTGCTGTATGCCCGCTACTATATGTCGCCCAGCGATCCCGTTCCGCGCTTCTTTTCCTTCCTGCTCGCGTTCATGGGCGCAATGCTGGGGATCGTATTCTCCGGCAACCTGTTGCAACTGGTTTTCTTCTGGGAACTGACCAGCCTGTTTTCGTTCTTGCTGATCAGCTACTGGCATCACAATTCGGCTGCAAGGGACGGCGCACGAATGGCGCTGGTGATCACTTCGACCGGCGGACTTTGCCTCTTCGCCGGCGTGCTGCTGATCGGTCACATCGTAGGCAGCTATGACCTGGACAAGGTGCTCGCTTCCGGAGACGCGATCCGTTCGCACGCGCTCTATGTCCCTGCACTCGTGCTGATCCTGCTCGGCGCGCTGACCAAGAGCGCTCAATTTCCGTTCCATTTTTGGCTGCCGCACGCGATGGCGGCTCCGACGCCCGTATCCGCTTATCTCCATTCGGCAACGATGGTGAAGGCCGGCGTGTTTCTTTTGGTCAGGCTCTGGCCGGCCCTGGGCGGATCGAACGAATGGTTATGGCTGGTGGGATCGGCTGGTTTGATCACCTTTCTCTTGGGCGCATTTCTCGCGGTGTTCCAGCAGGATTTGAAGGGGCTGCTGGCCTACTCGACGATCAGCCATCTCGGCTTGATCACGCTCCTGACCGGACTGGATACGCCGTTCGGGCAGATCGCAGCGATCTTCCACATCATGAACCATGCCACGTTCAAGGCATCGCTGTTCATGGCCGCGGGCATCATCGATCACGAAACCGGCACTCGCGACATTCGCCGCTTGAGCGGTCTCTGGGCGTTCATGCCGATCACGGCGACTCTGGCCATGGTCGCCGCCGGGTCGATGGCCGGTGTGCCGCTGCTGAATGGATTCCTCTCGAAAGAGATGTTCTTCGCCGAAACGATCGAGATTCACGACAACTCGCTGGTCGATCGAGCGCTTCCCTATATCGTCACCGCCGCGAGCACTTTCAGCGTGGCCTATTCGCTCCGGTTCATTCGCGACGTGTTCTTCGGCCCGCCCCCCGTCGGCCTCCCACGCACGCCTCACGAGCCCCCGCTCCTGATGCGACTTCCGGCCGAGCTTCTCGTGCTCGCATGTATCGTCGTGGGCATCGCCCCCGCGTTAACCGTTGCACCTATCCTCGATACCGCTGCTGGAGCAGTTCTCGGTTCCAGGATGCCGGAGTACAGCCTGAGAATATGGCATGGCTTTACCCCCGAGCTGCTGATGAGCATCCTGGCGATGGTGGGTGGGGTGGGCGTCTATGTGATGCTGCGCTCCTACCTCCTCGTCAACGAGGGGCCGCCCTTGCTCGGCCGCTTCAGCGGCAAGCAGATCTTTGACTGGATGATGGTGACGTTATCCTGGCGACTTGCACGCTGGCTGGCGAGTAAGCTCGGGACGAGACATCTCCAGCCACAGTTGAGGATCCTGGCCGGCGTGGCGTTCGTCGCTGCTCTGCTGCCACTCTATTCACGTGGCATCATGCTGGCGAATCCCCTAGCGGCCAAGTTTGACCTCGCCTTTGCATTGCTCTGGGCGGTGGGCGCTGCCTGCGCCATCGGCGCTGCGGTCCAGGCTAAATTCCATCGCGTCGTCGCGCTGATCCTGCTCGGGACTGCCGGTCTCGTGACCTGCGTCAGCTTCGTGTGGCTGTCCGCTCCCGATGTCGCGCTGACGCAGATCGTCGTCGAGACGGTGACGACGGTTCTCCTGTTGCTCGGCTTGCGATGGTTGCCGAAGCGCGTCGCACCGGTCGGCGCGAGCCAGGCCGCCGGCAGGATCCGATGGCACCGCGTGCGTGACTTCGCTATCGCGCTGTTCGCCGGCGTCGGGCTGGCCACGCTTGCGCTGGCAGTGATGCAGCACCCGGCTACGGACAGCATCTCGCGATACTTCGTCGAGAACGCGTACACGAAAGGTGGCGGAACCAACGTGGTCAACGTCATCCTGGTGGACTTCCGCGGATTCGATACGATGGGCGAGATCACGGTGCTCGCGGTCGTTGCTCTGACCGTCTACGCGCTCTTGCGCCGCTTCCGTCCGGCGCCCGAGAGCATTCCCGTTCCCGAACAGCAGCACGCGCAGGATAGCCACGACGAAGCGCATCCCGATCGACAGAAGGGAGACACTGCCAAGGATACAACGGAGACTGCGGCGCTGATGATGGGGCTGCTGTTTCCGGTGATCGGCGTCGTGGCGATCTTCCTGCTGTTGCGCGGACACGACCTTCCGGGCGGAGGCTTCGTGGCAGGCGTCGCAATGGCGACCGCATTCATCCTGCAGTACATGGCTCGCGGCACGGCATGGGTGGAAGCTCGTCTTCACGTCATGCCCGTGCGCTGGATGGGCTTCGGGCTCCTGTTGGCGGGGGGCACGGGGGCCGCCGCCTGCGTCTTCGGATACCCCTTCCTGACCTCGTACTTTGCGTATGCCGAGCTGCCTCTGGTCGGCCGTGTCCCGATGGCCAGCGCCTTCCTTTTCGACATCGGCGTGTTCTCGCTCGTGGTCGGTGCCACGGTGCTGATGCTCATCGCAATCGCGCATCAATCGTTGCGTCGCTACGGAGGTCCACTCCAGACCGGCCAGCGCTTGCCCGGCGAGCGGTCGAAGGAGGAACTGGTCTGATGGAGCTCGTGCTGGCGATCGGTATCGGTACGCTTGCGGCGTCCGGCGTGTGGCTGATCCTCCGGCCGCGCACGTTTCAAGTCATCGTCGGGCTGTCGTTGCTCTCTTACGCCGTCAATCTCTTCATCGTGACCGTGGGGCGGGTGCGGAGCGGGGCTCCGGTGCTTATCGCAAAGGAGATCGGCGATGTCGCCAAGCATGCTGATCCGCTCCCGCAGGCGCTGGTGCTGACTGCAATCGTGATCAGTTTCGCGACCACCGCTCTGTTCCTGGTGGTTCTGCTCGCATCGCGCGGCCTGGCACGGACCGATCATGTGGACGGTCAGGAGCCGGAAGCGTGAGCGGCGCTGCAAGTCTGGTCATCGCGCCAATCCTCCTGCCTTTGCTGGCTGGTGCCGGCATGCTGCTGCTCAACGGAGAAAGACACCGGGCCATCGTGGCAGGCCTCAACGTCGCCGGAACCGTCGCACTCGTTTGCATCGCGGTGATTTTGCTCGGAATGTCCGATGCGGGAACCAGGGAAGTCTATCGTCTGGGCAATTGGCCTGCTCCGTTCGGAATCGTCCTCGTTCTCGATCGGCTGTCCGCCCTCATGCTGCTCCTGACCAACGTCCTGGCGCTGGCCTCGGCGGTGTTCTCCCTCGCCCGCTGGCACCGGGCAGGCGCGCATTTCCATTCCCTGTTTCAATTCCTGCTGATGGGCCTCAACGGCGCCTTCCTCACCGGCGATCTTTTCAACCTGTTCGTGTTCTTCGAGCTGTTGCTGGCGGCATCATACGGCCTTCTGCTGCACGGTTCCGGCATTGCACGGGTGAAGGCGGGGCTGCATTACATCGTCGTGAACCTGGCGGCGTCGCTGTTGTTTCTGATCGGGGTCAGCCTGATCTACGGCGTCACCGGGACGCTCAACATGGCAGATCTCGCGGCAAGAGTGCCCGCCATCGCCGCCGAGAGCCGGGGCTTGCTCGAAGCAGGTGCGGGCGTGCTGGCGGTCGCCTTCCTGCTCAAGGCCGGAATGTGGCCTCTGAGCTTCTGGCTCCCGACGGCCTACGCAGCCGCAAGTCCGCCGGTGGCGTCGATCTTTGCGATCATGACGAAGGTCGGCGTGTATGTCTTACTCCGTCTGTCGCTTTTGCTTTTCGGCGAAGGCGCCGGCGCATCGGCCGGCTTCGGCAGCGACTGGTTATTGTGGGGCGGCTTGGCGACGACCCTATTCGGAGCGATTGGCACGTTGGCATCGCAGGATACCGCACGCCTCGGCGGCTTTTCGGTGCTCGTATCCTCCGGAACGGTGCTCGCTGCCACGGGGATGGGACAGGTCGGCATCACCAGTGCAGCGCTCTTTTACCTGGTCAGCTCGACGCTCGGCATCAGCGCCTTCTTCCTTCTCGTCGAGCTCATCGAACGCGGCCGCGAACCTGGAGCGGACATGATCGCCGTCACCCGGGAAGCCTATGGAGAAGAGGACGAGACAGACGAAGCGGAAGAGGACGTCGGCACCGCCATCGTAGCCACGATGGGCTTACTCGGCGTCGCTTTCATCGGCTGTGCGCTGGTCATCGCCGGGCTGCCTCCGCTGTCCGGCTTCATCGCTAAATTCGCGCTGCTCGCGGCGGCGCTCAATCCGGCAGAAACGCATCAAAACGGCGCCGTTCCGGGCAGCGGATGGGCGCTTCTCGTCGTGCTGATCTTCTCTGGTTTCGCGACGTTGGTCGCGATGGCCCGCGCGGGAATCCGCATCTTCTGGGCCTCGCCCGATCGCACCGTGCCGCGCGTGCGCGTGATCGAGATGGCGCCGATCGTGTTCCTGTTGACCATCTGCGCCGCCCAGACGGTCCTGGCCGGTCCCGTGATCCGTTTCATGCAGGCCACGGCACAATCTCTGCACGCGCCGGCGGGCTACGTCAGCGACGTCCTGGAGGCCGCCCCCCAAGGCAGCCGAAAAGCGGAGGGCAAATGACCCGCTTCCTGCCCTATCCGATCGTGAGCTTCTGCCTGCTCGCATTGTGGCTTCTGCTCAATCAAGCAGTGTCGTTCGGGCACATCCTGCTCGGCTGTGTCATCGCGATCGTCGGCGGGCGGATCCTCACCGTGCTGGAGTTACCGAGCGTGCGGGTCAGACGCCCCCGCGTCATTCTGCGACTGTTGGGGCTGGTAGCGGTCGACATCGTCCGCTCCAATCTGGCGGTTGGACAGACCGTTCTCGGTTTTGGACGGCGACAGCGAACGTCGGGGTTCGTGAAAATTCCCCTCGACATGCGCAGCCCGTACGGGCTGGCCTCATTGGCTTGCATCATCACGTCGACCCCCGGAACGCTGTGGGTGAATTTCGACGCTCAGAAGGGTTCGTTGATGATCCATGTTCTGGACCTCGTCGATGAAGACGAGTGGATCCGCACGATCAAGGACCGCTACGAACGTCGTCTGCTGGAGATATTCGAATGAGCCAGCTCATGCTGACCTACTCGCTCAATGCCGCGCAAGGGCTGCTGGGGTTGGCGATCGGCTGCGGCGCTTTCCGCATCTTTCTCGGGCCGCGGGCACAGGATCGCGTCCTGGGCTTCGACACGTTGTCCGTGAACGCGATGTTGTTGCTTCTGACGTTCGGGATTCGATCCGGCGAAGCGCTTTATTTCGAGGCGGCTCTGGCCATGGCGCTGTTCGGCTTCGTCGCGACGGTTGCACTGGCCAAGTTTCTGCTCCGCGGCGAGGTGATCGAATGAACGGCATCGAACAATTGCCACCCTGGGCTGCGGTTTTCACGGCAGTCCTTCTGCTCACTGGCGCGGCCGTCACGCTGGTCGGTTCGCTCGGCCTGTTGCGTCTCGGCACATTTTACGAGCGGGTTCATGCGCCGACGCTGGGGACGACGCTCGGCACCGTCTTCATCGCGGCCGCTTCGATGGTCTACTTCTCGGTCCTGCAGAGCAGGCCGGTGTTGCACGAAATCCTGATTGTAGGGCTTGGCGTCGTGACCACCCCTATCGCGCTGACTGTGCTGGTCGGTGCAGCCCGATTCCGCGATACCGCCGAACAAAGTGCGCCGGCGCGCGAACCAGAGAATAATTAGGGCGAAGCACACGACCACGCGCTGATTGCAGGCGGCTCTGCGGATCGGCCAAGGCCGGCTAAATGTCGCATTTGATTCTCGCGGCGAATGCCTACGTCTAGTGCGTGGATGATGCTGAGCTGCGCGCGAGTTCGCCGCAACCTTCAGCCGGCCGTGCGACCGGAGCAACTGGCTCGGCGTTCGGCACGCGCGGCGTTTCCGAGGGGCGAGGCTTCAGACACGCCATCAATGCGGGATGCCGCTCGGAAATCGGCCGCATCCCAAACAGAGGCCGTGATGACCAAAGTGCTACGAGATCGAATTCAGGGGAACCGGCTGCAGATCGGCCGGTGACCCGGGCGATTGCGGATCGCCCGGGTGCGGCAACTCGACGATTCCAAACCAAGCCGGGAGTTCCTCATGTCGGTATTTTCAGCGCTGCTCGTCCTGACCTCGTGGATGATGTTCATCTGGATTTGCGATCCCGACGGATTCCGCGCGGCATTTGCGCGCCGTCCGCCGCCGATTCCTCGCGATCCGAAAAGGTGACGTTGGAGGGTGCTTTGTCACCTTCTGCCGCCCTGTACACCATTTGCTTTTGACCGCGACGCGTTACCGCGCGCCGCAGCTCGCGGCGCGTCCGCGCGTTCGCGGGCTGCTTCCTAGCCAATCGAATTACCACCGCTGGCACGAAATCGACCTGCCATCGTTGGCCAATATGAGGGTCCTGACATGATCATCGTCGCTGCGACGGATTTCTCCACGCGCTCCCATCGCGCGCTCCGGCAAGCAGGCCTTCTGGCTCGCTCCCGCCGTGCCGAGCTGCACCTTGTTCACGTCGTTGATGAAGACCAGCCGGCCGATCTGGTCCGCATGGAAGAGCGGGAGGCACAACGGGTGCTGGTGGAGCAGATCGGGTCCATGCCCGAGCTGCATGACGCTCGCTGCTATCCGACCGTCGTCAAGGGCCATCCCTTCGACGGGATATTGCGCGCGGCCGCAGCAGTCGGCGCAGATCTCATCGTGATGGGCGGCCATCGCAAGCAATTTCTGCGCGATATCTTTACAGGGACCACCATCGAACGTGTCATTCGCGGAGGAAAATATCCCGTTCTGATGGTGAACAACGAGGCCCAGCGGCGCTATGAACGTGTTCTGGTGCCGGTCGACATGTCAGAAACATCGGCTGAAGCAATCCGCATCGGCCTGTCCACCGGACTTCTGGAAGAAGACGGAGCGACGCTTCTTCACGCCTTCTCGCCGATGGCCAAGACGCGATTGATCAGCTCTGGGGCTAGCTCGGCCGTCATCACCGGATATGTCGAGAGCGAACGTCACAGGGCAATGGAGGAACTGACAAGTTTTCTGGTGACCAACGAGTTCGGCACGCGGCGATGGTCTCTTCGCGTCGGCCAAGGCGGACCCATGCAGATCATCACCCGTGCCGTCGAGGAGAAGCGGCCCGACATGCTCGTGATGGGTACGCACGGCCGATCCGGATTGCTTCGGGCGTTGATCGGGAGCGTAACGGAGGAAGTCCTGCGCTCGCTGAACGTGGACGTCCTGGTCGTCCCTCCCGCCAGCCCCAAGCTCGGGATGGCGAAGGAGGCAGCCGCGTCCGAACCGAAGGCGTGAGGCGTGCCGTGGCTCATCCCCGTGCCGTTCACAGGGCCGAGAGGGGCGCCGAACCTAGCGGCGTCGTCGTTCGGCGTCGCGGGCAGCCAACCTTGGTGCGGTTCGTTTGTTCGGACTCCGGGTGATTTTCAGCGGATCACTGGCTGGAAACGTCTGCTGCAATTGTCGATCGAGTTCCTCGTCGAGCTCACGCTTCTCCCGCTGCTCCGGCGTCTCGTACTGCTTGGGCATAGCCTAATCTCCACGTCTGGCACTTGGCTACCAACCAGGTCTGCCACCAGGATTGTGACGCCAAAGTCCAGAGTCAACGCAATGAAGCGAAAGGTGTTGCGTTCAAGCTTCAACGATATTCAGACGAGTCCTCGGCACTGAAGGAGCAGCTACCCGATCAGTTGCCTCGCAGCTGCCGAGATCATCACCAGCCCGCCCGTGATCACCGCGACGTCGAGGATCGCGGCGTGGATGTGCACCGGCATCCGCTCGACGAAAGCCTTAGCGAGGAACGCGCCGGGGATCGCGATCGCGCCGATCAGCAGCGCGAAGGCCAGCACCTGCGCGGTGACGGCGCCGGCGAGGCCGAACACCGAGAGCTTGATCAGGCCGGTGCCGAGCGAGATCATCGCGTCGGTCGCGATCACGGCGGCGCCCTCGAGGCCTGCGGCCATCAGCAGCGAGAGCAGGATCACGCCGGAGCCCGAGGTGCCGCCGACCAGCACGCCGTAGCCGACGGAGCCGGCGGCAAGGCCGGCGTCGCCGATCCGCACCTGTCGGCGGCGAAGCACGCGGCGCAGCGGCACGCTGAGGATCAGCATGGAGCCGATCACGAGCGCCGCGCCGGCGTTGGTGAGACGCGTATAGCCGTAGGCGCCGAGCGCGGTCGTCAGCGCCGCGCAGGCGAGCACGATCAACGCACGACGGCGGTCGGCGTAGCGCAAGTAAGCAACGGCGCGGCTGGAATTGGTGAAGAGTGCGGAGATCGCGATGATCGGCACCACGGGCTCGGCGCCCACCAGCGGCACCAGCACCAGCGGCATCAGGGCGCCGGTGCCGTAACCGGCGAGACCACCGATGATCGAAGCAAACAACGCCATCATTGCTACCAGCAGGAGCTGAAAGACCGAGATGTCGGCGAAGCCTGAGACGATGGTCAATTTCTCTCATCGCGGCTGATTCGTGCCGCAGCTTGATCGGCGATGGCACCGAGTGCGGCTTCCTCTAAGGGAAAATCCGCCGCAAGCCAAGCGTCCTCGGCAAGCGTCAACACATGTCCGAGCGCGGGCCCTTCCGCCAGACCGCGCGCGATGAAATCGGCGGCCTTCAGCGGAAATTTCGGTGCGGTCCAGCGCTGCGGCAGTTCTGCGAGCGCGCGCCAGCGCATCGAGGTGACGTCGCCGCCGGCCCGCGCCCAGCCCAGCAACACGCGATCGTGATAGCGCTCGGGGCCGAGCCGATAGAGCAGCCGCCGCGCATTAGCCTCGTCCTTGGCGGCGAAACGCCACCAGCGGTGGCCCATCGAATCCAGTGCCTTGGTCTCGGCATTGGAGAGCCGCAAGCGCGCGGCAACGCGTTTGGCATCTTCGGTCACCGCGACCGTCAGCGCGGCCAGGCGCCGCGTGCTGCTGGCGGCGAGGCCGAGCTCGCGCTCGATCGCGATCATCGCCGACAGCGGCCCGGTATAGGCAACGCCGCCGATCAGCGCTTGCAGCAATCCGCCCTCGGCCATGGCCAACGCGGCCGCGGATGCGCCGCCGGCCATCAGCAGTTTCAGCATCTCCATGCGCACCCGCTCGGCCGAGAGGCTGGCGAGGCCCGCACGCCCCCGAATGCAGGCGAGATAGCCGTCGCGGTCGGGATCGCCGGCACCGAAGGCGGCATGGATGCGGAAGAAGCGCAGGATGCGCAAATAATCCTCGGCGATGCGCTGGCCGGGATCGCCGATGAAGCGCACGCGACGCGCCCTGGCATCCGCGATGCCGCCGACGTGGTCGTAGACGACGCCGCGCGCATCGACCGACAGGCCGTTCATGGTGAAATCGCGCCGCTCGGCGTCCTTGACCCAGTCGCGGCCGAACGCGACCTTGGCCTTGCGGCCGAAGGTTTCGGTGTCCTCGCGCAGCGTCGTGACTTCATAGGGGTGGCTGTCGATCACCAGCGTGACGGTGCCGTGATCGATGCCGGTCGGCACGCTCTTGATGCCGGCAGCCTTGGCGCGCCGGATCACCTCCTCCGGCCGCGCGGTGGTCGCGATGTCGATGTCGCCGGGCTGAAGACCGAGCAGCGCGTTGCGCACGGCGCCGCCGACCACCCGCGCCTCCTCTCCGTCGACATTGAGCAATTGCAGAACGCGCGCGGTCCCGCCTGCGGTCAGCCAGGGCGCATCGGCAAGAATCGGTGCAAGGTGCGGCTCCGCGCTCATCGTGCTGCCCCTATTTTTCCACGCCCGGCACCAGCCGGCCGTTCTCGATATGGGCGGGTACGTAGGTCGAATCCGGGGCGGCGCCGGAGAAATGCGCAAAGCCGATCAGCCCCGCAATCACCAGCACCAGCGCTGCCAGGACGAGGCGGGCGACGATGGTGACCGGCCACGACGATCGCGCGAACAGGCCGGACCGCGTCGCGGCCAGGAACAGCGCGTAGACGGCAAAGGGAATGAGGAAGATTCCGATCTCGGTCAGAATCGGCCGGATCATGACGAATAGATCCGCTCGTACAGCACACGCAGCATGCCCGCCGTCGCGCCCCAGATGTAGCGTTCCGCGAACGGCATCGCGTAGTAGAACCGCTCCATGCCGCGGAATTCCTTGCTGTGCACCTGATGGTTCACCGGGTTCATCAGGAAGGATAGCGGCACCTCGAACGCATCATCAACCTCGGAATGGTTGATGGCGAGTTCGAAGCCGGGCCTGACCCTGGCGACCGTCGGCAGGATGCGGAAGCCGAAGGCGGTGCCGTAGAGATCGAGATAGCCGATCGGCTCGACGAAGTCTCTGGACAGCCCGACTTCCTCCTCGGCCTCGCGCAGCGCCGCGTCGAGCGGCGAGGAATCGGTGGCGTCGATCTTGCCGCCGGGGAAAGCGATCTGGCCGGCATGGTCGTTGAGATGGGCCGAGCGCTGCGTCAAGAGGATGGTCGGCTCGGGATGATCGACCACCGCGATCAGGACCGCCGCGGGGCGCACCGGCTGCTCGCGGGCGACGATCTCGAGCATCTTGTCGGTGCCGGGATCGCCCGAGGCGGGAATGATGTTCGGATCGTAGAGGCCGAGTGGAACGTCGAAGCCGAGCTTCGCCTTCGAGCGGGCGAAGAAATCCGCCGCGCCGAACGCGACCGGATCGCTTTTCAGGATAGGCTTGTTCAAAGCGCGGCCCTCACCTCGTCCGCATCGGCCATGGCGAAGAATTCGCCTGATGATTCGACGCCGAACATCGGCTGGCCATCGACCATCCGCTCCTCGCCCATGTCAACCAGATCGTAATAGAGCGCCCTTGTGACCTTGGCCCAGAGCTCGGCCCGAACATGCAGATAAGGCGTCAGCCCGCCGTCTTTGGCCTGCTCGAAGCGCAGCCGGTGCGCGGCATCGCAGGTGACCCAGTCGTCGACATTGGTGCGGAAGCGCAGCACGCGATGGTTGCCTTCGCCGTCCTTCTGCATCTCGACCGCCATGAAGGGCGCATCGTCGACGCGGATACCGACCTTCTCCACCGGCGTGACCAGGAAATGCTTGTCGCCCTCGCGCTTGAGGATGGTCGAAAACAGCCGGACCAGAGCAGGGCGCCCGATTGGCGTCCCCAAGTAGAACCAAGTACCATCGGAGGCGATTCGGATGTCGAGATCGCCGCAAAACGGCGGATTCCACAGATGCACCGGAGGCAGACCCCTCTTGGCGCCTTCGGCATTGGCAGCACTTTTGGCGGCGGCAGTCAGCCCCTCAAGACCGCGATCGGCGCTCTGCCCTTGGTTCGCCATGGTTTGCCCTGACTTTGTCCTCTGGCACGATTGGTGCAGGTCTACTTGTACGTCTACGTTGTAATCGGGTGCGCGGTTCCACCCCGGATTAGTCCGGTGTGGGAGGTCGCCACTTCGTGATGCCCTACATAACCCGAAGCCGATAAGGTGGGGATAGGTTAATTCAACGAATACATGGCCTTCCTGCAAGTCTAGCATAGGCCCATGAGTGACGTGATGATCTGACGTGATGATCCGTGATGTGGTGATGTGACGACGCAAGCAAGCGGCGCGGCAGGCTGAAGGAGCTAAACGGATGGCGGAGAGTGTCGAGAAACTCGAGGACGGGATCGTTCGTTCGGCCGAGCAGGTGTCGAGCCAGATTCGCGCGGCGAAGGATGCGATCGCGTCCGTGATCTTCGGCCAGGATCGCGTGATCGAGAACACGCTGGTCACCATCCTCTCCGGCGGCCATGCGCTGCTGATCGGCGTGCCCGGCCTTGCCAAAACCAAGCTGGTCGAGACCCTGGGCGTGACTCTCGGTCTCGATGCCAAGCGCATCCAGTTCACGCCCGACCTGATGCCGTCGGACATTCTCGGCGCCGAAGTGCTCGACGAGAGCACCGCCGGCAGGCGCGCCTTCCGCTTCATCGCAGGTCCGGTGTTCGCGCAGCTCTTGATGGCCGACGAGATCAACCGCGCCAGCCCGCGCACGCAGTCGGCGCTGCTGCAGGCGATGCAGGAGCAGCACATCACCGTGGCCGGCGCGCGCCACGATCTGCCGAAGCCTTTCCACGTGCTGGCGACGCAAAACCCGCTGGAGCAGGAAGGCACCTATCCGCTGCCCGAAGCGCAGCTCGACCGCTTCCTGATGGAGATCGACGTCGACTATCCCGATCGCGACGCCGAACGCCGCATCCTGTTCGAGACCACCGGCGCCGAGGAGACGCTGGCGAGGGGGTCGATGACGGCGGACGCGCTGATCACGGCGCAGCGGCTGATCCGGCGCCTGCCGGTCGGCGATTCCGTGGTGGAAGCGATCCTGTCGCTGGTCCGCTCGGCCCGTCCCGGTCCGGACGCCGGCGAAGCCGGCAAGTTCATCGCCTGGGGCCCCGGCCCGCGCGCCAGCCAATCCTTGATGCTGGCCGTGCGCGCGCGCGCGCTGATCGACGGACGCCTGGCGCCGTCGGTCGACGACGTGCTCGACCTCGCCGAGCCCGTGCTGAAGCACCGCATGGCGCTGACGTTCCAGGCGCGCGCCGAGGGCCGCACGATTCCGGACGTGATCCGGCAATTGAAGACACGGATCGGTTGATGGCAGCGGAGAACGGGCACACAGCGAAGGAGATCATCGCGATCCGACGTGCCGATGGCGAAAGCCGCACGCTCGCAGCTTCCTTGCCGCGCTTGGTGCTCGAGGCCCGCCGTATCGCCGCCAACGTCATCCACGGCCTGCACGGAAGGCGCCGCGCCGGCTCCGGCGAGAATTTTTGGCAATACCGCCGCTTCGTCTCCGGCGAGCCGGCGCAGAACGTGGACTGGCGCCGCTCGGCGCGCGACGACCATCTGTATGTCCGCGAGCTCGAATGGGAAGCCTCGCACACGGTGTGGATCTGGCCGGACCGCTCGCCGTCGATGGCGTTCGCCTCGAAGACCGCGCGCGAGTCCAAGCTCGAGCGCACGCTGATCGTCGCCTTCGCGCTGGCCGAGCTGCTGGTGTCCGGCGGCGAGCGCGTCGGCATTCCCGGCCTGATGGCGCCGACCGCGAGCCGCAGCGTGATCGACAAGATGGCGCAGGCGATGCTGCATGACGACGCCGACCGCCTCAGCCTGCCGCCGTCCTTTGTGCCGGCGGCGCTGGCCGAGATCATCGTGCTGTCGGATTTCTGGTCGCCGATCGCGGAGATCAAGACGACGCTCACAGGCCTCTCCGGCTCCGGCGCGCATGGCACCATGGTGCAAATCGTCGATCCCGCCGAAGAGTCGTTCCCCTATTCCGGCCGCGTCGAGTTCGTCGAGCCCGAAGGCTTCGGCGTGATCACCGCCGGCCGCGCCGAGAGCTGGGCGCAGGATTACACCGCGCGGCTCGCGCTGCACCGCGACCAGATCCGCGCCGAGACGAACAAGCTGGACTGGCTGTTCACCACGCACGCCACCGACCGCTCCGCCGCCGAGCTGCTGCTGTTCCTGCATGCCGGCATGCAGGTGAGCAAATCGGGCGCCCGCACCACGACGATCAAGGTGGGGCCGGCCGCATGATGGGACTGCCGCTCGCCTTCACTGAACCGCTGCTCCTGATCGGCCTCGTCAGCCTGCCCGTGCTGTGGTGGCTGCTCCGCGTGATGCCGCCGCGGCCGCGCCGCATCGAGTTTCCGCCGACGCGCCTGTTGTTCGACATCGCCCCGCGGGAGGAGACGCCCTCACGGACGCCGTGGTGGCTGACCGCATTGCGTCTCCTGGCAGCGGCTCTGGTCATTTTCGCGGCTGCCGGCCCGATCTGGAATCCGCAAGTTGGCGCAGCCGACAGCAAGGCGCCGCTGATGATCATGCTCGACGACGGCTGGAGCGCCGCGTCGCACTGGGACGTCAGGATCAGGGCCGCCGACGAGCTGATCGCCAATGCCGAAAACGACCGCCGCGCCATCGCGCTGGTGCCGCTATCCGAGCCGAACCGCGACATCACCCTGATGCCGGCGGGCGCGGCGCGCGTCGCGCTGCGTCAGCTCGCGCCAAAGCCCTATTCGATCGACCGCGTCGAGACGCTGGCCGCGGTCGATCGCTTCCTGAAAGCCACCGGCGACTGCGAGATCGCCTGGCTGTCCGACGGCGTCGACACCGGCCGCGGCGAGGACTTCGTCGCTGGCCTCGGCAAGACCGTCGGCGATCGCAGCCTGACCATATTCGAAGGCGGCACCTCCTCACCGCTGGCGCTGGTCGCGGCCGAGAACGCCGCGGCAAAGATGATGGTGAAGGTGCTGCGCACCGACAGCGGCATCGCCATGGGCACCGTGCGCGCGCTGGACCAGAAGGCCTCGCCGATCGGAGAGGCCCGCTATACGTTCGGTCCGCAGGACAAGGAGACCGACGCGGCGTTCGATCTGCCGGTCGAGCTGCGCAACGACATCACGCGGCTCGAGATCTCGGGCGAGCGCTCCGCCGGCGCGGTGCAGCTGCTCGACAAGCGCTGGCGCCGCCGCGCCATCGGCATCGTCTCGGGGGCGACCAGCGAGACCGCGCAGCCGCTGCTGGCGCCGACCTTCTATCTCACCCGCGCGCTGGCGCCGTTCGCCGACGTCAGGCTCGCCGACAAGGGCTCGCCGCAGCAGGGCATCACACAATTTTTGGACCAGAAACTGCCGATGATCATCCTTGCTGATGTCGGCACCATCGCGCCGGAGCTGCGCGAGCGCCTCAATGCCTGGGTCGACCAGGGCGGCGTGCTGGTGCGCTTCGCCGGCCCCCGGCTGGCGCAGGCCGAGGACGACCTCGTGCCGGTCAAGCTGCGCAAGGGCGGCCGCACGCTCGGCGGCAGCCTGACCTGGGAGAAGCCGCAACATCTTGCGACCTTCGCGGCCGACGGCCCGTTTGCCGGCGTCGCCGTTCCCAAGGACGTCACCGTGAGCCGCCAGGTGCTGGCCGAGCCCGATGCCGTGCTCGCCACCAAGAGCTGGGCCTCGCTGGAAGACGGCACGCCGCTGGTCACCGGCGAGCATCGCGGCAAGGGTCTCGTCAGCCTGTTCCACGTCAGCGCCGACATGCGCTGGTCCGATCTGCCGATGTCGGGCACCTTCGTCGAAATGCTGCGGCGGGTCGTCGACATGTCCGGCTACACGTCAAAGCCAGGCCCAGGCGTTGCCAGCGAAGCGACCACCGAGACGGTGGCGCCGCTGCACATCCTCGACGGTTTTGGCGCGTTCGGCCCGCCGCCGGCGACCGCAAAGCCGCTGCCCGCGGATTACCGCGACCGCGCCACGTCAGATCATCCGCCGGGCTTCTATGGCCCGGCCGAAGGACCGCTCGCCGTGAACACGCTTGCCAGCGCCGACCGCATCGCCGCGCTCAACACCGCGAGCCTGCGCGCCCGGCACGCCACCTACACCAATGCCGAGCCGCAGGATCTGCGCGGCTGGCTGCTGTCGACGGCGCTCGCGCTGTTCCTGGTCGACGCCATCATCGTCGCGGTGCTCGGCGGCGGGATCGCCGCGCTGCTGCGCCGCCGCGCCGCGCCCGCGATGATCGTGCTTGGCCTGCTGTTCGCCTCGCTCTCGCCCGCGCCGTCACGCGCCGACAGCGCCGCGGACGATTTCGCGATGAAGGCGACGTCGCAGACCCGCCTCGCCTATGTCGTGACAGGCAATGCCGACGTCGATTCCATCGTCAGGGCCGGCATGTCCGGACTGACGCTGTTCCTGGCACAGCGCACCGCGCTCGAGGCCGGCGATCCCGTCGGCATCGACCCCGCGCGCGACGAGCTCGCCTTCTTCCCGCTGATCTATTGGCCGATCGTGCCGGGCGCGCCCAAGCCGCCGCAGGACGCCATCAACAAGATCGACGCCTACATGAAGCAGGGCGGCACCGTGCTGTTCGACACCCGCGACGCGATCGAAGCGCCACCCGGCGCCAACGGCGCCGCGCAGACCCCGGGTATGCAGACGCTGCGCGAGATCCTGTCGTCGCTCGACGTGCCCGAGCTCGAGCCGGTGCCGCGCGAGCACGTGCTGACCAAGACCTTCTACCTGCTGCGCGACTTCCCCGGCCGCTTCGTCACCGGCCAGACCTGGGTCGAGACCCTGCCGCGCGACGAGGACGAGGACAGCGCGCAGCGGCCGGCGCGGGGCGGCGACGGCGTCTCGCCGATCATCATCACCTCGAACGACCTTGCCGGCGCCTGGGCCGTGCGGCCCGACGGCCAGGCCATGCTGCCGGTGACCGGCGGCGACACCCGCCAGCGCGAATTCGCCTACCGCGCCGGCGCCAACATCGTGATGTACACGCTGACCGGCAATTACAAGGCCGACCAGGTGCACGCTCCGGCGCTGATCGAACGGCTGGGGCAATAGGATCGCCATGAATTACGGCATCGCATTCACGCCGCTTGTCCCCACGATCGTGCTGTGGATCGCGCTCGCCGCGATCGTCGTCATCGCGCTCGTGCTGCTGGTTGCGCGCGCGCGCGGTGCCGCCGTGCGCGTGGCCGCGCTGGCGCTGTTCCTGCTCGCGCTCGCCAATCCCTCCTTCACCCGCGAGGACCGCGATCCCCTCACCTCGGTCGCGGCCGTCGTCGTCGACAAGAGCCCGAGCCAGAATTTCGGCAACCGCAATCGCGAGGCTGCGCAAGCGCAGGAAGCGCTGGTCGACGGCCTGAAGAAGATCAAGGGACTCGAAGTCCGCGTCGTCGAGGCCGGACAGGCCGATGGCGAGACCGACGGCACCAAGCTGTTCGGCGCCCTCGCCTCGGCCTTGTCGGACGTGCCGGTCGACCGCGTCGCCGGCGCATTCCTGATCACCGACGGCCGCGTCCACGACATTCCGGCCAGCGCCACGGCGCTCGGCTTCCAGGCGCCGGTGCATGCGCTGATCACCGGCCAGAAGGACGAGCGCGACCGCCGCATCGCGATCACCGCGGCGCCGCGCTTCGGTATCGTCGGCCAGACCCAGACCATCAGCTACCGCCTCGACGACCAGGGCGTCACGGGCGAGCGCGCCAGGGTCACGATCCGCAGGGACGGCGAGGTCATCAACGAGCGCACGCTCTCGAGCGGCCAGGCTGCGAGCGTCGACGTCGACATCAAGCATGCCGGCCCGAACATCGTCGAGATCGAGGCCTCGCCGCTCGAGAGAGAGCTGACGCCGGTGAACAACCGCGCCGTCGTCGCCATCGACGGGGTGCGCGACAAGCTGCGCGTGCTGCTGGTCTCGGGTGAGCCGCATTCCGGCGAGCGGACCTGGCGCAATCTGCTCAAGTCCGACGCCAGCGTCGACCTCGTGCATTTCACCATTCTGCGTCCGCCGGAGAAGCAGGACGGCACGCCGATCAACGAATTGTCGCTGATCGCGTTTCCGACCCGCGAGCTGTTCCAGCAGAAGATCAACGAATTCCAGCTGATCATCTTCGATCGCTACGCCCGCCAGGGCGTGCTGCCGATCGCCTATTTCGACAACATCGCGCGCTATGTGCGCGGCGGCGGCGCGGTGCTGGTCTCGGCCGGCCCCGACTACGCCTCCAACACCAGCATCTGGCGCACGCCGCTGGATTCGGTGCTGCCGGCCGAACCGGTCGGCGTGACGGAAAAGCCGTTCTATGCGCACCTGTCCGACATCGGCAAACGCCACCCCGTCACGCGCGCCCTGGAGGGCTCCGCCAGCGAGCCGCCGCACTGGAGCCGTTTCTTCCGCACCGTCGACACCCGCAATTCCGTCAACCCGCCGGTGATGACGGGGGCGGACGGCAAGCCGCTTCTGTTCCTGTCGCGCTTCGGCGAGGGCCGCGTCGCGCTTCTGCTCTCCGACCACATCTGGCTGTGGGCGCGCGGCTATGAGGGCGGCGGCCCACATTTGGACCTGCTCAGGCGGATGTCGCACTGGCTGATGAAGCAGCCGGACCTCGACGAAGAAGCGCTGCGCCTGCAGGTGCAGGGCAAGAACCTCGTCGTGGTGCGCCAGACCATGGCCGACAGCGTCCAGCCGGTGAGCGTGACCTCGCCGTCCGGCGTGTCGCAGGATCTGACGCTGAGCGCCGGCGACCCCGGCGAATGGCGCGCCAGCCTTCCCGCAAGCGAGCTCGGCCTGTGGGCTGCCACCGACGGCACGCTGAAGGCGCTGATCAATGTCGGCCCGACCAACCCCAAGGAGTTTTCGGAGGTCACCTCGACCGTCGAAACGTTGAAGCCGCTGACGCAGGCAACCGGCGGCAACGCCGTGCGCGTGGTCGATGGCGCCAGCGTCGAGCTTCCGCGCATCCTGCCGGTGCGCTCGGCCAGCGTCTTCGCCGGCGACGGCTGGATGGGCGTGCGGATGCGCGACGCCAGCGTCGTCAAGGGCGTCGGCGTGCTGCCGATCTTCGCCGGCCTGATCGGGCTCTTGCTGCTGCTCGGCGCGTTTGCTGCGACCTGGGTGCGCGAGGGGCGCTGATCTCTCGCTCCGTTGCCCGAACGACACATCGGCCGGCCACCGGCGCCGGCCGGTCTGAGTGCGATTGACATCCGCAGACGGAACGGGCGATGTTATATTGTTACATCGCGATATCTCGCGATGCGGGGTGGCTTTTCCAGATGAAGTGGTTCCGGTCGAATATCAGGCACGGCGCCCGGCTCGCGATCTTCGCGATGCTGGTGCAGTTCGCGCTGACGTTCGGCCACAGCCATTGGTTCGCCCAGGCCGCACCGCTTGCCCAGGCTTCGCTCCAGCAGACCGACGGCGCCAAGGACGGCGCCAAGGGTGCTGCAACCGACCGCGCTGCCGTCCAGAAGCAATCGCCCTCAGGCCCCGACCGCGAGCATCCGGGCGAGGACAATTGCGCGATCTGCGCCGTCGTCGCGATGGCTGGCAGCGTCATATCGGCAACGCCGCCCGTGTTGCTGCTGCCGCAGGCGATCGAGCTGCTCTACCGCACCACCGACGCCGAATTCCTCCATCTGAAATCGGCAGGCCACGCGTTCCAGCCGCGCGCGCCTCCCGCGTCCTGACTCTCAACATCGCTTGATCACGCCCGGGCTCAGAGTGCCCGGGAGACGTTGAAGTCGAATTCCGTCGCGCTGCGACGGCAGGCCGCCTCCGATCAGCACACAATCATGCGGACGGCGCCTGACTGGAATCAGGACCATGTCATTTCAATCGCGACGCGCGCAGCGTCTTGGCGGAGCAAGCCTGCTCCTGCTCGGTGCCGCCGCCACGCCCGCTTTCGCCCAAACACCTGCGCAAGACAAATCGTCGACCGAAATCCCCGCCGTCACCGTGACGGCGCCGAGCCCCATCGTGCGCAGAGCGGTGGTGCCGTCCCGCAATCCCGGGCGCGGCACGCGGACCGCGCGGGTGCGCAGCCGCCAACAAACGGCGGAGGCGGAGCCGGCAGCCTCGGCGCCCGCCGCGCCTCAGCAGGGCGTGCTGTCAGTCGTGACCAACCAGTTCGCGACGGTCACGGTGGTCCCGAACGATGAGATCCGCCGCGAGGGCGGCGGCCAGCTCGGCGACCTCCTGTTCTCCAAGCCCGGCATTACCGGATCAAGCTTCGCGCCCGGGGCATCGAGCCGGCCGATCATCCGGGGTCTCGACGTCAACCGCGTCGGCATCGTCGAGAACGGCACCAATGCGAGCGGCGCCTCCGATCTCGGCGAGGATCATTTCGTTCCGATCGATCCGCTTGCGACCAACCAGATCGAAGTGGTACGCGGGCCCGCCGCGCTGCGCTACGGCTCGACCTCGATCGGCGGCGTTGTCAGCGCCACCAACAACCGGATTCCGGACGCGCTACCTGCCTGCGCGCCGTCATTCCAGGCCTACGGCCTGCCGACCAAAGCTCCGCTCGCGAGCGCCGCGACCTCGCCTTGCGTTACCGCCGAGACCCGCACCGCGTTCTCTTCAGTCGATCGCGGCGTCGAGAGCGGCGTGCTGCTCGACACCGGCGGCGGCAATTTCGCGTTCCACGCGGACGCCTATGGCCGCACGACCTCGGACTATTCCATCCCGAGCTATCCCTATCTGAACGACCAGACGCGCGCCGTGAACGGCCGCCAGCCGAACTCGGCAACGCGCTCCGACGGCGCCTCGATCGGCGGCTCCTATTTCTTCCAGGGCGGCTATATCGGCGCGTCGATCACCCAGAACGACTCGCTCTACCACATCCCCGGCATCGACGGCGCCGACCACCAGACACGGATCGACGGCCACCAGACCAAGATCAACGTCAAGGGAGAGTACCATCCCGACGCAGCCGCGATCGACGCGGTGCGCTTCTGGGCCGGTGCGACCGATTACAGGCACAACGAGATCGGGCTTGCCGATCCGGCCAACCTCAACAGCGACGGCATCAGGCAGACCTTCACCAACAAGGAGCAGGAGATCCGCACCGAGGTGCAGCTGATGCCGTTCAATGCGCGCTTCGCCGAAGTGACGACGGCGCTGGGCTTCCAGGTCGGCCATCAGGAATTGAGCGCGCCGAGCCCGGACAATCCCGGCACGCTGTTCAACGGCCTATGGGATCCGAACAACAGCAACCGCGTTGCTGCTTACGCCTTCAACGAGTTCAAGTTTACCGAGGCGACGCGGGCGCAGATCGCCGGCCGCATCGAGCATGTCGAGCTGCACGGCACGACGCCGGACTTCCCGGCCGATTATTTGCCCGACGGCACGCCGCAGGCGGGCATCGCGCGCAATCCGTCGTTCACGCCGAAGAGCGGCAGCATCGGCCTGTTGCAGGACCTGCCGGGCGGCATGGTCGGCAGCATCACCGCGCAATATGTCGAGCGCGCGCCGAAGGCGGCCGAGCTGTTTTCCCGCGGCGGCCATGATGCGACTGCGACCTTCGACATCGGCAATCCCAACCTCACCATCGAGACCGCCAAATCAGTCGAGCTCGGCGTGCGCAGGGCGACGGGGCCGTTCCGCTTCGAGGCGACCGTCTACTACACGCATTTCGACAATTTCATCTACCGACGCCTCACCGGCGTGTCCTGCGACGACGACTTCGCCTCCTGCGGCAATCCGGGCGCGGAGCTGAACCAGGCCGTGTATTCGCAGCGCAATGCCAATTTCCGCGGCGGCGAATTCCAGTCGCAGCTCGACGTCGCCGCCTTCCAGGGCGGCATCTGGGGCATCGAGAACCAGTTCGACATGGTCCGCGCCACCTTCAGCGACGGCACCAACGTGCCGCGGATTCCGCCGATGCGGATGGGCGGCGGCGTGTTCTGGCGCGACGACAACTGGCTGATGCGCGTCAACCTGCTGCACGCCTTCGCACAGAACAACGTCGCAATGATCGCGGAGACGCCGACGGCGGGCTATAATTTGTTGAAGGCCGAGGTCAGCTACAAGACCAAGCTCGATCGCAACTGGTTCGGTGCGCGCGAGATGATGGCCGGCATCGTCGGCAACAATTTGCTCAACGAGAACATCCGCAACTCCGTGTCCTACACCAAGGATGAGGTCTTGATGCCCGGCATCGGCGTGCGCGCGTTCGCTAACTTTAAGTTCTAGGTCATTGCGAACGTCGTAGCCCGGATGGAGCGCAGCGACATCCGGGTTACCCACTGCCGCGGGCCGGCCTACCCTGCCCGCGCCTTGCTCCAGTCGGGGCCGACCGGGCCCGACACGCCCTCGAAGGCGCCGTCGACGAGCTCGAATACCAGGATACGGGCGGCGTCGACAGGGCCGGGCATGGTGACACGGCCTTTCGGGACCGGCTTGAAGCCGACGCGGCTGTAATAGGGCTCGTCGCCAACCAGCAGCACGAGGCGATGACCTTTCGCCTTCGCGTCCTTGAGCGCGCGCTCCATCAGCAGACGGCCGACACCGCGGCCGCGGAACGGCGGCTCGACCGTGAGCGGGCCGAGCAGCAGCGCCGGCGTCTCGCCGACCAGCACCGGCAATTGCCTGACCGAGCCGACCAGCAGCGTGCCGATACGGGCGGTAAAGGACAATTCGAGCACATGGTCGACGTGCTCGCGGATCCGGTAGGCGCTGAGCACGAAGCGGCCGGGACCGAAGGTGCGTTCGTGCAGCCGCTCGATCGACTGGGCGTCGCCGGCGGCCTCGGGGAGGATGGTCAGTGAGAGATCGGTCATGTCAATTCGCGGGATAGCACCTGAACGCAGCGCGGTCCATCGGGCAGCGACGGCGCTCAGCTCCTTTTCAAGGTCGGCTGGAGAGGTGTTCTGAAACCCTCGGCTTGCATTCGTTCAACTGCAACTCCTGATGCACTAGCAAAAGCCGCCCTCAGCGCCACGTCGCTATCGGGGGCTTGCCGTCCAGCACTTCCGCGATCCGCAGCCGCGTCCCTCGCGTGGTGCCCTCGGGCAGGGCCGCGATCGCGAAGAACCCGCACTCGACGATCTCGCGGTTGGGCTCGGGCAAACCGTCCTGCCTGAACTGCCTGACGACGTAGACCGCGACGTGGTCGCGGCGGGAAACGTGGCTGTTGAGGAAGATGCCGTGCAGCACGGCCTCGCCGGTGAGGTCGATGTCGCCCTCCTCCTTGAGCTCGCGCCGCATCGCCTGCTCCATGGTCTCGCCGTAGTCGACGCCGCCGCCGGGCAGGTACCAGCCGCTGACGTAGCTGTGCCTGACCAGAAACACCCGATTCTCGGCATCCAGCACCACGGCGCGGACGCCGAGCGTCATGCCGCGGACAACGAGGAAATAAGCGTGGAAGACTCGCCGCAGCAGCGGCTCGAATTTTCGTCGAATGCGGTCCAGATCCCCCATCAGGCTTCCTTGAGGCCGCTGTCCCGGCCCCGCTTGCACAGTCCCCGCGACCTTGCCATTACAACGTAGCAATAGCGAGGCAATCGCACGCCATGACTCCCAACACGCTGGCCCCCTTCACGCTCGCCCATCTGTCCGATCCGCATCTAGCGCCCTTGCCGAAGCCGCGGCTGATCGAGCTCGCCGGCAAGCGCGTGCTCGGCTACGTCAACTGGACGCGCAACCGCCACAAGTACCAGCGCCGCGAAGTGCTCGATGCGCTGGTCGCCGACATGAAGGCGCAGGCGCCCGACCACATCGCGGTGACGGGCGATCTCGTCAACCTCGCGCTGGAAGCCGAGTTCGCCCCTGCCCTCGCCTGGCTCGAGGGCGTCGGCCCGCCCGACCGCGTCACCACGATTCCCGGCAATCACGACGCCTATGTCCGCGCCACCTCGCATCGCTTCGGCGAGACGTTTGCGCCTTATCTTGCGGGCGACGACGGCGGCATCGGCTTTCCATCCGTGCGCCGTCGCGGGCCGCTCGCGCTGATCAGCCTGTCTACGGCGGTGCCGACCCTGCCGCTGATGGCGACGGGCACGCTCGGGCGCGATCAGCTCGACTCTCTTGCAGCAATGCTCGAACGGCTCGCGGCCGAGGACGTCTTCCGCGTGCTGCTGGTGCACCATCCCTTGAAGTCCGATGCGCGGCAGAAACGGATGACAGATTCGGCCGCACTGCTGGCGCTGCTCAAGCGCCACGGCGTCGAGCTGATCCTGCACGGGCACGACCACATTCATTCGACGATGTGGTTCGAGGGCCCCAACGGCAACATTCCCGCGCTCGGCGTGCCCTCGGCCTCGGCGCTCGCGCACGGGCGCTACCCGGCGGCGGCCTATAATCTTTTCAGAATCGAGAAGGACAATGCCGGCTGGCGCTGCGAACAGACGGTGCGGAGCCTCGGGGCGGGATTTCAGATTGGGCAGATCAAGCATGTAAGGTTGATCTAGTTCACCGTCGTTGCGAGCGAGGCGAATCAATCCAGAGTCCCGCCGCGGAGAGATTCCTGGATTGCTTCGCTTCGCTCGCAATGACGACGGAGGGAAATTCACCAGCTCCGCAACGCCGCCAGCAGGGCGAGGCCGAACAAAGCGGCGGCGCCGAGCACGAAGCCGAACACGAACGGCCACACGCGCGAGCGGCGCGGCGGCGGCGGCGCGACTTCGGGCTTCGGTTCGGGCGGGACCACCATCGCATGCTCGCGCTCGACCATACGGCGCGCGACATAATCGGTGACGGCCTCGACGATCACAGCGGTGTCGTGCGATTCGGCCAGCACGATGCGGCCAAAGCGGGTGTCCTGAACGAAACGGTACATCCGCTTGTCGCGCCCCATCACGATGTGGGCGACGACGTCGATCCAGAGTCTGGGCGTATCGCCCTGGCTGATGCCGCGGTCGAACAGATCGATCTTATCCGGCACCTGCGCGAACAGGGGATCGAGCGCGTCGTTGAGGATCTCGAGCCGCGCCACCTCGGCGTCCCTGAGATCGACGACGACGCCGGTCCGGTCGGCCGCCTCGATCCGCGCGCGCAGCAGCGCATCGCGCAGCCGCACCGGGCGTGGCTGGCCGGGATGGGTCCCGCTGGTTTCGGGCTCTGACATTGTCGGCCTCGTCCTCGACTTTCCTCCATTAACCTATCAGCAACCACGAGGCCCGCAAAGGGTCCATAATTCCAGATACTTACGGCACCCACAGGCGATTGACCTGTGCCAAAAACAGACGATCCCACCCAGGCAGAGCCTGGATGGGACCATCCGTCCTTGGACGTCTTCTTAATTCAGGTCGGCAGCCAGGCCCTTAGGCCGAGACGCGCGACGGCTCTTCCACGATGGAGAAGCGGACGCCGGCCTTGTGGCGGTTCTCTTCCGAGACCGTGCGCCAGGCATCCTCGGCCTCCTTGCGGGTCTTGAACGGACCCTGCACCTGGGCCGAGCCTTCCACGAGCTTGTGGAAGTTCATCGAACCGAACTCGCCGCCGATCACCCAGAAATTGCTGCCTTTGGTCATTGTCAGTTCTCCTGTCCAATAGCGTGCTGCGTTAGCCGAACTGGTTCATCGTGTTATGGGCGCCGCCCGCCTTCAGGGCAGCCTCGCCGGCGAAGTATTCCTTGTGGTCGTCGCCGATGTCGGAGCCGGCCATGTTCTGATGCTTGGCGCAGGCGATGCCCTGACGGATCTCCTGGCGCTGGACGTTCTTGACGTAGCCGAGCATGCCCTGGTCGCCGAAATATTCCTTCGCCAGATTGTCGGTCGAGAGCGCCGCCGTGTGATAGGTCGGCAACGTGATCAGGTGATGGAAGATGCCGGCGCGCTTGGCCGAATCCGCCTGGAAGGTACGGATGCGCTCGTCGGCTTCCTGCGCCAGCGGCGTATCGTCGTATTCCGGCTTCATCAGCTCGGCACGGTTGTACTTGCTGACGTCCTTGCCGGCTTCCTTCATCGCGTCGTAGACCTGCCAACGGAAGTTCAGCGTCCAGTTGAAGGACGGCGAGTTGTTGTAGGCCAGCTTGGCGTTCGGGACGACCTTGCGGATACGATCGACCATCTTGGCGATCTGCTCGATATGCGGCTTCTCGGTCTCGATCCAGAGCAGGTCGGCGCCGTTCTGCAGCGAGGTGATGCTGTCGAGCACGCAGCGGTCTTCGCCAGTGCCGGGACGGAACTGGTAGAGGTTCGAAGGCAGCCGCTTCGGCCGCATCATCTTGCCGTTGCGGTTGATGATGACGTCGCCATTGCGGGCGTTCTCCGCGGTGATTTCCTCGCAGTCGAGGAAGCTGTTGTACTGGTCGCCGATGTCACCGGGCTTGTGGCTGACCGCGATCTGCTGCGTCAGGCCGGCGCCGAGCGAGTCGGTGCGGGTCACGATGACGCCGTCTTCGACGCCGAGCTCGAGGAAGGCATGGCGGCAGGCGCGGATCTTCGCGATGAACACTTCGTGCGGCACGGTGACCTTGCCGTCCTGGTGACCGCACTGCTTCTCGTCGGAGACCTGATTCTCGATCTGCAGCGCGCAGGCGCCCGCTTCGATCATCTTCTTGGCGAGCAGATAGGTCGCCTCGGCGTTGCCGAAGCCGGCGTCGATGTCGGCGATGACGGGCACGACGTGGGTCTGGAAGCCGTCGATCTTCGCGATCAGCTCCTTCTCGCGGGTCTTGTCGCCTTCCTTGCGCGCCTTGTCGAGGAGGCGGAAGATGTCGTTGAGCTCACGCGAGTCGGCCTGGCGCAGGAAGGTATAGAGCTCCTCGATCAGCGCCGGCACCGAAGTCTTCTCGTGCATCGACTGGTCGGGCAGCGGACCGAACTCGGAGCGCAGCGCCGCGATCATCCAGCCCGAGAGATACAGATAGGTGCGATCGGTCTTGCCGCCGAAGTGCTTCTTGACCGAGATCAGCTTCTGCTGGGCGATGAAGCCGTGCCAGCAGCCCAGCGACTGGGTGTACTTGGTCGGGTCGTTGTCATAGGCGGCCATGTCGGCGCGCATCAGGGCCGCCGTGTAACGGGCGACGTCGAGGCCGGTCCTGAAGCGGTTCTGCAGGCGCATGCGTGCGACGGCCTCGGCCGACACCCCGTTCCAGGTCGGCTGGGTCTCGAGGAGCGCCTTCGCTGCGTCGATCTCGCTCTGATACGAGGCCGGCGCCTGGAAAGTGCTGATGCCACGGGGCTGGTAGTTCATTTGCCTGATCCTTTCGCTGACGATGGCGATGGCGTGCCATCGACATTCTTGACAGTGCATTGCGAGATGCGTGTCAGGAGCTAAACGCGAAAACAGAAACTTCGTATAGATGGCTTGTTTTTTATTGGTGATGTCATGTAACATAAGAACATGTAATAGATGTTATTTTGTAAAGTTTGTAAAATTTTAGGTCAACTGAACTGTCCTTAATGCGCACGGAGCCCTGAGAAATGCCCGCCAATTCCGGCAAGAAACTCTTCGTCGGCCCGCGGTTCCGCAGGATTCGGCAGCAATTGGGGCTGTCCCAGACCCAGATCGCCGAAGGCCTCGGGATCTCGCCGAGCTACGTCAACCTGATCGAGCGGAACCAGCGCCCGGTGACGGCTCAGATCCTGCTGCGGCTGGCCGAGACCTATGATCTCGACCTGCGCGACCTCGCCACCGCCGACGAGGACCGCTTCTTCGCCGAGCTGAACGAGATCTTCTCCGATCCGCTGTTCCGCCAGATCGACGTTCCCAAGCAGGAGCTGCGCGACCTCGCCGAGCTCTGCCCCGGCGTCACCCATGCGCTGCAGCGGCTCTACGCCGCCTATACCGAGGCCCGTCAGGGCGAGACGCTGGCGGCGGCGCAGATGGCCGACCGCGACGTCGGCACGCGCTATGAGGCCAATCCGGTCGAGCGCGTGCGCGAGCTGATCGAGGCCAACCGCAACTATTTTCCGGAGCTTGAGCAGGCCGCGGAAGCTCTTCGCGATGAGTTGAACGTCCCTGCCGAGGGACTCTATGCGGCGCTCGCGGCGCGGCTGCGCGAAAAGCACTCGATCCAGACCCGCGTCATGCCGGTCGACGTGATGCGCGAGACGCTGCGGCGTTTCGATCGCCATCGCCGCCAGTTGCTGATCTCCGAGCTGGTCGATCCGCCCGGCCGCGCCTTCCAGCTCGCCTTCCAGCTCGGCCTCGGCGAATGTGCGCAGCATCTGGAGACCATCATCGGCCGTGCCGGACCGCTCGACGACGCGCCGCGCCGCCTGTTCCGCATCACGCTCGGCAACTATTTTGCGGCGGCCGTGATGATGCCCTACCCCGCGTTCCTCGCCGCGGCCGAAGCCCTGAATTACGACATCCACGTGCTGGCGCAGCGCTTCAATTCCGGCTTCGAGCAGGTCTGCCATCGCCTCACCACTTTGCAGCGGCCGAACGCGCGCGGCATTCCGTTCTTCCTCTTGCGCGTCGACAATGCCGGCAACGTCTCGAAGCGCTTCTCCTCCGGCACCTTCCCGTTCTCGAAGTTCGGCGGCACCTGCCCCCTGTGGAACGTGCACTCGACCTTCGACACGCCGGATCGCCTGCTCAAGCAGGTGATCGAGCTGTCCGACGGCACGCGCTATTTCTCGATCGCCCAGATGGTGCGCCGCCCCGTCGCGCCGCACCCGCTGCCGCAACCCCGCTTCGCCATCGGCCTCGGCTGCGAGATCCGTCACGCCGCGCGCCTGACCTACGCCGCCGGCATGGACCTCGAGAAGACGGAAGGAACGCCGATCGGCGTCAATTGCCGCCTGTGCGAGCGCGAAAACTGCGCCCAGCGCGCCGAGCCGCCGATCACGCGCACGCTCATCCTGGACGAGACGACGCGGCGGGTGTCGAGCTTCGCGTTCTCGAATGCGCGGGAGTTGTGAGGGGGCGGCTGCGTGTTAGGCGTGAGGTGCAGTTCACAACGTCAGTGTCGTCCCGGCCTTCGCCGGGACGACATGGGGAGATAGCTCGCGCTGACCTCACGCCAGCGTATGCACGATCACCGGCCCCGCAGCCGCGCTCGCATGGCCTGCAAGCAACGGCCCCAGATCCTTCTCGATCCAGGCGATCGCGCGCCGGTTCGCCTCCTCCGCCTGCTCGAACTTGTCGAAGATCGAGATCGCGGTCACCGTGTCGTCGCCGGCATAGACGACGTAATAGGCGCGGAAACCGTCGACGTCGCTGATGATCGGAACGGCGCCGTCCTTGATGCGGCGCGCCAGCTCTTCCGCGCTCCCGCTTTTCGCCTTGGCCTGACGGATGGCGGCATACATGGCATCCTCCTTCTGGCTGTCTCAAGCTTGGTGCTGTCAATCTACACCCGATAGCCAACCCCGTCATCCTGAGGCGCTCACCATGGGGCGCAGAGCGCTCCATGGTGAGCCTCGAAGGATGAATCGGCCCGGCAGCATCCCGGCCGTTCATCCTTCGAGGCTCGGCTGGCGATGCGTTCGCATCGCCCAGCCTCACGCCTCTGGATGACGGGGAAGCAGCTTACCGGCCTTTCCGAGAGTCCAGTTCGAGCCGGCTTCCTTGGTTAACCCGTCGCTAATCTGCCTCCGCGATCTGCAACCAAGGATTAAGCACGCCTCAACATCAGTGCCTTAGTCTTGCCCCACTCACTTTTCGCAAACAACGGTGGCCTATTCTGCCGGGCGAAGTGACATCAGGGGGTTCATCATGCGCATTGCGTTGCTGCTGACCGCAACCATTGTCGGCGCGCTCTTCGCCAATCCATCCCAAGCCGGATCGCTCGATGCCGATGCAGCACAGTCGCTGCCGCCGGGCTTCCAGAGCTACCGCGGCTACATGTTCGACCTGTCGGAGAACTCCGATCGCAAGGATGTCGACAAGCTCACCGACAATCTGAAGAGCCAGATCGACGCGGTCGAGGCGGCCGGCCTGTCGCCGCGCGTGCTGCGCTTCTTCCGCACCGTGCCGATCATCGCCAGCGAGCTCGCCTGCCTCGACGAAGGTGCCGCCACCGCCTGCTACGGCCGCGTCGCTCCCAACGTCGAACGCCGCGTGCCGCGGACGCTGACGGTCTGGGACCACGACAAGCAGCGCTGGACCAATCCGAACGCCGTCGACCTCGCGGTCGATTCGGGCCTCGGTGTGATCATGCTGCGCCCGGACATGATGCGCTACGAAAAGGAAGCCGTGCTGCTGCACGAGCTCCTGCACGCCTATCACGCGCGGCTGTTGCCGGACGGCTACGCCAACAAGGGCGTGATCGCCTACTTCGCCCTTGCCAAGTCCAAGGACTTGCTCCCCAAGGAATCCTATGCGTTGAAGAATCCCATGGAATTCTTTGCCGTGACCGCCAGCATCTTCCTGGCCGGAAAGAGCGAATTCCACGATCCGAAGTCGCGCGAGACGCTCAAGGAGAAGATGCCGGACTATTACAAATACCTGGTCGGCGTGTTCGGCTTCGACCCGGAGCCGGCGGCGGCAAACGGCCCGGTCGCCTCGCTGAAGTGAGGCGAACGTAGAGCTGCCTTGGCCAAATCAGCCAAAGAGCCGCGCGAAATGCGCGGCTTTTTTGTTTTGCAGACCGGAAGCTGCGGATGACGCCCAGGCGGGAATTGCCAAGGCGGGGCCCGATCTGCATAGTCCCGCCCGCATCGATACCGTTTTCGAAGAGGATAGAACAACATGGCGGACGCCGACCTGGATGTCGTGATCCGGCAACTGGCCAGACAACTGCATACGGGCCTGATGACCCGCGCCAAAGAGCGGCGGGATCGCTTCAACGGCCTGGCGGCCAAGGCCAAGGGCAAGGAGACCGGCGACCGCTTCAAGATGATGGCCAAGGCCACCATGGAGCAGGCCACCGCCGCCGCCAAGCGCCTGCAGATGTCCGCCGACAACGTCGCCGACAGCTACGCGCGTGCAATGCGAATCGCCGCCAGCACTCCGGTTGCGGTGAAGGTCGAGAAGCAGGCGAAGGAAAAGCCGGCAAAGAAGGCCGCGAAGGCAAAGAAGGCCAAAGCCAAGAAGGCGAAGTAGGCGGATGAGAAGTATCCCTCCGCACAATCAGCGCCGTAGGGTGGGCAAAGCGAAGCGTGCCCACCCGTCTGTTGCCGTATTGTAGAGATCGTGGGCACGGCGCAAGGGCGCCTTTGCCCACCCTACGATTCCAGGATTCGGTGGATAGAGCCCCCTCACTGCCTCGGCACTGACACCTGCGTCGGCTCGGCGCTGGCGAGTTCGGCGAGCCTGGCGCGCGCGGCTTCGCGGGTGCGGCCGTCCTTGCCGGCGGGCAGCGCCAGCGCCGCCTCGAAATCGGCGCGCGCATCGTCGGCCTGGCCGCGGGCGAGGAACGCAAGGCCACGGTCGAGGCGGGCCTGCGCATCCGAGGGGTCGAGGCGGACCGCCGTGTTGTAGCTCAGAATCGCGCGGTCGAGATCGCCCGTGGCGGCGAGCGCGAGACCGCGCTGGTGATAGGGCGCAGCGCGCTTGGGATCATGCGCGATCGCCTCGTCATAGTCGGCGATGGCGAGTTCAAGATCGCCGTTCTGACGGCGCGCGAGCGCGCGGTCGCGATAGAGCGAGGCGCGATTGGGATTGAGGTGAATGGCCTCGTCGAAATCGGCGACCGCCCGCCTGAAGTCGCCATGGCGCAGCGCGATCCGTCCGCGCCCCTCATAGGCAAAGGCGATCAGCGAGCCGCGCAGCGGCGAGAAGCCGATCACGGCCGAGCAGATGTCGGGATCGTCCTCGTCGCCACAATTGACGACCATGTGCGTGGACAGGCCGACGAGCACGCACAGGACGATCAGCAATGGTACGGCAGCTCTGGTCATCTTCGACGGTGGCCGGCAGCGGGCCGGTCACGCATCCCCTTTCGAAGGAAGTGTCTCGCCGGGGGTGTTAACACCGGCTCCGACGATCCTGTGTGCGCCAGGTCACAAATCCGGCTGCAAATTGCCCCAGGCTTCGTATCAGCCCCAGGGGCCGCGTGAAGGACCACGCGAGGACGACCGGCCCCATGGGCCGCGCGGCGGATAGTTCTCGTTGGCGCCGACCGACGGCGCCGCCCGCGCGCCGAGCTCGGCCGCAAGCTGCTGAAGCGCCGCGATGCGGTTCTGCGTCGAGGGATGGGTGGCGAACAGATTGTCCACGCCATGCCCCGAGAGCGGGTTGATGATGAACATGTGCGCGGTCGCGGGGTTTCGCTCGGCCTCATAGTTCGGCACCTGATGCGCGGCGCCCTCGATCTTGACCAGCGCGGAAGCCAGCCACATCGGCTGCCCCGCGATGCGCGCACCGAGATCGTCCGCGGCATATTCGCGGGTACGGCTGATCGCCATCTGCACCAGCATGGCGCCGAGCGGGGCGAGGATCATCATCAGGATCGAGCCGACGATGCCGAGACCATTGTTGTTCTCGCGATTGCCGCCGAAGAACATGCCGAACTGCGCCAGCATCGAGATCGCGCCGGCGATGGTGGCAGTGATCGTCATCAGCAGCGTGTCGTGGTTCTTGATATGGGCGAGCTCGTGCGCGATCACGCCGGCGAGCTCCTCGCGGCTGAGCTGGCGCATCAGGCCGGTGGTGACGGCCACCGCGGCGTTTTGCGGGTTTCGTCCAGTCGCGAACGCGTTCGGCTGTGCCTCGTCCATCAGGAACACGCGCGGCATCGGCAAGCCTGCCCGACCCGCAAGTTCCGCGACCAGCCCGACCAGCTCGGGCGCGGTCGAACGATCGACCTCATGGGCGCCGTACATCGAGAGCACCATGCGGTCGGAGTTCCAGTAGGTGAAGAGATTGGTCGCCGCGGCAATGACGAGCGCGATCATGGCGCCGGAGGCGCCGCCGATCAGATAGCCGACGCCCATGAACAGGGCGGTGAGGCCTGCAAGCAGCATTGCAGTACGAAAATAGTTCATGGCCGTCTCCAAAGGCGGCCGCGGGCGAACCTCTGGCCGGCACCCCCGAGGTATGAATGCTGCCTGCTACCGCAAGGTTCGTGCGTCGCCCGGCCGCACATCCATCGCGGCGTCAGCCTTTCCCGCGCCGCTAAAGCTTGAGCGGGATTTGCGCAAAAACACCCGCATAAGTTTAGCAGCCTGGAAAGCACAATCGCGGCTTAATTCGTGGCAACCGGGCACGCCGCGCAGTCGCGGCGCATTGACCGGTTCCGTTGGCACCCCGTCAGCAAGGTGATCGTCATGATGGACCGCTCGAGCGCCGCCTCCGTCGATCCCGCATCTGCTCCCTCCCCTCACGACGCCAAGACTGACGCCAAGATCGACGCGAGGACTGACGCGAAGGGATTGCAGGAGGCGCTGTACGAACAGATGTTCGCCAATGACGAGCCCGGCCCCGCACCCGATGCGCAGACACAGCCGGAATCGCAGCGGCGCTGGCCAAATCTGAGGCGCGGCGCGAAGATCGCGATCGGACTTGCCCTCATCGCCATTTTCGGCTGGCTGCCGCTGCGCGCGGTCTGGGAGTATTCAAGCGTCGAGGCCGTGTTGAATTCCCGCCTCGTCACCCTGCGCACGCCGATCGGCGGCCGTGTGGCAGCCGCGCAGCGCTTGACCGATCAGGCCAGGCTCGACGCCGGGACCGTGGTCTTGCGCGTGGTCAACCCGCGCGGCGATCGCACCCGGCTCGACGATCTCCGGCGGCAGAAATCACGCCTGGAGAACGAGCGGCCGAGCCTTGCCGCCAAGCTTGCCTCGGCCCAGGCAGCGCAAAAGGACCTGGCGCGGCAGGCGACGCAATTCCGCGACGGGCGCGTGCTCCAGCTCGAGGCCCGGATCGCCGAGATCCAGACCTCGATCGAGGCCGCCGCAGCGCGGCGGGAGGAAGCCAATGCCGCGGTCGACCGCGCATCCTCGCTGGCGAAATCCGGCAATGTCTCGACCGTCGAGCTGGCACGGCTGACCCGCGAGCTCTCCGTGTCGCAGCAGATCGAGCTCGGTGCGCGCAAGCGGCTGGACGCGGCCAAGGTCGAGCTTGCCGCGGCACGGAACGGCTCCTTCCTCGGCGACAGCTACAACGACCGGCCGAGCTCGGTGCAGCGCGAGGAAGAGATGCGCCAGCGTGCCGGCGACCTCGACGCTGACCTCGCACGCACCGACACCGAGATCGCCTGGCTCGCCAGCGAGATCATCACCGAAGAGATTCGCTTCGCCGATCTGTCCGAAGCCAACATCACGACACCCGTCACAGGGCGCGTCTGGGAGATGATGACCTCGCCGGGCGAGGACGTGCAAGCCGGCCAACCGCTGCTCAAGGTGCTCGATTGCAGCGGCGCCGTCATCACCGCGAACGTCACCGAGAACGTCTACAACCGTTTGCAGCTCGGCGACCACGCGACCTTCGAGCCGAACGACGGCGGCGCGCCGATTTCCGGCACCGTGGTCAACCTGACCGGCGCCGCCGGCGCGCCCGCCAATCTCGCCATCAATCCCGACGCGCTGAGCAAGGAGCCCTATCGCGTGACCGTTGCGCTCGGTGATGGTGCTGCCCACGCCTGCACGGTGGGACGCACCGGCCGCGTGGTGTTTGCAAGGCAAGAGACCGCACCGTGACGACGGCGCTGACGCCCGGCCTGATTGCGCTCGGCGCCTTCATGGCGATCGTGCCGCTGCTCAGGCGCGACAGCACGATGGCACGCTCGTTCCTGGCCATCGTGTCAGTCGTTTTCCTGCTCCGCTATCTCCATTGGCGCGTCACAGCGACTCTCCCGCCGCCGCATCTGACCGCGGATGCCGTGATCGGCTATCCCTTCCTGCTGCTGGAAGCGGCCTCGCTCGTCGCGGTCACGTTGTCTCTGCTGTTCCTGAGCCGAACAATCGATCGTTCCAGATCAGCCAGGATCGATAGCCGCGCCTTCGATCCGGGCGCGCCGCTGATCGACGTCTTCATCTGCACCTACAACGAGGAACGATCGATCCTCGAGCGCACGATCATCGGCGCGACCGGCATGACATACGGCAACTACCGCGTCTGGGTGCTCGACGACGGCCGACGGCCCTGGCTGCGGCGACTCGCGGGTGAACTCGGCTGCCATTATCTCACGCGACCCGACAACCATCACGCCAAGGCCGGCAATATCAATCATGCGCTCCGACATGTCGGTGCGATGCCGAAGCCGCCGCAATTCGTGGCCATCCTCGACGCGGACTTCGTGCCGCGGCCCGACTTCCTGGCGCGGACCATCTCGCTCATGGACGATGCTTCGGTCGGGGTGGTGCAGACGCCGCAGCACTTCATCAATCCCGACCCGATCCAGAGCAACCTTGCTGCAACCGACGTTTGGCCGGACGAGCAACGCTTCTTCTTCGACATACTGCTGCCGGCGAAGGACGCCTGGGGCGTCGCATTCTGCTGCGGCACCTCATCGCTCATTCGCTACGACGGACTGATGCTGATCGGCGGATTTCCGACCGATTCCGTTACGGAAGACTATCTCGTCACCCTTCGCCTGAAGGAACGCGGCCTCAACACGATCTATCTCAACGAGCGGCTGACGATCGGGCTCGCGCCGGAAGGGTTGAAGGAATACATCACCCAGCGCGCCCGCTGGTGCCTCGGCTTGATGCAAATCGTGCGCGGCCGCAGCGGACCGCTGTCGAGAAAGTCGAAGCTCTCCTTCATCGACCGACTCTCGCTGGTCGATGCTTTCATGAGCTGGTCCGCGGTCTACACGTCGAAGGTGGCGGGCCTCGTGGTGCCCTGGCTGTTCCTGCTCTTCGGCATCAAGGCGGTCCGGGCCGACCTGAGCGAGCTGCTCCGGTTCTTTCTGCCGTTCTATGTCTGGCACAGTCTCAGCATGGCCTGGCTGTCGCACGGCCGCTCGCTGGCCATGATGACGGACGTGTCGCAACTCATCGCCGCGCCCGCAGTGCTGAAGGCGGTGGCAACCGGTCTGCTGAAGCCGAAAGGACACAAGTTCAAGGTCACGGCGAAAGGCGGAGACCGGGACAGGAGATTTGTCGAATGGCCGCTGCTGCGGCTCTATGGCACCGCGCTTCTCGTCACGCTCGCAGCCATCGCCTATGCCTTCATCCTGCACCTGCGCGGCGAGAACATCGCCTATGGCGGGCTGGCTCTGACCTGGAGCCTCTACAACGCATTCATCCTCACCGTGGTCTGCTTCGTCTGCATCGAGCAGCCGCGCAAGCGCAAGGCGGAGCGCTTTGATCGCAATGAGACGGTGCTGCTGCGCCAGGACGGCAAGTCGCATCTCGCGCGGCTCGCCGACATCTCCATCACCGGCGCGCGGCTGATTGATCCCGATCCGCCGCACCCCGGCAGCACGATTGAGTGCAAGATCTATGGCCGCTCGATCGCAGCGATCGTGGTGCGGCGAACCACCGATGGATTTGCGGTCCGCTTCGAGGAAGGCATGGATACGCGCGTGCATGCCATCCGGGCGTTCTATGCGGGTGAGTATGTCCGCGCCTATCAGGGCGTCAGGGCGCTCCCGGTCGGGAAGGCGCTGCTGATGCGGCTGTTCGGTTAGGGTGGCACGGAAAGGATGGCTTGAAGCCATCACTTGACCTAAGCTTCGGGCGAATCTACGCCTGCCCCTTCCCCGCCGGAACTCCAATGGTCCAGACCCGATTTCTGATCGCGGCCGTCGCGCTTTTCGCGCTTTTCGTCCCCGCCTCCGCCCAGTTCGCCTCACCGCCTGCCAAGCCCGTGGCGCCCAGAGCCACTGCACCGTCGCCGCGCGCGGCGTCGTGCCACAATGGCGCGAGCTTCGATCGCTTTCTCGCCGACGTGAAGCAACAGGCCGTGGCCGCCGGCGTCTCGCAGCGAACCATCGCGGAGGCCTCGCCCTACCTCGTCTACGACCAGGGCATCGTCAACCGCGACCGCGGCCAGCGTGTGTTCGGCCAGCTCTTCACCGAATTCGCCGGCCGCATGGCGGCGCCCTATCGCATGCAGAACGGGCGGCAGCACATCAAGCAATACGCCGCCGCATTCGCGCGCGCGGAAAAGGAATATGGCGTGCCGCCGGCGGTGATCGCCGCGTTCTGGGGGCTGGAGAGCGACTTCGGCGCCAACATGGGAAATCTGCCGACGCTGAAATCGCTGGTGTCGCTCGCCTATGATTGTCGCCGCTCGGAGATGTTCGTGGGCGAGACCATCGCCGCGCTCAAGATCATCGACCGCGGCGATCTGCATCCCGACGAGATGATCGGCTCCTGGGCCGGCGAGCTCGGGCAGACCCAGTTCCTGCCCGTGCATTACGTCAACTACGCCGTCGACTATGACGGCGACGGACGGCGCGACCTGTTGCGGTCGCCAGCCGATGTGATCGGCTCGACCGCGAACTACATCGCCAACGGCCTGAAGTGGCGGCGCGGCGAGCCGTGGCTGGAAGAGATCAAGGTGCCGCCAAACCTGCCCTGGGATAAGACCGATCTTACGGTCCGAGAGCCGCGCTCGACATGGGCGCAGTTAGGGGTCACTTATCCCGACGGCCGTCCCTTGCCGAACGACAATCTCGCGGCCTCCGTGCTGCTGCCGATGGGCCGCTTTGGCCCGGCCTTCATGGCCTATGCGAATTTCGCGGCCTACACCGAGTGGAATAACTCGCTGATCTACTCGACGACAGCGGGCTATCTCGCCTCGCGCATTGCGGGCGCAGCCCCTATGCGCAAGTCGTCGGCGCCGGTGGCGCAACTGCCGTTCAACGAGCTCAAGGAATTGCAGCAACTGCTGGTACGTGCCGGCTTCAATGTCGGCAAGGTCGACGGCGTGCTGGGACAGCAGAGCCGCGCTGCCGTCAAGGCGATGCAGATCAAGCACGGCCTGCCGGCCGATTCCTGGCCGACCGCCGAGCTGCTCGCCCGCATGCGGGGCGGGACGGCGCAGGCACAGCCGACGGGGATGGTGCGGTAGAATTTTCGCACTGCACAAGCAGCTCCCCGCGATTGTATTTTTTCGTGAGCCTCCCATGTGAGTAGCTCAGGTTTTCTCCTGAGATTTTCCCATTCACAAGCGAGCATCACATGTCATTCTACGACGCGGCCGTCCCCGCCTATCTGCAAATGCTGAACAGCCTCACCGGCCTGCTTACCAAGGCCGAGGCGCATTGCGCGGCCAGGAAGATCGACCCCGGCGTCCTGCTCGGCTCGCGCCTCTTCCCGGACATGCTGCCGCTGTCGAAGCAGATCCAGCTCGTCAGCGATTTCGCCGCCAAGGGCTGCGCCCGGCTGACCCATAGCGAGGTGCCCTCGACGCCCGACACCGAGACCAGCTTTGCGGAATTGAAGCAGCGGCTGGCCAAGACCATCGACTATGTGAAGTCGTTCAAGCCCGAGCAGTTCGAGGGGGCAGAGAGCAAGGACGTCACCTTCCCCGCCGGCCCCGACAAATCCATCACCATGAAGGGCCAGCAATTCCTGAGCGCGTTCTCGCTGCCCAACTTCTATTTCCACGCCACGACCGCCCACGGCATTTTGCGCCACAACGGCGTCGAGATCGGCAAGCGCGATTTCATGGGCGCGAACTGATTTGCGAAATCGCACGGCCGCGGCAGTCGCAATCCACTGTCGCGGGCAAAATCGCACATGAATTATGCTACGCGGCCCCTGCCGCGTAGCTCGCCTGCACTTTCCGTATGGCTCCTCCCTTGCGCCTGATGTCGCGATGCACAAGTGTTCGGGACCTCACATCCTGGAAGCATCCCCCATGAGCCGTTCGACCAAATTGTTTGAGACCTATAAGCTCGGCCCGATCACGCTGGCCAACCGCCTGGTGATGGCGCCGCTGACGCGCAACCGGGCCGTGCCCGGCACATTCGTGCCTGGTGCGCTCGCCGCCGATTATTATGGCCAGCGCGCCTCCGCAGGGCTCCTGATCACCGAAGCGAGCCAGATCTCGCAGCAGGGCCAGGGCTACCAGGACACGCCCGGCATCTATTCCAAGGACCAGGTCGCCGGCTGGCGCAAGGTCACCGACAAGGTGCACGCGCGCGGCGGCAAGATCTTCATCCAGCTCTGGCATGTCGGCCGCATCTCGCATGTCGATCTGCAGGCGGGTGGCGCAGCCCCGGTGGCACCGAGCGCGATCCGCGCCAAGGGCAAGACCTTTGTGAACGGCGGCTTCGCCGACGTCTCCGAGCCGCGCGCGCTCGAGCTCTCCGAAATCCCCGGGATTATCGACGATTTCAAGCGCGCCACGAAGAACGCGCTGGAGGCCGGCTTCGACGGCGTCGAGATTCACGGCGCCAACGGTTATTTGCTTGAGCAGTTCGCCAAGGACGGCGCCAACAAGCGCACCGATGCCTATGGCGGCTCGATCGAGAACCGCGCGCGGCTGATGCTGGAGGTGTCCAAGGCCGTCGTGGCCGAGGCCGGTGCCGACCGTACCGGAATCCGCATCTCGCCGGTGACGCCGGCCAACGATATCGCGGATTCCAACCCGCAAGCCCTGTACGACCATATCGTCGACGGCCTCAGCGCGCTGAAGCTGGTCTATCTCCATGTCGTCGAAGGCGCCACCGGCGGCCCGCGCGATATCGCACCGTTCGACTATGCATCCTTGCGCAAGCGCTTTGCCGGCGCCTACGTCGCCAATAACGGCTACGATTTCGATCTCGCCACCAAGGTGCTGGACGCCAATGCGGCCGACCTCATCGCCTTCGGCAAGCCCTTCATCTCCAACCCCGACCTCGTCGAGCGGCTGAAGCAGGGCGTAGCGCTGAACGACTGGGACAAGAACACGTTCTACGGCGGCGGTGCGAAGGGCTACACGGATTATCCGACGCTGGCGGCCGAGCCGGCGGAGTAAGGTTTCGCTCTCTCCGCCGTCATTGCGAGGAGCCTGCGACAAAATTGTGAAGCAATTTTGCGCTGGTGCGACGAAGCAATCCAGACTGCCTCCGCCGAAAGACTCTGGATTGCTTTGCTTTGCTTCGCTCGCAGTGACGGTGGGGTGAGCAGAATGGCTCACAACAAACAAAAAAGGCCGGGATTGCTCCCGGCCTTTCGCATTTGATGACGCTACGCGCCGCTTACTTCGCTTCCGCGCGCTTGGGCGGGGTTGCCGGCCACGACTTGATCAGGGTGTCGTAGTCGACAGTCTCGCCCTTCGGCTTCTCGTTGGCGAGCTTGCGCTGCGGAGCAATCGTGCCGTCCTTCTGGGCCTTGGCGAACCAGTATTCGGCCGTCTCCTTCTTGTGCAGCTTGGGACCGCAGGCGCCCTGCACGCCGGACTTCTCCAGGCGCTCCATGACGGAGTCCTGAGCAGCGGCCAGCGCATCCATCGCGGCTTGCGGCGTCTTCGCACCGGACGACGCATCGCCGATGTTCTGCCACCACAGCTGCGCGAGCTTCGGATAGTCGGGCACGTTGTTGCCGGTCGGGGTCCACTGCACGCGCGCGGGCGAGCGGTAGAACTCGATCAGGCCGCCGAGCTTCGGCGCACGCTCGGTGAACGACTTGTCCCAGATGTCGGATTCACGGATGAAGGTGAGACCGACATGGCTCTTCTTCAAGCTCACCGACTTCGAGATGATGAACTGGAGATAGAGCCAGGCCGCCTTGCGGCGATCCGCCGGGGTCGACTTCAGCAGCGTCACGGAGCCGGCGTCCTGATAGCCGAGCTTCATGCCTTCCTTCCAGTACGAACCGTGGGGCGAGGGAGCCATACGCCATTTCGGCGTACCGTCCGCGTTCATCACGGCGATGCCCGGCTTCACCATGTCGGCGGTGAAGGCGGTGTACCAGAACATCTGCTGGGCGATGTTGCCCTGGGCGGGCACGGGGCCTGCTTCGGAGAACGTCATGCCCTGCGCCTGCGGCGGCGCGTACTTCTTCAGCCACTCGAGGTACTTGGTGATCGAGTAGACTGCGGCCGGACCGTTGGTGTCGCCACCACGCTCCACCGAGGAGCCGACCGGACGGCAGCCTTCCATGCGGATGCCCCATTCGTCGACAGGCAGGCCGTTCGGAATGCCCTTGTCACCGTTGCCGGCCATCGACAGCCAGGCGTCGGTGAAGCGCCATCCCAGCGAGGGGTCCTTCTTGCCATAGTCCATATGGCCGTAGACCTTGACGCCGTTGATCTCCTTGATGTCGTTGGTGAAGAACTCGGCGATGTCCTCATAGGCGGACCAGTTCACGGGCACGCCGAGCTCGTAGCCATACTTGGCCTTGAACTTGGCCTTGTAGTCGGCGTTGGTGAACCAGTCGTAGCGGAACCAATAGAGGTTGGCGAACTGCTGGTCGGGCAGCTGATAGAGCTTGCCGTCCGGCCCCGTGGTGAACGACTTGCCGATGAAGTCGTTGACGTCGAGCATGGGATCGGTGACGTCCTTGCCCTCGCCGGTCATGTAGTCCGACAGCACGACGGTCTGGCCGTAACGGAAATGCGTGCCGATCAGGTCGGAATCGTTGATCCAGCCGTCATAGACGTTCTTGCCGGACTGCATCTGGGTCTGCAGCTTCTCGACGACGTCACCTTCCTGGATGAGGTCGTGCTTGAGCTTGATGCCAGTGAGCTCGGAGAACGCCTTGGCCAGCGTCTGCGACTCATATTCGTGAGTCGTGATGGTCTCGGAGACGACGTTGATCTCCATGCCCTTGAAGGGCTCGGCGGCCTTGGCGAACCACTCCAGCTCTTTCTTCTGGTCTTCCTTCGACAGCGTCGAAGGCGTGAATTCCGCGATCCACTTCTGGATCACGGCGTCGTCGGCGGCGCGGACCGGCGCCGAGACGGCGAACGACACCGCAATGATGGCGGCGGCGCTGGACATGGTCAGAAAGCTATTCTTGGTCAATGGACCTTTCCTTCTCCTAAACTGTCGCATGTTGTTCCTCCGTTGCAGCGACAAACTTTTATACAGACCCGGATTGCCCCCGGATCTGGCCGTCCCTTCGCGAGCTTCAGACCGTGCGAAAAATGAGCACGGCCGTGACCAGCGAAATTCCACTTGCGAGCCACAGGCGCGAGATTTCAACGCCCTCCTCGCCGATCGGCAGCATTGCGATCGCATCGGTGCCGAAGAAGCCGATCCAGAGAAGGTGGATGACCGCCGCTGATATCAGCGAAATGAACAGGCGGTCGCCGCGCGTGGTCGGAATTCGGAGCACGCCGACGCGCTCGGCTTCGGGATAGACCGCCGCAAGCCACGTCATCACGGCGAGCGTGCAGGCGAGCGCGGCGAAGAAGATCGCCGTCGGCAGCGTCCAAGCCATCCATGCGATCGATTCCATTGATGCCTCCTCAGACGCGACCGAGCGCAAAACCGCTCGCGATGTAGTTGCGGACGAACCAGATCACGAGCGCACCCGGGATGATGGTGAGCACGCCGGCCGCTGCCAAGAGGCCCCAGTCCATGCCCGACGCCGACACCGTGCGGGTCATGATCGCGGCGATCGGCTTGGCCGACACCGAGGTCAGCGTGCGCGCAAGCAGAAGCTCGACCCAGGAGAACATGAAGCAGAAGAAGGCGGCGACACCGATGCCGCTCGCGATCAACGGCACCAGGATCTTGATGAAGAAGCGAGGGAAGGAATAGCCGTCGAGGAAGGCGGTCTCGTCAATCTCGCGCGGGACGCCGGAGACGAAGCCCTCGAGGATCCACACCGCCAGCGGCACATTGAAGATGCAATGCGCGAGCGCGACCGCCCACGGCGTATCGAACAGGCCGATCGCCGAATAAAGGTTGAAGAACGGCAGCGCGTAGACCGCGGCCGGCGCCATGCGGTTCGACAAGAGCCAGAAGAACAGATGCTTGTCGCCGAGGAAGCGGTAGCGCGAGAACGCATAGGCCGCGGGCAGCGCCACCGAGATCGAGATGATGGTGTTGAGGACGACGTATTCCAGCGAGTTGATGTAGCCGGAATACCAGCTCTCGTCGGTGAAGATGCGCTTGTAGTGCTGCAGCGTCGGCGTGTGCGGCCACAGCGTCATCGTCGAGACGATCTCGGCGTTGGTCTTGAAGCTCATGTTGACGAGCCAATAGATCGGCAGCAGCAGGAAGATCAGGAACAGCCCCATGATGAGGCGACGGCCGGGAATCGAATGCATCAGGCGGCTCCTTCCTGGGGCTTCCGCTCGGCGCCGGCATTGGTCATGACGGTGTAGAAAATCCAGCAGACGATCAGGATGATCAGGTTGTAGACCAGCGACAGCGCCGCGGCCTTGCCGAGATCGAACTGGCCGAGCGCGATCTTGACGAGCTCGATCGACACGAAGGTGGTGGAATTGCCGGGCCCGCCGCCGGTGACGACGAACGGCTCGGTGTAGATCATGAAGCTGTCCATGAAGCGCAGCAGCACCGCGATCAGCAGCACGCGGTTCATCTTCGGCAGCTGGATCGCCTTGAACACGGCCCAGCGCGAGGCACCGTCGATCTGGGCGGCTTGGTAATAAGCCTCCGGGATCGACTTCAGGCCGGCATAGCAAAGCAGTGCGACGAGGCTGGTCCAGTGCCAGACGTCCATCACGATGACGGTGACCCAGGCGTCGATGTCGTTGGAGACGTAATTGTAGTCGATCCCAATGGCATTGAGGACATAGCCGAGCAAGCCGATGTCGGGTCGGCCAAAAATCTGCCAGATCGTGCCGACCACGTTCCACGGAATCAAAAGCGGCAGCGCGAGGATGACGAGGCAGGCCGCCACCGTCCAGCCCTCGCGCGGCATCGACAGCGCGACGACGATGCCGAGCGGCACCTCGATCGCGAGGATCACCAGCGAGAAGAACAGATTGCGTCCGAGCGAAGCCAGGAAGCGACCGCCGAGATCGGTCGAGGGATCGAGCAATTCCTTGAACCAGCCGACGCCGTTCCAGAAGAACTGGTTGTTGCCGAAGGTGTCCTGCATCGAATAGTTCACCACCGTCATCAGCGGCAGCACCGCCGAGAAGGCGACCACCAGGAACACCGGCAGCACCAGGAACCAGGCTTTTTGGTTGACGATCTTGTCCATCAGGCAGCTCCCTCCACCAGAAGGCTGTCGGCATAGACGTGGACGTGAGACGGATCGAACTTCAATCCGGCCATGCCGTCCGAACTGGTGAATCCGGCGGGTGCGCGCGCGGCGAGCTTGGCTTCGCCGACACGGACGCGCGCGAAGCGGATGCGGCCGAGATCGTCGATGCGCTCGATCTTTGCACCGAGCAGGCCGGGCGCGGGCGCGTCGACCTCCACGAATTCGGGACGGACGCCGATCTCGATCTTCGCCCCCACAGGCAGATTGTCGTAAGCGCGGTTCAGCGCGATGACGTGGCCGTCGATCCTGGCCTCGCGTCCCCTCACCTCCGCCGGCAGGATGTTCATGCCGGGCGAGCCGATGAAGTAACCGACGAAGGTGTGCGCGGGCTTGTCGAACAGCTCGGCCGGGGTGCCGCTCTGCACGACACGACCGTCATGCATGACGACCACGGTGTCGGCGAAGGTCAGTGCCTCGGTCTGGTCGTGGGTGACGTAGATCATCGTGAGGTCGAGCTCGCGATGCAGCGCCTTCAGCTTGGAGCGGAGCTGCCATTTCAGCTCGGGATCGATCACGGTCAGCGGCTCGTCGAACAGCACGGCGGCGACATCGGAGCGCACCAGGCCGCGGCCGAGCGAGATCTTCTGCTTGGCGTCGGCGGTCAGCCGCGTCGCCTTGCGGTTCAGATAGGGCTCGAGATCGAGCAGGCGGCCGATCTCGGCGACGCGCTTGTCGATCTCGGCCTTCGGCACGCCGCGGTTCTTCAGCGGAAACGCCAGATTCTGCCCCACCGTCATGGTGTCGTAGATCACCGGAAACTGGAACACCTGGGCGATGTTGCGCTTCTGGGTTGACAGCGGTGTGATGTCCACCCCGTCGAACTGGATTTTTCCCCGTGACGGCGTGATGATGCCGGAGATGACGTTGAGCAGCGTGGTCTTGCCGCAGCCGGATGGGCCGAGCAGCGCATAGGCGCCGCCCTGCCGCCAGGTCATGGTCACCGGCTTCAGCGCAAAGCTGTCCTGCGGCGCATCATTGCCGCCGTAGGAGTGGGCGAGATCGACGAGGTCAATGCGAGCCATGGCGCATCTCCTCCTACGATCCAGGTGCTGCGACCAGCCGGTCGGCAGCATCGAACACAAAAACATCGTTGGGATCGAGCACGGCGTCGAGCGTCTGGCCGGGCTCGAATTCGTGCACGCCGTGCAGCACCGCCACCCAGTTCGATCCGTCGCGGGTCAGATGCACGAAACTCTCCGAACCGGTGATCTCGGTCACCGTGACAGTGGCATGGAAGGCATGGCGATCAGCCTCGCCATTGGCGAGCGCGAGCTGATGCGCGCGAAACCCGACGCGATAGGCGCCGTCGGCCAGCGATGAATAGAGGCCGGATGCAGGCGACGCCGCGCCTCCAGCATATTGCACGGAGCCGTTCTTCTTCTCGATGCCGACGAGGTTGAGCGGCGGATCAGAAAAAACCTGCGCGACGCGCAAGGTCTGCGGGCGACGATAGACATTGGCGGTCTCGCCGATCTGGAGCGCCTGGCCTTCCCACATGCACACGGTGTTGCCACCGAGCAAAAGCGCCTCGGTCGGCTCGGTCGTGGCATAGACGAAGATGGCGCCCGAGGCCTCGAAGATGCGCGGCAGCTCGGCGCGCAGCTCCTCGCGCAGCTTGTAATCGAGATTGGCGAGCGGCTCGTCGAGCAGCACCAGGTCGGCGCCCTTGACCAGCGCCCGCGCGATCGCGGTGCGCTGCTGCTGGCCGCCGGAGAGCTTGAGTGGTGTGCGCTTCAGGAACGGCTCGAGCCTGAGCAGTTTTGCGGCCTCCGCCACGCGCGCCTCGATCTCGTCGCGCGGCTTGCCCTGCACGCGCAACGGCGAGGCGATGTTCTCGTAGACCGTGAGCGAGGGGTAGTTGATGAACTGCTGGTAGACCATCGCGACCGAGCGCTGGCGCACGTCGGCTCCGGTGACGTCCTTGCCGTTGACCAGCACCTTGCCCGATGTCGGCTTGTCGAGGCCGGCGAGCAGCCGCATGATCGAGGTCTTGCCCGACAGCGTCGGCCCGAGCAGCACGTTCAGCGTGCCGCTCTCGAGCGTCAGCGAGACGTCGCGGATATGCTGGACCCCTTCGACGGTCCGGGTCACGTGATCGAGCGTCACGGTCATGAGCGTCCTCCCGCTTCCAGCAGAGGACTTTGCGGCACGGCGTGGGTCCTGATCCAGTCGTCAAGCGCAGCAATCTCATCGGCAGATAGTCGCAGGCCGAGCTTGGAACGGCGCCAGACGACGTCCTCGGCGGTCACGGCCCATTCATTGGCCATGAGGTAGCGGACCTCGCGCTCGGTCAGCGTCGCGCCAAAAGCCTGGCCGAGATCGGCCGATGATTTGGCATCGCCGAGCAGCTTGATGGCCTTGGTGCCATAGGCGCGCGCGAGCCGTCTGGCGTGCTCATGGCTGAGGAAGGGATAACCGCGCTGCAGCTCGGCGATCAGGCCGTCGATGTCGGACACATTCATGTCGCCGCCGGGCAGCGGCCATTTGCCAGTCCACCCTTCCCGCGCTTTTGCGCTGCGAAGATACGGCGCGAGCCGCTCCAGCGCCTCCTCGGCAAGGCGGCGATAGGTGGTGATCTTGCCGCCATAGATCGACAGCAGCGGCACGCCGCCGGGCGTGTCGAGCTCGAATACGTAGTCGCGCGTCGCGGCCTTGGCTTCGCTGGCGCCGTCGTCATAGAGCGGCCGCACGCCGGAATAGGTCCAGACCACGTCGTCCGGTGTCACGGGCTTTGCCAGATATTCGCTCGCCGCAGTGCAGAGATACTGGATCTCCTCGGCCGTCGCCTTCACCTTGGAGGGATCGCCGTCATAATCGCGATCCGTGGTGCCGATCAGGGTGAAATCGTCCTGGTAGGGAATCACGAAGATGATGCGGCCGTCCGCGTTCTGGAACATGTAGGCGCGGTCGTGGTCGTAGAGCTTCCTGACCACGATGTGCGAGCCCTGCACCAGGCGCACCTTGGCTTTCGCGTTGACGCCGGCGCCGCGGCCGAGCACGTCCTCGACCCAGGGGCCGCCGGCATTGACCAGCGCGCGGGCCTGGATCTGCGACCGCTCACCGGTCAGCGTGTTGACCATGCTCACGGTCCAGAGGCCGTCGGATTGCTTGATATCCGTCGCGCGGGTGCGGGTTCGGATCTCGGCGCCCTTGTCGGCGGCATCGCGCGCGTTGAGCACGACGAGGCGGGCGTCGTCGACGAAGCAGTCGGAATATTCGAAGGCGCGGGAGTAGCGATTCGGGATCAGCGGCTTGCCGACCTCGTCACGCCGGAGATCGACCGAGCGGGTCGCCGGCAAGAGATGGCGGCCGCCGATATGATCATAGAGGAAGAGGCCGAGCCGCAGCAGCCAGGCGGGACGCAGGCCGGCGTGATGCGGCAACACGAAACGCAAGGGGCGGATGATGTGGGGCCCGATGCCCCAGAGGATCTCGCGCTCGATCAGCGCCTCACGGACCAGGCGAAACTCGTAATATTCGAGATAGCGCAGGCCGCCATGGACCAGCTTGGTCGACCAGGACGATGTCCCGCTCGCCAAATCGTTCATTTCGCACAGGAAAACAGTGTTGCCACGGCCCACTGCATCGCGCGCGATGCCGCAGCCATTAACACCGCCTCCAATGATGGCGAGGTCGAAAATACGCTCCAACAGACGCATCCCCCGGCGACCGCTCGTTCCGTCGAGCGGTTACTTTCGTTTTTGATTAGATCACACCGAAAAACGAAAGCAAGACGAAAGAGAGGAGGAGGGAAGTGAAAGCGAAAGTTTTCTGCAGGCAATCAGACGAGGAAATGAGCAGCTTGGACGGCAATTCCGAAAGCAACCGCAAGCTTGAACGGCTAACCACGCTGAATTATAGTCATAATAGTCATCTTGGTTCCCGCTCGCATGGCCGACCGCAATACTGCACCCGATACGCTTCCAACTGATGACACCTGGACGCTTGCCAACGCCAAGGCACGACTGTCCGAGGTGATCGACCGCGCCCAAACGGGCCCGCAAGTCATCACCCGACATGGCAGGCCCAATGCGGTCGTCGTTTCCGCCGAGGAATGGGCGCGCAAGACCGCGCGCAAAGGCACGCTGGCTGAATTCCTGCTGGCCTCGCCGCTTCGCGGCGCCGACCTCGCGCTTGACCGCGTGCACGCCGCGCCACGCGACGAGGTGCCGTGAACCTCCTGCTCGACACCAACGTGCTGTCGGAAATTCAGCGGCCCGCGCCGTCGCCGAAAGTTCTGACGTGGCTGGATACGGTCGATGAGGATCGTACGTTCATCAGCGTCGCGTCGATCGCCGAGCTTCGCCGCGGCATCGCATTGCTGGAGGACGGCCGCCGGCGCACAGCGCTCGCCGCCTGGCTCGCCCATGATCTGCCGTCGCGGTTCGCAGAACGCGTGCTGCCGATAGATCACGCAGTCGCCGAGCGCTGGGGCGATTTGATGGCGCAGAGCCGCAGAAGCGGCGTCGCACTGTCTGTCATGGACGGCTTCTTTGCGGCGACCGCGCTCGCGAACAGCCTCACGCTCGTCACGCGCAACGTGAAGAATCTTGCCGCGTTCGGCGTCCCGCTGCTCAATCCGTGGGACGACGTCTAAGCCCCTATCGCAGCCGCACCACCGGCGCGGCTTCGGGCGCGGCATCCTGAGCGTCGGCCGGCGCATCGTCGATGTCCGCCCCCTTTGGCATCGCCGCCATCACCTCGATGCCCTTGCTGTGGCAGATCGTGGCGAGACGCTCGGGAAGCTCCTGGTCGGTGACGAAGGTCTGGATCTGGGTCATGTGGGCGATGCGCACCGGCGCGCTGCGGCGGAGCTTGGTGGAATCGGCAACCAGCATCACGCTGCGGGCATTGGCGATGATGGCCTGGGCCACCTGCACCTCGCGATAGTCGAAGTCGAGCAGCGCGCCCTCCTCGTCGATCGCGGACGCGCCGATGATGGCGTAGTCGACCTTGAACTGGCCGATCAGCTGCGTCGCGGTGGAGCCGACCACGGCGCCGTCGGCCCGCCGGACCGTGCCGCCGGCGACCACCACCTCGATGCGGGGATGACGGTAGAGCAGCATCGCGACATTGAGATTGTTGGTGATGACGAGGAGATCCTCGTGCGAGGTCAGCGCGCTCGCGACCTCCTCCGTCGTGGTGCCGATATTGATGAAGAGCGAGCATCCGTTCGGGATCAGCGAGGCGGCCGCGGCTCCGATCGCCTTCTTTTCGTCGGCGGCGACGAAGCGCCTCGCCTCATAAGCGAGGTTCTCCACGCCGGAGGCGATGATGGCGCCGCCATGGATGCGGGTCAACGACCTCCGCTCGCAGAGATCGTTGAGATCCTTGCGGATGGTCTGCGCCGAGACTTCGAAGCGGCGCGCGAGCTCCTCGACCATGACACGGCCCGAGGCCCGCGCGATGTTGAGGATTTCGGCTTGGCGATGGGTCAGTCCGGTCACGGCAAAAGCCTCAAATCAGGAGAATGCATGGTGCGGCGGTTCGCGCCTTCGGTCAATGCGCGCGCCGATCACGGTTAACTTATGCGGCCCGTCACCACGCCATTTCTTACCAAGTCATGGCGCTGGCGAGACGCGCGAGCAGCTGCGGATCGTCAAAGGCGCTGGCGGACGCGACTGCGCCGGCTGCAACCAGGTCAGCATGGCTGAGGCTGGTCCGGACGCCGATGGTCGGAATGCCGGCCGCCGTGGCCGATTGCACGCCGGTACGGGAGTCCTCGAATGCGATCGAGGCCTCTGCGCTCGCACCGACGAAACGCAGCCCTTCCTGATAGGGCAGCGGATGCGGCTTGCCGTGCGGCAGCTCGGCGCCGATCACGAGCGCCTTGAAACGATGCGTGATGCCAAGGCCCGAGAGCAGCAGCTCGGCGTTGAGACGCGGCGCGTTGGTCACGGCCACCATGGGAATGCCGGCCGCATCCGCCCGGTCGAGCAGCGCCATCAGGCCCGGCAGCGGCTCGATCTGCCCGGCCACGAGCGCACGGAAGACTTCCTCCTTCTCATCGAGGATCAGGGCGCGCCGTTCCGGCGCCTCGTCGGGCAGGAATCGCTCACCGATCGACACATTGGCGAAACCTTGCAGCTCTCTGGAGAAGCGCGCGTGATCGAAGACGTGGCCGCGAGGGCCGAGCACCTGGTTGAAGGCCTTCAAGTGCAACGGGTCGGTGTCGGCCAGCGTGCCGTCGATGTCGAACAGCAAAGCCCTGCCCATCGCTTCCGTTTTGGCTTCGATCATTTCCGTACTTTCCCAAATCCGCGGCGAATTGATGCGCGAGACGTATCAATATGGCTTCGACCGCGCAATGACGCATGGACATGACGACGACGTGACACTCGACAAAGCCGCGCGCGGCTGCAACACTCGCCGCAAGATCAAAAAGGAGGAAACGATGACGATCAACCGACGCGATCTGGCTCTCTCGACTCTGGCCGTCTCAGCTCTTGCCGTCTCCGCGCTTGCGCTCACGACACCGGCGCTCGCCGCTTCGGCGGACGAGGACGCCGTGGCGAAGAAGGTCGAGGCCTTCCGCCTCGCCCAGATCGCGGCCGATCCCAAGGCGCTCGGCGCACTGTGCTGGGACGATCTCAGCTACAGCCATTCCAGCGGCAAGGTCGAGGACAAGGCGACCTTCATCGGTAACGCCACCGACGGCAAGTCGAAATTCCTGTCGGTCGACTACAAGGACCCCACGATCAAGGTCGTCGGACCCGCAGCGATCGTGCGCTTCCATTGGATGGCCGAGCAGGAGATGGCGGCCGATGGGAAGAAAGTGTCGACCAACCTTCACATCCTGATGAACTGGCAGAAGCAGGGCGACGAGTGGAGGCTCCTGTCGCGGGCAGCAACGAAGTTGTGATCAACGACGTCATTCCGGGACGCGCCGAAAGGCGCGGGCCCGGAATGCACGTTCGTTAAGGCAAGATAGATTGCAGGCTCGCGCTTCGCGCGCCCCGGAATAACGCGTACGGCGCCTCGCGCCACCTTCTCCCGCCTTCGCCAAGGCTTCGGCGGACATGAGGGGAGAAGGAAGAAAGCAGCAGTATCAAGGGCTGCAAAAAATTCCGACCACGCCTTGCGTGTCAGAAATCACCAGCAGACGCTTACGCCGCTTCCTTCACGTCACCGCTCACCAGCTTGCGCGCGGCGCGTTCGGCTTCGCGGGCGTTGCGGAAGAGCTGGCCTTCGAGACGGTTGAAGCGGTGGGACGAGGCAAAGAAGCAATAGCCTCCCGAAGAACGAACGACGATACCTGCGGTCTGCGAATTGACTTCGATGATGTAGCTGTCCGGCATGGTCCGTGGATTCCTCAGTGCGGGCAAATAACGACACTCCTGCCCAAAGGTTCCCAGGCATTTTGAGGCCGCTTCCACCCCGAATCGACACGCAATTGAGTACGCCGAGACCTCATCCGTTTTATGACTGGTTCTTGACTGGTTCTTGGCGAAGCCACGGCGCGATGACTCACGCGCGCCGCGTTTGGCGACACCGCGCGCCTGGGGCAGAGCGTCGCGCGCGATTACGTCGCGATCGCTGCGTCGGCGGAGCGAACCGCCTGCGGGCGGCCGTGCTCGTCGATCGAGACGTAGGTGAAGTTGCCGTCGGTGACGAGGAACGGATGCTCCTCCCCGCGGCGCAGCGCCCACGCTTCCAGATGCACGGTGAGCGAGGTGCGGCCCACGCGCACGAGATTGGCGTAGACCGACACGAGATCGCCGACATAGACCGCCTTGCGAAAATTCATCGCCTCGATCGCGACCGTCACGGTGCGCGACTTCGCGGCCTTTGACGCAAACACGCCGCCGCCGACGTCCATCTGGCTCAGCAGCCAGCCGCCGAAGATATCGCCGTTCGCGTTGGTGTCGGCGGGCATCGCCAGCGTACGGATGCAGAGATCGCCGCTCGGCCCGGTGGCGGAGCTGATAGGGGCGTGGACGTGCGTGTTGGTCATATGGTTGATCTCCCGCGGCTCTCGGGTCTGGATACAAAGCCGCGGCGCTTTGCGCAACATCGACACGAGACAGGCTTGCGCTATCCAATCGGCCGCGGCGACCCGACGAAGATTCCGGTATCGTTCAATTTCCGTTGCCACTCCGCATCGTCGGCCCGCGGCGCACGTCCGGTCGTTGCCGTTACCAGCCATTCCAGCCTGCTCCATAGCCGGAGACGGTCGCACGGATAATTGGCCCATCCATTGATGACACAATAACGGATGGTGTGGTCACGGTGATGACACCAATGATGCTCGGGTGAGCAGACCAGATGCAGCCGTTGCGCCATGCGCAGGAGCAGCGGGCGGACCGGCCGGTGCGCGAGATTGTGAAAGCTCATGCCAAACAGCATGCAGGTCGCGATCACGAACCAGACGATCATCAGCGCATAGGTGAGCGCGGAAACCGGAAACAACGCCGTGACGGTGGCTGCGACTCCGACCACCGCCGCGCTCGGCGCCGCACCGAGAGACGCCTGGTCGAGGAATCCGTAGAGCAGAACGTGGCCGGGGTGGGTGTGATGCTCCCGCGTGATCGCGATGCCACGGCCGAGCATCCCCTCGTCGAGCCAGGTGTCGACCACCCAATGCACCAGCCCCGAAAAAAGGTCAGCGAGGAAATATCCGGCCAGGAGCGCCACGATCGACCACGGCCAGCGCAATCCCACCGCGGGATAATGCCCGACGAGATAGCCTGCGCAACAAAGGATCACGATGACATCGGCCCCGCAGCACAGCCGCGTGATGATGATCTCGCGCAGGGTCGCATGCTTGAAGAACGGGATCGTCGGCATCGGCGATACTCCCCACGGGCTCCACCACCCGTGATAGCATCTTTTTACCGACGGCCCCCTATTGCAAACTGTCCCAGCCCGCATCCGGCGCGAAGCGTCCGCCGAAGCGCTCGGCGAGCCCGCGCAAGGTGGACACGACATTCTCCACGCCGCGCGTGCGCGCATAGTTCAGCGGGCCGCCGCGGAACGGTGCATAGCCGGTCCCGAAGATCATGGCGCCGTCGACCGCATCGGCATCGTCGACGATGCCTTCACGCAGCGCCGCAACGCAGACATTGGACATCGGCAGCACCAGGCGGTCAATCATCTGGTCGGTGACGCGCGGACCGGTCTCGGGGAGCGGTGGCTTCTCGGCCTTGCCGTCCTTCCAGGTGTAGAAGCCCTTGCCGGTCTTGCGGCCGAGCTCGCCCTTGGCGACTTTCTCGCGCAGCCAGGCCGGCGTCGGCGGCAGGAGATCGCCGAACTTGGTGCGCAGCATGTCGCCGACGTCGAGGCAGATGTCGAGCCCGACCTGATCGGCGAGCTCGATCGGCCCCATCGGCATGCCGAATTGCTCGGCTGCGGCGTCGATCAGGCGCTGGTCGATCTTCTCGTCCAGCATCACCATGGCTTCCAGCATGTAGGGCGTCAGCGCACGGTTGACGAGGAAGCCTGGCGAACTCTTCACGGATAGCGGCAGTCGGTCGATCGCACCGACGAAGGCGAGCGCGTCCTTCAGCACCTGCGGCTCGTTGCCGTCGTGACTGACGACCTCGACCAATTGCAGCCGCGACACGGGGTTGAAGAAATGCAAGCCGACGAGCCGCTCCGGGCGCGCCAGCGTGGTGCGCAGATCCTGAAGCGGAATGCTCGACGTGTTGGTGGCGAGAATCGCGCCGGGCTTCATCCGCGGCTCGAGGCCGGCATAGACCTTCTGCTTGAGTTCGAGCTTCTCCGGCACCGCCTCGATGATGAGATCGGCGTTGCGAACGCCCTCCCCGTCCATGTCGGGGATGAGACGATCGAGCGCGTCGCGCACCTCGGTCGGCTTGCGGATGATCTTGCCGTAGAGCTCGGCGGCGCGCTTCACCGCCGCTGCGATCGGCTCCGCCTTCATGTCGGCGAGCGAGACACGGAGCCCTTGCCCTGCGCACCAGGCTGCGATATCGCCGCCCATGGCGCCGGCGCCGATGACGTGGACGTGCTTGATGGTGTTGCCGCTGCCGGCCGCCTTCTTCATCTGCTCGCGCAGGAAGAACACGCGGATCAGGTTCTGAGCGGTCGGCGTCACCATCAGCTTGGCGAACGAAGCCTGCTCCGCCTTCAGCATCGCGGCCTTGCTGCCGCCATGGGTCTCCCAGAGGTCGATCAGCGCGTAGGGCGCGGGATAGTGTTCGCGGGACGCGGCCTTCGCCGCCTCCGAACGCATGCGCCTGGCCAGGAGACCGCGCACGAAGCCGAAATTGGCTGCACGCGTGAGCAGGCCGGGCTTGGCTCGTGTCAGCCGGCCGAACAATGCGTCCTTCACCGCGCCCCGGACATGCCGCTCCTGCGTCACGGTATCGACGAGGCCGAGCGATCTGGCGCGGCGCGCGTCGATGGTACGGCCGGTCAGCATCAGCGCCATCGACTGGGTCGGATTGACCAGTGCGGTGAAGCGCGCGGTGCCGCCGAGGCCAGGATGCAGGCCGAGCATCACCTCCGGGAAGCCGAAGCGTGCGCCGTCGATGGCGATGCGCGACTGGCAGGCCAGCGCAACCTCGAGCCCACCGCCGAGGCAGAAGCCGTGGATGACCGCGACCGTCGGCAACTTCAAGGCTTCCAGATGGTCGACCACCGCATGTGCGGCGCGGATGCGCGTCTCCACCATCTCAGGATCGGACGCGCCGCGGAATTCATTGACGTCGGCGCCGGCGATGAAACCGGAGGGTTTTGCGGAGCGGATCACAAGGCCGGCCGGGCGTTCGGTCTCGATCGCCGCGAGCACGGCATCGAACTCCTCCATCACATCCGAGGACAGCGTGTTGGCGCTGGCATCGGCGCGGTCGAACAGTAGCCAGGCAACGCCGTCTTCATCTCGCGTCAGCTTGAAGTGCTTGTACGGACTGTCCGTCGCGGGCCTGGGCCCGAGCTCCAGGACGCGGTCACCGAGCGCGGTCATGATCCCTGAATCCATGGTCACACCGCCTCGATCAGCATGGCACCGCCGAGCCCGCCACCAATGCATTCGGTGGCAATTCCGCGCCGCGTGCCAAGCCGCTTCATCGCGTTGACGAGATGCAGGACGATGCGGTTGCCGGAGGTGCCGACGGGGTGTCCAAGCGAGATGGCGCCGCCATCGACGTTGAGCTTGTCGCGGTCGATCTCGCCGGCCGCGCCTTCGAGACCGAGGATCTCGCGGCAGAATTTGTCGTCGTTCCAGGCCGCAAGGCAGCCGAGCACCTGGGTGGCAAAAGCCTCGTTCAGCTCCCAGGTCTCCACGTCCTTGATGGTGAGGCCGTTGCGCTGAAGCAGAGGCGTCGCTGACATCACCGGACCGAGGCCCATGATGCTGGGGTCGAGCGCGGCCCAGTTACTGTCGACGATCGCAGCCTTCGGCGTCAGCTTGTGCTTTGCGACAGCCGCGTCGGAAGCCAAAATCACCCAGGAAGCGCCATCGGTGATCTGCGAGGAATTGCCGGCGGTGACTTGTCCCCACGGGCGCTCGAACACCGGTCGGAGCTTTGCCAGCGTCTCCGCCGTCGAGTCCGGACGCACGCCGTCGTCGTGGTCGAAGAATTTTCCATTACGGGAGAACGCGGTCTCGACTTCGCCCTTCAGATAGCCCGCGCCTTGCGCATGCGCGAGCCGGCGATGGCTCTCGGCAGCATAGGCGTCCGACTGGGCGCGGGTAATGCCGAAGAGATGGCCGACGACCTCGGCGGTCTGACCCATATTCAGATCGGTGACGGGATCGGTCAGCCCGCGCTCGAGGCCTATGATCGGCTTCAGGTCGCGCGGGCGCAGCTTGAACGCGGCGGCAAGCTTCGCGGCCATGCCCCTGGCGGTGGCAAGGCCGGCGAACCAGCGCACGCCGGAGTTCGGCCAAACCAGCGGCGCATGGCTGAGCGCCTCGGTCCCCCCGGCGAGGATCATGTCGGCATGGCCTTCGCGGATGTAGCGGTAGGCGGTGTCGATCGACTGCATGCCGGAGCCGCAATTGATCTGCACGGTGAAGGCGACCATGTCCTCGCCCATGCCGAGCCGGAGCGCCGCAACACGGGCCGGATTCATTTCGTCCGCGATCACGTTGACGCAGCCGAGGATGACCTGGTCGAAGCTATCAGGCGCGAACGGCTGGCGCGCCAACAGCGGCCGTCCGCATTGCACGGCAAGATCGACCGGCGTGAACGGCCCCGGCCCCGAGCGCGCTTTCAGAAATGGTGTCCGGCTGCCGTCGACGATGAAAACCGGTCGTGCCATCAGCTCGCTGCCCTCTGTTCACCGAGTTCCTGGAAGAACTGATGCACGTTGACCGTTTTCTTGTAAATCGGCGACAGCGCCTCCGGCGCAAAATCGTCGACTTCAATCACCTTTGTGACGGCTTCGCGGGCCGCGGCCAGCTGCTCGCCTTCGAGCTGTGTGATCACACCCTTTGTAACAGCCTCCTTGCAGTCGCTTATATGCGCGGCACGCATCCGCTTGGCGATCGCGTCCGTGCCTGCGACCAGCTTGAACGCGCGCTCCAGCCGGGCATAACCACCATCGTCATCGACATGGGCAATATCCGGCGTGAGGCGCTCTCGCGCGGCCGAGGGCTCGAGCACGAGGCTCGCACATTGGTGCACGACGCGGTCGGAGGGGCCGAGCACGCGGGCCCCGAACGGCTGGACCACGAGCTTGAGGACAGCAGCGACGAAGCGACTGGGCAGATTGGCGAGGATTTCGGCAAACCGGTTCTCGATCGTCCTGAAGCCCGTCGCCATGCACCATTCGAGCGCGGCAAAGTCTTCCTTCTGCCGGCCCTCGTCCTGCCACCGCTTCAGCGCCGCCGAGAGCAGGTACAGCTCGGAGAGAATGTCGCCGAAGCGGGCCGACAGCATCTCCTTGCGCTTCAGCGCGCCGCCGAGGGTCAGCAGCGCCATGTCGGCACAGAGTGCAAACGCAGCGGAATAGCGCGAGAGCTGGCGATAGAACGGCGTGGCATCGCCCGCGTCAGGCGCCAGCGCGAAGGCACCGAAGGTCCAGCTGCGGCCGAAGGCACGGAACAGGGTGCGGAGGCTATGGCTGACATGTTTCCAGAACGCCTTGTCGAACGCGGTCAGCCCGCGCTCGCGATCGGTATCGGCCAGCGCGTTCATCTCGTCGAGCAGGTAGGGATGCGCGCGGATGGCGCCCTGCCCGAACACGATGAGATTGCGGGTCAGGATGTTGGCGCCCTCAACCGTAATCCCCACCGGCACGGCGCGGTGGAGATTGCCGAGATAGTTTTGCGGACCGTCGATCACGGCCTTGCCGCCATGGATGTCCATGGCGTCGTCGATCGCGGTGCGCATCCGCTCGGTGGCGTGCAGCTTCATGATGCCGGAGATGACGGCGGGATGGACGCCGGCATTCAGCGCCGCGCAGGTCAGCCGCCGCGCCGCATCCAGCTGGTAGGCGGTCGCGACGATACGCGCGAGCGGCTCCTCGACACCTTCGAATTTGGAGATCGAGATGCCGAACTGCTCGCGGATGCGGGCATAGGCACCGGTGGTGCGCGCGGCGTAGGCGGCACCCGCAGCAGAAAGCGATGGCAGCGAGATGCCGCGGCCGGCGGCGAGCGCGGTCATCAACATCTTCCAGCCTTGCCCCAGCCGCTCCTTGCCGCCGATGACGTAGTCGAGCGGAATGAAGACGTCGCGGCCCCGGTTCGGGCCGTTCTGAAACACCTGCATCGACGGCAGATGGCGATGACCGATCTCGACGCCGGGCAGATGGGTCGGGATCAGTGCCACGGTGATGCCGAGCTCCTCCTGGTCGCCCACGAGGTGGTCGGGATCGTAGGCCTTGAAGGCGAGGCCCAGCAGCGTCGCGACAGGGCCGAGCGTGATGTAGCGCTTGTGCCAATTGAGCCTGAGGCCGACGACCTCGCGGTCCTCGAAGGTGCCCTTGCAGATGATGCCGGTGTCGACCATCGAAGCCGCGTCGGAACCGGCTTCCGGGCTGGTGAGGCCGAAGCAGGGAATGTCGCGGCCGTCGGCGAGGCGCGGCAGCCAGCGCGCCTGCTGCTCCTTCGTGCCGAAGCGCATCAGGAGCTCGCCCGGCCCGAGCGAGTTCGGCACCATGACCGTCACCGCCGCGGCGATCGAGCGGGTCGATATCTTGCGCACCACCTCCGAATGGGCATAGGGCGAGAAGCCGAGGCCGCCGAACTCCTTCGGAATGATCATGCCGAAGAATTTTTCGCGCTTGACGAAGTGCCAGACGTCCGGCGGCAGGTCGCGCCATTCCCAGAAGATCTTCCACTCGTCGAGCATGGCGCAGAGCTCGTCGACGGGGCCGTCGAGGAAGGCCCGCTCCTCCTCGGTCAATTTGGCCGGCGCAATTTTCAGCAGCTTCGACCAATCAGGGTTGCCGGTGAACAGATCGGCATCCCACCAGACGTCGCCAGCCTCCAGCGCCTCGCGCTCGGTGTCGGACATCGCCGGCAGCACGCCGCGAGCCCAGGAGAAGATCGGTTTTGTCAGGGTGTCGCGGCGGAAGCTCATGGCGGACCTCATGCATCGGCGCGGTTGTCGGGCATTTTAGCGGAAAGTGTGCGGCGAAGGTGAAGACTTCGCCTGCGACATTGACGCGGCCGGGCGGCCGCCCCGGGGCCATAACGGCCGGGGTGCGGGGGCAGTTCCGGGAGGGAATGGCTGCTACAGGGCTACGGGGCGCGACCGATCAATCCGGCCGCACCATCTCGAACATGTTTTCCGGCTTGATCTCGAAATAATCTCCGCGGCGGCCGGCGCGGACGATCGGGCGGGCGGCGGCAGTCTGGTAGACGCCGTCCTTGATCATGGCCTTGTCGATGTGCACGGCGACGACCTCGCCCAGCGTCAGCCAGGCGTCGGCCTCCTTGCCGTCGGCGCCTTTGAGACGGACGATGTCGGACACCTTGCACTCGAAGGCGACCGGGCTCTCGCCGACACGCGGCACGTTGACGAGCTTGCCGGGCACGGCGGTGAGGCCCGCGATCTCGAACTCGTCGACCTCAGGGCCGACATGCGCGGCGGTCGCGTTCATGTGCTTGGCGAGGTCCATGGTGGCGAGATTCCAGACGAACTCGCCGGTCTGCTGGATGTTCTCCACCGTATCCTTCCAATTGGTGGAGGAGAAGCCGATGATCGGCGGCACGTAACAGAAGGCATTGAAGAAGCTGTAGGGCGCGAGATTGACGTGACCCTTGGTATCGCGCGAGGAGATCCAGCCGATCGGCCGCGGCGCGATGATGGCGTTGAAGGGATCATGCTTGAGGCCGTGGCCCTTGGAGGGCTCGTAGAAGTAGAGGTCCTTGTCGGTCACGCTGGCTTTCCCCTGATCGTCATTGCCCGCCATCGTCTGCTGGAGCGGCCGACGCGTTATAGGGGGAAATTCCAACGCCCGTCAGTGGCGCGGCGACAGACCCGCGATGACGAAATCGATCATCTGGTCGATGGTGGGGCCCGGCTTGGTGGCACATTGGGCGATCATCTGGGGGTGGAAGAAGCGCATCATCGCGGTGCAGGAGCACAACGAGGCCAGTTGCAGGTCGCCCGCCTCGAACTCGCCGGAGGCGACGCCTTGCGCGATCATCTGGCCGATCACCCCGGCAATGCACTCCATATGGGAGACACAGACCTCCCAGTCCTCCTGCATCGCGATCTCGACCATCTCGTGCAGCTTGTTGTCGCCGACATAGCGTTCGGTGTTCATGCGATGGATGGTGGTGAGCAGCTCGCGGAAGCGCGGGATCACCGGACCCGGCCTCGCCACGATCCGCTGTGCTTCGAGCTCGACCTCGCCCATCAGGCCCCGCGCCACCGACTGATGGATCGCCTTCTTCGATTCGAAGAAGCGATAGACGTTGGCGGGGCTCATCCTGAGCTCCTTGGCGATGTCCCCGACCGTGGTCTTCTGGTAGCCGATCTGGCGGAACAGCCGCTCGGCCACCTCGAGAATACGATCCCGGGTGTCGCCTTCGATATGTTCCGCAATCAGTGTCATCTGTCAGGACTCGTCAATCAGCACTTCATCTCACTTATTCAGCCGCTTCAGCAAGCGGAATTGCGTGCGGGTCATTGCTCCCATGCTGCGGCGCGGCAGGCTGCTCGGGGGTCCCCGCCTCGTCCAGGCTCTTCCTGAACCACAGCGCGTAGAGGCCCGGCAGGTACAGCAGCGTCAGGAACGTCGCGACGAACAGGCCGCCCATGATGGTGATCGCCATCGGGCCCCAGAAAGCCGAGCGCGACAACGGGATCATGGCGAGGATGGCCGCGAGCGCCGTCAGCACCACCGGACGGGCGCGGCGGACGGTGGCCTCCACGATCGCCTCGCGCCGGGTCAGGCCATGGGAGACGTCGGTCTCGATCTGGTCGACCAGGATGACCGTGTTGCGCATGATCATGCCGGCGAGCGCGATCAGGCCGAGCAGCGCCACGAAGCCGAACGGGGCATTGGCGACGTTGAGGCCGAAGGAGGCGCCGACGATGCCGAGCGGTGCAGTCAGGAACACCAGGATCAGGCGCGAGAAGCTCTGCAGCTGAATCATCAGCAGCGTCAGCATCACCATGACCATCAGCGGGAAGAGGACGAAGATCGAGGCGTTGCCCTTGGCGGATTCCTCGAACGCGCCGCCCGGCTCGATGCGGTAGGCCGGCTCGAGGTGGTCCTTGATCGCCTTCAGCTTCGGCGTGATCTGGCCGGTGACGTCGGGCGCCTGCACGCCGTCGACCACGTCGGAGCGCACGGTGATGGCCATGTCGCGGTTGCGCCGCCACATGATCGGCTCCTCATGGGCATACTCGATCTTGGCGATCTGCTGCAGCGGCACGGCAACGCCGTTGCGCGAGGTGATGGTGAGATCACCGACGCCGCCGAGGTCGAGGCGCTCGGACGGGATCGCACGGGCGACCACGCCGACCTTCTCGATGCCGTCGCGCACGGTCGTGACCTGCGAGCCCGAGATCAGCATCGCGAGCGCCTGCGACACGTCCTGCGGGGTCAGGCCCATGGCGCGGGCACGGTCCTGGTCGACGACGAGCTTGAGGTAAGGCGACTGCTCGTTCCAGTCGAGCTGGACATCCTTGACGCTCTTGTTCTGCCGCATCACGTCGCGGACCTGATAGGCGATCTCGCGCACCTTGTTGGCGTCGGGGCCGATCACGCGGAACTGCACGGGGAAACCGACCGGCGGGCCGAAGTTGAAGCGGTCGACGCGGACGCGCGCCTCGGACAGCATGCCGTCGGCAACCGCGTTCTCGATCTTGGCCTTGACGCGCTCGCGCCCCTCGACGCCCTTGGCGACGACAACGATCTCGGCAAAGGCCTCGTTCGGCAGCTGCGGATTGAGGCCGAGCCAGAATCGCGGCGAGCCCTGGCCGACATAGGACGTATAGGTCTCGATGTCCTTGTCGTCCTTCAGCAGCGTCTCGGCCTTCTTCACCGCCTTCTCGGTGACGTTGAAGGCGGTGCCCTCGGGCAGGCGCAGCTGGAAGAACAGCTCGGGCCGCTCCGACAGCGGGAAGAACTGCTGCTGGACATGGCCGAAGCCGACGACCGAGGCGATGAAGACGCCGACGGTCGCGACCACCACGGTGATGCGGTGGTTGACACACCATTGCACAATGGCGCGCAGGCCCCGGTACATGCGGGTCTCGTAGACCGCGTGCGGATCGTGATTGTGGTGCACCTTGATGTTGGGCAGCAGCATGACGCCGATATAGGGCGTGAAGATCACCGCCACGAACCAGGAGGCGACCAGCGCGATCGCCACGATCCAGAAGATGCTGCCGGCATATTCGCCGACCGCGGAATTGGCAAAGCCGATGGGGAGGAAGCCAGCGGCCGTGACCAGCGTTCCCGTGAGCATCGGAAACGCGGTAGATTCCCAGGCAAACGACGCCGCGCGCATGCGGTCCCAGCCCTGCTCCATCTTCACCACCATCATCTCGACCGCGATGATGGCGTCGTCGACGAGCAGGCCGAGCGCGATGATCAGCGCACCCAGCGTGATGCGGTGCAGATCGAGCGACATCATGTTCATGACGACGAAGACGATGCCGAGCACCAGGGGCACCGACAGCGCGACCACGATGCCGGTGCGCCAGCCGAGCGCCAGGAACGAGACGAACAGCACGATGACGAGGGCTTCCATGAAGGAGTGCACGAACTCGCCGACGGCGTGCTCGACCACCTTGGGCTGGTCGGCAATCAGCTTGACGTCGACGCCCTGCGGCACCGCCTTCATGAACTCGGCCGTCGCCTTCTCGACCTCCTTGCCGAGCTCGAGGATGTTGGCGCCCTTGGCGGTGACGACACCGATGCCGATCGCGGCCTTGCCTTCCTGACGGACGACGAAGCTGGGCGGATCGACATAGCCATGAGTGACGGTCGCGATATCGCCGAGGCGGAACACGCGGCCGTTGCTCTCGACCGGCGTCTCGGCGACGGCCTTGGCACCGTCGAGCGCGCCGGTAACGCGCAGCGGCACGCGCTGCGAGGAGGTTTCCACCGTGCCGGCCGGCGTCACGTTGTTCTGCTTGGCGAGCGAATCGAACAGCGCCTGCGGGGTGATGCCGAGGGTGGCGAGCTTGGCGTGGGAGAACTCGACGAAGATGCGCTCATCCTGGTTGCCGTAGACGTCGACCTTGGTCACGCCCGGCACCTTCAGGAGGCGCTGACGGAATCCTTCCGAGACCTTCTTGAGCTGGGCATAGTCGGCGCCGTCGCCGGTCATCATGTAGAGGATGGAATCGACGTCGGAGAATTCGTCATTGACGACGGGTCCGAGGATGCCGGAGGGCAGCTGGCCCTGCACGTCGACCAGCTTCTTGCGCAGAAGATAGAACAGGTAAGGCACGTCCTTCGGCGGCGTGGAGTCGCGGAAGGTGACCTGGAGCGCGGTAAAGGCGGGCTTGGAATAGGTCTGCACCTTCTCGAAATAGGGCAGCTCCTGGATCTTCTTCTCGATGGGATCGGCGACCTGGGTCTGCATCTCCTGCGCGGTCGCGCCGGGCCAGATCACGGAGACGTTGACCACCTTCACGGTGAAGAACGGATCCTCGGCGCGGCCGAGCTTCTCATAGGAGAAGAAGCCGGCGACGCCGAGCACGAGCATCAGGAAGAGAACCAGCGTCGGATGGCTGACGGCCCAGGCCGAAAGGTTGAAGCGCTTCATCGCTCTCTCCGAAAAGACGATCCAATTGCCAAAAAACGACAGCCACTCTGTTCAAGCCGTCGTCGCGAGGCAGCGAAGCAATCCAGGGGGCTGGGCAGATTCTGGATCGCTTCGCCGCTTCAGCCTTCGCATTTGCGCTCGGGCCGAAACTCGCCTCACACGACGTGACTCGTAAAACGTGACCTAAAACGACAGCGACGAGACGATCCGCACCCGCTGGCCCGGATCGAGCTTCTGCACACCGAGGGCAACGATCTTGGCGCCCTCCTCCACACCGCTGGTGATGACGACGTCGTTGCTCTCGTAGGACTTCACCACCACCGGCTTCAGCGTGACGGAGCCATTGTCGTCGACGACGTAGAAGGAGGGCTTGCCGCCTTCGTTGAACAGCGCCGACAGCGGCAGCCGCGCGACGCGCTCGGTTGCGGCGTCCGACAGCGTCAGCGTCGCGGTCATGCCGAGCGAAACCTTGTCGTCGGCCTCCGGCAGCGAGAACTTTGCAAGATAGGTGCGCGTGGCGGTATCCGCGGTGGGCGCGATCTCGCGCAGCTTGGCCGTATATTTCTTGCCCGGCTCCGACCAAAGAGTGACGCTGGCGGCGCCCGACTTGGCACGTCCGACCAGCGTCTCAGGGATCGCGACGACCGCTTCCTTCTCGGCAAAGCGGGCGACACGGATCGAAGCCTGGCCCGCGGAGACCACCTGGCCGGGCTCGATCAGCGTTGCGGTGACGACGCCTCGGGCGTCGGCGTTGAGCGTCGCGTAGGAAAGGGAATTCTTGGTCAGCTCGACCGAGCGGACGGCACGGTCAAGGCGCGCGCGGGCCTCGTCGGCCGATGCCCGGCTCGAATCCAGCTGCGCGTCCGTGGTCCAGCCCTTGGCTTTCAAATCCTTGGCGCGCTGCTCGGCGGCGGCGGCCTGGGCCAGCACGCCGGTCGCGGCGGTCTGCTCGGCGACGGATTGCTCGGCCTGGAGCTTGAGGTCGACCTCGTCGAGAGTGGCGAGCGGCTGGCCGATTTCGACGGTCTGGCCGACTTCCACAAGGCGCTTGGCGACCTTGCCGGCAACGCGGAAGCCCAGATCGCTCTCGATCCGGGGCCTGACGGTGCCGACGAAGCTGCGCTCCGGCGTCTCGGCATCATAGTGCGCTGTTGCGACCAGAACCGGCCGCGGCGGCTCGGCCTTCTCGGCGACGGTGTCATTGCACCCGGCCAGGCTGGCCGCCATCAGGGCCAGCGACACACCTGCCAACAGCCTGGAATAGCTCGACAAAACCGACCGGACGAACATCGAAGGACACTCCTGCATCTCGAATGAGAGGAATGTCGACTAATCACTGATGAAAGTCAATAATCGTCAGTCATCAGGAATGCGTGATCGTTAAGGGGTCGTAAGGAGCGCTGAACGTCTGCGCCGAAGGTGCTATCGTAGGGTGCGCAAAGCGCAGCGTGCCCGCCACGCCAAATCATTTGGAAAATGGTGGGCACGGCGCGAAGAGCGCCTTTGCCCACCCTACGGAGCCAAAAGGTTAGCCTGCTCTACCGCCCGTGCTCGACAAACTCGTGCTTGCTGTCGTGGCCACCGACGAACACCAGGATGCCGGCGATCAGGGGCAGCACAGCGAGCACCAGCAGGCCGGTCGAGGTCTGGCCGGTGGCTTCCTTGACCCAGCCGATCAAATAGGGCCCGCCGAAGCCGGCGAGGTTGCCGATCGAGTTGATCAGGGCGATGGCGCCGGCCGCGGCCGTGCCCGAGAGCCAGGCGGTCGGCAGCGTCCAGAACACGCCGAAACAGCAGAACACGCCGATCGCGGCCACCGTCAGCACCACCATCGTCATGGTGGGATCGGTGAGGTAGCTGGAGACGGCGAGCGCAACGGCGGTGAGCAGCAGCGGCGCGCCGACATGCTTCACGCGTTCGCGCGTGGCATCGGAGTGCCGCGCCCACAGGATCATGGCGATGGTGCCGAACAGATACGGGATCGCGGTGACGAAGCCGGTCTGCGCGTTGGTCAGCCCGAACGCCTTGACGATCTGCGGCAGCCAGAACTGCATGCCGTAGAGCGCGCCGACGAAACCGAAATAGATCAGGCTGAGCGCGATCACCTTGGGCGAGGACAGCGCCTCGCCGAGCGAGAAATGCTTCACCGCCTGCTTGGCGGCGATTTCCGAATCGAGCTTCGCCTTCAGCCACGCCTTCTGCTCGGCCGACAGCCAATCCGCCTTCTCCGGTCTGTCGGTGAGATAGAACCAGGTGACGATGCCGAGCAGCACCGAGGGAATGCCCTCGATGATGAAGAGCCACTGCCAGCCCTTCAGGCCCATCGCGCCGTCGAGCCCGAGCAGCAGGCCCGAGATCGGCGCACCGATCACGGTCGAGACCGGCACCGCGATGGCGAAGGCCGCAAGGAAGCGGGCGCGATATTCGGCCGGATACCAATAGGTGAGATAGAGGATGATGCCGGGGAAGAAGCCGGCCTCGGCGACACCGAGCAGGAAGCGCAGGACGTAGAAGCTCGTGACACCGCTGACGAGCGCCATCAGGGCGGAGATGATGCCCCAGGTCACCATGATGCGGGCGATCCAGCGGCTGGCGCCGAACTTCTCCAGCGCGAGATTGCTCGGGACCTCGAAGATGAAATAGCCGAAGAAGAAGATGCCGGCGCCCCAGGAGAAGATCAGCGGCGTGAACTTCAGCTCCGCGTTCATGGTCAGCGCGGCGAAGCCGAGATTGACGCGGTCGAGATAGGAGAAGAAGTAGGCCAGCACCAGGAACGGGATCAGGCGCCAGGAGATGGCGCGGATCGTCGAGGTCTCGATTTCCGACTTGGTGGCGCCGGCGGAACCGGCATAGGTCGTGGTCTGGCTCATGGCTTCCCCCCTGGGTTGTTGCTTTTATGGGCTGGTTGCGGTTTTCAGCATCGCGGCCAAAGAGTCAATGGAGCAAGCAATGCACGGGACGCAGCCGGATAAACCTGTTGCGCTGTTACGGACATCGCTGACCCGCGCCGCCCTCGCGCTCGCGATGATCGTCTGCGGATTGTCCCTGCGCTGGTACGGCTTTCCGCTCGGCCTGCCTGCCTTCGTGGTGAAATACGGCGGCTCGCTGCTGTGGGCGACGATGGTGTTTCTGCTGGTCGGGGTTCTGCTGCCGCGGCTGACGCGGACACAGATTGCGGCCATCGCGGCGATGATCGCAGTCGTCGTGGAATTCTCCCGGCTGGTGCATGCGCCCTGGTTCGATGCGTTCCGGCTGACGACAGCCGGCGCACTGCTGCTCGGCCGCATCTTCTCGCTGTGGAATCTGGTGACGTATGCGGTTGGGGTTGCGTTCGGCGTCTGGATCGATCGGCTCGTCGCGGTGCGTAGTCTCGTAGGGTGGGCAAAGGCGCCTTAGCGCCGTGCCCACCATTTCGCTTCGCTTCCAATGATGGTGGGCACGCTTCGCTTTGCCCACCCTACGAGACCGAGACCGTGGCGAAGCGTGCTCACTCCGCCAATTGAAACCGCTCGAAGCGATCGAGCTCGTCCTCGATCTTTTGCTTGAGCTCCTTGCGCCCCGCCGTCTTCTTGCCCTGCCCGACCCAGGTCCATTTCTGCATCAGCAGCTTCTTTGCCTGCCGGTCGGTCTTCAGATCGAGCGCGGCGACGATCTCGTCGCCGACCAGCACCGGCAGCGCAAAATAGCCGAGCTTGCGTTTGGCCTTCGGCACATAGGCCTCGAACAGGTGGTTGTAGCCGAAGATGAGACTGGTGCGCTTGCGCTGGATGATCAGCGGGTCGAACGGCGAGAGGATGTGGACGAGATCAGGTGAGACCGCCTCGCCGTCCACCTCGAGCGCGGCCGGCGCGGCCCAATGCTCCTGCTTGCCGGCGCCGTCGATCGCAACAGGCACGAGCTCGCCGCGGCGGACACGCGAGGCGATCAGGCCGGCCACCGCCTTCTTGCGCGGCGCATCGAGGTGGCAGATCGAATCCAGACTCACCACGCCCTGCGACCGCAACGCGCGATCGAGCAGATAGGTCGTAATCTCCTTGGCCGACGCCGGCCTCGGCAGTGTGTCCCAGCCGAAATGCCGCGTCATCAGCTCATAGGTCTTGAGCATGCCCTGCCGCTCGCTGATGGTCACGGCGCCGGTATAGAAGGCGAGCTGCAAGGCCCGCTTCGAGGGCTTGCGGCTTTGCCACAGATGCTCCTTCTCGGTGAGCACGTCGTCCTCGATGTCGCGGATCGTCAGCGGCGCGGCGCGCACCAGCCGCATCACCTTGCGCGTGTCGGCCGGCTTCACCGAGGCGAACCATTTGTGCCCTTCGCGGCGGTGCTCGCGCATCGCCGGCAGGAAGAAGCGGAAGTCGCCGGCGGGTACGTAGGAGAGCGCGTGCGTCCAATACTCAAACACGCTTCTGTCGACGCTCTGCGCGTGGCGCAGGTCGGCGCGCCGGTAGGACGGGATACGGCTGAACAGGATGTGGTGATGGCAGCGCTCGATGACGTTGATGGTGTCGATCTGCACATAGCCGAGATGAGCGACCGCGTCCGCGACGGCCTGAGCTCCGTCGCCGAACGGCGCGCGCTCATCCAGCCGCTGCGCATGCAGCCAGATCTGCCGGGCCTGTGTCGTGGTGAGGGGGAGCGGTTTGGGCGCGCGTGACATTGCGGGAAGCAATGTAGCGAGATTCGCGCCAAGAGAAAGGAGAAGAGAAAGGAGAAGAGAACGAAGACGGCAAAGGAGCGGTCAGAGAAAAACCGCGCTGCCAGCTGCTGACAGCGCGGCAGGATAGTGGCGCGCCTCGCGCCTACTTCATCATCATCGCCTTCTGCGACTTCATGTAGTGCATGCAGGCGCTCTTCATCTTGCCGTTGCTCATGTCCATGTTGGCCATGGCCATTTCCTTGTTCGCCGCCATTTTTGCCGGCGTGTCGGGTGTGCCGCCCATCGTGGCGGCGGTCTTCATCATGTTATCGCTGGTGCACGCCATCATCGCGGCGGACGCGGGCGAAAAAACGAACGCGACAAAGGCTGCGGCGGTGAGCAAAGTCTTCATCGAAACGTCTCCTCAAGTAAAACGAAACCGACGTCATGCCGGCCTTCGCAATTACGTATCTTCCAGCAGAGACGTTTCGTGGAGAAGACAATTTTCTTTCTTGCTGCGATGCAAAGTCAGGCGTCTCAGCGGCCATCCTTCGACGCTTTGGGCCGGTCACCGAGGCTTCCGGTGGCGACATCCGGCTCGCACAAGGCCTTGCCGCGCGCCTCCGCCTGGCAGCGATAGACGCTACCGGTGAGGCGGTCGACCAGCCACACGTTCTCCTCGGTCGGCGCTTCAAGTCCGACATAGCGGGAGGTCAGCCCCGTGATCAGCGTCGACAGCAGGATCGCCACTGCGATCATGGCTGCACCGATATAGATGGGCATTGGGCTCAGGGACACTGTCCGATCCGGCGGGCCACTGCGATAGAACTGGTAGTCTCGCTGATAGTCACTTGGCCTCGGCACTGGGCGGAACTCGGCTCCTTCATTCGGCGATTGGCGGGCGCAAACGTCCTGCTAGGCGCGCATCTGGCCGATTTCTTGTTCACGGCCGGGCCGTGCGGCGACGGCTTTGCGACCATCGGCGCGCAAGGGTTTCCCGCACGCCTGCCGGCCCTCGCCGGCGCCGGAACCTTCGGCCAGCCAGCTCCTCCGCGATACGGAGGGAATGAGCCTGCGCTCGCAGCGTGATTTCAATCACACCGGGGATTGCCGCTGCTTGAACCTACGCCGCGGAGCCTACGACGACTACTATTGGTGCGATCGGTCCTGCCCCCGGGGCGATCGCGAAACGCGCCGGTCCGATGCCCGAAACGCCCGGGAATGCGCAAGGATGGGCCTGGAAGCGCTGTAGCCACCGTGACCAAGATCGCATCAGGGCCTTTGAACCTGCCCTATGCTCGCAGCATCAAATCGCTATCAGGCGTAACAGCGAGGATACGACAATGACCCGTTTTGATAAGTTCTTTGGACTGAAGGCGATAACTCTCTCGGCCGCGCTGTCGATGACGGCGGGGCTGGCCCTGGCCGGGGACAACAATGTCTCCACAAGCCAGATCCTGGATGCACTGAAGCCGAAGCCGGCGACCCGCGGCCTGTCCGCCGGTCCGCAGGCCGATCCGGCGGTGCAGGCCAAGGAATCGACATTCCTGAACACCGTGCGCAACCGCTCGACCCGTTCGCTCTCGACGGGTGAGCGCGACCAGATTGCCGAGCTCGCCGCGACCAAACCGAAGATCGATCTGGAGATCCAGTTCGACTACAACTCGGCCGACATCGCCAAGACCTCGGTGCCCTCGGTGCAGGCGCTCGGCAAGGCACTGTCCGATCCGGCGCTGAAGGGCTCGACCTTCGTGGTCGCCGGCCACACCGACGCGGTCGGCGGCGAAGAGTACAATCAAGGTCTCTCCGAGCGCCGCGCCGACACCATCAAGAAGTACCTGGTGCAGAACTACGGCCTCAACGGCACTGATCTGGTCACCGTCGGCTACGGCAAGACCAAGCTGAAGGACACCGCCAACGGGGCCGACCCGGTCAACCGCCGCGTCCAGGTCGTGAACATGGACACCAAGACCGCGTCGAAGTGATGTGGGCAGTGATCCGATGACGACCCAACGCCTGCCGTCGATGCGGCAGGCGTTCCAGTAACAGCAGCTCAGACCGGCACCGGGCTGGCGAGCGCCTCCCGGACAAGCCGTGCGAGCTCGGCCTTGCGGTAAGGCTTTTCCAGGATCAGGGCGCCCTGCCGGACGTGGCCGTTCGCCGCCAGCGTTTCGAGGGCGTAACCCGAGGTCAGCAGCACGTGCAGCCTGGGCCTCTCCTTGCGGGCCAGACCCGCGAGCTCCCATCCGTTGACACCCCCGGGCATGACGACATCGGTGAACAGAAGGTCGATATGCGGCGTTGCGGCCAGCGTCCGCAAGGCAGACTTGCCGTCGACGGCGGAAATCACCTTGTAGCCGAGGCTCTCCAGACTCATGACCGCGTAGGACCGGACGAACGGATCGTCCTCGACGACCAGCACGATTTCCGAACCGCTCTGTGGCACCTCGTTCTCGACCGCCAGCGGCACGCCCTGCGACCTGGTCAACACGGCCGGAAGATAGATCCGCACGGTCGTTCCCAGGCCCGGCTCGCTGTAGATCGTGACATGGCCGTTGGATTGCTTGACGAAGCCGTACACCATGCTGAGCCCGAGCCCGCTGCCCTTGCCGACCTCCTTGGTGGTGAAGAAGGGCTCGAACGCGCGTTCCAGCACCCGCTTCGGCATGCCGGAACCGGTGTCGGTCACCGCGATCACGACGTATTCGCCCGGCGCGACGTCGGGATGCGCGTTGTGGTCGCCCGTATCGAGCGATGCATTCGCCGCCGAAATGGTCAGGCGTCCGCCTGATGCCATCGCATCCTGGGCATTGAGGGCGAGGTTGAGGATCGCCGATTCCAGTTGCGCGGGATCGGCAAATGCGTGCCGGAGCGCAGGATCGGCCTGGGTGGCGATCTCGATGTCCTCACGCAGCGTTCGCCGCAGCAGCTTGTGCATGGATTCGACGAGCTTGTTGCATTCGGTCTCGACCGGCCGCAGCAACTGCTTGCGGCTGAAGGCGAGCAGGCGCTGCGTCAGCTCGGCGCCGCGTTCGCCGGCGCTGCAGATGTCGTCGGCGAGACGCTTCATATCCCCACGCGAGACCAATTGCTCGGCCAGATATTCGGCGTTGCCGACGATCACGGTCAGGAGATTGTTGAAGTCGTGAGCGATGCCGCCGGACAGCTGTCCGACCGCCTCCATCTTCTGCGCCTGGAGCAGTTGGGCCTCGGTGCGTTTGCGGTCGGTCAGATCGTGGATCATGCCGACGAAGATGGACGGGCCGTCCTGCTGGGCCTCACCGACCGAAAGGTCCATCGGGAAGGTGGTGCCGTCCTTGCGCCGGCCCAGCACCTCACGGCCGATGCCGATGATCTTCTTGTCACCGGTCGCGATGAAATTGCGGATATAGCCGTCATGCTCGGAGCGGTAAGGCTCCGGCATCAGCATCCGGACATTGTGTCCGAGCACCTCGTCGGCCTCGTATTTGAACAGCTTCTCGCAGGCCGGATTGAACTTCAGGATGATGCCGTCGGAATCGATCAGGATCACGCCGTCGACGGCGGTGTCGACGACCGCGCGCAGTCGCGCCGCGCTCTCGCGCAGCTCGCGCTCGACCCGCTCGCGCTCGGTGAGATCGTGAATGATGCCGACGAAGATCGAATCGCCGGCGGCCTGCTTGCTCTCGCCGACCGACAGATGCATCAGAAAGGTCGAGCCGTCCTTGCGCTGCCCCACGACTTCGCGGCCGATACCGATGTTCTTGCGCTCGCCGCTGACGTGGTAATTATGAAGATAGCCGTCATGCGCATCGCGGTAGGACGATGGCATCAGAACCTTGACGTTCCGCCCGATGACTTCCTCGGCGGGATAGCCGAACAGCTTCTCGCAGGCCGGATTGAACATCAGGACGCCGCCGCGCGCGTCGATCAGAATCACGCCGTCCACCGCGGTATCGACGACGGCACGCAACCAGTCGGCGTTGGGATGGCCTGGCCTGGCGCTACGGTCCTCCATGTTCACCGGGACGACTCTCCGATTCTGATCATGTCAGGCCAGTCCACACGCCCAGATTGATTCCGGCAAGACAATTCTGCCGAACCTATGCACGCAAGCGGGCACTAGATCCAGCTCTGGAATAGCATCAGCCGGCTGAAGCTCCGCATCGAGGTGCCGATGAAGGCTGCCGAGATCGGCAGCATGACCGCAAAACCGGTCGCGGCGACACCGACATAGGCCCAGAGCAGCCAGCGCGGCAGGCCGTCCCGGCGCAGCACGTAGACCAGGGCCAGCGACGCCGCGGCGGCGGCTGGCAGGTAGTAGTAGATGAAACCCAGCGTGCGCGGCAGCAATGCCCAGGCCAGCCAGGGACCGAAATAGAACGCCGCGATCAGGAATGCATCCCACCGTCGCAGCACGATGAAATCGCGCAGCACGAGCGCGAGCGCGAGCAGGGCCGGCCACAACACCAGCGGATTGCCGAGGAAGACGATCGCGGACACGTTGTCCTCCCCCGTCTTGTCGAACAGGAACCACACCGGGCGCGCGAGCAGCGGCCAGGATGGCCAGGCGCTCATATAAGTGTGTCCGGCGATCGCGGTCGTGGTGTTGTCGGCGAAGATCCGGCGCTGCGCCTCGACCAGATCCGGCAACGACACTCCGTAGAGCGGAACGAAAACCGCAAGATACGTCATCGCCGGGAGGATGGCGAAGCAGAGCGCGACATGATGCAGCCTCAAGCCGGGCCACAGGTCCGGCCGGTACCAGTCGTCCGGCTTCGCGTCGGCGAACAGCGTGCGCCAGCCCTGCATCAGGCGGATCACCGCGACGATGACGATGCAGACGCCGAGTGGAAACAGGCCACTCCATTTGCAGGAAGCGGCCAGGCCGAACAAGCTGCCGGCGAGCGCGAACAGCGCCTGCGGCCGCTCGCGTCGAAAACCGTGCATGAAGGCGGCGGTCGCGAGCAGACCGAAGCCGAGCGCAAAGATGTCGAGCATGGCGATGCGCGCCTGCACGTAGAGCATCTGGTTCAAGGCGGCGATCAGCGCCGCGGCAATCGCCGGCCCTTGCGCGGAGAACAGCGCGAGCCCGCACAGATAGATCGCGACGATCGCCAATGCGCCGAACAATGTCGCGGGATAACGCCAGCCGAACGCGTTGTCGCCGAAGGCCGCGATCGAGGCCGCGATCAGCTCCTTGGCCAGCGGCGGATGCATCGGATTGAGCATCGGCTGCGACATCGCCGGTGCCAGCATCTGCCGCGCCGCCGGCACATAGTGCACCTCGTCGAAGACGAACTTCTCCGGCGTCGCGAGGCCGATCAGCAGCGCGAGATGGGCAGCTAGGAAAATAGCGACAGCAACCACTGCGCTTCGCGACACTCTCGGAACTGCGGACCGTTCAAGCGGCTCGTGTGGGGATGTTTTGCGTGGCAAATTTGCGTCACCGCGGACAAAAATAGAGATCGCTGCTTTCATTGAACGCATTCCCCCGCGGCTGTCACTAAGCATAACGCACGTACCGCGCCGCTTGTGATAATTTCGCCACATCAGAAGCGCGCGCGATCCGGTACGATCAGGGACACATCGATCGGTTGCGAAATGAATTTCCGTTTCTGGCTTTTCCTCACCCTGTCGTCGGCCGCATTGTGCGCGGCGCCTGCTGCGCAGGCGCAGACGCGCGTCGGCGAAGCGGTCGTGATCCAGAACGAAGTGGTGCGCGTGGCCGCGGCCACCACGCCGATCAGTGTCGGCGACAGCATGCTGCGCGACGAGACCGTGCGCACCGGCGCCGACAGTGCCGCGCGCTTCGTGATGGCCGACAGCACCAATTTGTCGCTCGGCCCCAGCGCCACGCTCAAGCTCGACCGGACCGTCTTCAACGACGAGCACAGCTACCGCGACGTCGCGATCCGCATGACCACCGGCGCGTTCCGTTTCGTCACCGGACATTCCGAGAAGACCGCCTACAAGATCACGACGCCGCTGGCGACCATCGGCGTGCGCGGTACCACGCTCGACATCCTCTCGCAGCGCGGACGCTCCGTCGTCGTGCTTCAGGACGGCGCGGCCAGCGTCTGCACGACCAGCTCCCAATGCGTGCAGCTCACCCAGCCGGGCGACACCGCAATCATCACATCGACCGGCGGCAAGGTCTCGATCACCAAGACCAACACGCCGCCCTGGACCTTCGCCGCCAACTGCGCCGCAAGTGCCGGCCTGTGCGCGGTGAACCAATATGCCGGCGCCTCGCCGACCATCACGCCGGCCGTCCAGGAAGACGGCATGCTGTGCGGGCGCTGACGATGGCAAAGCTCCGCATCCGCGACCTGCTGCTTGCCTCCGCGCTGATGGCCATGGCCGCCGTGATGCTGACATGGGCTCTGCAGCCGGCCGCCGCCGCAACCCTAACTCTGGCCAATTGCGAGACAAATTGCTCGCCGACGCCCACTCCGACCTACAGCCCGTCGCCGTCCCCATCCCCCTCGCCATACCCATCGCCGTCACCGTCGCCCTATCCGTCGCCGAGCCCGACACCGACCGGCGCCGATTCCAGCGGCAATTCGATCGGCGGCCTCGCGGGCCAGCGCTTCAACCAGATGATCACCAACCGCGTGCTCGGCACGGTGTTGCTCGGCGTCAACGAGCAGGTCAATTGCAGCGACTGCATCAGCGCGTTCGGCTCGGCCGGCTCGTTCTCGGCCGGCATCCACGGCCGCAAGGAGCTCACCAACAATCTGTCGCTGCTCGCCGGCATCGCCTACACGCACTACAATGAGGGTGGCTACAAGATCACGAGCGCGCCGATCGGCGCCTTCGCGCTGCGCTACGACTTCACCGATTGGGGATCGTCGCGTCCGTTCTTCGACGTCGGAACGATCCTGACTCCCTGGGAGAAGGCGCGCTACACCCGCAGCTACAACACCAGCCTCGGCCCGGTGAGCGTGACGAGCTCGACCAACGCTTCGAACTACGCGGTCTACGGCCGCGCCGGCTGGATGAGCCGCGTGTCGCCGCGCGACGAGGTCGCAGCTTCGATCGAGGTCTGGCAGCTCTGGCAGCGCGTGTCCGGCTATAGCGACAATGCCGTGGCCTTCAACCCGTTCGACGCCACCATTGCGACCGGCACCGACCGCACCAGCCTGGTCAAGATCGGCGGCCAGTGGACGCATCTGTTCGGCAGCAACATCGAGACCAATATCAATGGCGGCTGGGTGCAGTCGTTTGCGAGCCGCAGCGGCATCGTCGCCACCGTGACCGGCGACGGCGTGGTGGTGCCGACCATGGGCAACCAGGGTTGGTTCGAATATGGCGGCCGTCTCGGCTTCCGCGTGCAGAAGGGCTGGGTCGTCGATCTCTTCGCCAACGGCACGCTCGGCCCACAGCCGGTCGGCAACACCATCCACGGCGGCGTGGGCTTACGGATAAATTACTGAGGCAGCTTCGTAGGGTGGGCAAAGCGAACGCGTGCCCACCACTTCTCTCCACCGGAGTCGGATCGTGGGCACGGCGCAAGAGCGCCTTTGCCCACCCTACAGCACCGGTATCGCCGTCACGCCGCCGACTTGCCCTCGAACGCGCGGCGCAACGTGTCGACGTCCAGCTTCACCATCTTCATCATGGCCTGCATCGCGCGCGCGGCTGCGGCCCTGTCCGGGCTCGACAGGAATTCGAACATCACCTTCGGCACCACCTGCCAGGCCACGCCCCAGCGATCCCTGAGCCAGCCGCACTGCTCTTCCTTGCCGCCATCGGCGAGGAACGCGTTCCAGACGCTGTCGACCTGGGCCTGGTCATCGCAATGGATCATCAGCGAGATCGCGTGGGTATATTCCATCTTCATGCCGCCGTTGAGCGCGACCAGCGGCTGACCGGCGACCGTGAACTCGACGACGAGCACGGAGCCCTCCTTGCCGGAGGGGCCGTCCGAAACGTTGCGCTGCACGTGCGTGATCGCCGAATTCGGCACGAGCGAGACATAGAACTTCGCGGCTTCCTCGGCATCGCCGTTGAACCACATGCAGGGTACCACCTTGGACATCGTGAACGCTCCTCTTCAACTCTTCGATTGCGTGGATTTCGATCAGGCGCTCGCCATGTCGGGCTGCGTTGTCGCGGCCGCGAGGTCCATCCAGTTCACACCCCACATATGGCCGTCCGGATCTTCGAAGCTGCGGCCGTACATGAAGCTGAACTCGTCCTTCGGGCTGGGATCAGCTACCCCGCCCGCGACCTCGGCCCTGCCGACGATGTCGTCGACCTCGTCGCGGCTGTCCGCGGACAGGCAGAGCAGCACCTGGTTCGAGGTCTTGGCATCCGCGATCGGCTTCGGCGTGAACTGGCGGAATTTATCGTGGGTCATCAGCATGACGAAAATGGCCTCGGAAAAGACCATGCAACTCGCCGTGTCATCGCAGAACTGCGGGTTCCTCTCCGCGCCGACCGCCTCGTAAAAGGCAGTGGCGCGCCCAAGGTCGGTCACCGGCAGGTTGACGAAGATCATCTTGGACATCGGAAGCTCCTTGGCGGGTTCTGCCCCAAGGACGGATGGCCCGGCGGCCATCCGACACGGCTGTCCGATTATTTTTGGCCCCATCGCCCGCGAGGTTCTGTCACACCGCCCCCGCGGTCTCAGGCAGCCTTACTTCTTCTCGTTCGGGTCCCGGTGCACCGGGTCGATCCACAGCACGGTCTCGGGCTTCTCGACCGGCTCAATGTCGAGGTTGATCGCCACCGCCTCGCCGTCGCTGCGCACGAGCACGCATTCCAGCACCTCGTCCGGGCTGGCGTTGATCTCCTGATGCGGCACGTAAGGCGGGACGAAGATGAAATCGCCGGGGCCGGCCTCGGCCGTGAATTGCAGGCTCTCGCCCCAGCGCATCCGCGCCTTGCCCTTCACCACATAGATGACGCTTTCGAGATGGCCGTGGTGATGCGCGCCGGTCTTGGCGTCCGGCTTGATGCTGACGGTGCCGGCCCACAATTTCTGCGCGCCGACGCGCGCGAAATTGATCGCGGCCGCGCGGTCCATGCCTGCCGTCGACGGCACGTTGGTATCGAGCTGGTTGCCGGGAATGACGCGCACGCCGTCATGCTTCCAGCGATCGTCGTGATCGTGGTCATGGTGGGAATGCGAATGGTCATGGCCGGTCATGGGACTTGCTTTCTGTTGGTTCCGTGCGCGGCAACCTAACCCGAAGCCGCATTCGCGAGCCATACCAAATTCGGAACCCTCGTAGCCGCGGGACGTTGTCTCTGCGAGCAAAATAGAAGGAGAGTTTCATGGGTAGCACGACCGACAAGATCAAGGGCAACGCCAACGAGGCGATCGGCAAGGCCAAGCAGGGCATCGGCGAAGCCACCGGTTCCGACCGCCTGAAGGGCGAAGGCGTCGTCCAGGAAGTGAAGGGCAAGGGCCAGCAGGCCATGGGCGATGCCAAGGACGCCGCAAAGGACGCGATCGATCGCGCAGCGGCAGGAGCAAAGCGCGCGACGGAATGACGCGCGGCATCTAAAAGCGAAAAGACCGGCCGAAAGGCCGGTCTTTTTCTTGCCGTCATTTCGGGGCGGCGCGTAGCACCGAACCCGGAATCCCGAGATTCCGGGTCTGGTCCTTTCGGACCATCCCGGAATGACGCGATGCGTCATTTCACCGCGAGCAATTCCACGTCGAACATCAGCGTCGCATTCGGCGGGATCACGCCGCCGGCGCCGCGGGCACCGTAGCCGAGCTGCGGCGGGATGATCAGCGTGCGCTTGCCGCCGACCTTCATCGAGGCGACGCCCTCGTCCCAGCCGCCGATGACACGGCCCTTGCCGATCGGGAATTCGAACGGCTCCTTGCGATCGACCGAGCTATCGAATTTCTTGCCCTTCTGGCCGTTCTCATAGAGCCAGCCGGTATAGTGCATCACGCAGATCTGGCCGGGCTGCGGCGAGGCACCGGTGCCGACGGTGGAGTCGATGATCTGCAAGCCTGAAGCTGTGGTCATGGTCTTTCCTGCGGTCTGGGCCGAGGCCGTGGTGGAAACGAAATGCGACACGCCTGCGATCACCGTGATCGCGAGTGCCGACATCAGGGTGAGGAGCGCGCGCTGGAGACGCTGCATAAGGCACCTTCGGTTTGAGGCGGAAGGTGTCTAGCGCAACGCGAGTGCGGTTTCCACCCCTCACACCTCGATATTTTCCAACCGGACCGGGAGCTTGCGGATGCGCTGGCCGGTGGCGTGGTGGATCGCGTTGCAGATCGCGGCATTGGTGCCGACATTTGCGAGCTCGCCGAGGCCCTTCACGCCGACGGGATTGATGCGGTCATCCTGCTCGGAGAGCAAGATGACCTCGACGCCAGGCACATCCGCATTCACCGGCACGAGGTAATCGGCAAGATTGTCGTTGACGTAGCGCGCATTGCGCTCGTCGATTTCCGTGGCCTCCAGCAGTGCCGACGACATGCCCCAGATCAGTCCGCCCATCAGCTGGCTGCGGGCCGTGCGCGGATTCATGATCCTGCCCGCCGCAAACGCGCCGACGAGGCGAGGGCAACGGATTTCGTGTGTGAAGCGGTTGACGCGGACCTCGACGAACTCGGCGCCGAACGCGTAGGCGATCTGGTCTTTCATGGCGTGACCACCGACGAGCCGCACCTGCCCGCTGTGCATGGCGCGGAAGGAATCCAACGGCGCGCCTTCCGGCTTCCACTCGCCATATTCCTCGACGACGCCGACACCGAGCGCATCGAAGGCCTTCTCAAGGTCGAGCGGACGGTCGCCCTTCGCCGCTTGCGTGGCCGGTGTCTGTCCGAGGCCCACAGTCTCCTTGGCCCGGTCGGTCAGGCTTTGAGCCGGCATCGCCGCCTTGAACAGGCGCTGGCGAATCTGATCGCACACCATCATCACCGCCGAGCAGGTGCTCGCGGTCGAGTTCGAGCCACCGGCAACCGGCGCCGGCGGCAGATCGCTGTCACCCATGAAGACGGCGACTTTCTCGAGGGGCACGCCGAGGCGCTCGGCCGCGGTCTGGGCGATGACCGTATAGGCGCCGGTGCCGATCTCGTGACCGGCGATCTCGACGCGGGTACGGCCGTCGCGCTGCAGGCGCACGCGCGCAGCGGACGGCCCCATCTGCGTCGGATAGCAGGTCGCGGCACAGCCATAGCCGACCAGCCAGTCGCCGTCCGCCATCGATTTCGGCTGCGGCGAGCGCTGCGCCCAGCCGAAGACCTTGGCAGCCTCATCGAAGCACGCCATCAACGAGCGCGACGTATAGGGTTTGCCGCCGATCGGCTCAACATTGGTGTCGTTGATACGGCGAAGCTCGACAGGATCAATGTTGAGCTTAACCGCGAGCTCGTCCATCGCGCTCTCCAGCGCAAACAGATACGGCACCTCCGGCGGCGAGCGCATGAAGCCCGGCGTATTGCGGTCGGCACGCACGATCGACACCAGGCTGTCGACGTTCGGGCAGGCATAGAGCCGCGTCGTCGTCTTGGTGCCGCCGACGCAATAGGCGTCGGCGCGCGAGGAAACCTCGGCGCCCTCATGCCTCAAAGCCAGCAGCTTACCGTCCCGGTTTGCGCCAAGCTTGATCTCATGGCGCGTCTCGGCACGGTGGGTCGTAATGGTAAAACCCTGATCGCGGGTCGGGACCAGCTTGATCGGGCGGCCCAGGCGTTTGGCAATGCCGGCGATGATGGCGGTCCGCGGCGTCATCGAGCCGCGCGACCCAAAGCCGCCGCCGACATAGGGATTGACCACGCGCACCTTGTCGGCATCGATGCCGAGCTGCTCGGCGACGCCGTTCTTCAAGCCATAGACGAATTGGCTGCCTTCGTAGATGACGAGATTGTCGCCCATCCAGGCGCAGCTCGTCGAAAACAGCTCCATCGGATTGTGGTGCTGCGTCGGCGTGTCGTAGGCGGCGGTCAGCTTGACCTCGGCCGCATCAAATGCCTTGGCGAAATCGCCGACCGCGGGGTCCTCCTTGAACTGCGCGTTCTGTCCCTTTGCGGCGGCCGTGGTCGTTCCCGGTGAGTCGAAGCTCGCGCTCGGCGCCGTGGCGGTGTAGCTGACCTTGACACGATTGGCGGCATCGCGCGCGGCCTCGTAACTTTCCGCGACAACGACGGCGATGATCTCGCCGTCATGGGCGATGTCGGCCGACTTCAGCGGCTGGATCGTGGTCCCGGCATAACCGCCATTGCTGAACAGCTTCGACTCCTTCAGCTTCGGGGCGTTCTCGTGCGTGACGATCTCGATCACGCCGCGGACACCCTTGGCCTCCTCGAGATCGAAACGGTCGATGCGGCCCTTGGCAATCGCACTGGTGACCAGGAATGCGTAGACCGGATTGTCCAGCGGCATGTCGGAGGCATAGGTCGCCCGCCCCGTGACCTTTGCAGCTGCATCATAGCGCGGCACGGGCTGGCCCATATTCGCCTTGGGCGAGGGAGCTGCAGCGGTCATGGTCAGATCTCCATCGTTACGGCTTGCTGGAGCGCGCGCGCCACCACGCGCTTTCCGAGCGCGATCTTGAAGCTGTTGTGCCGGCGGCCGCGGGCGTCTGCAAAGGCAGCATCGGCGACGCGTTGCGCCAGAGCTTCGTCAAACTTCTGTCCCTTCAGCAGCGCCTCCGCCTCGCGCGCCCGCCAGGGCATGGTGGCGACACCGCCGAGCCCGACGCGCGCATCCCGGATCGTGCCGTCCTGCACGTCGAGCGCGATCGCAGCCGAGGACAGTGCGAACTCATAGGATTGCCGGTCGCGCGCCTTGAGATACACCGAGCGCGGCCAGCGACCCTGGATCGAGAAGGCCGAGATCAGTTCGCCGGGCTGAAGCGCGGTCTCGATGTCGGGGGAGTTACCCGGCGCCTTGTGCAGCTCCGCGAACGGCATGCTGCGCGTGCCGGCCTTGCCCGTAATCTCGACCACGGCATCGAGGGCGATCAACGCCTGCGCGAAATCGCCGGGATAGGTCGCAATGCACTGATCGGACGTGCCGAGCACGGCGTGCATCCGATTGACGCCGTCCATGGCGGCGCAGCCGGAGCCGGGGTGGCGCTTGTTGCAATTCTCATAGGAGACGTCGCGGAAATAGCTGCAACGCGTCCGCTGCATCACGTTGCCGCCGAGCGTCGCCATGTTGCGCAGCTGGGCGCTGGCGGCGAGCTTCAGGGAATTGGCGATCACCGGATAATTGCGCTGGATTTCGGCATGGGCAGCCACGTCGGACATCCTTGCGAGCGCGCCGAGCCGCAAGCCGTCGCTGCCCGGCTCGATTGCCGACCAGGCTTGCGCGAGCGGATTGATATCGACGATCGCGGCGGGCCGCATCACGTCCAGCTTCATCAGATCGATCAGCGTGGTGCCGCCAGCAAGCGGCTGGGCTGTCGCCTGCGTTAACGGATTGTTGGCTGCCGCGGCGGCGCTCAGCGCCTGCACGGCCATGTCAGGGTCTGTTGCCCGCTGATACGAAAAGGGTCGCATGCACCTAGCCTTTCATGATCTCGGGCGCGGCCTGCTTCACGGCCGCGACGATATTGGGATAGGCCGCGCAGCGGCAGATGTTGCCGCTCATATATTCGCGGATGTCGGCCTCGCTCCCGGCATGTCCCTCCTTGACGCAGGCTACGGCGGACATGATCTGGCCGGGCGTGCAATAGCCGCACTGGAACGCATCGTTGTCGACGAAGGCCTGCTGCATCGGGTGCAGGCGATCGTCGGTCGCCAGCGCCTCGATCGTCGTGATCTCCTGCCCTTCCGCCGCGAGCGCGAGCGTCAGACATGACACCACCCGCCGATCGTCGATCAGCACCGTGCAGGCGCCGCACTGGCCGTGGTCGCAGCCCTTCTTGCTGCCGGTGAGCTTGAGATGGTCGCGCAGCGCATCGAGCACCGTGGTGCGCGCGTCGATGCGCAGACGCTTGTCCTTGCCGTTGATCCGCAGCGTGACATCGACGGGAAGCGACGGATCCTGCGCGGCTGACGCACTCGCATCCTGCGCGGCCGCGCGCGCGGTCATCGGCATCAGCGCACTGCCGGCAGCGCCCGCCATGAAGGCGCGCCGATCGAATCCGGATGGTCGGGAACTTGACTGCTCGGACATGGACGGCCTCCGCCGCTTTATCTGCAACAGCAGCACACGCCTGCGCCGCTCATCGCCCCTTAACCGGAAGCAACGAGCTCCGTTCCGAACGAGAAAGGGCGATGCAACAAATGCCGCATCGCCCCTTCGTCAACTTTTCCTGATCTCGCGCGGGGAACCCCGCGCGGCAACGCTCAATAGCCGAGCGCGCAGCCATCCTTGCGCGGATCGGAGCCGCCGGTGAGCGTACCCTTCTCCCAGTCGATCCAGATCGCCTGCGCGCCGCCGAGCGGGCCGACCACGCTGGTGGTCTTGTGGCCGAGCTTCTTCAGGCCCTCGACGATGTCAGCCGGCACGCTGTCCTCGAGCTGATACTGGCCCTCGTAGTGCAGGCCGCGCGGCATGTCGATCGCCTCCTGGACGTCACAGCCGTAGTCAAGGATGTTGGTCAGGAGATGGGTCTGGCCGGTCGGCTGGTACTGGCCACCCATCACCGCGAACGACATCGTGGAGCGCCCGCCCTTGGTGAGCAGGCCCGGCATGATCGTGTGCAGCGGACGCTTGCCGCCTTCGATGCAGTTGGGGTGGCCCGGCTGGATGCGGAAGCCGCCGGCGCGGTTCTGGAACAAGACGCCGGTCTTGTTCGAGACGATGGCCGAGCCGAAGGAATGCGCCACCGAGTTGATGAACGAGCAGACGTTGCGGTCCTTGTCCACCACCGTGATGTAGATGGTCGATGGGTTCATCGGCGGCGCGACGTTCGGCAGGTCGAGCATGCCGTCCATGCGGATCTTGCTGATGTACTCGTCGGCAAAGCCCTTTTCGAGCATCTCGGCGACGTTGATCTTCATGTGCTCGGGAGAGGCGACATGCATCTCGCGGTTCATGTAGGCGATGCGCGCCGCTTCCGCCTCGAGATGGAAACGCTCGACGCTCACGGGCGCATACTTGGTCAGGTCGAAGCGCGACAGGATGTTGAGCATCAACAACGCGGTGACGCCCGGACCGTTCGGCGGGCACTGCCAGACGTCGTGGCCCTTGTACGTGGTGCCGATCGGCGTCGTCGTCTCGGTGGTGTGCGCGGCGAAATCGTCGAGCGTGTGCAGGCCGCCGATCCCCCTGAGAGTCTCGACCATGTCTTCCGCGATCGGGCCCTTGTAGAAGGCGTCGCGGCCGTCCTTGGCGATCGCGCGCAGCGTCTTGCCTAGCTCGGCCTGGCGGATGACGTCGCCGGCTACCGGCGGCTTGCCGCCCGGCAACAGGTAACGCACGGTGTTGGTGCCGCCCTTCAGCTTCTCGAACTGGTTCTTCCAGTCGAAGGCGATGCGGGGCGCGACGACGTAGCCTTCCTCGGCCGCCTTGATCGCGGGCTGGAGCAGCCGGTCGAAGTCGAACTTGCCGTGGTCGCGCAGCACGGTCGCGAAGGCGTCGATCACGCCGGGGATCGAGACCGCATGTGCCGAGGTCAGCGGGACCGAGTTGATCTTGCGTTCGAGATACCAGTCCGCGTTCGCCGCCTTCGGGGCACGGCCGGAGCCGTTATAGGCGATGATCTTGCCCTCGCCGCGCGGCTGGATCAGCGCAAAGCAGTCGCCGCCGATGCCGGTCGATTGCGGCTCGATCACGCCAAGCAGGGCCGAGCCCGCAACCGCCGCGTCCACCGCGGTGCCCCCTTCGCGCAACACCTCGATCGCGGCGAGCGACGCCTGCGGATGCGAGGTCGCCACCATCGCGTTGGTGGCGTGGACCGTGGACCTGCCTGGGAAATGAAAGTTTCTCATCGAATTCTTGCTCTCTTGGGCCCGTGGCGCGGATGGCGCGCCATCTCGGAAAAACCGGGGTTACATGACACATTCCGGCCCGCTGGGGCAATGCTGGCATACCAGGGAAATGGCTGCCATCCGCTGAGCGTATAGACCTTTCGAGACCGGCGGCCATGCGGGTTTTCCGGGCGGCGGCCGCCTGCTAAACGAGCGGCCATGTCTGATCCGGATTCGGTCATCAAGGTCGCCGCCTTCTACCAATTCGCCGCCCTCCCGGATTACCGCGAGCTGCGCGAGCCGCTACGTGCGTTCTGCGCCGGCCTTAAGCTGAAGGGCAGCGTGCTGCTGGCGCAGGAGGGCATCAACGGCACGCTCGCCGGTGCGCCGGAGGCCATCGACGTCCTTGCCCACGAGCTCGCTCACGGCGACATGTTTGGCGGCAGGCTGAACAATCTCGAATTGAAGTTCTCGGCCGCCGAGGCGATGCCGTTCGGGCGGCTCAAGGTGCGGCTGAAGAAGGAGATCGTCACGCTTGGCGACGCGGCTGCCGATCCGACCCGCCAGGTCGGCACCTATGTCGATGCGAGCGAATGGAACGCGCTGATCTCGGCGCCCGACATGCTGCTGCTCGACACCCGCAACGCCTTCGAGGTGGCGATGGGAACGTTCGAAGGCGCCGTCGATCCCGGCATCAGGAGCTTTGGCCAGTTCAAGGACTTTGCCGCCGTCGGGCTCGATCCGGCAAAGCACCGCAGGATCGCGATGTTCTGCACCGGCGGCATCCGCTGCGAGAAGGCCAGCGCGCATCTGCTCGCGCGCGGCTTTGCCGAGGTCTATCACCTCAAGGGCGGCATCCTCAAATATCTGGAAAAGGTGCCGGAGGCGCAGAGCCGCTGGCGCGGCGAATGCTTCGTGTTCGACGAGCGCGTCGCGCTCGGCCATGGCCTGCAAGAATCCGGTTTGCGCGAACGGGACAAGGGACACGGCCGTGACGAATGAGATCAAGACGCTCGCCGAGCGCATCGACACGCTGGAAACGCGCCTCGCCTACCAGGACGACACGATCGAGACGTTGAACCAGACCATCACCGCGCAGTGGAAGCAGATCGATCTGCTGACGCGGAAGATCGCAGAGCTCGGCGAGCGGCTGCAGGACGCCGAGGCCAATGCGCCGGGGCCTGCCAATGAACCTCCGCCGCATTATTGAGCCGTCTTACTGGCCGGAGGCCTTGGGCATCAAATTCATGAGCTCGCCGGACATCATCAGGCGGTCGCGGCCTGCGTCCTTGGCGGCGTAGAGCGCCCGGTCGGCAGCCTCAACCAGCGAGGCCACGCCCGCCGTGCGCTCCAGCGCCGGCCGACAGGTCGCACCGCCGACCGAGACGGTGACGAATCCGGACTCCAGATTGGTGGCATGAACGAGGCCGGCCTCGTGGATGGCGCTGCGAATCCGTTCGCCGAAAAGAGCGCAGCCGGCGGCATCGGTGTTCGGCAGCAGCATGGCGAATTCCTCGCCGCCATAGCGCGCCGCCAGATCACCGGCGCGCTGCGTCTCGGCCGCGATGATCTTTGCAACCAGACGCAGGCACGCATCGCCCGCGGGATGGCCGTATTCGTCGTTATAGGCCTTGAAATGATCCACATCGATCATCAGCAAAGCGAGGCTGGAGCGGTCGCGATAGGCGCGCGCCCATTCCTCTTTCAGCCGCTCGTCGAAGCGGCGGCGATTGGCAAGGCCGGTGAGGCTGTCCTCGATCGCGAGCGTCTCGAGCCTGGTTTCCAGCTTCTTGTGCTCGGTGATGTCGCGGGAGATCGCGACCACGCCGTCGACGCGCCCATTGTCCTTGCGCGTCACCCGCATGGTCGATTCAAGCCAGACCTCGCCGTTCTGCCGGTGCGAGTTGCGGTAGGTGAGGCGCGCCTCCTCCCGCTCGCCACGCTTCATGGCGTCGACGGTCGCCTGGACCTCCGGCAGATCCTCCGGATTGACGCCCGCGAGCGCAGGCGTGCCGATCAGTTGGTTGGCGCGCCAGCCGACGACGCGCACGGCCGATGGCGAAACATAGCGCAGCCGCTCGTCGAGCCCGATGCGGGTCACCATGTCGCTGGAGCCTTCCGCGAGCAGGCGGAAATGTGCCTCCTTCTCGACCAGGGCCGCGGCCATGCGCTGGCCTCGCTGCAACTGCCGCACCAGCACGGCGCCGATGATCGCAATCAGCATCACCAGCGCGATGACGTAGAGCATGCGGGAAATTGCCGCGGCGCGCCAGGGCGCCAGCAGCTCCTCCTTGTCCAGCGTGGCCAAGAGGACCAGCGGATAGCGGCCAGAGCGTTTGAAGAAGCTGACGCGCTCGGCACCGTCGAGAGGCGACTTGAAATGGTAGGCGCCGCTTGGCCGTTGCAGGCTGGCGTCGCGGAACAACGCGGTGTCGGCGACGCTGCGGCCGACGAACTTGTCGTTGATGGGATTGCGCGCGATGATCAATCCGTCGCCATGCACCAGCGCCGCGGAGCTGTTGCGGCCGATCTCGAACTGCTCGTAGAAGTGCGCGAGATATCCGGAACTGATGGTCGCCAGCACCACGCCGCCGAAGCTGCCGTCCGGCTTGTTGAAGCGGCGCGACAGGGTGACCACCCATTCGCCTTCGAGGAGGCTCTTCACGGGATGGCCGACATAGGGCTCCCGTTTCGGGGAGAGCTGATGATAGCGGAAGAACGCGTCGTCGCTGAGCGTCGAGCCGATCGTGCCGGGCGAGGTCAGCCAATTGCCCTGGTCGTCGATGATGGCGAAGCTGTGGATGCGCGGGACGGCCTTCTTGCGCACCTCCAGGACTTTGCCGAGCTTGGTGATGGTGATGGGGCCGGTGCCGTCCATCTCCAACCGGCTGACGGCGCCGACAACGCCGGAATCCAAGAGATCGAGGCTGTCCTCGGCGTGCTGGGTCAGCGAGCGGGCGACGTTCGCCATCTCGGTCTCGGCACCCCTGAGCACGGCATCGCGCGCCGCCCATTCGCGCCAGCCGCTGACGCCGAGGATGGTCGCGCAGGTCAAAACGACGAAAGCCGCCGCGCGCGGCGGCAGACGGCTCCATCCAGCTCGTTGGGTCGCAAGGCTCATGCGGCAGAATTCTCCGATGTTTCGGAACCTCTGCCGCTTCTGTTATTGAACTCTGAAATTACCGCCGGAATACGCCGCGATAGCGCGGTTTTCCGTAGTCCTACGGACGCACGGATCAGCGCATCGCTAACAGGACATTAGCAAGCCGATCGGAATCCGGCCCGCCCTCCGCTAGCTGAAGATGGCCTTAACCTTGGCCCAGAGCGAGGGATTGTCGGCATCAGCGTCGGCCTTCGAGGGCGTCGGCAGGGTGACGCTGACAGGATCGGAAGCCGGGAAGCTATCCTTCAGCCCGGCATCGAGCTTGCTGTGGCGATCGGCAGCAAGCGCTTCGCGCAGATCGTCGGCGTGCTTGTCGTGCGGCGCGGGATTGAATGTCTCAGCCATGATGTCCTCCATCGGCGGGTCAACGCGGCCCGATTGCGCTGGTTCCCCTGTTCCGCTGAGCGCCGGAGCGGTGTATCAGGAGCCATAACCTTGCTCAGGACCATTCGTGCCCCAATCTGCGACGAGACCTTTCATCGACGTGCTCTCCGGCCAGCGCCAGAGCATTCCCCCCATGTGGATGATGCGGCAAGCCGGCCGGTATCTGCCGGAATATCGCGAGGTCCGCGCCAAGGCCGGCGGCTTCCTCGACCTCTGCTTCAACCCGGAGCTTGCGGCCGAGGTGACGCTGCAACCGATCCGCAGGTTCGGCTTCGATGCGGCAATCATCTTCTCGGATATCCTGGTAATCCCCTATGCGCTCGGGCGCTCGGTGCGGTTCGAGGTCGGCGAGGGCCCGCGGCTGGATCCGCTGGATGATCCCGCGAAGGTCGCAACGCTCGCCGCGCGCGCCGACTTCGGCAAGCTCGAGCCGGTGTTCGAGGCGCTCAAGCTCGTGCGCGGCGCGCTCGATCCCAAGACCGCGCTGATCGGCTTCTGCGGTGCGCCGTGGACGGTCGCGACCTATATGGTCGCCGGCCAGGGCACGCCAGACCAGGCGCCGGCGCGGATGATGGCCTACCGGCATCCGGAGGCGTTCGCTGCGATCATCGACGTGCTGGTCGAGAACTCGATTCAATATCTGCTGACGCAGCTCGCCGCCGGCGCCAATGCCTTGCAGATCTTCGACACCTGGGCGGGCGTGCTGCCGCCGGCCGAATTCGCACGCTGGTCGGTCGAGCCGACGCGGCGCATCGTGGAGGGCGTGCGGGCCAAGGTGCCGGATGCGAAGATCATCGGCTTCCCCCGCGGCGCCGGTGCGCAATTGCCGGCCTATGTCGAGGCGACCGGCGTCAATGCGGTCAGCATCGACTGGACCGCGGAGCCGGGCTTCATTCGCGAACGCGTGCAAAGCAAGGTCGCCGTGCAGGGCAATCTCGATCCGCTGGTGTTGATCACGGGCGGCGCGGCGCTCGACCGCGCGGTCGACAACGTGCTGGCCAATTTTGCGCAAGGCCGCTTCATCTTCAATCTCGGCCACGGCATCCAGCCGGAAACGCCCATCGCCCATGTCGAGCAGATGATCAAGCGGGTGCGGGGGTAATTCGACCCGCTCCTGAGGGGCCGCACACAAAAAATGCGAAAACAACCCCATGCACAGTAGACAAGTCATTGAAAAAGCTGGGCCGGCATGACCCGGCCCAGACGCGTTTGACGCGTCGGGCAAAACAGGCAGCATCGTCGAATGGCCGGTTCTACCTTCGCAGCAAAGGCTCAGCGCGGCCGGCTGCGCTCGATGATCTCGGCGGCGCCCTTCGTCAGCAGATCCAGACCCACGGCACGACCGAGCTCACGCGGGCGATTGGCCGGGCCTTCGCGCGAGGCTTCGATGATGGTGTTGCCGGAGAGATCCAGCACGGAGGCCGTCAGCGACATCTGATCGCCCGCGATGGTCGAGAAACCCGCCACTGGCGAATTGCAGTGGCCGTTCAGCACCCACAGCACCTCGCGCTCGGCGTCCGCAGAGGCATGCGCGGCGGGATCATCGATCGATGACAGGATCTGCCGCGTCTGCCAGTCCTGCGCCGCGCATTCGACTGCGACGATGCCCTGCCCCGCCGCGGGCAGCATCTCGGCCGCGGTGAATTCGTAGGCGATGCGGCCGGCGAGGCCGACGCGATCGAGGCCCGAACGCGCCATGATCAGCGCATCCGCAGGCCCCACCGTGCCACCGTCCGGCAGCTTCTGCTTCTCGCCATTGTCGAGTTTTCGGACCCGCGTATCGGCGGCGCCGCGGAAGTGGATCACCTCGACATCCGGAAACAGGCGCCGCGCATAGGCGGCCCGACGGACCGCATTGGTGCCGATTTTAAAACCCTTGCCGCGCGACTGGCGCAGCGCCTCCAGGGTCACACCATCGCGCAGCACCAGCGCGTCGTTGGGTGGATCGCGCGACAGCGTGGCGCCGATGACGAGACCGGGCGTGTCCTCATTACCCGGCATGTCCTTCAGCGAATGCATCGCCGCCTGCAAGTCGCCCGACAGCACGGCGGCCCGGATCTGCGCCACGAAGGCACCGCCCTTGCCGCCATGGGGCAGCAACTTGCTGGTCTGGTCGGTATCGCCCGTGGTGTCGAACTTGACGATCTCGACGTCGAGACCGGGCACGGCGGCGGTCAGGCGGCGCGCGATCTCTTCCGTCTGTGCCAGCGCCATCGCGCTCTTGCGTGTGCCGATCCTCAATCGCGTAGCCAAGTCCTGGTCCTCTCAACAATCGCGGGTTATCCCGCATCCTCCAATATCATGTCGGAGGCCTTTTCGGCGATCATGATGATCGGTGCGTTGGTGTTCCCCGACACGAGGTCCGGCATGACCGAGCCGTCGACGACGCGCAGGCCGTCGAGCCCCCTCACCTTCAGCCGCTGGTCGACCACCGCGAGCGCATCATTGCCCATACGACAGGTCGAGGTCGGATGGTAGATGGTGCTGCCGCGCTCGCGGCAATAATCCAGCAGCTCGGCATCCGTGGATACCTTCGCCCCGGGATCGTATTCATTGACCACGAACGGCTTCAGCGCCGGCGCGCTCAAGATCTTGCGCAGGATCTTCAGGCCTTCGACGTTGGTGGTGCGGTCGGTCTCGGTCGACATGTAGTTGATGCGGATTTCCGGCGGCACCGTCGGATCAGCGCTCCGGATGCGCAGGGAGCCGCGGCTTTCGGGACGGAGCTGGCACACAGAGGCGGTGAAGCCGGAGAAATCATGCAGCTTCTCGCCCATCTTGTCGGTCGAGAACGGCAGGAAGTGCACCTGGATGTCGGGCGAGGCGAGCCGCGGGCTGGTCTTGAAGAACGCGCCCGCGGTGCCGGCCGCGATCGTCAGCCAGCCTTTCCGGAACAGCGCATAGCGCGCGCCAGCGAGCGTGCGACGAAGCGGATGATTGACGGTGTCGTTCAGCGTGATCTTCTGCGAGCAGCGCATCACGATGCGGACCTGCATGTGATCCTGGAGGCCGTGACCGACACCCGGCGCGTCTAGCACGACATCGATGCCATGCTTGCGCAGGAGGTCGCCGGGCCCGACGCCGGAGAGCTGCAGCAGCTGCGGCGAGTTGTAGGCGCCGCTCGACAGCACGATCTCCTTGCGCGCGCGGGCACGTCGGATTTGCGAGCCTTGCCGATATTCGACGCCGACGGCGCGGCGGCCCTCGAACAACACGCGCTGGCCGAGCGCGGAAGTTTCGACCTTGAGATTGCCGCGGGTCTTTGCCGGGCCGAGATAAGCCACCGAGGTCGAGGCGCGACGGCCGTTGCGCGTCGTGGTCTGGAACAGGCCGACGCCTTCCTGCGTGGCGCCGTTGAAATCAGGGTTGTAGGGCAGACCGGTCTCGACCGCGGCGTCGATGAAGGCCTTTGACAGCGGATCGGTCACGACCATGTTGGAAACCGGCAGCGGGCCGCCGCTGCCGTGATATTGGTCGGCCCCGCGCGACTGGTTCTCGGCCTTCTTGAAGTAGGGCAGCACGTCGTCATAGCCCCAGCCGGTGTTGCCGAGCTGGCGCCAGCGATCGTAGTCCTCGTGCTGGCCACGGACATAGAGCAGACCGTTGATCGAGCTCGATCCGCCCAGCGTCTTGCCGCGCGGCTGGAACACCTGGCGTCCCTTCAGCTCGGGCTCCGGCTCGGTCTGGTACATCCAGTTGACGGTCTTCTCCTTGAACAGCTTGCCGTAGCCGAGCGGCACGTGGATCCAGATGTTGGAATCCTTCGGGCCGGCCTCGAGCAGCAGCACGCTGTGCTTGCCGTTCGCCGACAGCCGGTTGGCGAGCACGCAGCCGGCGGAGCCGGCGCCGACGATGATGTAGTCGAATTCGGGATCGGTGGATGCAAGAGAGGAATTTGCGTTCATGCGCTAGTCTTCTTGTTGTGTGGGCGTTTCTGGTTCGTCACTAGCACAATCATGCGCGATGGCGCAGCGCCTCGACCAGCGACTTGAACGCACGGGCATATTCCACACCCGCCCTTGCGATATCGGCGCGCCCGGCGCAGGCGACCGCGGCCTCCGTCACCGCGCCGAGCAGCAGCCGCGCCAGCGGCTCGACCGGCTGCTTTGCGATGAGGCCGGTCTCCATCGCCACCGAGAGCGCACGTGGCAGCTTGCCGCCGAAATGCTGTGCGTCGATCTCACGCCAGCGCTCCCAGCCGAGCACGGCCGGGCCATCGCGCAGGATGATCTGGCCGGTCGGGCCCTTGGCGGTCGCCGCGAAGTAATGCTGCGTGCCGGCGACCATCGCCGCGAGCACGTCCTTCTCGGCGCGAGCGGCGCTGTCGATCTCGACGACGAGATCCCGCGAGACCTGGTCGAACACGGCTTCGAACACCGCCTCCTTGGTCTTGAAGTGATGATAGACCGCGCCCTTGGCGACAGAGGCCGCCTCCGCAATCTCGTCCATGGTGGTGGCGGCAAAGCCTTGCGCCCCGAACAGGCGGCGCGCCGCCGTCAGGATCGCCTCCGATGTCGCCGCCCGCCGCTCCGCCTGTTTCGCCATGGGTCTCGTCTAATCGAATTCGGCAGAGGCGGCCAGTTGACTTTTCGACCACCGGTCGGTATTTACCGACTATCAGTCGGTTTTAATTGCGGGGTTTTATTATGCCGAGCCGTGACGTCGTCGAAGCTTTTGCGCAGCGGCTGGAGGCCGGGGATTTCATCGGTGCGATCGAGCAGTTCTGCACGCCCGACACCGCGACCTATGAGAACAACGGCGCTCCGACGATCGGCCGTGACAAGCTCGTCGCCAAGGAGCGTGCCGTGCTGGCGGCCTCGAAAGAGGTCAGGGCCGTCCGCATCGGACCGAGCCTGATCGACGGCGACCATGTCGCGACGCGCTGGACGTTCAGCTTCACCAACGCAGAGGGTGTCTCACGAACGCTGGACGAGATCGCGTGGCAAACCTGGCGCGGCGACGAGCTGGTCGAGGAGCGGTTTTATTACGATCCCAAGCAACTCGGGCGGTGACAAGCCGCGCTTTCGCAATCGATTTCAAGCCTGATCGCCTGGCGCCGTCATCGCGTCGGCGAGCTTGCGCATCAAGCGCACCAGATCCTCGACATCCTGATCGTCCCAGGTCGCAAACATCCCCCCGACAATCCGTTCGCGTGCCCTGTCCACCGCGTCCGTCATGGCCTTGCCGCTGGGCGTGATGGTGGCTTCACTGACGCGGCGATCCGCTTCGCTGGCGTGGCGCTTGATCAAGCCGAGATTCTCCAGTTTCGCGACCTGCCGGCTGACCGTCGTGTAGTCCCGCCCCATGCGATCGGCGAGGTCGACGACCCCGATCGGGCCGCGCCGCTCGATGCCGACGAGCAGCGGAAACAGCGCACGATCCAGCGAGATGCCCGCCTCGCGGATCATCATGTCGTCGCCCTGCCGGCGGTTCATGACACTGACGATGTCGATCAACGCTTCGTGAAGCGAGCGCACCTGCTTTTTAATATGTGTATTTTGCACCCTTCTTGACATCCCGATGCCCCTCTGCCTAATGTGTGCATATTACACATATTGAGGATGCCATGACAAAGCAATTCACGGCGGAGGTTCTGATCTGCGGAGCAGGTGCGGCCGGCCTTACGCTCGCCATCGACCTCGCGCGGCGAGGCGTGTCTTTTCGGCTGATCGAGAAGCAAGTCGGTCCGTTCCATGGATCTCGCGGCAAGGGAATCCAGCCTCGAACCCTCGAGATCTTCGAGGATCTCGGCATCATCGACCGCATCGTTGCCGCCGGAGGGCTCTACCCGCCGCAGCGCAAATACCGCGATGACGGCAGCTTCATCGAGTCAGAGATCGCAGAGCTCGCAGTCCCCACCCCCGCCGAGCCCTACAACATGGCGCTGATGATCCCGCAATTCCTGACCGAGGGCGTGATGCGCGAACGTCTGCTCGAACTGGGCGGGCGGGCGGAATTTGGCTGCGAATTGGTCGGCCTGGAGCAGGATGAGGACGGTGTGACTGCGCGCCTTTCAGGCCGGGCCGGCGAAGAGACGATCCGCGTGCGTTACCTCGTCGGTGCCGACGGCGGTCGCAGCTTCGTGCGTCACGCACTCGGCATTGGTTTTCAAGGCAAGACGCTCGGCGTACGAGCCGTGGTGGCCGATGTCGTGCTGACGGGCCTGGACCGCCGGGCGTGGCACCGCTTCCACGATGGCGCGATGGACCGCCAGATTTCGCTGTGTCCGCTGGCCGGAACGGAGCTGTTTCAGTTGCAGGCACCCGTTCCGCTCGAAGGCGAGGTCGATCTGTCCGCCGAAGGGCTTTCGGCCATGGTCGCCGAGCGCACGGGACGCAACGACATCCGCATCCAGTCCGTGCTTTGGGCGTCGGCTTATCAGATGAATGCGAGACTCGCCGATCGCTACCGGGATCGCCGTGCATTTCTGATCGGCGATGCAGCTCACATCCATCCTCCGACAGGTGGACAAGGTCTCAATACCAGCGTGCAGGACGCCTACAATCTGGGCTGGAAGCTGGCGGCCGTTATCGGCGGTGCGTCCGCAACTCTGCTCGACAGTTACGAGGGAGAACGACGCCCCGTCGCTGCAAATGTGCTCGGCCTTTCCACCGACTTGCTGGAAGCGGCCAAGCGCGGCGACGTGAGGCGCGGCCGCGAGGTGCAGCAACTCGACATCGGCTATCCGGGATCGCCCTTGGCACTGGAAAAGCCAGGGCGCATGGCAGGCCCGTCCGCCGGAGCCCGCGCACCGGATGCGCCGCTACGCGGAGCCGCCGGACAACCCATACGCTTGTTCGCGCTGCTCAAGGGGCCTCATTGGACGCTGCTTGGCTATCAGGTGAAACGCGAGACTGTATCGGCGTGCACTGGACTGCACATCCACCGTATCGGCCCGGATGCCGAGCTCGTCGACGAAAGCGAGCACTTTCGGGACGCATACGCCGTGTCGCCCGGGGATTGGGTGCTGGTGCGTCCTGACGGTTACATAGGCGCCTTCGTGGGCTCGCGGCAGATCGATGGGCTGACGCATTTCCTGGCCGAACAGGGCCTCCAGGTGTCATCGCCCGACCTGTGCGCAACTGCGCCCTTGGGCGGGCGATCCAGCACTCCGAGACCGTTGTGATTCCTCGATAGGCCGCGGCGTGCTGGATGTCCCGCCTGCCGCCTTCGCCAAAGCTTCGGCGCGCCTGGATCTAAACCTCGGCGAAGCCTAGGCGTAGCCGGGTCGCGGGGCATGACAGCGGAGTTAGAATTAGGCCGAGGTGCGTCAGCGCCTCGCTCATTTGCCGGCTCCGTAAGTGTCGAAGTCCGCATTTGTATCGATTTGTTATCGATACCTTCCTTTGAACACGCAGAAGTGGTCGCGCGGAGCGTGGCAAACGGGGATAATTCATAGTTCGTCAAAGGTTTGCGGCGAATTCTCCCTGAAGGAGCCGACCAACGGCCCGTGCTGCTAGGCTCTGAAATGCGGACTCAAACGACCAGCTATGTCGCGCGGCTGTTCGCGGGCGATCTGTCGGCCTTTGGCGGTCCCGCAACCGACGAAGCCGTGGCCGGCCATATCCGCGCCGAACAGATGTCGCTGGTGCTCGGCTATTCGGTCGGCATCATGCTCGCCAATGCCTGCAACGCCATCGTGCTCGCCATCGCACTGTGGCAATCGCCGGACAGGATTCTTGCGTTGATCTGGGCGGGCGCTGTCGCAAGCGGCGCGATCATGTTCGGCCTGCAATCCCGCGCCGCGCGCCGCATCACCAAGCCGCAATTCGTCTCGCGCCGCGCCATGCACCGGCTGGTGCAAAATGCCTTTGTCCTCGGCACCGCCTGGGGCATCGTCCCCGTCGCCTTCTTCAATAATGCTTCGACCGGCGGCCAGCTCGTCATCACCTGCCTGTGCTCGGGCATGCTGGCCGGCGGCGCGCTCGCCTTCGCCACCATCCCGATCGCAGCGATCGCCTTCACGGCCCCGATCTTCGTCGGGATCGCGATCTGCCTCGGCAGCAACGGCGATCTGGCCTTTCTGCTGATCGCCTTCCTCGTCGTGGTCTACGGCAGCGTGCTGCTGCGCGGCGTGTTCGTCAATTCGTTCTCGTTCGCGCGGCGCGTGATGCGACAGATCGAGGCGGAGCGCACGGTGCGGCTGGATCCTCTGACCCACCTGCCCAACCGCGTCGCCTTCAACGAGACGCTCGAGGCCGCGCTCAAGCGGCTGGCATTGTCAGGCGAGGAGTTTGCGGTGCTCCTGCTCGATCTCGATCGCTTCAAGGAGGTCAACGACAAGTTCGGCCATCCCGCCGGCGACGAATTCCTGGTCCAGGTTGCAAGCCGCCTGCGACGCTGCACGCGCGCCGCCGAGCATGTCGCACGCATCGGCGGCGACGAATTCGCGCTGGTGATGGCCAATCTGGCGCGTCCCGAGGATGCACTCGAGATCGCCGAACGCTTCGTCGCAGCCTTCACTGAACCGTTCCGCATCGAGGGCCGCCAGATCGTGGGCGCGACCAGCGTCGGCATCGTGCTGGCGCCCCGCGACGGCACCACGGCGCTCGACGTCATGAAGAATGCCGATGCCGCGCTCTACCGCGCCAAGAAGGCGGGCCCCGGCACGATCCGCTTCTTCGAGACCAGCGACGACAGGGTGTCACGCGATCGCAAGGCGCTGCAATCCGACCTCGAGGGCGCGATCGCGCGAAACGAGCTGTTCCTCGTGTTCCAGCCGTTCCTCGATCTCGACCAAAGCCGGATCACTGGTTTCGAAGCGCTGCTGCGCTGGCAACATCCTGAGCGCGGACTGGTACCGCCGAGCGAATTCATTCCGATCGCGGAAGAGACCGGGCTGATCCACGAGATCGGCGAATGGGTCGTCCGCCGCGCCTGCGCGACGGTTGCCGAGTGGCCGGACGACATCAGGGTCGCCGTGAACTTCTCGGCCGCGCAGTTTCACAACGCCGGCATCCTCCAGATCATCGTTCAGGCGCTCGCGGAGGCGAAGATCGCCCCGCACCGGCTCGAGATCGAGATCACGGAATCGATGCTGCTGTCGAAATACGGCTCGGCCGAGCCGGTTCTGAACGCGCTGCTGCAGCTCGGCGTCACCGTGGCGCTGGACGATTTCGGGACCGGCTTCTCCTCCCTCACCTATTTGCGCAAGCTGCCGTTCAGCCGCATCAAGATCGACCAGTCCTTCATCCGCGACATGCTGGTGCAGCCCGACTGCGCCGCCATCGTCAAATCGGTGATCTCGCTCGCGCGCGACCTGCGCATCGCCGTCGTCGCCGAGGGCGTCGAGACCGCCGACCAGCTCGACTATCTCAGGCAGATCAGTTGCGACGAGGTGCAGGGCTATCTGATCAGCCGGCCGGTGTCGGTGGACGGCGTGCTGGCGCTGCTGGATCCAAAGAAGCTTCGGGCGACGTTTGCGGCGTAGGTGGAAGCTTAGATTTGACCTAGTGACGACCACGACGGCGGTAAGCCCCCTCGCCCGCTTGCGGGAGAGGGTTGGGGAGAGGGTGTCTCCGCAACGGGACACTCCCTCAGAGGAGAGAGCCCTCACCCGGCGCTTCGGCGCGACCTCTCCCGCAAGCGGGAGAGGTGGAGCCCGCGGCGCCGTCCATTCCTTCTTGATGGAGTCCAGCTCAAGGCTCGCTCAAACCGCGTCCGCGCGCAGCAGCGTGTCCACGGTGATGGTGCCACGGGCCCGCGAGACGCAGGCGCAGATCTTCTGGTTGCTTTGCTTCTGATGGTCACTGAAGAAGACGTCGCGGTGGTCGATCTCGCCGTCGACCTCGACCACGTCGATGGCGCAGAGGCCGCATTCGCCGCGCTTGCAATCGTACATCACGTCGTGACCGCTGGCGTTGAGCACGTCCAGCATCGAGCGCTCGCGCGGGATTTCGAGCTCGACATCGGAGCCCTTCAGGCGCACGCGAAACGTCTCGGTCGGCAGCGTGCCGCTGGAGCCGAAGGTCTCGTAGCGGAGATCGGGCAGCGGATGGCCCGCCCCGATCCAGGCGTGGCGCGCGGCATCCAGCATCCGCATCGGGCCGCAGAACAGCGACAGCGCGCCTTGCGGCAATGACGCGAACACCGCATCGAGGTCGAGCCGTCTGCCTTCATCGCTGGCATGAACGACCAGGCGATCGCCGAGCATCGCGGCGAGATCGTCGAGATAGGCAGCCTCGGCGCGCGAGCGCACCGCATAGTGTAGCGTGACATCCACGCCGCGCCGCGCCAGCGCCTGCGCGGCACCGAGGATCGGCGTGATGCCGATGCCGCCGGCGATCAGACAATAGCTTTCGCGAGCCCAGTCGACCGCGAGCAGCGAAGCGGGCTGGGTGATGTCGAGCCGCGCGCCCGGCGCGAGCTGCCACATGTAGCGCGAGCCGCCGCGGGAATCCTCGGCACGGCGCACCGCGATCTTGAAGCCAGCCGAGGTGGCTTCGCCGACCAGTGAATAGGACCGCGTCTCCGGCAGGCCGTCGATGGTCACGCTGATATTGATGTGGCTGCCGACCGGATAGGCGGCGGCGTCGAACCGATCAGGCCGGATCAGGAATTCGCGGATGCCGGGAGCGAGATCGCGCGTCGAGACGAGCGTTGCCGGAATCCAGGTTTCGATGAAGCGCATGGCACTGCCCTCAATCGGTTGCGGTCTTGATCAGCGCCAGCGCCGGCAAGAGGTCGAGATGGGTCCGGTTGCGCAGCGCGAGGCGCAGATTGCGCACCGCCAGCCGCGCATGCTCGCGCATGACGGCTTCGGCGCGCGCGCCTTCGCGGTTCTCGATGGCGTCGATCACGACGCGGTGGTGCTCCTGCCCGATGATCAGGATCTGCTGCGCTTCCGGGAGCGCCGACTGCGCCATCACGAAGCCGCTCGGGGATGCGAACGGCAGCGCCGAGGCGCGGTCGATCTGGCGAACCAAGGGTGGGCTGCGCGACAATTCCGTGAGCAGAGCGTGGAAGCGCGCGTTCAGCGTGACATAGGACGAGAAGGCTTCGATCGAGATCGGCACCTGGCGCAGCAATTCGTCGATCGCGGCAAGGCACTCCTTGAGCGGCTCGAGTTCGCGCGCGGAAACACCGCGCTCGGCGGCGAAGCGCGCAGCGAGCCCTTCGAGCGTGCCGCGCAGCTCGATGGAATCGGAGATGTCGCGTTCCGAAAACGCCTTCACCATGAAGCCGCCGGACGGGATCGCCTCCAGCAGGCCCTCCTCCTCCAGCCGCACCAGCGCCATGCGCACCGGGGTGCGCGAGGCGCCGGTGGTCTCCACCGCCTGGAGCTCGGAGATGCGCTCGCCTGGCCGCAGAGAGCCGGACAGGATCTGGTCGCGCAGCGCAAGCTGCGCCTTCACGGTCTGCGAGACGGAGCGGTCGACCTCACGTTCGGGGGCTGCTTTCACCTGGCCTACTCCGCCGCCTGAAGGTGCTGCGGCCCGTTTTCCTTCGCTACCATCCGGTCGATCAGCTTGCGCGTCCACATCGCGCCGGCGTCGATGTTGAGGTTGTAGAAGATGCGATCGGGGTTTTCGTCCATCGCGCGCTGCTGCGCTTCCAGGATCAGCTCGTCCTCGTGGAAGATGCCGGAGACGCCCTCGCGGATCTCGGTGGTGATGCGCTGCTCGCCGAGCTGGTAGTTGCGCACGAAGGCCCAGAAATAGTGGCAGGTCTTTTCAGTCTCGGGCGTGATGGTGTTGAGCACGAAGCCGTTGACGCCCTGCGAGCGATCGCCTTCCGGCGCACCGGTGCCTGTCGGCGCCACGCCGACGTCGATGGCGATGGTGCATGGCGCCTCAAAGCGGATGATCTGCCAGCGATCGACCAGGCCGGTCTTGCCGAGCTGTTTCGCCCAGAACGGCGGTGGCTCGATGTTCCGCATCCAGCGCGTGACCGTGACAGTCTTCTCGCCATGAGTGACGTCGAACGGCGCCTCCGCCACCGCATCGTTGCCGATGGAGGAGCCGTGCACAAAGGTCTCATGGGTGAGGTCCATGAGATTGTCGAGCACGAGGCGGTAGTCGCAATTAACGTGGATGGTCTTGCCGTCGCCGGCCCAGGCCGGATCGTGATTCCAGTGCATGTCCGGCACGAGCGCGGGATCGGCCAGCGCGGGATCGCCCATCCAGAGCCAGATGTAGCGATGGCGCTCGACCACGGGATAGGCGCGGACGCAGGCCGACGGGTTGATGGTCTCCTGCGAGGGCATGAAGGTGCAGCGCCCCTGCGCGTTGTATTTCAGGCCGTGATAGCCGCAGACGACGGTGTCGCCTTCGAGCCGGCCCTTGGACAGCGGCACCAGACGGTGCCAGCAGGCATCCTCCAGCGCGGCGACCGAACCGTCGGCCTTCCGGTACATCACGACATGCTTGCCGCAGATCGTCCGCGGCAGCAGCGCAGCTTTCACGTCCGCGTCCCAGGCCGCGGCGTACCAGGCATTCATGGGGAAGGGCTTTGTCATTGGTCTCACTCCCACGGCTTATGTATGCGTTATGTATACAATAACTGAGGGATGGAATTATTCAAGGCGGAAATCGGCGTACCGAAATACCTATAACTTCACGAATGTATACATATCAGCAGAAGTGATTCGGAAGCGGGGATCCAGGACTCCGCAGCGGACATTGGTTCAGACAATTTCTGCCCGGATCGCCCGCCCCTGTGCGCAATTGCGCACTAGGCGGGCGATGACACCGTGTGATGCGGCGAGACCTACCCATGGTCGAAGAAGGCGGTACGGCGATTTGGTCCGGCGCTTTACGCCCCGAACACCTTCGCCAGTCCTGCCTTGGCCTCCTCCTGAATCCGCGTCAGGTGCTCGGTGCTGCGGAAGCTCTCGGCGTAGATCTTGTAGACGTCCTCGGTCCCTGACGGCCGCGCGGCGAACCAGCCGAAATCGGTCTCGACCTTGATGCCGCCAAACGGCTGACCGTTGCCGGGCGCCTTGCTGAGCGTGGCGCGGACAGGATCGCCGGCGAGATCCTTCAGGCCGAGCTGCTCGGGCGTGACGGATTTGAGGATGTTCTTTTGCGGCCCGGTCGCGGCGACGTCGATGCGCGCGTAATGCGGCACGCCGAACTCGGCGGTCAGATCATTGAACAGCTGACTGGGATCGCGGCCGGTCTTCGCCATGATCTCGGCGGCGAGCAGGCCAAGGATGACGCCGTCCTTGTCGGTCGTCCACACCGTGCCGTCACGACGCAGGAACGAGGCGCCCGCACTCTCCTCGCCGCCGAAGCCGAAGCCGCCCGTGAGGAGACCGTCGACGAACCATTTGAAGCCGACCGGCGTCTCGACCAGCTTGCGCCCGAGCTTCTTGGCGACGCGGTCGATGATCGAGCTCGACACCACGGTCTTGCCGATCGCGGCGTCCCTGCCCCAGTTCGGACGATGCGCGAACAGATAGGAGATCGCGGTCGCCAGATAATGGTTCGGATTCATCAGGCCGCCGGAGCGCGTGACGATGCCGTGGCGATCGGCATCGGTGTCGTTGGCAAAGGCGACGTCGAAACGGTCGCGCATCGCGATCAGGCTCGCCATCGCGTAGGGCGAGGAGCAGTCCATGCGGATCTTGCCGTCCCAGTCCACCGTCATGAAACGGAAGGTCGGGTCGATCGCCTCGTTCACCACCGTCGCCTTCAAACCGTAGCGCTCGATGATCGGATGCCAGTAGTGTACGGCGGCGCCGCCGAGCGGATCGATCCCGATCTTGATGCCGGCGGATTTGACGAGGTCGAGATCGACGACATTGCCGAGATCGGCGACGTAAGGCGTGACGAAGTCGGCGGCATGGACGTTCGAAGACTTCAGCGCCTTGGCATAGTCGATGCGCTTCACGCCCTTGAGGCCGTCGGCGAGATAGGCGTTGGCGCGCTTCTCGACCACGCCCGTGACATCCGTATCGGCCGGCCCGCCATGCGGCGGATTGTATTTGTAGCCGCCATCCTCCGGCGGATTGTGCGAGGGCGTGATGACGACGCCGTCGGCAAGGCCGCTGGTGCGGCCCTTGTTGTAGGTCAGGATCGCGTGCGAGATCACCGGCGTCGGCGTGTAGCCGCCGTCCTTGTCGATCATGATGTCGACGCCGTTGGCGGCGAACACCTCGACGGCGCTGACCAGTGCCGGCTCGGCCAGCGCGTGGGTGTCGATGCCGATGAACAGCGGTCCGGTCAGCCCCTTTTCCCGTCTGTAGTCGCAGATCGCCTGCGTGGTCGCGAGGATATGGCCTTCGTTAAAAGTGTTCTTGAACGAGGTGCCGCGATGGCCTGAGGTGCCGAACGCCACGCGCTGCGCGGGATCCGCAACATCGGGCTTGCCGGCGAAATAGGCCGTCACCAGCCGCGGAATGTTGGTGAGCGCGTCCGGCGAAGCCTTCTTGCCTGCCGCGGGATGAACATCAGCCACTGAAAATATCCTCGTCCTGTCGTCACAGAGATAGCGGATACCATAGCATCGACCGGGCCCCCGCCAAGGGCACAACACCCGCGGTGGGGAAGGCGTTCCCGGGGATTGCCGTAGCCGGCATGAGCGAAGCGATACCCGGGACCTCCTGCCCCGGATGTCGTTTCGCTCATCCGGGCTACGGACTGCAGCGGGACGGGACCAAGGACGACCGAGTGCAGCCGGGCGGTTGGCCTTCGAGGCTCGCCACCTCCACATCGTCGTTGCGAGCGCAGCGAAGCAATCCAGAATCCTTCCGCGGAGGGATTCTGGATTGCTTCGTCGCAAGGGCTCCTCGCAATGACGGAGTATGAGGCCACAGCGTAGCTCCTCCAATTCGCATTGAAATCGCAGACATGTCTTCGCAGCCTCGCGGCTCATTTCGCCCGAGTTTTGCTGGTCGCTTCACCCTCTGAAAGCCAAGAGGGCGCAGGGAAGGCCGGGTGCTCAGCTCGCACCCGCGGTCTGCTGCGCAATAGGCACACGCAGAAGAACCGCACAGCAGCATACAGGTGTCGCCGATCACTCGGCCTTCCCTGCGCAGTGGCTGGACGGCTTATGCCGTGATCTCCCGGGAGCCGACCATTCCTTTTGGCCTCCCTCGCCGTTCGAATTGACGATGCCGTCCACCCGGTTGGGCTCGCGCACATCTTCGAACAGCTTGACCGTGGCAACGACGGCCAGGACCACACGGTTTTGCCGTACGCACGGCCCGCCATGTCGCCGCAGTATTCCCGGACTCCGTCGACAGAGCCGGAAACTTACGAGCGAGACGAAGCCTGACAGCGCCGTCGTCCGCACGCGGTTACGAGCTCACAGGGACTACCCGCCCTGCCCGCACCTCTCATGCCGACGCTGCCGCGTCCACCGCAAGCCCGGCTCGCGAACAAGACGACCTCAAGTCGCCCCTCTTGGGTGAGCCGGGATGGGCAACACATACGCCGAAACCGAATTTCGGTAAAGTGGAATATTTTCGCGGGGATGGGTTGACAGAGGGCGACACAGCCGGCGCCGGTCCCGTCATCCGCAGGGCACGCATTTGGTTCTTTGCACGAGCTGAGCGCGCGCCTCGTCCTTCGAGACAACCGCTTCGCGGTCTCCTCGGGATGAGGCTGAGCGGCATCAGAGCCCGTTGAAATGAGCGCAACGGACTCAGTCCTCATCCTGAGGGCCCGCCAACGGCGGGCGTCTCGAAGGATGGCCACAGGCGAGATCGCTCCATATGCGCTTCCACTGCGTCATCCCCGGGGACGAGGACGGCGATGGCCGCGGGGGTCACGGTTCAAGTAAGGAGATCATGCTATGCTTCCCGCCATCGAGGCCCTCCGAATCGCCAATGGCTCTTTCACGCAAGCTGCTTCTGCTGATCGCCGGCCTCGTCATTGGCCCTGCCTTGGCCGGTGCGCCGGCGCGTGCCGCGGAGTTCTACACCGAAGACCTGCGCATCCCCATGGCGGAGGCCGGGCCGCAGGGGCTGGAGGCCTTCCTGGTCCGCCCGGCCGGGACGAAGCGCTATCCGCTGGCGCTGCTCAGCCACGGCTCGCCGCGCAGCTTCGACGACCGCGCGACGATGTCCGCGCACAAATATTACGGCATCGCGCTCGAATACGCCCGGCGCGGCTTTGCCGCGCTGATCGTGATGCGGCGCGGCTACGGCACCTCGCCCGGCGGACGCGTCGACAGCGTCGGCGGCTGCGCGAAAGCCGCCTACCTGCCCGCGGCGGCGGTCGCGGTCGCTGACTTGCGCGCCGCGATCGATGCGATGGCGCGCCGGGCTGACGTGACGACGTCAGGCATGATCGCGGCCGGCCATTCCGCCGGCGGGCTCGCAACGATCGCGCTCACCGCGCAGGCGCCGTCGGGTCTCGTCGCCGCGATCAACTTCGCCGGCGGCCGCGGCTCGCGCGATGACGACGACGTCTGCAATGAGGATGGTCTGGTGCAGGCCTTCGTGACCTTCGGCAAGACCTCGCGCGTGCCGATGCTGTGGGTCTATGCGACCAACGATTCCTACTTCGGCCCCGACCTCGCGCGCCGCCTCCATGACGGATTTCGAACCAGCGGCGGCAACGCAAAATTCATCGCGGCGCCGCCGTTCGCTGACGACGGCCACTACCTCTATGCGGTGGCAAGCCGTGCGCAATGGACGCCCTATGTCGACGCCTTCCTGCGCGAGCGCGGCCTCTTCAGTCGCGACGTCCTGAGCCCGCCCGACCCGCTGCCGCCGCCGCGCCAGCTCAACGAGGCCGCGCGGACCGAGTTCGCGCGCTATCTCGCCAGCATGATGCCGCACAAGGCCTTTGCAGTGTCGCCGAACGGCGGCTACGGCTGGCGCGCGGGACGCGTTACGGCCGACGAGGCCCAGCGCGACTCGCTGGCGGCCTGCATGAAATGGTCGCCGACCTGCACGCTCTATGCGATCGACGACCGGCTGGCTGAACCTGGGCAAGCGGCGTCCACCGATCAGAGCGCCCGCGCGCGCTAGTCGCCGCGCAGCGGAGGCCGGTTTATTAACTCCGGAGCTCTATGACGGACCCATGCTGTGGGATCGGGCACGCTTCAATCCTGGCGCGACGTGGAGACACGTGGCGGTCGTCCTGCTGTTGTCAGCCCCGATCTGCGCGCAGGCTGGAGACGGCGCCATCGACGAGCCGCGCGCGACGTCGGCGATCTCCACCAGCAGGACGGAGCTCGGCGCCGGCGAAACGCCGTCATCCCGAGCCATGATCCGGAAGATTATCGAGCGAGAAACCGCAAACACCAATTTACCGGCCGATGTCGCCGAAGCCGTCGTGTTCGTCGAAAGCGGTTACAATTCGGCCGTCATCGGCAGCGTCGGCGAGATCGGCCTGATGCAGGTGCGGCCCGAGACAGCGGCGATGCTGGGCTTCCGGGGCAGCGAGGCGGAACTCGCCGAACCCGACATCAACATCCATTATGGAGTGCTTTATCTCAGCCGGGCCTGGCGTCTGGCGGGCGGGGACATTTGCCGCGCCCTCATGAAGTACCGGGCAGGCCATGGCGAAGAAGATATGACCGCGCGGTCGCAAGTCTATTGCAACCGCGCCCGTAACCGTCTTGTGGCCATGAACTCGACCTCGGTGGGGACTGAAGCGGCGGCTGTTCCGGATCCGGCGCCCCCGGCCGTCGCTGCGGCTGCAGCTCCGGCCAAACCGGCGAGCCGGCCGAAGCTGTCGGCGCAGCCCAAAACGGTCTATGCCCGCTATCGTCAAGGCACCCCGGCCGCCAGCCGCGCTTATTGGGCCGCCCACGAGGCCAGGATCAGCCTCATCAAGGCTCGCATCGAAGCCAGATGGAAGCGCGTCGCATCGCGCTGACGATGCTGCCCTACAGGCGCTCGCTGAGCGCGAGCTTGTAGCCGACGCCGGTGACGGTCGCGATCACGGGCGTACCGCTGCCGACGAGCTTGCGGCGCAGCCGCGCCACGAGCGCATCGACCGTGCGGATGTCGACCTCGGCTTGGCGGTTGCTGACGACCTCGATCAGATAGTCACGGCTGAGCGGCCGTCCGTCGGCGCCGACCAGCGCCGCGAGCAGATCGAATTCGGCGCGCGTCAGTGCCACCGGCTTGCCGTCGCTGCCGAGCAATTCACGCCGGGTCAGGTCGATGATCCAGTCGCCGAAGGCGATCGAATTGTGGTTGCGGGCCGCCTTGCGGTCGAGCGAGCGCCGTCGCAGCACGCTGCGGGCGCGTGCGAGCAGGTCACGCAGATTGATCGGCTTGGTGACGTAGTGGTCGCCGGCGATCTCGAGGCCGAGGATGCGATCGACGTCGGTGTCGCGGCGCGTCACGAAGATGATGCCCGCGTTGCTGGTGGCCTGGATCTCCTTGGCGAGTTCGAAGCCGTCGCCGTCGGGCAGCTGCACGTCGAGGAAGATGAGATCGGTTCGGGCGCGCAACGCCTGGCGGCACTCCGCGCAGGAGCTGGCGCCGACCACATCGAAATTGTTCTCGCTGAAATAGTCGACCAGCATGGTCCGCGTCACCGGATCGTCCTCGACGACGATCAGCCGCTCGCGGCCGGCGGGACGCAACTCCTGAAGTGCGGAATCAACCACGGTCTTGGGTGTCCTGTGTGCCTGGGACCCGACCTGGAAATTCAAGTCACCGCGCAACGCGCTGTCATGTGAACGGACATTCACGACTTGTTCGAGCCCCCGAAATTGCCTGATGGAATATTAGGCGCGTTGTGATGCGCAAACAATATTGGTCATGATCTCTAGGGATTAAGTATGAATTGGCCCACAATTCTCATTCCGCGCATCATAGCGCAGGACGGCCCCTACGGGGGCCGTGCGCCGGCCCGTGACCGCCGATCCCGCACATTCGGCTTTGGACTCAACCGGCGATTAACGTAAAAAAGGCCTTCGGCTTCGGAAAACCCACCTGCGCCTCTATGGTCCCGCCTGCATAATGCGGAACCATGGAGCAGGCGTGATGCAGGGGCAGGCCCGGTTGGCTGCCGGTCGAATCGAGCAAGGCACTGCGCCGTTCGGCCGTTCGCACACGCTCGATGTCCTGCGCGGCCTCGCCATCGCCGGCGTGATGGCCATCCACGTTTCGCAATCTTTTCCATCACATATCCACGCCGTCGACTACGCTTTCATGTGCGGCTGGACCGGCGTCAACGTGTTCTACTTCGTCAGCGCCATGACGATGTGCCTGATGTGGACGCAGCGCGTCGAAACCGGTCCGACGCGCAAGTTCTACATCCGCCGCTTCCTGCGCATCGCGCCGCTGTTCTGGCTCGCGATCCCGGTCTACCTCGTCATCAACGGCACCGGACCGAGCGACAACGCGCCTGGCGGCATCGGGCCCGTTCAAGTGATCCTTACCGCGACGTTCCTGCACGGCTTCTGGCCGGACAGCGTCAACAGCGTCGTGCCCGGCGACTGGTCGATCGCGGCCGAGATGACCTTCTATCTCGTCTTCCCGCTTCTGATCACCGCGTTCGGCTCGCGCCGCCATCTCTATCTCGCGCTGGCAATCGTGCTGCATCTCGTCAATGTCTGCCTGTTCAAGCCGTGGGCCTTCGCGCTGTTCTCCGCCTATTACGGTCCCGGTCACGAAGCGTTCGTCTGGACCACGCTGCACATCAGCTTCCTGAACCAGCTTCCGGTTTTCCTGGTCGGATGCGCGCTGTTCTTCGCGCTACGCGACGGGTTTTCCAAGTCGGACGCTGCGATCTACGCGGTCTTCATCGCGCTGTCCTTCGTCGCCAACCGCGTCACCGGCTCGCATGAATTCAACTATCTGATGATCAACCTGGTTCTCGGAGCGCTCGTGGCCGGCTGCATCAAGCTTGCGATCCGCTTGCAGCCGCTCGAGGCGCTCGGCCGCAATTCCTATTCGATGTATCTGTCGCACTTCGCGGTGATCTACGGCCTGCGTCAGCTCTGGCCGCTCGCCGATGGACTGGTCTCGCTGCTCATCGCCTATGTCGTCACCGCCGCGCTGAGCTATCTCGTCGCGCGCGCGACCTGGCATCTGGTCGAACGGCGCGCGCAGGATTTGGCGCACCGTCTGACATCGGCGGGATTGGACCGATCAATCCTCCCGCCGACCATCGCCGCCACTGCGGCCGGCACGCGCTGAGCGCCCCTGCTCCGTCCCTGCCGGCCCGATGCGGCTTGCTTCATTGCCGCCTTAAACTCTACTGTGGAGGCTCTTTACGCTGGAGTAGGCTCCATGGAGGTCATACTGCTCGGCACCGGCGGCCCGCGCCCGGACCCGCGCCGCATGGCGACGACCACGCTGATCAGGCTCGGCGACGAGAATATCCTGTTCGACGCAGGCCGCGGCGTCGTGGTGCAGCTCAGCAAGGCCGGCGTTCCGCTCGGCGCCATCAACACGGTATTTCTCACCCACCATCATTTCGACCACATCGGCGACCTCTACGATGTGATGCTGAATTCATGGATGCACGGACGCAAGGACGAGCTGCGCGTCTATGGACCGCCGGATACCGAGCGGCTCGTCGACACGCTGATCACGCAGGTCTACGACAAGGACATCACCTGGCGCGATAAGGGCGAGCCGACCTTCGGCGGCTGGAAACCCGTCGTCGCGACGGACATCATCCCGGGGCCCGTTCTCGACACCGGGCGCTGGAAGATCAGCGCCGAGCTGGTCTCGCATGGCGACGGCCTCGACATGCCGCCGGCCTTTCTCGCGCGATGGATGTGTCTCGGCTACCGCTTCGAAGCGGAGGGCAAGGTCATTGCAATTTCGGGCGACACGGTCCCCTGCCCCGGGCTCGAGCGGCTGGCTGAGGGAGCCGATTTGCTTGTCCAGTGCTGTTTTCTCGCAACGCCGGAGATCAACAACGAGCACCTCCGCCGCCTTGCGAAATTCACGATCGCCTGCGGCGACACCGTCGGCAAGGTTGCGGCCAAGGCCGGCGTCAGGAAGCTCGCGCTGACCCATCACCGACCGCGCGCCGACGATGCCATGCTGAACGCGCTGCTTGCGGATGTCCGGCAGGATTATGCGGGGCCGGTCGTGCTCGGCGAGGATCTCACGCGTATCGAGGTCTGAGGGCCAACGACCAGTCCGCCCTGCGACTCAGGACGATCCGACCTCGATCCGGAACGACAAGCGCTCTTCCGCGCCTGGCGCGATATGCATCAGGCCCGGCTTGTCCGTGAACTCGCCGTCAAAGCCGGCGGGACTGGCATAGCCGTGCCAGGGCTCGATACAGAGGAACGGCGCGCCCGACGGTTTCGACCAGACGCCGAGCTCGCGAAAGCCGCGCCAGGACATTTTCAGCCAGGGGCCGGCGGACGCAGCATAGCGGACCGCGTTGCTCTCGATCCGGTCGAAGATGATGGCGTCGTCGACGAACAGGGATTCGGACAAGGCGAGCCGCATACCCTTGACGGGACCAGGCTCCGCGGCCGCGCGCAGCAGTCCGCCATCAAGACGGCGGACGGGAGAGGATTCCGCCTTTGCAAAGGTCAGCGCGTAGTCCTCTTTCGCACTTTCGGGCTGGAGCGGCCAATTGAAGGCGGGATGGCCGCCGATCGAAGCCGGCAATGTCTCCTTGCCGGTGTTGGCGATCCCGAGCGTCAGATCGAGACCGGCATCGTCGAGCGCATAGATTGCGGTCAGCTGGAACGCGAACGGATAGAGCGCGCGGGTCGTATCGCTGTCTTCGAGCACCAGCGTGCAGCGGCGCTCGCCGCGCTCCGCCCAAGCAAAGCGGCTGTCGCGCGCGAAGCCGTGCTGGGTCATCCGGTATGTCTTGCCCCGGTGCCGCAATTCGTCCCCGGCAAGGCGCCCCACGATCGGAAACAGCAGCGGCGCATGGCGTTGCCATTCCGGCCCGGCCTGCCAGACGAATTCGGTGACGTCGTCCTTCAACGAGCACAGCTCGGCGCCGTGCGCTTTGATGGTCGCGGTGAGAGAGCCGCTGCGGAGGGAGTGGGTATCGTCACTCATGGCCGACATCTACACCGCGACCTCATACGCAGCAAGGCAGCGCCAGCCATGCAAGCGGAGCGCCTCCACCGTGCAGGACTGCGTCATATTTCTGTACCTAAACGGTTGCTCCTTTGCGGCTCGTCCTCCACCTGCTTCCCCGCAAGGTCGGCCCGGGCTCCGATCAACCAATGTGGTAGCCAATTGAAATTCTTCATCAACGGCCGCTTTCTGTCGCAAAAGCTCACCGGCGTTCAGCGTTATGCCGCCGAGATCGTCAAGGCGATCGACGTGCTTCTGGCGTCGGAGCAAACTCCCGCCGCGCTGCGGAACGCAGACTGGCAGTTGCTGACGCCCGTGGATGCAAGCGAAAACCTTCACCTCGAGCGAATCAAGATTCGCGCCGTTGGCCGCTTGCGAGGGCACGCCTGGGATCAAATCGACCTGGCGCGCGCCGCTGCGGGAGGCCGCTTGATCAGTCTCGCCAATTCCGGCCCCGTGTTCCATCGCGACCACATTGTCGTGATCCACGACGCACAGGTCTTTCGCAGGCCCGACTTCTTCAACTGGCGCTATCTGGCAGTTCACCGAACCATGGGCCGGCTGCTCGCTCGGCATGCTGCTATCGCAACGGTGTCGGCATTTTCCCGCGGAGAGCTTGCCGAGGTGCTGAATCTGTCGGCATCGCGCATTCCGGTATTTCCCAACAGCGCCGAACACTTCGCGGCGACCAAGCCCGATCCCGGCATTCTTGCCAGGCTGGGCGTTCAGCCGCAGAAATTCTTCCTCTTCGTAGGCTCGAAGACCAAGAACAAGAATCTCTCCGTCGCGATCCGTGCTGTCCAGCTACTCGATCGGGCCGACGTTCCGCTCGTCATCGTCGGAGGGGATAACAGCAAGGTCTTCCAGGACAATTCGGGCGACGGGGTTTCCGGCCTGGTGCTCGCCGGGCGTCTGACGGACAGCGAGATCGCCGCCCTCTATGCGCATGCATCAGCGTTCGTGTTTCCCTCGCTCTATGAAGGCTTCGGCGTGCCGCCGCTCGAAGCCATGATCTTCGGTTGCCCGGTCATCGCCTCGACGGCCGATGCGGTCGTGGAGACGTGCGCCGACGCCGCTGCGTATTTTGACGCCAATGATGCCGAATCGTTGAAGCGACTGATGCTCGAAAGATTGGCAATCGGCGCCATCTCCGATCAGGAGCGCAGGCTGCAGCAGGAACGTGTTGCGTTCTTTTCGTGGCAAAAGTCGGCGAAGTCGTTGCTCGATCACCTCACACCACCAGCAAAAATTGCCAGCGCTGCTTGAAGTTCGATGCACTTCGCTTATCACGCGCATCGGTTTTCGCACAAACAATTTGCAACTGGCTGCAACTCGCGCACGCGCGCGTGGTTCCACGAAATATTTTCGTTCTTCCTATGACAATCATGCGCGCAAAGAGCTTGGCGCAACATCACCACATCACTGCCCCAATATCGCTACGTATTCGAGGAACTGTGTTTCGCACTCGCGAACTCAGAACAGGGATACACGATGTCCGGCTCTCCAACGCCGCCCTACGGAAGGCAAACGATGAAAGTGCTGCACATCGCCGAGACGATCCGTGGCGGGATTGCGAGCTACCTGAACGAGTTGCATCCACAGCAACAGGCGAGCTTCGGCACCGGGAACGTGCACTACGTCGTGCCGTCGGATCATCGTCGCGATCTTCCGGCGATCAATGACAACCAGATTACAACGTTCGAACGATCCGGCCGCGGCATTGCCGGGCTGTTCCAGATGTTGCGCGCAAGCATGCAAGCGCTGGACGCCTTCCGTCCCGATGTCGTGCACTTGCATTCCTCGTTTGCAGGCCTCGTGCTGCGCCCGGCGCTGGCGGCCCGCTCGGACGGGCCGCGCGTCGTCTATTGCCCGCACGGCTGGGCGTTTTCACGCGAGACCGGCCGCCTCAGTCATCTCGTGACGAAGGCGGCGGAGAACCTGCTTGCGCGCACGTCGGACCGAATCATCTGCATCTCCGGCGACGAGTTCAACGAAGCCGTCCGCGCCGGGATTCCCGCCGAGCGCCTCACCCTCGTCCATAACGGCATCTCGAAGAGCCGCACGCCGCAGCCTGTCGCGGCCGACTGGACGTCCAAAAAGATCAAGGTGCTGTTCATCGGACGGCTGGACCGCCAGAAGGGCTTTGATCTCCTGATCGAAGCGGCTCGCTCGCTCGAGGATGTGCTGGAGATCCGCATGATCGGCGCCTCCGTCGTCAACAAGTACGAGGGCCCGAGCGTCCCGTCCAACGTGTCCCTGCTGGGCTGGCTCGATCGCCCGACCATCGAGACCCAGCTCGAGGCCGCCGACCTCGTCGTGATCCCGTCACGATGGGAAGCCTTCGGCCTCGTTGCCCTGGAAGCGATGCGCGCGGCCAAACCCATTCTGGCGTTCCGCAGCGGAGCATTGCCCGAGATCGTCGTCGATGGCGTGACCGGCGTGCTTTGCGAGCCCGTCGCGGTCCAGCCGCTCGTCGACGGCTTCCGGCGGGCACTCGATCTCGATCTCAAGGTGTTGGGACAGCGCGGCTACGACCGGTTCAAGCAGTTTTATGACGTTCAGAAGACGCATGGGCAATTGCAGCAGGTTTATGCCGAGTTGCTCCACGACGACCGGACACCAATCGACGCGAAGGCGGGGCTGCAATCCGACCTCTCCAAGAATTTCTGATGGCTGGACGGAGAAACGTGCACGCTTGCCCTCGCAGATGCAGGAGATCGCGATGGCGATGTCATGGACCGGACTGGGTGTCACCGCGAACGCAGCGCTCGCGAGCATGATCTAGCCGATGATATTCTCACGCACCTCGGTTCGCGGCAGCTTGCGCCTCGCGGGCTTCATCGCATCCATTCTTCTGCCGGTCTCCGTCTGCGCACAGCAGGCGCAGCCGCTCGATGCCCGATTCCTGCTGGGGGTCGGCACCCATCAGGGGCTGGGTGGCCCGGTGAGCGCGCGCGGATACGTACCTTCGGAGAACGTCGCGCAGATCAAGCAACTCGGCCTCAACGCCTTCCGCGATGATTTTCCCTGGTCCGATTTCGAGGTGGGAGGACGCCGGATGGGCTTCACGCCCAGGCTCGGCAGGCTCGAAGCGCAGGTCAGGTCCGGCGTCGCGCGGCCCCTCCTGATCCTCGCCTTCGGTCATCACCTGGTTCCGAATTCCTCGCCACCGACGACCGATGAGGCACGGCAGCGGTTTGCCGATTATGCCGCGGCGGCGGCGCAATCGGTCGTGGCGCAGCATCCGGTCTTCGAGCTCTGGAACGAATGGAATCTGGCGGCAAAGAAGGATCCGGCGTACTCGCCGGAGAACTATCTGGCGCTCGCCGAGGCCGCACGGCCGGCGGTGAAGCGGGTTGCGCCGAATGCGCCTTTCCTGGTCGGGGCGCTCGGCGACGATCCGGGCTGGACATGGACGGAGAAGATGCTGCGGACCGGCATTCTTCAGCATGCGGACGGCGCTTCGATCCATCTCTATAATTTCTGCATGGGCCCGAGCAAGCGCACGTCGGCCGAGATCATCGACCGGCTCAGCGCGTTTCACCGCCTCGTCGGCCAGGCCAGCGGAAATCCGGACTTCCCGATCTATGTCACCGAGACGGGCTGGACCACGGCCACCAACAAATGCGGCGTCAGCGAGCAGGCCCAGGCTGACAATACCGCGCAGCTGATCCTGTGGGCGTCGACCGCGACGCGCTGGCTCAAGGGCATGTGGCTCTACGAGCTCAAGGACAGTGGAAAGAACCCCTCGGAGCTGGAGGATAATTTCGGACTCTATCGTTTTGATAATTCGCCAAAGCCCGTTGCCTGCGCGGCCCAGGGGGCCTGGGCCTTCATTCGCTCCAGCTTGAATGCCGAGCGACGCGAGCTCGCCAGCGGCATCGTGTCGATCAATGCATCGACGGCTTCCGGCGGCAGAGTTGCAGTCTGGTCCGAAGCCCCGGACCGACGTTACGAAATCCGGCTCAAGGGCGACCCGCAAGGCGCAAGCTTTGCGATGCCGTGCGACCAGGCGGCAAGGCCTGCGTCCGGAGTCTGGATTCCCGTCTCGAGCACACCTGTTCTGATTGCAGCCAATGACAGTGCCGTTCCCGCCCTTGAGATCAGGCCGGCACGGTAGACGCGATTTTTTTCAGACATGAGGTTGACGCGATGAAAGTTCTTTTGACGTCCACGCTTTATCCGACGCCTCAGGCCCCAAAGATCGTCGGCGGCGCGGAGATCTTCGCCCGACGCTTCGCCGAAGGGCTGGTGCAACGCGGCGACGAGGTGGAAGTGATCCGGGCCGCATCCACGCCCGGGCAGGGTCCGGAAACCTGCGACGGCATCAACGTCTATTCCGCGCCGGTGCGGAACGTGTATCTGCCCTTCACGGAGCAGAAGAACGTCGTATTGCGCAGCATCTGGCATGCGGTCGACGACTGGCAGATGCAGGCCCCCCTGATCGCGGAACGCATCCGGGCCTTCAAGCCGGACGTGCTGCATTCCAACAATCTGTCGGGTCTCACCACCGCGGTCTGGCGCGTTGCCGCCCAGCTCGGGGTCCCCGTGCTCCATACGCTTCACGACTATTATCTGACTTGCCCACGATGCTCGCGCTTCGAGAACGGACGGTCCTGCGAGCACACCTGCACGAGCTGCGGAATTCTGACCTTTCATCGCAGGCGCGCCACGCATTGGCTCAGCGCCGTGGTCGGCGTGAGCGAGCGCGTCCTGTCCATTCATACCGACATGGGCATGTTCTCGGAGACGCCGATCCGCACCGTGATCCGCAACGCCTCGACCGAGCCGCCGCACGCGCCCTATCCCCGCCCCACCTGCACCACGGAAGTGACGTTCGGGTTCATCGGCCGCCTCACGGAGGAAAAGGGCATCGATAACCTGATGCGTGCTCTGACCCTGCTGCCCCGGGATCGCATCCGCATGATGATCGCCGGCCGGGTCAGCGACGAGGAACAGCGACGCCTGAGGATGCTCGCGCCGGATGCGCGAATAGAGTTCATGGGCTTCGTGGCGCCGGACGATTTCTACAAGCAGGTCGACGTGGTGGTCGCGCCATCCATCTGGCACGACCCCGGTCCGCTGGTCGTCGCCGATGCCAAGGCGGCGGGCAGGCCGCTGCTGGGAACGCGCTTCGGCGGCATGCCCGAGGTCATCGAGCACGGCATCACGGGCTGGCTGACCGAAGCCGATCCGCAATCGCTGGCCAGGAGCATGCTCGCGATCGCAGCCGATCCGCACAAGATCGACGAGATCAGCCGGCGCCTTATCGCCGATACCAACAAATGGATATTCTCCGACGTGCTGTCTTCATACAAGAACCTGTATGAGCAATTGCGCGAGCAGCGGATGTCGCACGTGCGCGCAGCAACGACCGAAGCGCCACAGGGATCGGCAATCGTCGGCAAGGAGCGCCTCATTCCGCGATGACACGCCTCCTCGCGATGGCGGGCTATGTCTACCAGAGCGCCGCGGCGATCATCCTGATCTTCGCGATCAGCCATCTGCTGCCCGCCGCCGACTACACCAACTTTTCCCTCGCGCTGGCCTCGAGCCAATTGCTCTGCGTCCTGATGTTCGAGTGGCTGCAACTGGCCGGACTGCGGTTTCTGGCGGCAGCCAGGGAGAACGAGGCGGCGCGGCTGAGGTGGTCGCTGTTTGCCGCGGGCCTGTCGAGCGCGGCCGCGCTCGTCGTGGTCGGGAGCTGCGCGTCTCTGGCCAGCGTGCTCCCGACCGGGATCGTCGCGTTGGGCCTCGGCATATCCGTGCTTCAGGGCTTGACGGACCTCTACTTCCTGTCGGTCCGCCTGTCCGACCGGCTGGGCATCGCATCCTTTCTGCTTGCGCTGCGGGCCACCGCCCTCCTGATCGGAGCCGCCGCGGGCGCAATGATCTCGGGAACGGCCGAAGCGGCGCTGCTCGGTATTGCCTCGGGTCACGCCTTCGGCCTTCTCGCCGGCTTGGTCGCCTATCGCACGCCGATGGAGCGCGTCTCGTTGCAGGCGATGCTGGCCGACTGGAAGGACTTCTCCCGCTACGGCATGCTCGCGGCGGGCGCGTCCGTCATCCATCTGTCGGTGCCGGTGCTGCTCCGCGTCATCGTCCTCGGCCGGCTCGGCGCGACCGGAGCCGGGGCTGGATTTTCGATCGCGCTCGACCTCCTGCAACGTCCCTTCTGGGTCCTCAATGCCGCGATCCATACCGTGAGCTATCCCGAATTGGTCAACGACTTCGAACACGGAGGCAGCGCGAAATCGGTGCAGTCGGCGCGGCGGATGTTCGAATTCATGATCTGCACCACCCTCGTGCTGCTCGGTGGTCTCATTGGATTCATTCCAGATGCAGCCCGTATCCTGGTGCCGCAGGCGAGCCTGGATGGCTTTCTGGAGACGGCGCCGACGGTCGCGGCTTTCTATTTCCTGCACACCCATCTGCAGGCGACGATCGCTGTCGTTCCCCACCTCGAGAAGCTGGCGACCAGGCTCGTCGTCGTCGCGGCCGGCCAGCTCGCCCTCGTCGTGTCCTTCGCCCTGGTCGCAGTGTCGGCCGGCCTGTCGCCGCGAGGGGCTGTCAACTGCGCTGCGCTCGCCACGCTCGCGACCATACTGGTCGCGCTCGGTCCTACCCTGCGGTTTGAGGCGCTCCCGCGCTGGCCGTTGGTCATGCAGGCGGGGGTGACCGCAATCCTGATCGGATCGCTCGGCTCGATACCGACAGAGCCCGCGGCATGGCTCGCCGGCAAGATCGTCATCGCCGCGATTGCGACGGCGGTCATCGGATGGCGCGGAGACTTTCTGATGCTGGCCCGCCGCGGATAATTGGTCGCAGGGCGGTCGGCAAAGCCAATCCGGTTCCGATGCGGAACCCGCCTGCCTTTATCATCTTGGGCTGCTTCAGCAGCGAACGCTGCACCATCTCTGAGCAATCACAACCATTGCGAGCAAATTGATCGATTTAATCGCCCATGGAAAGGGCATCTGCGAACGTCCCGTGCAGGCAAGCGCGGGCTGCACGAGGGAATGAGACGAAGATACCTCGAACGACGGACAGCGAGAAAATGTCTTGCTGCTCTTTGACGACCTCGCGCACCGCGAGCGCGCCGATCACTCGTTCAAAATCTGTCATATGAAATCCAAATCGCGCAGCCTGCGCATTCATTCAGCAGCGCAATTCGCGAAAACCTTGAAAGCGCCTTCCTGACGCCATGCTGAACCGGCATCGCATTCATATTCTGCTGCAACCGAGCGCGTCTGTTCCTGGACAAGGAACCTCGTTTCGCTCGCGATTTGTAGCTTCCATTTTTATCTGAAATTCACACTCGACAGAGAAGCTTGAACGCAATCCCTGCGAGCAATTTCGTTCGCGCTGAAATCGAGTGTGCAATGTCCGATCAAACCATCTTGTCCGCCAGCGGCTTCATCAGCTCCATCGGCGTCAACACGCACGCCGGCTTCGGCTGGACCGGCTACAACAATCTCGCGCTGATGGCCGATGACCTCGAGTATCTCGGCGTCACCCATCTCCGCGACGCCATGGGGACCAGCCCGGCCGCGCAACCCGTCGTCGAGGGTCTGGCCGCTGCCGGCTACAAATTCGACTTCCTGGTATCGTCCGCGCTGCCCCAGACCGGCACAACCGGGTTGCAGAACTACATCGCCTCGCTCCAGAAGTTCGCCACGAGCCACCCGGGCAGCATCAGCGCCATCGAAGGGCTCAACGAGGCCAATCACCAGCCCTTCAGCTACCACGGCAGCTCGAGCCTTACCGCCGCAGCTCAGTTCCAGAGCGCACTCTATCAGGCCGTCAACGCCAACGCCGCGCTCGGCAGCATCCCCGTCTATAATCTGTCACTGGCCTACAACGATCCGCAGGGCTACAGCCAGCTCGGCAACATGTCGGGCTCGGTCGACTACGCCAACGCCCATGCCTATGTCAGCACCAGCCTGACAACCAGCAGCTCCATTGCGGAAACCCTGAGCGCCGTGATGACCGCGGCACCAGGCAAGCCGGTCGTCATCACCGAGACCGGCTACACCACGCAAGCCAACACCCAATATCTCGGCGTCAACGAGACGGTGCAGGCCAAATCAATCCTGAACACCCTGGTCGACGCCTACAAGGCCGGCGTGAGCGCGACTTATCTCTACGAGCTGTTCGACCGCGACTCCTCCGCCGGCAATACCAATCCCGAAGCCAATTTCGGGCTGTTCAATTCCGACGGGACGCCGAAGCTCGCCGCCACCGCCATTCACAACCTGACGACCATTCTGGCCGACGACGGCAAGGGCGGCCTGCAGCCGACTGATCCGTTGAACTACACCCTGAGCAACATGCCGGCCACAGGCAACAGCATGGTGCTCGGCAAGAGCAACGGCGCTTACGAGCTCGTCGTTTGGGCGGAGCCGAAGCTCTGGAAGGACGCCAACGACACCGAGATTTCCAATCCGACCGAGACCGTCACGGTAAACCTCGGCGGGGTGCATCATTCGGTGAAAGTGTACGACACCCTGACGGGAACCACGGCGATCGCCAGCTATACCGACGTCAGCACGATCACGATCCCGGTCAGCGATCACCCGCTGATCATCGAGATCGACGCGCCTCCGACCACCACGACTCCGCCGGACACGAGGACCAGTGTCAGCGGCACCGCTGCCGAGATCGTGCCCCAACTGTCCGACCTCAGCGACTCGACGGCGCTAAAGACCATCACGCTGACCGACTCCCACGTCCTGCCGGTCGCCTCGAAGGCGACCATGGACTACATGATCGCCCATTACGGCAGCGCCCTCTCCAAGATCCAGGGCGGATACTCGTTCTCGGTGACGAACTCGGCCGCGACCTGGAGCAACACCAAGACTTATAACGCCAGCGGAACGCTTGTGTCGAAGTCGGACACTGGCCTGAATGCGAGCGGACAGCCGACCTCGACCACCGTCGCCTACACCGATGGGTCCAAGGACCTGATCAGCTACACCGGCGGCGTGATGACGAAATTCGTTCACGTCGGCACCGACGCAACCAGGACCACCGACACCTACAACACGGCCGGAACCCTTCTGAGCGAAGTCGTCCAGAAGTCCGACGGCTATTACTCCACGACGCTCTATACGAACGGCGTGAAGACGGCCGCCTACGTCAAGAATGCCGATGGCTCGCAGGACAACTACACCTACGGCATCACGGGCAAGAGCTTCACCACCCAGGTGCAGCATCTCGACGCCTCGGGAAAGGTCACCTCGGTGACCCGCAGCCATGCCGACGGCTCGCTGGAATCGACGCAGGTCTACAACGTCGACGGCAGCAGCGTGATCACCACCTATAGCGCCACCGGCGTCAAGATGGTCGAGACCGCCTATCATGCCGACCACAGCAAGGATGTCTGGACCTACAACATCACGGGCCAGAACTACGCGACCGAGCACGACGTTTACAGCACCACCGGCTTTCTCACCAGCCTGACCCGCCTGCACACCGACGGCAGCCTCGCCTTCAAGCTCACTCAGACGACCGACGGCACCAAGACGACCGATTGGTACAATGCCGCCGGCAGCCTCACCAGCGAGGTGATCCAGAAGGCCGACGGCTTCTCCTCGACTACGCTCTACAGCAACGGGGTCAAGACCAACGCCTATGTCAAGAACGCCGACGGCAGCCAGGACAATTATGCCTACGGCATCACCGGCCAGAGCTACACCACGCTGATCCAGCACGTCGATCCGTCCGGCAAGGTCACCGCCGTCACCCGAAAGCATGCCGACGGCACGCTCGACTATACCCAGGTGATCAACGGCGACGGCAGCAGCGTCGTCACCAATTATGATACCGCGGGAACGCGCACCAAGGAAACCGACTATCACGCCGATGGCAGCAAGGACGTTTTCCTCTTCAACATCACCGGCCAGACCTACACGACCGAACACGACATCTACGATGCGACCGGCTTCCTCACCACGCTGATTCGCAAGCACGCCGACGGCAGCATGGCGTTCAAGCTGGTGCAGAGCGCCGATGGGGCCAAGACCACAGACTGGTACGACGCCAGCGGCGTGCTCACCAGCGAGGTCGTCCAGAAGCCGAGCGGTTACAACTCGACAACGGTGTACACCAATGGCGTGAAGACCGCGGCTTACATCACCAACGCGGACATGAGTCACGACAATTACAGCTACAACATCACCGGGCAGAGCTATACTACGCAGTACCAGCACCTCGATCCATCCGGCCAGACGACCGAGGTAACCCGCTGGCATGCCGACAACTCGCTCGACTATACCCAAGTCATCAATGGCGACGGCAGCAGCGTGGTCACCAACTACGATGCATCAGGGGTCAAGAAGACGGAAACCGACTACCACGCTGACGGGTCGAAGGACGTCTTTCAGTTCAACGTCGTCGGCCAGAACTACACGAACGAGCACGACAGCTACGATTCGACCGGCTTCCTCACCGATATCGTTCGCACCCACGCGGACAACAGCCTGGCCTTCACGCTGGTGCAGAGCGCCGACGGCACCAAGACCTCCGACTGGTACGACGCCAACGGCGTCATCACCAGCGAGGTCACGAGCAAGAGCGACGGTTACAACTCCACGACCGTCTATACCGGCGGCGTGAAGAGCGCTGCCTACATCAAGAACGCCGACGGCACATCCGACAACTGGAACTATAACATCACCGGGCAGTCCTATACGACCCAGCATCAGCACCTCGATGCCTCGGGCAAGATGGTCGAGCTCACCCGGACGCACGCCGACGGCACCCTGGACTATACCCAGGTCATCCATGACGACGGCAGCAAGCTGACCGACATCTACAACAGCGCCGGCACCAAGACCCAGGAGATCGCCAACAACACCGACGGCTCGAAGGACGTCTTCCTGTTCAACTTCAACGGACAGACCGGGACGACGCAGCACGAGAACTACAACTCCGCCAGCGCGCTGCAATTCTTCGATCAGACCAAGGCCGACGGCACGCACAATGTCACGGCTGTCGCCGGCGGCGTGACGATCCAGGGCGGGGCCGGCAATGACGTGTTCTCGGCCGCGCCAAACTCGACCACGGTCGCCTATGATCATGGCCAGGACCAGATCCTCAACTTCCAGGCCGGTGACGGCACAACCCACGACGTGGTCCAGATCTCGAAGCTCCTGGCCGCTGACTACAGTCACCTGCAGATCACGCAGTCCGGCACGAACGCGCTGATCACGTTCTCGGCCAATGATTCGATCCTGCTGAAGAACGTCTATGTCAGCAGCCTGACGAGCCACGATTTCTTGTTCGTCTGAGCACGGCGCACTGACGAAGCTTCAATGTTGATACGGGCCGGGACCAGCCAAGGTCCCGGCCCGCTCATCAGGCGCCTGCCTCATCAAGAGGCAGAGTTTGCACCGATGAAGACGTTCACTTCCCTGGCAAGATGATCTCGAGGAACTCGAGGCTGACCGATCCGCGATCACGCCACCTCCGCCGCTCCCCAGCGAACTTGCGTCACAATTCGTCTCTAGAAGCGAGACGAACCGCGCAAGGACACCGAGGCCCGATGGAAGTCAGTGAAGCAAGACGTTTTGTCGTTCTCGACTTCTACCGCTTCGTCGCTGCGCTCGGGGTCTTCATCTTCCACCTGAAGCTGATCGACACGGGCATTTCGCCGGCGTGGAACGGGTCCTACGGCCTGTTCGTGGACATGTTCTTCATCCTGTCCGGCTTCGTGATCTCCTATTCCTACCCGTCCGACGCACGTGGCGTGGTGGCCTATTCCCGGTTCATGATCCGGCGCATTGCGCGAATCTATCCGCTGCACCTGCTGAGCTTGCTCATTTTCGTGGTGCTCATCGGCGTCGGCCTGGAGCGCACGGCCCGCTCGACCCCACTGGACTTCCTGTACAATCTTCTGCTGCTCCAGGCTTGGGGCGTCACCGACCATCTCAGCTTCAATTCGCCGTCCTGGTCGATCAGCGCGGAGTTCTTCTGCTATCTGATCTTTCCGCTGCTGATGCTGCTTGCCCGCAAGGTGCAACCGATCGTGCTCGGCGCGATCGTGGCCGCGCTCTATCTGGTCCTTGCCCACGGCCATCTGCCGATCTGGCAGGAACGGTCGCAGATGTATGGCGCCAATTTCGATTACGGGATGCTCCGCGCACTGCCGAGCTTCCTGAACGGTATCCTGCTCGCCATACTATTCCGGATGTCGCATCCCTATCGGCACAAGCGGATGATCTTCGCCGGCATCGGCACGTTCGGCCTCTCCGTGCTCGTCCTCAACGTCTTCGCCAAGCCGGATCTGGCCATTGTGCTGTTCTCCTGTGCCATCCTGCTCACTGCGGTCGGAGAAAGCGCCTTCAAGGAGTTTCCGGGCGCCCGCCTGCTTGGACGGCTCGGCAACACCTCATATGCGATCTACATGCTGCACGATGCCGTCCTCATTGCCGTGTTCAAGCCGCTGTGGACCTGGCTCGGACTGCGTCCTGATCAGTTCGGCCTCTTCGCCCTGGCATGCTGTGCGGTCCTGACCGTCATCGCAGACCGCACCTACGCCTATTTCGAAAATCCGGCGCGGCGCTTCATCAACCGCTGGGCCGACATTGGTGTCACCTCCTCGCGCAAGGTGGCCGCAGCCGACACCTCCGTGCGCTTTGACAACACCGAGCGGGCGGTCAACTGACGCCTGCCGGCGACATGAGGGCGCTCAGGCGACCTTGCCGCCGGCCTCCTGCACCGCCCGCATCGCGCTCTCGCCCAGCAGCGGTGCGATGTTGGCGCGGGACAGCTCCATGACATCCGGCAGCATCTGACGTACCTTCTCGCCGACGGCTTCGTGTGTGCCAAGGAACTGCAGCGCAAACTTCTCAAAGCTGTCGTCGACCAGGAACTGGGCCGGCGACAGCAGCAGCGATTCGCTGACGCCAAAGTGCGCGAACAGGCCCTGGAACTTGTCCTGATATGTAATCGCTGCGACAGGCGTTCCCTGCCCCAGCGCCGCAATCGCCAGATGCATGCGGCCGGTGATCACGCCGTCGACCAGACCGACAACGGCCTTGATCTCGCCCGCCGATAGCGCCTGATCAACGTGATGCACGTGATCGCCGAGCGTGGGCTTCAGGCGGTCAACCAGCGGCCGAAGGCAGTTGTCGTCGGCGATCTCGGGGCGGTAGTCATGCGCGAGCAACAGCCAGCTTGCATTGTGCTCGCGAGACAGCCGCTCCATGGCACCGGCCGCGAGCTCGATCATTTGCCGCATCTTGGCCGGCTCCGGCTTCTTGAACAGCATCGGATGAATGTTGAAGACGAAGACCTTGCGACCCTGCTCGCGTTGTCGCGCGATCGTGGCCGCGATCTGCTTCACTGCGGCCGTATCCGCCCGCGGCGTCAGCATGAACGCCGCGTCAGCGACCAGATGGGCGCGTTTCCGTGCAAAATCGTCGAAACGCTGAAGAGATATCGCATCACGCAGATTGAGGACCACGCCCGGGTCAAGCAGTCGGAACACCTCGCGTAGCGCCTTCGCCGGCCGGGAATTGAAACTGAAGCCGAGCACGCTGACCTTGGCGCCGAACGCAGCCATCAGATCGGCCACGAGCAGCATGCGCGCGGCATCCACCGGAGAATAGTAGCCATCGAGCACGTCGGCCCCCAAAACCAGCCCGAAATCCGGCCTGGTGAGCGACAGCTCCTGCGCGACCGTCTCGTATGAGAACGGCTGTCGCCAGAGTTCGAGCGGCTTGAAACCCATCGCGCGCACGTCCGCACTGGCCGTTGGCGTCGCGGTAACGATGTAGACCTCGAGGTTCGGATAGGTCCGCTTCACCTCCCCGGTGGCCGCTTCGATCATCGCCTCATCGCCGCGCGATTGACGAACGCTCCAGGGATCGGAGGGCAGCACGACGAGCCGGCGCGGATCGTTGCGGGGCGCGACGTTGCCCCCGACGTCTCTCCGGGCGATCTGCCACCTGCGCAGCTCGAGCAGGTCCAGCGCCAACGGCGTATTCTTGGCGCTGTTAAGCCAGCCTCGGAGCTGCCTGCGTACTGGCACCGGGATCAGTTGCTTCACGACATCCTCCTCGTCTTCATCAAGCGGTCGCACCGCGCTTCACGACGAAATCAATCAGGGAAAGGAGCTGCTTCCGCCAGAACAGCAGAATGCCCGTCAAATAGGTCGCGCCAAAACAGGATGCCAGCAGTCCAATCCGCAAATAGGGATTCATGCCCGGCGTCGCCTCCCGGCACAGCACGACCGCGCCGTAAGCCAGAACGATGGCACAAAGGCAGCCCGCAATGGGACGCAGAAACTGGCTCCAGCTCAAGCCCAGCAGCCGAAGCGCCAGCGCAAACGTGACGGGGGTCACCACGAGCTGCGAGAATGCGAAGATCGTGGCCAGTTGACCAATGTCGCGCGAGGGAAGCAGGAACATTGCCGGCACGACCGTACAGAATTTCAGGATGTTGAGCAGAAAGACGTAGTTCGGTTTGCCCAGAGCACCAAAATAGGCGCTGTTGACGAACTGCACCGTCTGGACTGCGCCAATCAGCATCAGCGGCCGCATCACCGCCTCGCTGCCACCCCACTTTGCGCCAAACAGCAGCAGCGAGAATTCCGGCGCGATCGCCGCGAGCAGCACGAAGACCGGAGATCCGATCAGCGCGCCGAGACTGACGCTGCGCAGATAAGCGCCAGCGATGCGATCCCGCTCGTGCGCGATCTTGGACAAAGCGCTCAGCGCCACATCCATGACCGCCTGGGTGAGCAACTGCATCAGGATGATGTAGACCCTCGCGCCGACCGTGTAGATGCCGAGCGCCGCGACGCCATAGAGCGACAGGATGATCATGTCGATCGTCCGAACGATGGCGAAGTCCAGCAGCCTGTTCAGCATGACGTGGATGCTGTAGCCGGAGAGCTCGCGAAAGCTCTTCAGATCGTAGCCGCGCATCGGCAGCCATCGCGGCTGGCTCCAGAGCCACAAGCCGCTGATCGCGCTCTGTACGACCACCTGGATCACGAGGCTGAGGGCGCCAAACCCGGCATAAGCACAGGCGATCCCCACGACGCCGGAGATGGCTGTCGCCACCATGGTCCTGACCGCGAGCACCCGAAAATCCATCTGGCGCTTGTAGAGCGCCTCCTGGAACAGGGTCGCGGTGCCGATCGGAAGCGAGAGACTGGCGGCCGTCAGCAGGGGCGCGAGCCCCTTCACGTCGAACCAACGCTCGATATGTGTCGCGAGCAATGCGATCAGAACGGCCAGGAGCACTGAGGCTGCAAACGAGCAGAAGAACGGCAGCGTCACATCGGCGGGCTCGAGCGTCCGCCGCTGGATCAACGCATCACCGAAGCCGAATTCCGCGATGGAGCTCAAAAGCAGCAGGATGAAGGCGACCAGCGCCGCAAGACCGAAATCGGCGGGATCGAGCAGCCGCGCCAATACCAGGAACAGCACGAACGACAATGCGCGGCCGCCCCAATTCTGTGCGAGCGACCAAAACAGCGCCACCACGACCTGATGTTGCCTGCCTCGAGTGACGTTCATCAACAATTCGACCCAATTCCGATCCAGACGACGCGGCAATGATGATGACACGCCACCGCTTGTCGCCGCTCACAACGGCGACTGATTGCTCGCTACAATACGACGGAGTGATGGCAATCAGATGAGCGCCACCGATTCCGATTTAGAGTGGAAGTGAGTTCAAATCGTGGACTACACTCCAATCGCTCTCTGCGATGTGATGCAAAATGGATGCCTTGATGAATTCGCCGGCCCCGCGTTCTATCCCCAATTCCAGGCGCTTGCGTGTAGCGATCTACGCGCCGCATTTTGCGGAATATTCCTACCGGCTCGCTTCGGGATTGGCTCACCATTGCGACGTCAGGCTCGTGCTCAACCGCAAGGACGCTAACCAGCAATGGGAACTGGCCGACATCGCCGTGGCAGCTCCCTTCGAGACCCGGGTTCGCGATTTGAGCCTGCGCCGCGGCGGCGCGATCGGCATCCCGGCCTCTTTCTTCGACATAATTTCGTTTCGTCCGGACGTCGTTCATTGTCACGAAGTTCCGGAGATCTACACGTCCAAGCTGATTCAGTTCCTTCGACCACTCGGCATTCCCCTGGTGCTGACCGTTCACGATGCTATCCCGCATTCGGAAGGCGGCTCCGGCACCTCGCCGCGCGAGGACGCATGGCGCGGGCGCATGCGTGCCGCCGCGTCGATCGTCACCACGCATGGCGAAAGCTGTATTGCCGATTTTCGTCGCGCCTCGCCCGACTTCAAGGGCGGAACGGTCTCCAGCATGCACGGCGTGCTCATGGTTCCACCGGCCCGAGGTGCGGTCACCGCGCCCGAGGCTGCACGCATCCTGTTTTTTGGGCGGATGTGGGCCTACAAGGGCCTCGACGTCTTTATCGATGCGATCGACATGTTGGCCAAGCGTGGTGTGGCGCACGAGGCAATCGTCGCCGGTCGCGGCCCCGAGATGACACGGCTCGGCGCGCGGATGGAAACGATGCCGACGGTCAAGACCATCAACGCCTACATTTCGCCTGCGGACACCGGACAGCTGTTTCAATCCGCCACCGTGGTCGCCTTGCCCTACAAGGATGCAACGCAGAGCGGCGTGCTCGCCTCCGCTTACGGCAATTCTCGTCCCGTCGTTGCCAGCGCCACCGGTGGCATTCCCGACGTCGTCACCGACGGCGTCAATGGGCTGCTGGTTCCTCCAGGGGATGCCACTGCATTGGCCGATGCACTCGAACACGTGCTGACCTCGAAGCCGCTTGCCGCGACATTGACGGATGGCGCACGGCAGACCGCGGCCGGCCTCCTGAACTGGGATCGCATCGCCGAACAGCTGCTGGGGTCCTATCACAAGCTCGCCGGCCGTACCGTGAGCTGACTGCGACGGGCACGCGGTCGCTCAAACCGATTGCCCGACCTTCAGCGGTCGAAAGAACATGCCGCGGATCGCGCCGTCCAGCAGGCGCCTCAGCCTGACCTCGATCAGCTCATAACTGATCGCGCTTGCGACCAATGACATCACCAGCCCGAGTCCGATGAAGGCGGCCCACAGCAGCCAGCGATCGACGCCGGCGGCGACCAGCTTCAGGCCGATCACCTGCAACGGGAAGAGCACGAAGGGATGCACGAGATAGAGGCTGTAGCTGATCTTGCCGACATATTGCAGGGCCGGGGCGCTCAGAGCCCTGCCGAGGCCCGACTCCGGGGCAAGCACCATGCCGAACAGCAGGAATCCGGGAAGAAGCCCCACGAACGGGTGAAACAGCACCAGGCTCGCATACATGGCGGCTCCGCAAGCCAAGCCCGCAACCAGGCCGAGACGCCCCGGAATCGGGATCCGAAAGCCGGTGGCGCTGAATAGCATGCCGATGCAGAAGAAGGCCGTGATCGGCCAATGCAGCAGGCACGCGATACCGAGCAGGATCAGGGGCGCAGCCAGCATCCTGCCTCCGATGCGCAGCATCGAAAACGTCGCTGCGAACCAGATGTAGAACGCCCACTCATAGGTCAGTGTCCAGGCGTTCTGCTGGGCAATGGGCAAGCCAAGCGCATCCTGCACGAAGAACAGATTGGCCGCGAAAATCCCGAGATAGCTGGTCAGGTCGATTCCACGGAAGAACTTGTAGCCGACGATCGGACCGATCGCGAACAGCGCAAGATGCAGGACGACGAACACCGGCATGATGCGCAGGACGCGGTCGAAAAAGAACCGCGGCAGCGAGCCGTGCCGCACCAGGCTCGCCGGGATCAGGAAGCCGCTGATCATGAAGAACAGCTCGACGCCATGCCCGCCGACATTGATCACCGATTGCAGCCAGAGCCAGAGCGGCGGCAGGAAGCCGGGATCCGGGATGTCGTACATGCCTCCCTTCGGCATGTCGTAGAAATGATCCATCAGCACACTCAGCGCGGCAATCCCCCGAAGCCCCTGGACCGAGGGAACGAACGATCCGTCGTAGGCGGCGCCCGGCTGGTGCAGCGCTTTACTCATTCCGCAGCGCCCTGGGTACTGAGGGCAGGCTCGAGAACGACCTTCTTTCTCCGTGCCGAGCGGAACCTTTGTCCGAAGGCGATGCTGGGCTTTTCGACGAATGTAAACGTCATCCAGCTGACGAGGATCGACAACGCCAAGATCAGGGTCAAGAAGATCGACCATCCGAGCGGCCCGTCGCCGAACCAGAGGAGGCGATGGATGAAGACGATCACGAACGGCGACATCAGGTAGACCGAATAGCTGATCACGCCGACGAACGCCATCGGGCGCCACGCCATTCTCTCGCCGAACACGGCAAAGCCGATGAAGACGAGCGCCGCGCAAACATAGGCCGCTGCGATCGAATAGCTGTAGAAGAAATTCTCGTGGTACACGCCTCCGAACCGCCTGTCGGCCAGGGTGATGGCGAAGATCGCATACAAGAGCGTGCAGACCGCCACGTGGGACCATCGCAGCTTTCCGCCGATGATGGTGTCGCGGATGATCTTGCCCAGGAACATCGCCGACAGGTTCAGCCCGACCTCCATCACCGAGGAGACGGCCCTGTTCTCCACCAGGAGCGCAGCGGTGGTTCCGACCAGCGCGGCCGCAACGACGATCGTCACCGCCGTGAAGCGCCGGTTCAGCAGCCCCATCGCAAAGAGGATGGTGCACCCGGCGTAGAACAGCAGCTCGATCGCCAGTGTCCAATAGAACACCCAGAGGTTCGGGACGTTCACGAAGGTCTGCAACATCGTCACGTTCGCGGCGATCTGCCCCAGCGGATAGATCTTCGAATCCAGCAGCTGCATCGTCACGAGCCCGACCACGAGCGAGGTCCAGTAGGCCGGGTAGAGCCGGAAGAAGCGACTGATCGAAAAATCCCGCACGGGCGTGGCGCTGTCCGGGAAGCTGAACGGAATGACGAAGCCGCTGACGAAGAAGAACAACACCACGCCGAACCGGCCAAAATTCATGTAGTAGCCGAACAAATCGTGGATCGGCCAATAAAACGCACCCGTCGGGTGCTTCTCGACGATGATCTCGAAGACATGCTGAACCAGGACCGACAACACGGCAATGCCGCGCAGCGTGTCGATGAATGCGAGCCGTTTATGCATCATTCGTTCTCACCTGCTTCCGCTCGCCGCCGGTATGTCCGGGCGGAAGCCCTCCAATGACGGCATCGGCGGCCGCATGACGATCGGCACGGCGTCGCCCGCCCGTGCGGAGGCCGCGCGGCGCGAAAACACTTCGCTGAAGCTCAAGGCGATGATCAGGAGGCCGGACGCCGGGCCGTAGTTCAACACCGTGATCGTGAACAGGTTGACGACGAAGATCAGCGTCAGCTTGTACACGTCGGTCGCGCCGAATGTCGCCCTGAACACCATCACCATGAAGGCAACGAACGGCAGGCCGAACATCAGGTAGGTCCCGATGTAGAAATTGTCGACGGGCACCCAGAAGTGCGCGAGCGGCGAAAACAGCTTCTGCGGATAGTTGAAGCAGCCCGCGCCGCAGCCCGTCACCAGACCGATCGGCATGAGTTGGTTCATGTAGACGAACGGCAACTGCCAGCTGTTGTTGATGCGATCGACGATGCTGAACAGGGTCGAATGCGGCACCGCCGCGGTACCCGATGCGACCACGATCATGAAGAACGGAACGAAGATCGCGGCAAAGGACCACTGCGCGATGCCCCTGATTGCGGGAAAGCGCGACTTCTCCGGCAGCATACGCACGAACACGAGCAGGAGCAGATAGAGCACGAGGACGATCATGGTCGTCTTGCTCGTGGTCAGCTTGATGACATAGACCGCGAGGGAGCCGAACAGAAGGCACCACGTCGTGCTCTTGCGAATCGACGTGATCGCGAACGACACAAGGATGAAGAAGGCCGCCATGGTGTTGTCGGCCGCAAAGCCCATCAGGCGCTGGTCGTCGCCGCCATAGGCCCACCACAGCCGGCCCGCCTCCCGAACCGCGCCAAAGGACTCATATTTATACCCGACCCAGGGCATGAGATAGAATTTGGTCAGCAGCACCCCGATGACCGAGAGGTAGAAGGTCACGGCGATGACCGCCAGCAGCTTCTTGTACGAGCCGAGACTCGAATCACAGAAGCAGAAGCCGACGAACACCGGCAGCATCATCTTGAAAGACGAGATCGCCGCGTTTGCCGTTCCCAGCATGAAGTAGCCAAGCACGAGCGACAGCATGATCTGGACCAACACCAACAGGGCCAGGGTGCTGCGATTACGCAAGATGCAATGCACGATGAACTGGATCAGGCACGCGAGCGCGACGGCATCGGGCAGATACCAGAGCGCATCCATGTGATAGATGCTGGTGTAATAGCGGATCACGCCGCCAAAGGCGTCGCGGACCAGATAGACCCCGAGCGCGATCGCCTCGATGCTGAGGCTGATCAGGATGAGCCGCGGCCGTTGCAGTGTGAGGATGGTCATGCCCGACTCAGTTCGTCAGCCGCGCCGATGGCGCGGGGGATCGCGCGAAATCCCGACGGCTTCCGAGCACATTTCGCATGAACTTGCCGCCGGGGATTTCGACGTAGAGATAAGTGAAGTGCGAGACCACCAGCACGGCGGCCAGCGAGACGACGAGATTCAGCGTCGCCGGCAGGCCCGCCCAGACCGAATCCAGCGCGGCGATCCGCCCCGCCCCCACGGCCCGCACGAAATATTCGGCGAGCAGCACCACGAGCGCGTGCACCATGTAGATGGAGTAGGACCGCTTCCCGAGCCAGACCAGCGGCCCGGCCACCAGCATCCGCGGCACCAGCAGCGCATCCGGAAAGGCCATCAAACTGCCGAGGAAGACCGCAAACGTCACCGGCGCGAGGAAAGTTGCCGCGGGATTGGTCTCCGCCAGGGACACCAGGGCGATGCTCGCGATCATGGCGGCGAATTGCAGCGCTCCCTGCACCCACTGGCTCGGCCTGCCGGGCAGGCGATCGACGATCCTCACCGTCAGCACGCCCAGAAAGAAGCTCACGAAGCAGCGCAGGATGCCGAAGTCGGTTTGGAGCCCGAGGCTCCTCTTGTCGAGCACGAAAATGATCACGACCAGGCTTCCCACCGCGAGCAGTCCACAGAGAACGTAGAACCACAACAGCGAACGCATGCGCTGGGCCAGCAGCACGATCAGGCCAAACACCAGATATGTGTAGAACTCGACGCTGATGCTCCAGCTCGGCGCATTCCAGCTGAGATAATCGATGAACCCCATCGAATGCAGCAGCAGCACGTTGAGACCGAAGGAATAGGCATTGTTCACTTCGAACGCCGCCGGCGCGGCCACCACGACACCGGCCATGACCAGGCCGATCCTCAGGAGGCGAAACAGAAGATTTGCCATCAGCATGACGATGTGCAGCGGATAGACCCGCGCCAGGCGCCGCACCATGAACTCGCGCAGCGAGAAGCGCCCGAAGTCGCTCTCGACGTAACTGAGCGACATAACGATCCCGCTAAGAACGAAGAAAAGATCCACCAGCAGCCAGGAACTCCTGAAGAACGCGCAGTTGATCCACGCATTGTGCGGGAACGCCGCGAGGAAAGTCGGCATCAGCAGGAGATGGTGAATCACCACCGACGTCGCGGCGATCCCCCGGATGCTGTCGAGCGGCAGGACATGCGCCTTCTCACGATGAACCATCTCCGTCACATCAACATTCCGTAGCTATTGCACCGCAGCAGTGTGTATCAGGTCTCGCGCGCATTCAATCTCTGCGATCGCGGACTCGCATTCGACGCATGAGGGTCGACGATAATTTCAACGCTCGCAGATCATTCGGACATGCGAGCGCCAAGTTCACGCCACTTTTTGCTTGAGATCGAAGTGCGTCGACGCGCAAATCAATTCGGTCGTGATGATTGCGAGTATTTGCGTGCAAAGTGTGCGCGAAATTCGGCGCTGTTGCGATCATGACGACCGCAAGGACATTGATCTCTCCGCATTCACGATGCCGCGTATATCTCGCTGATATCTTCTCGCAGGCGGGAACAATGACTCGCGTGACGACTTGTGTCGGTTTTGCGACGCATGCTCGCTGCATTTCGACGTGCAACGCCTCATATGTTTTCAGTTTGCAACATTCCTGGGCGTGAGCGTGCCGATCTCGCAGGCATTGCATATCTTCCTTTTGCAACCGATCGGGAAACGGGCAAGGCACGCGTTGTCGTCGAGCACACGCACCCATCTTTTGCGCCGCACAAAAATTGACACAGTTGCCTGCCAAGTTTCGCGTGTTCTCCTATTGCAACAGGGAGGAAGGGACACAGATGGGTTGCGGACTGACACGTCGTCTTGCGAGATCGCGATGGCTAAAGATCGTCTTGGCAGGTTTTGCCTTGATGGTGTCGAGCATCGATGCTTGCCGCGCCCAGTGCGTCGAATTTACGGATCGTGCCTCGCAGCTCCAACTCGACACGTTCGTAAAATCGCCCTCCTCGCTTCTGGAGCAGCTGCGCAATGACAAGGAGAAGCTGAGATATCGGCTCGCCACCTTTATCGCCACGAACCCGTCGGTGTTGCCGTCCGTGCAGACCCTCATCTCGGCGTCGACTTCAACCGACCGTTCAGCCATTGGCGCCGCGTTGAGGATCGCCGAAGGGCGGTGCACGTCGACGAAGCCGGAGGCTGCGCGCAAGATCAGGGATTTCACGCAGCGGATCGGCGATCTCAACGTGCAAGCAGGTTATTCCGCCGCCGGAGAGGACGCCTCCGGCGCCCAGGCCCAATCGCAAGACAAGGGCCGTGCGCAACCGCCCCGAGGCGGGGCGCTGCTCGAAGGCGAGTGGAAGACCAAGCTGGCCAACCCGTTCAAACCCGTCCCCCTTCCGAATTGATCAGCGATCGTCAAAAGGCAGCGAATTAGCAAATGTATCAGCCTAGAGAGCATTTCCCGTCGGGCCACAGATTCGGGATCGAATTCGGCGGAGCGGTCCTCAGCTTCGAGCGCGTGGCCGACGTCCTGCGCCGGCAGTGGCCGATCATCGCGGTGTGCACCGGCGCTTCGCTGGCGCTGGTGATCGTCTATCTGATCATGGCGCAACCCATGTACACGGCGAATGCCCGCATCATGATGGATACCCGTCAGGCGCAGGTGCTGGACAAGGACAGCAACGCCAACAGCGCCCTCATCGATACCGGATACGTCGACAGCCAGGTTGAGGTCATCAACTCGGACGACCTGATCCTCTCGGTGGTCCGTCGCCTGAAGCTGACGGACGATCCGGAGTTCAATGGCTCCAATCCGGGTCTGCTTTCGATCGTCCTCGGCAAGTTCATGTCGTTGTTCGGCACCGGAGAACCGGCGTCGCAGGAGCGACTGGAGCACGCCGTGGTCGAGCAGGTTCAGAAGAACCTCAGGACGGAGCGCGTCCTGACGACCTATGTCTTGTCGCTGAACTATCGCTCGCGAAGCCCTGACAAGGCCGCCAAGATCGTCAACGCCGTCGCCAGCGCCTACCTTGTCGGCGCCCTGGAAGCCAAATATCAGTCCACCAAGCGGGCAACCGAATGGCTTCAGCAGCGCAGCATTGAGCTGAGCGAGCAGGCAACCGCCAGCGACCGTGCCGTGCAGACCTTCAAGGCCGAAAACAACATCGTCGGAACCAGCCGCGGCCTGATGTCCGAACAGCAATTGTCGGACCTCAACACCCAGCTGGTTCAAGCGCGGGCGTCGACGGCCGAAGCCAAGGCCCGGCTCGACCGGATCACCGCGATTTCGGACCAGGACGTCGCACAATCGACGGTGACCGATGCTCTCAACAACTCGGTCATCACCCGCCTGCGCGCGCAATATCTGGACCTCCAGGCCCAGTATGCCGACTGGTCCCGGCGCTATGGCAAGCAACATCTGGCTGCGGTCAATCTGGCCAACAAGATGGAGGAGCTGCGCAAGAACATCGCCGACGAGTTGCATCGGATCGGCGACGCCTATCGCAGCGACTATGAGATCGCAAAGAGCCGAGAAGCCTCGCTCGAGAAGAACGTAAAGGAACTCGTCGCCCAGGCCGGCGATACCGGCCAGGCTGCAGTCAAGCTGCGCGATCTCGAAAGCGCCGCCGACACCTACCGCAACCTCTACAACAACTTCCTCGAGAAGCTGCAGAGCGCCACGCAGAACCAGAGCTTTCCGCTCAGCGAGGCGCGCCTCATCAGCACCGCCACCAAGCCGGATCGCAAGAGTTCACCGCGCACGGTCCTGGCGCTGGTGGGAGGCCTGGTGGGCGGCCTCTGCCTCGGCTTCGGCGCCGCCTTTGCCCGCGAACTGCTCAGCGACGTGTTGCGGACCCCCGGCGAGGTCGAGGACGAGCTCGGCGTGAAGTGCCTCGGTGTCCTGCCCGACATTCGTCCGCCGACGAAGACCGGCGCGTTGCTTTCCACGTCCGCGAAGACCAGTCCACCCGATCTGTCCCGCTACGTCGTCGACCATCCATTCTCGCGGTTTGCCGAGACGTTGCGCAACATCAAGGTGTCGATCGACGTTGCGCGCCTGACCCGCGAGATCAAGGTGATTGGCATCGTGTCCTCCCTTCCCAAGGAAGGAAAGACGACGGTGGCGGCCAACTTCGCCCAGCTGATTGCCCTCACCGGGCATCGCACGGTCCTGATCGACGGCGATCTGCACACGCGCTCGCTCACCCGAGAGCTCGCGCCGAACGCCAAGAGCGGACTGGTAGAGGCGCTCAGCGATCCGTCCAGCCTGGGTTACCATGTGCAGCGAAGCAAGGAAACGGGCCTGGATTTCCTGCCGTCGGTCGTGGCCTCCCGCATGGTCAATTCGGCAGACGTCATTGGATCGAAGGCGATGGCCGATCTGCTCAAGGTGCTGAAAGAGCATTATGAGTATATCGTGATCGATCTTGCCCCGGTGATGCCGGTCGCGGATTCCAAGGCCGTCAGCTTCCTGATCGATGCCATGGTCTATGTGATCGAGTGGGGGCAGACGACACGAAGCGCTCTTCAGGAGTCGGTTTCCGGGTCGGAAGTCCTGCAGAAGAAATTGCTCGGTGCCGTGCTCAACCGCGCCAACCCGAAGATGCTCAAGCGCATCGAGGCGTACAAGGGCAAGCACCACAACAGCTACTACGTCGAGCATGCCTAGAGCATGATGCGGAAGAGCGCGCAGCGGTTCTCCGAAAAGATCATGCTTAAACAACAACCTAAAGCGCGATGACGATTCATCCTGATCGCATCGCGCTTTAGAAGGCGCGGCGACGCGCCCAGCCGAACTGGAACGACCTCGGGCCCGCTGCCATTTGACAGCGGGCCCTTTTTCGCGTTTTGCGGAACTGTCGCCTGAAGGCGATCGAGGGCGCCTTCGCGCACGAGACCGAAGATTGCGCCGAGCCCACCCGGACAGCTGAGGCCTCCGTATTCATCCGGAATCCACAACTTGCAGTTATTGCTCTAGCCAAAAGCAAGGATTGACGAAGGCGGTGGTCGCCAGGACAGTGCACCTCCTGGCAATCATCTGTCGATAAGACGAGACAATCCGAGGCTGATGCCTCACAATGCCGAAACTTTGGGCATCTTTCCTTCTGGGGTCACTGAGGCTAACCTCGGCTGATATTTATCGTTCTTTTCCGGCGGACTCGAAATGCTGATCGTCCTGACGATTTTGACAATTTGGGTTCTGCTCAACATCCTGTTCGTGTTGATCGTGGTTCCCCCACGCAAGCCGCGTCCGCAGCCGATGGCGACGACGTTCTCACCCGCGCCCATCGACCCGAGCCAACGGGAAATCGAGCAGGACGAACCTTTCTCGATCCGCCATGTCATCGTTTCCGTTGCGATGGGGGCCTTCTTCGTGCTGGTGCCACCGTTGCTCGCCTTGCGCGATGCGATCATGCGGCTCTTCAGCAGGTCGTCGAGAGACGGAACCTGATCCCTCGAGGCTCCGGTTCCGGACCGTGAAGAAACTGAACGACTAGTAAGCTTCCTGGAACATGACGGCGGACGCCGTCCGGGCCATAATCTTCAGGTCGAGCCAGATACTCCAGTTGCTGACGTACCAGACGTCATATTCGACCCGCTTCTCCATCAGATCGATCGTCGGCGTTTCCCCTCTGAACCCGTTCACCTGGGCCCAGCCGGTCAGGCCCGGCTTCATGTGATGGCGGTAGACGTACTTGCTGATGATCTCATCATAGTAATTGTCATGGGCCAGCGCGTGCGGACGCGGTCCAACCAACGACATGTCCCCGCGCAGCACGTTCCAGAGCTGCGGCAGTTCGTCGATGCTCGTCATACGAAGGAAGCGCCCGATCTTGGTGACCCGAGCATCCCTCTTGGTCGCCTGGGCAATCGTTTCGCCGTTTTCGCAAACGGTCATGCTTCGGAACTTCCAGATCTCAAACGGCCTGCCATTGAAGCCGCGGCGCGATTGGCGGAATATGACCGCACCCGGGGAATCCAGCTTGATCAGCACGGCAACGGTCAGCAGCAGCGGCGTCAAGATCACGAGCGCGAACAGGGCCACGCCGACGTCGAGACAGCGCTTTTGCAACCGCTCGAGAATGGTGAGAGGCGGCCGCTGAATTTCGACCGCGACGGTTCCGCTGACCGGCAGGAAGGGACGAGCCACCAGATCGGCGACCGGATCGTCCGGCAACAGCCGTATCGGCTGGGGGACGGCCCGCAGATATGGCCCGAGCTTGCGGAGCATCGGCAATTCGTTCCAGTCGATCGCAAGCAGGTATTCATCGACATCCGCGGAGCGCGACTGACGGATCACGTCGCGAATCTGCCGCTCCCAATGGCCGTCATCCCGCTCCTCGCCGAGCACGAAATGGCGCGTGACGTCGAAGCCATTCCTCCGAAGGTCCTTGAAGCGGCTGGAGGTGAAGTCGAGCGGCTTGAGGCTGAGCAGGATCACCTTGCGATCGACCAGCCGGCTTCTCGCAAAGCTCGTGCCGAACACCGCCTGCCAGACGAAGCGGAGGCTGATCAAGCCAGCTCCGCCGATCACGGCGAAGACGATGACGGTACCGCGGGACAGATTGTCCGTCGATTTCAGCAGAAAGGCCGCAACGGCCAGGATCGTCAGCGACGTCAGCCAGATCAACACCGCCTTTCGAAGCTGCCAGACGACGTTGAGCAGGCGATGCGTGGCATAGACATCCCGGAAATAGGCGACCGCGACGAACACCACGCCGACGAACAACCCGGCTCCCACCGAAGCACTGTCGGCGGGCGAAGCGACGGCCGCGCCGTACAGCGAAGCGCCGGCAGCATAGCTCAACAAGATCACCAGAAAGTCAGCAGCCATGACGACGATCTGAAATGGCCTCTGAAGCGCGTTGCCGCGCGTCGACGACAACGTGTGAGCGTTTTCAGAACCATAAGTTGCAACAGCCATTCGAACCTCTGCCTATCGAGAGAGTGCCTGACGCTCATCGTGATGCTGAAGACTCGTCACTTCCCCGCGCGGAAAGTGTTGTTTGATCGCAGCGACATTGTGGCGCCGCACGCAAAACTTTTGCGGCGCACGGATCATGCGCCGTGTTGAAATGCGCAGCGAAATTCGGCGCGCTGAAAATGTCGTCACAGTGATGACATACGAGCGAACGCGTTGCCCTATTTTGAATCAAGTTCCACGTTCGGCGAGACCATATGATCGTCGCGCGAGCGCTTCTTCGCTCATCTTTCAGGCGAGGCGACGCTCCGACGACTCGCAACGAGTCGTTTACGAGAACTCCGTTGGATTTCTATCTTCGCGTGCGCCGCGAAATTTCGCTTAGGCATGCATCTTTGCTGCGCTCTCGCATTCAGCGATGCAATTTCTGCGGGACCGATCTTTCGCACCATAGTGCCGCGAGGTGGGCAAAAAGTGCCGTGCCCTTCTTTTGGCGTGATCGAACCGGAGAACAAGGACGCTCCCTTCGCTGTTCGTGTCGGATGGACGCTCTCCGGTGCCGGCGACTTGGGGAAATTTTTCAACCACCCGATCGATTGAGCGCCATGATATCTCTCGCCCGACCACGCCCGCCTATTCCCAAACCGCAATTGCCGGAGGGAGTCCGCATCTATGCGATCTCGGACATTCATGGATGCGCGCATCTGCTCCAGCCCATGTTGCGGGTGATCGACGCCGACGTTGCCTGCAGCCGGCCGCGCTACGCGATCGAGGTCTTCATGGGCGATTACATCGATCGCGGCCCGGATACGCGCTCCACCCTCGACGTCCTGATCGAACGGAGCCGCCGGGGCAATGCGGTTTTCCTCAAAGGGAATCACGAGGCATTTCTGGTGAGGGTGTTCGAAGACCCTTCGCTGTTCGAGGATTGGATTGCCGTCGGCGGGACCCAGACGCTGATGTCCTACGGGCTCGCCCCGCCGGACCTGAAGCGCGACGAACCGGCATCGATCATGCGCGATTTGATTCGGGCGATGCCCACCGAGCATCTGGAATTCCTCGACAATCTGCGGCTGAGCTTCAGTTGCGGGGACTTCTTCTTCGTTCACGCCGGCGTTCGCCCGGGCGTTCCGCTGGCCGAGCAGACGGAGCGCGATCTGCTCTGGATTCGCGAAGAGTTCCTGCGGAGCGAGGAGCAGTTCGGCAAATATATCGTGCATGGTCATACGCCGGTTCGCAGCGCCGAGTTCATGGCGAACCGTGTCAACATCGACACCGGCGCCTATGCGACCGGCAACCTCACCCTAATGAGCATCCAGGGTAGCCGCATGCTCGCTGTATGACGTGGGAACTTGGCCGCGACAGCTTGCCCATCGGCCTGCCGAAACTGTCTCGCGACCCGGATAGCATCGACCTCTGCGGGATCTAGTTGAGCAAGCGGGGCTTTTCCTGCCGCGCACGTGTTTCGGCCATCCAATCGTTCCAGGCTCGCTCGTGCTTGACGTAAAGCTCCAGCCAACGCTCCCCATGCCTGTCCTGGCGGACACGGCGCGCCTCGACCAGCAAGTCGGCGCCGGGGCGGGTGCTCGGATTATCCAGCGCTTCAAACTCGACCGTCTCCGAGATCGTCAGTCCGACAAGCACGCGCTGTCCGGCGCCATCGACGATGTAACGCCGCGGCGCGTCCTTCTTGGGTTCGCTCATCTCGTCATGCCCCATTCGTGTCAGTGAGATCCCGCCAGCGAATCGGACGTTGCCTAAAAGGCTCGTCGTGCGTGGCCGAACGTCGAGGTGGGAGTCGGCCCGGCCATTCGGCGCGAGGCGCCGCGGGATGAGTTCGCAGGGCTTCGTTGGACGCGCCAACCACGCGCCGCGTAGCCCAAGGTGAGGCCAGCGCCGAAAATGAAAGCGGAGAGGAATGCAGAAGTCATGGGAGTCGCCCTAGATAGTCCGGGACTCATCAAGAGGGAGCAGTGTGTCGACATCATGATTCTCGCCGCATCCGGGCGCCGAAAGATTGTTCATGCCTGACCTCTTACGTGCATGCGGCACAACTTCCCGCGCGTCGACCGCTGCGATCAAGACCACTCTATAAGAATCACTCTATTAGAGAGGTGCCCCTACGATCCCGATCCGGCCAAGCCTGTTGCCGTCGAACGGACCTGGCGCGCCTCCCCACGAACAGGAAATTTCGGGCCAACCGGCCAATCCATGCCCTTGCAACCATTCGAGACCCGTCGCATTATTTCGCATCTCATATTACGAGGGATTCAATCCAATGACCGTCCGCGCTCGTATTCCATCCATTGCCCTGTCTGCTCTCGGCCTCGTTTTGACAGCATCCGCAGCGCCGGCCGCCGAGCTCGCGCTTGCTCCGGCACATCAGCGGGCGGCCTACGCGCAAACCGGGGCCGTGCTGTGGGATGACGTCTATCCGCCCGCGATCTACGGCCCGCAGCTTCGCTCCGTCGAGGAAGTCGCCGCCATGAAGGCGCAGGCGCGTCCGGTGTCTCAGCGCTGGTGGGGTTATTGGTACGTTCGGTGAGCGGGGGAACGCTTGGGTAAGAACCCTTAAGAGCCCAGCCCCTTCGACCCAGCCACCTTCGATCACAGACCGCCGATCCACCGGATAGCCGGTGGCGGCGGTTTTTGCTTGGGCTCGCGTGCCGATTGCCTCGCCGGTTTCGCTCGGATTGGAAGCCAGCGAGCGATGCGATCCAGCCGTGAACATGCACGTCGTAAATCCCAACGGCGACTGCCGGGACGACGGCTGGCGACCCCCGCTCCGAAGCCGGTTCCCTCTTAGGCCAACAGGAAGTTGCTGTTGTGCAGTGTGCCCGTCGCATTTTGCAGGCTCACGTCCATATCGCTCGTTCCGTCGCCGTCGACATCGATCTGAAGATAGTCGTTACCGGGCCCGGAATTCTGCAAGTGAGCCGAAGCCTGGTTGCCGCCGAGCAGCGCGGCATTCTCCACGTACTCGATGTGACCGCCGGCGACGCTGATGCCCGAGAACCTAAAGCTGTCATTGTCAGCGTCGAAATTGTGAATGGTATCCGCAGCACCGGCGGCGGAATCCGCAATGCTGGCGAAACGGAAGTTGTCATGGCCCGCGCTGGCGAAGATCTCATCCGCACCCGCGCCGGCAGTGATCGTCGTGTTACCTGACGCATTGCCGATCGTGATCCTGTCGAAGTTCGCGGCGGCATTGACGGTTTCGACGTTGGTCACCGTGATGTCGTAGACGTTCCCGTTGAAGTTCAGAGTGTCGTTGCCGTCACCGAGATCGATCACATTCGCCGGGCTGCCCTGCAGCGTCAGAACGTCGTCCGACGAGCTCCCGTTGAGCAGATTCACGTTCCACAGATTGTCGAACGAATTGCTGCCTGCGGCGAGATTCAGGACGTTGGCCGTCCCTTCGCCGAGGTTGACCGTCACTCCGGACACGGTGTTCAGAAGCGTGACCGTATCGTCCGACGGGTTGAGATTGCCGGTGAAATCACTGCCGTTGAGGTTTTCGACGCCACTGATGCTGACCGAGTTCACCCCATTGGCGAGGGACACCAGATCGTTTCCACCGCCCATGTCGATGACGATGCCATCGACATTGTTCGTCAAGCTGAGCGAATTGTCGCCCGAATTGCCGTTGATGTGCTCGACGCCGGTCGCGGCGAATGCAGCGAAGTTTCCGTTGAGGGCGATCGTATCCTCGCCGCCGCCAAGGTCGATCGCGACGCCGTTGACCGCTGCGATCGCACCGGTGACAGTCAAGGTGTCGTCGCTCGCGGTTCCGTGCACGTGATTGACGTCGTAGATGTTCACGAACGAGTTCGCGCCGGCAGCGAGGTTCATCGTATTGTCGCCGTTGCCGAGGCTGATGTTCAGGCCCGTCACCGTCGTCGACAAGGTGAGCACGTCGTTGACGCCGGGCGTCGCACCGAAATCGGATCCGCCGACCCCCTCGACGCCAATCAGGCTGACCGTGTTGGCGCCGCCCGCGAGATTGAGCTGATCATTGCCACCCCCGAGGTCGACGACCAGTCCGTTGGCGGTCGTCGTGAGGTTGACGAATTCGTCGTTGCCGCTGCCGACCAGGTTTTCGACACCCGAGAGATTGAGCGTGTAGCCGTTACCAAAGGTGCCGTTGAGCAGGACGGTATCGCCCGTCCCGGCTCCCAGATTGAGCCCGTGTCCGAAGATATTGGCTCCGACGCGAAGATAATCGTCTCCGGCCGTTCCGATCACGGGTGCCGTGTTAGAGAACTGTTGCGTCGAGAGATCGATCGGACTCGCCAACGAGCCCGATGACAGCAACACGATGGCGTCGCTGAACTGCAGCACTTCGACATTGGTCAGACCGTCGGTGCCGTCACGGTTCACGACATTGTCTTGAACCTGGATCGTTCCAGCCGTCGTGACAGTGTATTGCGATTGCGTACCCGAGAAGATCACCATGTCGGTGCCGGCGTCGCCGTCGATCGTATCGTTGCCGCCCTGGCCGGTGATGCCGTCGTTCCCGCCACCTGCGTTGATCGTGTCGCCACTGCCGCCGCCGAAGAAGAACTCGTTATTCGAGCTGCCGAACAGCGTGTCGACCTGGTTCGAACCCTGGACGCTGTTGACGCCTCCCGTGATGAAGTCGGCGCCGGCCGCACCGCTCACAAGTCCCGTCGAAAGGTCGACGGAAACTCCGCCCCCGCTCGCCTGGGAATACGAGACCCGCGTATTGCCGTTACCGGTGATGGTATCGTTGCCGAGCAGGCCTTCGAACAGGTTGAAAGTGCCGAACGATCCGGCCGAGGAGACGCCGGTGAAGCCTGTGGCATCGTAGGTGTCGTTCTGGTTGCTGCCGGTCGCACTGTTGACGCCCACATAGGTGTCGGTGCCGATCGAGCCGCCGCCGGTCGCAGTTCCCGCCTGCAGGTTGATCGTCACGGCATCGGTCGCGCTAGCATAAATGACGCGGGTGTTGCCGTTGCCGGTGATCGTGTCGTTGCCGGCCAGGCCCTCGAACTGGTTGAAGTTGCCGTTGTTGCCGACGTTGTTGGTTGCGCCGTTCTGGAAACCGACGGCGCCGAAATTCGTGGCCGTGAAGACATCGTTGAAGTTGGTGCCCTGGGCGCCCTCGATCCCGCGGAACGTATCATTTCCGATCGATCCGTCACCGGTCGCGGCGCCCGCCGTGAAGTCGATGGTGACCGGGCCGGTGGAGAAGTAGAGGTTGTTGTAGCTTATGATGTCGAAGCCACCGCGGCCGTCGATGAAGTCGTCACCGGCAAAGCCGGTGAACGTCTCCGTTGCCGTTGTAATGTTGCTGCCGCGGATGGTGTCGTTGAACATCGACCCCATCACGGCGTTGACGCCGCTGAACGTATCGCTGCCCGTGGAGGCGTCGCCACTCGCAGTACCTGCCAGCAGATCGACGGTTACCCCGCCGGTTGCGTTGGTGAAGGCAACGCGCGTGTTTCCGTTGCCGACGATGCTGTCGTCACCTCCCATGCCGATGAATTCGTTGAACGTGCCGTTGGACCCGGCATTTTGGCTGGATCCGCTGAAGCCAACAGCGTTGAAGACGTCCGCGGCGTTCGAGCCGCGCACGGACTCGACCGATCGCAGCGTGTCGGTGCCCACCGTCGCGGCGTCGCCCGTCACGGTTCCCAAGGCCAGTTGAACGTCGATTCCGCCCACCGCGGCCGGATCGAGCGCGTAGTCCGCCCGGTCGAAGCCAGCCCGGCCGTCGATGAAGTCGTCGCCGGCGCGGCCTTCGAAGATTTCCACGGTCCCCGGACCATTGGCACTGCCGAGCAGTTGGTCGACAAATCCGGAGCCGACAACACCCCCGAAGCCCGAACCCACCAAGGTATCAGTACCGACCGAAGCATTTCCCGTCGCCGAATGGGCCGTCAGATCGACGGTCACGCTGCCCGTTGCGTTGGCATACGAGATGCGGGTCAGCAGCGCACCCAGGCTGTTCATCGCTCCCGTGATGCTGTCGTTCCCTCCGCGGCCTTCGAACTCGTTGAAGCCCACATTGGTACCGGCAATGCCGGTATCGCCTGCAAAGCCGGTCGCGTTGAACGTGTCGGCATAGTCGCTGCCCACGATCCCCTCGACGTTCGCCAGCGTGTCAGTGCCGACGCCAGGTCCCGTCACGGAGCCTGCCGCGAGATTTGCGGTAATGCCTCCCGTTGCCGCGACGTAGTCGGCGCGGTCGAAGCCGAGGCCGCCGTCGAGTAGATCATTGCCGTCGAGGCCCTTGAGGCGATCGTTGCCCGCAAGGCCACTCAGATTGTCGGCGTAGGCGGTGCCGATCAGCGTATTTGCGCCGGCGTCGCCGGTGAGATGCACGCCCTGCCCCAGGATGAAGTCGGCAGCCGTGAGGTTCGACAGCGTCACGTTCAGCAGGGTGAGGGTGTCGCCATTGCCGAAGTTGATGACCGTGTTCGGCCCCTGTTGAGTGGCAAGCGCCTGAACGTCGGCAAGGGTCGAGACTCCAGGGATCCCCGTGAGGTCGATCTTGTCGACGTCCGCCTGCAGGAAGTCGCCGATGGTGTCGGCGCCGCCGCCGGTGGCGTAGACAAATGTGTCTGCACCGGTGCCGCCGTTCAGGCCGTCGTTGCCGGCGCCACCGCTGAGCAGATCGTTGCCACCGTTGCCGAACAGCTGGTCGTTGCCGCCAGAACCGGTGATCGTATCGTTGAAGTTCGAGCCCGCAACGTTGGTGACCCCTCCAATGATGGTGTCGTGACCCACCGAACCGTCGCCGTCCGCGGTACCGCTTGCGAGGCTGACGATCACGCCGGAGGTCGCATTCCCGAACTGGATTTGCGTGCTGCCGTTGCCGGTGATGGTATCGTTGCCGCCCTGGCCCTGGAAGGCGTTGAAGCCGGCGAACCCGGTTGCGTCGAACAGGTCGGCATAATTGCTGCCGGTGGCGCTGTTGACACCGGAGAACGTGTCGTGGCCGACCGAGGCATCGCCGCTGGCCGTTCCGGCCTGGAGGTTGATGGTGACGCCGGCGGTCGCATTGGCATAAATGACGCGGGTGTTGCCGTTTCCGGTGATGGCATCATCGCCGCCGAGGCCCTCGAACTGGTTGAAGGTGCCGTTGTTGCCGATATTGAGCGCACCGGGCTGGCCATAGCCGGTCGCCACATAGCTGTCGGCGTAGCCCGTGCCCTGAATGCCCTCGATCGAACGCAGCGTATCGGTCCCGATCGACGCGTCGCCGCTCGCCGTGCCCGCCGCCATGTCGATGTTGACGCCGCCCGTGACCGTGCTGAGGCTGTTGTAGATGGCGACGTCGAAGCCGGCGCGGCCGTCGATGTAGTCGTCGCCGCCAAGACCGGTGAAGTTGTTGTTGAAGCTGCTTCCGAGCAGCGTGTCGGCGAACGTCGAGCCCTGCACCGCGTTGACGCCGGTGAAGGTGTCGGTGCCCTCGGTCGCACCCGTGGCGCTGCCGGCAACCGTGACCGCATTCGTGGTCCCGACGACGCTGGTCTCGAGGTCGACGCTGACGCTCGAGGCGGCGATCTGGTAGTTCAGGCGGGTGGAGCCGTTGCCGATGATGGTGTCGTTGCCGCCGGCGCCGGCGAAGTCGTTGAAAGTCCCGGAGGAACCGACATT